>JAAUZV010000001.1:0-109951 GCA_014804425.1 Lachnospiraceae bacterium
CCCTATCCCCGAAACATGCCTTAAAAGCCTCTGTTCCTGCCGGATGGGTCCCTGCCCGTCTCCTGCGCTCCCGGCCTTCCGGTCGAGCCGCAACAGTGATATACTAGCACGCACTTTCCATATTGTCAACATCTTTTTTCTATTTTTTTATTGATTTTTTGATCTTTTCTGTATAACAAAAGAAACTACCGCAAAAGTGCAGCAGTCCCTTTCATTTTTATAACCCCTTTTTCAAAATGTTCCTGTGACAAATCAGATTTTATTCGATCAGGCTTTCTTGACCTTCAAGAAGTGCTCCTTACAAACCTATCTTGCTTCAATACGAATGGAGTCTAAGCTGGCATTAAATGCATCCGTCCATGGACCACCAACGACCTGCGAATAAGTAATCACCATCGTTTTATTTTCTCCGGTCTCAACTGCAAACTGAACCTGCTCCATATCCAGCATCGCACAAGATATTCTGATCAAACGCGTTCTGCAGCCGTTCATCTCTGATTCGGTAAACTCTGTGCAGTCCACCTTAACCCCATCACCGTAAAGCTGCCCATATAAATACGTCAGTTCCTCGCAATAAGACTCCTTCGTGTATTGGAAGGTTTCCGGATCATAATCGGATGCTATAACAACGATATTGGCAGGATCATCCGGATAATCCGGTGCAAGATACATTCCGTCAGCCTGCTCGATAAACTCTTCGGGAAGTTCATAGTATAACACCGGCATTCCCTGTTCTGAATTCTCTGCCGTCTGATAGTCCTCTTCCCCATTATCGGATACCGGCTCACCCGATTCCAAAAGCTCCACGGTCCAGGAATCTTCCTCGGTCTTCACGGTCAGCCTGAGCTGCTGCATGGACGCCGCTTCCACCTCCGTAACTTCAAACACGACGACAACCGCCCGGCTCTCTCCCGGCTCCAGCGTACAATTCGTGGTCTTCATATCATCCAACAGAAGCGTTGTCAACGCATTGATCTGTGAACCGTCATTGATGAAAGCACGAAAGCGCGGTTTTAAGTCCAGAATATTCACCTGAGCCGCCTGCGCATTCTGATTCGTGATCGTATATTGCAGGATCAGCAGCTCATTACCATACAGCGCATCCATTGCGAAATAAAAATCATCCTCTGAATCTTCAGGATATGATTTTGTGAAAAAATAACCCTGATATGAAATGTCAATTCCCGGTAATCCGAAAAATTCCGCGAGTGTGCGCGTCTCAACCACCTCGCCGCCGATCAGATCATCCTCAGGCCGTCCGTCCCCATGTTCTCCGTCCGCATCCTGCTCCGGTTCTTTCGTCGGCTCCGGCTCCGGCATATAGGCATGCGCCGCACGCCTCTGCATCGCCAGTATCATCTCATCCTCAGTCATCAGACGCGAATCACGGTTTTGATCGTTTTCATATAAAAGTGTCGCCGCATATCTGAGGATTGCCTGCTCATCTTCATCCGTCAGCTCCGGGTATTTTCCTCCGCAGCCGCACAATGCCGCTGTTATCATGCAGATTCCTGCTATCACACACCATTTTTTATTATGAAATCCTGATCTTAACTTTTTCATTCTGATAACCATTCCTTTCACCCGGCGCAAACAGTTCTGAAAATGTCTTCTCATTTCCAATCTTCTCACCGTCTGCCTATTACTGCATGTTTTTATCATAGCACAAAAAACAAATGGAAACAACAAGGTTTTTACACGATTTATGTACGCAAAAAGAGCAAAAACTAGTTGCACATTTATAACACAACAAATAAATCCATTCAAGAGGTTTTCCATATACAATTAGACGATTCATATATTTTTGATTTGTAGGTTCCTTGCATCGAACCAGACGATTTGACAGATGATTCTAACAAATATGAGGTGTCCTTTGCAATCGCAGCATTTATTAGTAGATTATTAACCCCGTCTCAAAATTAAAATGAGGCATCTGCCTTTTTAAATGTTGTTGTCTTTAAACCCAATTGTCCCCTACCGCATTCAAGTTGACTTATAAGCGAGTATTGGTGGAAAGACAATATCACGAGACTGGAATTTTGCTATTACTCCTAACGAACACAGCATTCCCCTTCTTGAAGATGCCATTTAGGAGTTGCAGAGAAAATGGGTTTTCATTACACAATCCCAAACAGGAAAATTAAAGAACCACATTCCATATATAATGAATGTTCCATGACACAATAAATTCCCCAGATTATTGTATAAATATCCGTACAAATTCATGCTGCTTGTACCTTGAAAAATGATATTTCAAAAACAAGTGCAAAATGGATCTGTATATCCGAGCCACATTCATTGCAATAACCGACAATGCTATGGAAATCCCTGTTGTTAGATTCAGCCTGCTGGTAATCAATCCGAAACCATACTTCCGCTTTGCAAAAGCGAATGAATGCCCCTTTCATCGCAATCCAATCAGCACTATCTGTATATTCCGCCTTTTTGTTAGTCTTTACATTATGAAATTACGGGTAAAACTTATACCTTATCCAAAATATTTTGTCTATAGTATTTATGTACTTCCAATAATACCCGTTCATTCATACAAGCCGAAAATGGAGGATCATAACATTTAGAAACTGCATAATTCATTAATTTACACCGCGCGCCATGACATAGCTCAATCCAACTGCAACCTTTGCAAGATTCTATAGGTATCCCATTTAACGCCTGAATTTCCCTAACCTTATTGCTATCTATACCATTTATCACATCTCCTATTTTTAGGTTTAAATATCCCATCACATGGGCACATGGATAAATATCACCATCCGGGCTAAAATGCATAGTTTTAGTTCCTGCAAGGCATAAGCTACTTTTTCTATACCCCACTTCCTCAATCATACCTACGAGAATATCCTTTGATTCCACATATAATTGATCAATCACCTTTTTTAATTCCTCAATCAACGTCTTCATATAATTATGATTCCACCTCGGGTCATATTGATCAATGACTGGAACTATCTTGTTAAATCCCTGTTTATATAAGAATTTAATATTGTTCGCAAGATTTTCAGCATTATCGGGAGTAACAGTTAATCTTGCAACTATATTCCTGCTTTTTGATAGTAATTGGGGAATAAAAGGAATGATATCATCAAATGTACCACTCCCATTTTTGTATTTTCTACACTTATCATGTGTCCCCTTTTCTCCATCTATACTCAACGAAAGCTCTGTTAAATTTCCTGTTAAAAACTCTATTTTTTCATCATCCAGAAGTGTTCCATTTGTAGTCGTAAAAATCGCCAAATGCCTGTTATCCCATTTCTTTATAGTATTTACAATAAAACAAAATACATCATAATTTAATAACGGTTCTCCTCCATAAAGGTTAATACTGATCGTATCCGTACAGTCTTGTGCTTTTTGTTGTATAAAGGCCAAAATTTTTTCTGCATTCTCAAAACTCAGCTTTGTACTCCTTTTTTCATTTCCTTCATAACAATAGGAACATTTCAAATTGCAATCATAAGTTATCCAAATCGTAAATTGCATCTAGTCTTCTCCTCGTCTTTCTATGTCGCATTATCGCCATTGCTCCATACGATATTATTCCATCTTTCATATCTCGTTTCACAATAAAAATCAAATAACTCCTTTATTTTAGACACGGAAATAACTTCCCCCATACAATTCCAACAGAATGGTCTTACACAACAGTCTCTGCATCTACTGAATACATCCTGATCCAACATTCTGTTAATAATTTTATTGTAATACTTATGAGGATTGAAACTAATATCGTAGCAAAGCTGTTGGTCATCAATATTACCAATGCGAAACTGGTCTTCTGCCAATCCCCCGCACGGATATACATAACCTTCCGTATCAACAAAAATTTGATACCTGATCATTCCACATCTACCTGCTTTTAATTTAGAATCCAGTATTTCTCGTTTCCTTACACATAGGTAAGTCTTCAACCCACCTTCCACTAATTCATCTATGTTTTTTATAACTTTTTCGTTTATATGCAGACTTCTTATTATCGGAACCGTCCCATATCTTTCGTTCAGTTCGTTAAAGTTTTTCGTATAATCATTGCTAGTATCATGAGTAACCATTGACATCGCTGTCCTTTTATTAATACTTTTCAATTTTGTTACAGCATCAATCACCCTATTATATACTCCAGCATCCCTATACTTTCCTACGATATATTCGTTATACCCATCCAGACTGATTTCAACTTTATCTATATATTTATCAATAAGTTCAATGTTTTCGCCGATAAGCAAACCATTTGATGCTAATGTAATCAACCCATTATAATTTTCCCTCAGCATTTGAACTATCTTTTTGAAATCAGGATGAAGCAAAGCCTCCCCTCCTGACAAAGTAATCTGCATAGGTTTTAAATCAATAATTTTTTTTAGTACTTCCTCTGAGATATCTTTAGAGCAAAGCTGTAATTCGGAAGCACAACAGTGTTTGCAAGATAAATTACATTTTTTAGTCAGCATGATCGTTACATTTTCAATCACTGGTTTTATAGAGACCATCTCAATGATGATTTTATTTTCTATTAAAGTACCAAATAGCTTTCCTAGCCTATCGTCCACATCAATATTATGATCCAAATACCAACAAATATTATTTAACACATTTTCATGTAAATTAATCCACGTTCCCTCTTCATGGTTGAACAGCACGATTCTATCCTTATTATGAATCCATGTAACCGATTTATTAAACATATACTTCATAACATTTTCCTCTCATTTAAATTCTCTATGTCAATTACTCTTTTCGTCTCGAGACCTCAGCAATCACTTCCGCGACAATATAGTTCTTTATATATTCCATTCATTGACATTAGCGTACCATGATTTCCTATTTCCGCTATTTTCCCCTGATCTAATACCACAATCTTATCCGAATCAATAATTGAAGACAGTCGATGCGCAACAATAATTCTTGTTGCACCAATTTTTGATAGATAATCAGATATTTTTCTTTCATTGATATAGTCTAACGAACTTGTAGCTTCATCCAACAATAAAATTTTAGGCTTTTTAATAAGTACTCGAGATAAAATTATTCTCTGCCGTTGTCCACCGGATAAATTCATTCCTGATTCTGATATCACCGTATAAAATTTCATTGGCATACGATTGATCTCATCATAAATATTTGTAATTTGTGTGACGATTTCCACGTCTCTTAACGTAATCGCTTCATTTCCCAAAGTAATATTTTCCAGAATCGTTTTGTTATATAATACTGCATCCTGCGGCACTATACCGATCTGACTCATTAAAGTCTTTTTATCAATAACCTTTGAGTCTATTCCATCAAAAAGTATGGCTCCTCTAGTCACTTCATACAAGCATGCAATCAACTTCAATAATGTACTTTTCCCTGAACCGGAACTACCAACGATAGCAATTTTCTCCCCGCGACCGATATCCAAATTGATTTTGCTCAAGATTTCTTTGCTTCTTTTTGTATATCTAAAAGATAGATCTTTCAATTTCAACTCACCTTTTATTCTCACCTCTTTACTATTATGATTTTCTGCCTTTATATCTGAACAAAGTATATCTCCCAAACGTTCTAAAAAAACAGAATTTCTGATCACATCCTGTATCGTATAAAAAACCCTATATATTTGCGAAAATAATATTTCCAATAGCGGGAAAAAAGCAATGATATCACCCAAATTTCCCCTACCACTTTGAGCTAATATGATTCCTAACGTAAATACAATAAATGGTGAAAATGTCTGGGACATGAACAAAATTGTACTCAATGTTACATTATAACTTTCATTTTTTTTGTATTTATGAAGATATTCTTGATAGCCTTCCTTCCATTCTTCCAAAACAGCTGCTTCGCTTGCCCTCACTTTAATATCAAACATAGAATATACCATTTCCATCTGCTTGCCCTGAATTTTCCCCTTCGCATTGATCATATTTTTGTTATTCCTCATAACAAGAGGCTGAGTAAATATGGAGAGAAGAAGGTTTGGTATAATAATCAAGCAGACCAATAATGTAAATTCCGCATTTGAAATAAAAAAATACCCTAATATGATGATAATGCTTCCCAAATCCAACAGTCCATTCAAGAAGCAGGTAACAAACATATCTTTGACGATGGAAATATTATTGAGCGTATATATGATATCTGACTTGCTTCTTGTATCAAAAAAACTATATGGTAATTTCATCAACCGGGATATAACTTTTTCATTAACCCTCTCATCCATATCTGTTTTTATCTTAACTAATTCTACATTTTTAAGGTAACTCATTAATATATATAAAAGAATAAAACCACAGATAAACATAATTGACGTATACACTCTGTGTCCATTCTGCATATCATTCATCAGATTCTTTATTTGTACTGATATCTCCAACATAATAAAATAGATACTCAAAGTCATGCCTACAATTTTCACATATCTCTTCTTATTTCCCATTACAATTGGTAAAAACGTTTTCCATACTCTATAGTCCCTTTTCACTTTTCTGAATTGTTCTGTACACCAAACAGTTATGATAATTCCATCAAATATTTTTAGGAAATCATCATATCCGTACCTTAATCTCCCTATTGCAGGATCTACAACATAGATATTGCTATCCGTTACTTTTTCCACAATAATAAAATGCTCTTTCTCTGTTGTAACAATAAAAGGAACATTTGCAAGCCTTAATGCGCCTATATCCGAACACTTATACGCTTCTGCTTTTAAACCAAATTCACATAGCAATTCTATTAAGCATTTAATTGAAATACCATCCCTCCCAACTCCAATTTGCTGCCGAATATCAAATAAAGTATAATTAGCCCCATAATAATTCAAGAGCATAGCAATCGTGCATAAACCACATTCTGCCTGTTGGAACTGTGGTATAAATGGTATTTTCCTCATTGTCATATACTCCATTTAGTCAATAAAATACTTCTGGTTTCTACTCAAAGCCCGCATCAATACTCCGATCACAGCTAGCAAGACCACAATATAAAACAGTTCTACAAAACAAATCCATTGGATCTGATATCCTCCAAAATGAATTGGCTGAAAAGATGCTAGATACTCACCATCCAAAACATTTGCTGGAGTTAACGACATCACATGATCTAAGATATTATTGTCAAAAAAAGCACCTATCGCATCCGTTCTCACAATATACAAAATTGCCAGTCCAATGCATGTAGCCGTAAATGGACTCTTGCTGCGAAATGAAATCAATATCACGATAAACAAAATACTATTAAAAGTCAAAAAGTCAATTAAAAAGATATGTAAAAGCAATTTCATATAAGAAAAAGGAAGTACACTCTCATAATTATAATAAGCCCACCCAATTTGTATGCTCGTATCATATCCCTCCAGACCAAATATAAAAAAGCCGGCAATCAACAAAACGGCAGCCAATAAAATCCATGCTATATTCATAAGAAAAAAACTTGCCAGAATCTTCGACCGTGTACATTTTTTTCTTCCATTTTTCGTTGTCAACAGGATACCATACATCCCGCTTTGAGCCTCATAAGAGAACAAAGGTGCAAAGGCAATCACAATCAAAATCGGAAACAGATATGTAATTGAAATCCAATTAGAAACCAATGTAAACCAGCCGGAATAATATCCAAAATGTATATCAAAATCAATCTCATGATACCAATCTTCCACTGAAATAGCGTCATCGGTTCCAAATAAGACAAATCTCCAAAAAAAATAATATAATGGTGAACTATACTCCGATTCCCCATCATATCCATCAATCCCTTTATGAACCAGTTCATCCGTTAATGTACCCTTATAGCTTCTTGCCAAATTGATATTATATTGCAATCCTTCCCTGCCATTCAGCACACCGTTTTCTGTAACAGCAATATTTGCCGTATAATTGGGCAACAGTTGGACTATGGAAAATGTCATTGTCAATCCAAACAGAACAATAAATGCTACAAATACGATTCGCCGTTTACATATTTTGTACAATTCCATCTTCAACATTCCTTTCATCTCCCTTCTATAACGAACAAATACCCTGTTATACAAAACTATTGATATCTCTTAGCCCTTATTTCACATATGCAACAAATGTAATTTCTGTGTAAATAGCAAACCAGCAATTCAATTTTCAAGTTTAATCTATATAGGCTGCAATTATTTCAGTGCAGCCTGTATAGATTCGTATTGATCAATACCAATTCGTAAAAACCCTTGACGTTTTGTTAAAACAGTCATGCATACAACATTTCCCAGGACATGTACATTTACAAAAGCCACCATAATACGCATTTAATTCTTCCTCAGACAATGGAATTAATTCTGCATTGGTTGCTCCCTGCTCAGATAAAAGCATTGGATTTGTATTACTTTCTTTGTTCATCGTTTTTTCCTCCCTTCTTTACTATTTCACCAATTATAAATTATATAAAATAATTAATGATTCTATATGTTAAACAAATACCACGAAAAAATCACCATTCAAAATCGAGTATTTTAAGCATGCCCTTTCTATAGTCCGTTGTTCCATCAGTCAATCTATCAATAAAATTAGACAGCAAAACTATTTTCCATTATTTCATCCTGCCTTCAAAAAAAGACATATAAGCTTCCTCCAGCAGTGCATCGACCTGCTGTGCTTCCTCACAGGGTTTCACTTCGCTAATCACTCTCAGGGTTGTTACCCCTCCTTTATGTTTTGTGCTACTAACTTTATAATCATTTTTTATTCGGGTTACATCCTCCATAGAAATCAGTTGGCATTCCCATACCTTCCCCTTTACTCCCAACATAATATCCGAAACAGAAGCGTCTATCTGTATTTCTCCGCTTTTCAGTATTAGAACACGCTCAGCGATATCTTCCACGTCCGAAACAATATGAGTAGCTAACAAAATGAGCTTATCATATGACATATCAGTAATCAGATTTTTAAAATACAACCGTTCATTTGGATCAAGTCCCACAGTCGGCTCATCCAAGATCAGAAATTCGGGGTCATTCAGCAGTGCCTGTGCAATGCTGACCCTTTGCTTCATTCCTCCGGAAAGATGGCGCATTTTCTTGGTTTTATCATCCTGAAGCCCCATGACGTCAAGAACCCGCCCGACAGCATCTTTTTTATTTTGAATTCCTTTTAATTCCGCTATATACTCCAAAAATTTATATACTGTAAAATCCGGATAATATCCCACCTTCTGCGGGACATACCCGATTTTCTCCCTATAACTTTCCCCCATATCCGAGATTTCACTTCCATCATATAAAACCGCGCCCTCTGTTGGCTTCTCTAATCCGCATATAATACGAATCATAGTCGATTTTCCGGCACCATTCGGACCGAGGATTCCGCAGATTCCTTTTTCAACCTCAAAGGAAATCCCATGAATAACCTCCTTATCACCATAGTTCTTTTTTATATTCCGTAATTCCAATTTCATGACAGAATCCTCCAACTCCCTGCTTTTAGACCAAGAAAAGTTTCCGGCATTACTCCCCATAAAATTTCTGACTTTTTACCATTTTGCTGCAAAAAAGATAGAATCCTATCCCCAAGGCCAACACATAAAAAATTTCAATAAAATATATCCATTGCAATTGATATCCAAAGATTGAAATTGAATTAAAATCGCTTACCACTGATGTTATTTTCAACACATTAATAGGTAAAAGCGATATAAGATAAAGTAGCTTATCACTTTTTGTCATTGCATATATTGCAGTCGGATTAAATATATAAAGTAATGCAAACGAAACAATCAACGCCTGCATCATCCCCTTACTTTTCAAAGAAACAATAAGCACAATCAATAAAATCATATTCCCACACAAAAGGCTCAATAAAATATAATGAATACTCAATTCTAGATAATTTATAGGTATTTGGCTCTTATAAAAATACCCGAACTTGCCTATTTGAATGCTGGTTTCGTGTCCGTCTATACCATATCTTATTAGAAATTCGCTCACCCTCACAAAAGTAACAATTATAAAGGCTATATTTGTGATAATAACACTCACAAGAATCTTGGCCCTTGCACATTTTATTCTTCCGTATTGAGTAGTATGCACAATCGCTGACATTCCGCAATGTATCTCATAAGAAAACAACGAAGAAAACACAATCACAATAAAGAGCGGAAACAGCGACATGAGTCCATAATAACTATATAAAAAAGATTCCCAACTGTCCGAATAACCATATGTAAGTTTAAAGTTAATAAATGGATACGCCTCCCTCACAGTCAAAACATGACCATCATCTCCCTCATAAAAATTCATAAAATAGGAAGTTGTTGTATCCAACATGCCGGAATTATTATGCAAAACTTCTGCTACCAATTCATCTGTAAGCTCACCCTCATATCGTTTTGCCTGTTCCTGATTGATAGCTAATCCTTCCTTACCATTTACTGTTTCACCGTTCTCATAGGATACGATATTATTCCAATGATCCGGATGATGAATTTCAAGCACTGCGACAACTGCATAAAGCAACAGGATTCCAAAAGCAAAAAATATCATCCTCTGCTTACAAATCTTGTAAAATTCAAATCGAAGCATATATTCTCCTTAAGCCAATTATAGAAAAATCAACTGCTTCCACATCCTTTGATTTATATTATAACAGTAATCAATTAGATTTGTCAACCATAAAGCAAAAATCAATTACAAACCCACTTGCATTATCCGTTTTGATGCTCCCTTTGTGCAATTTCATGCAAGATTGCTGAAAATTCCTCTGATTTTGACTCTAACAGACCATGTGTCGTATTTTCCATAATATACATCTCTTTACGAGGAGCGTTTACCGATTCAAAATAATCCTGTGCGATCAGATAATTGGTCTGATAATCTTTATCGCCGTTAATATTATAATATGGCACTTGATAGTCGGTCCTGCCAAGTAGTGAGAATTTGTTAAATTCATCCGACCCTAAAAATTCATCATATACGCTAAAATCTGAATTAAATAATTTATAAAAATCTCCAAGTGAATAGTAGGGATTAAATACTTGTGCGGCGATCAGATTATAATCTGTTCCATCAACTAACATATGATAGCCGTATTTTTCCATCAAGGTATTTCTGGCCATAAAATATTCCGTCGAAAAATCATCAATATTCAATTTTTCAATCAGACGCTTGCTTTCTTCATCGTCTCCCGCCCACCTAATGGCTTCTTTCTTAAAAGCAATCTCATTCTGATAAAAATCAACAAGCTGCCCCGTCCCAATATAACATTCGTAATATTCCGGATATGCAAGCACAAGGTTACAGCCGAAATAGGTTCCCCACGAATGACCAAGCAATGTAATCTTATCCTTTCCGAGATAATCTAATAGAAATTTTGTCATTTCTAAGCCATCGCTCATCATCAGATCGTATGTCAATGTCGTATCATTCTGGTCAGACGAATAGCTTTTTCCGCAATTTCTCTGATCCCATGTAACAACCGTGTACACATCAGACCATTTTCTCGTGAAAGCATAATCATAGGTACTTGTAGACGAACCCGGTCCGCCATGCAGATATAATAAAACAGGATTGTCCCTATCTTGTCCGTAGATACTGATCCACTGTTTTGTGCCGTTTATATCGACATACATTTGCTCATTGATACCGCCTTCGGGTGTCCTGTCATAAATCTTCTGCCCGATCAAGCGAACAATGAAAAAAAGTACAATGACAGCAGCAAATGCAATCAATAACCATTTCAGTGTCTTAAAAAATACTTTTAATATCTTTTTCAATATGTATCCCCTTTCCATGCCTTAGGCACGTTCCAATTCAAACCAAAACTCCACGCCGTTATCATAATTATTTACGCCATACCCCTGATGCATGGTGTTCATAATGGCTCTGACGATGGAAAGCCCGACGCCGCTGCCGCCGTACTCGCGCGTCCGCGCTTTATCCACTTTATAGAATTTATCCCATAAATAGGAAAGGCTCTCCTCCGGAATGGGCGATCCCGTATTAAATATGGTCACGCGTACCACATGCCGCTCTTCTTCCTCTAAAAAACGAATTTCAATCTTCTTTTCTTCGTTCAAATGATTGAGGGCATTCGTAAAGTAGTTCATGACGACCTCCTCCACCTTGAACTCATCCCCCCACACATAGAGCGCGCCTCTCTGCTCAACGGAAACCTCCGCATTGTACTGACGCACTAAAATATCCGCAGACTGCACATAGTTATTGACAAGCGCAACAATATCAAATCGTTCCAGCGTCGTCACGTTCTGCCCGGACTCTAACTGGTCAAGCGTCATGAGCTGTTTTACCATGCGGTTCATTTTATTTGCCTCGTCAATGATCACGCCGCAATAATACGCTCTCCCCTCCGCATCCTCATCAATCCCCTCCTGCAATCCCTCCGCATACCCCTGAATGAGGGCGATCGGCGTTTTCAGCTCATGGGATACATTGGATAAAAATTCCTTGCGCTGCGCCTCCAATTCTTCTTTGACCGCAATGTCCCTGCGCAGCTCGTTGTTTGCGGTTTTTAACTCCGATATCGTCCGCTCAAGCGCATCTGACATTTGATTGATATTCATGCCGAGTTTTCCGATCTCATTCTGCTCTTTTCCCGTATAACGCGCATCAAAATCAAGCCGACTCATCCTCTCGGAAAGCTCGGACAGCTCACGGATCGGCGCCGTCACCTTGCGCGTGACAACCCAGATGATCACACCGCCGAGCAGCACGCCCGCCAAACCGCTGTACATGAGAAAGCGGTTTGCGATCTGCACACTGTCCTCAATGCCGACGATGGGTGTACGGATTAAAAACATATCCTTCGGATCAAAAAAGCCCCACATGACAATGTAGTCCATGCCGGACGCCTGCTCCGTCACACGCTCAATCTGATACAGCTCCTCTTCTTCTTTTTCTAAGACCGTACCGCCGTACAGACCGAGCGCCAGTTCAAAAAACTGCACCTTTAAGAGATCAACATCGCTTGTCGTATATAAGAGCGGAACGGCATACTCATTCATCACAAGAATATCCAGATTATAACGTCCGATCAGTTTTTCCAATTCAAGCTGAAACGCCTCTGACATCAGCTGATTCCCGTGAACATTCTCCGCGATCGTATGATACGTGCGAAGCAGTACCTGTTTTTTATTATGGATATAAAATCTTTGCAGACAAAATTGATTGATCAAAAAGCAGAGCAGAATGGTGCCTGCCAAAACCAGCATGAAGATCAATGCAAATTGTTTTTTTATGGAGTCTTGTACGCCAAATCTGCTCTTTTTGTTCCCATCCATGTCATTCCCTCCGTTTTTCGGTTCGGATGCGATTTCATTTTAGCAGGGAATCCGGCTCGGTACAATTGTGTTCACAGAAAAAACACAGTTCAGATTTTGTCGTTCGGAAATATGACCGTAAAACGCGTTCCCAATTCCTGTCTGCTGACCACTTCATAATAACCGCCATGCTGATCTACGATCCACTTGGCAATGGACAGTCCGAGTCCGGTTCCGCCCGTCTTATTTCCACGCACGGCGTCCGCGCGGTAAAAACGGTCAAATGCATGCTCCATATCCGGCTGCGACATGCCGATCCCGTCATCCTGAATGCTGTAGAAAGGCGCGCCGTCCATTCCGATTCCCGCCCGCAGGGTAATCTCTTCTCCCTCTTTTGTATATTTTGCCGCATTGTCCACCAGTATACGCGCAGACTGTTTGATCATATCGCTGTCCCCGCAGATCACCGCTTCTCCTTTCTCCTCAAAACGGTAATGATGCTGCTCGTCAATCATCAGGGACTCCTCATATACCTCACGCAGCATGCTGTTTAATGACATTTTCTTTTTTTCCAATTTCTGCCGGTTGCTGTCTCCGCGCGCGAGAAACAGCAGCTGCTCCACCAGATGCTGCATGTGCTCCGCCTCATTTTTCAGCGCCCCGATCGCTTCCTCCAAGACCGCCTCATCCTCTTTTCCCCAGCGGTCAAGCAGATTCACATAGCCCTGAATGACGGCGATCGGCGTGCGCAGCTCGTGGGAGGCGTCGGATACAAACTGTGTCTGCTGCTTGTTCGCTTCCCGCATCCGCTCCAGCATATCATTGATGGCACGCTCGATTCCCTGAAGCTCCCGGTTGGAAACCTCAAGGCGCGCATCCGGACGTTCCACGTGCAGATCAGAGATCGCCTCCTCCAAATTCTGATAGCGGCTCTCATCCATGGCAAGCTCGCTCAACTGTCTGGTACGCTCCGCCATCTGCCGGATCGGGCGCAGATAGTAACGGACTTTTCGGGTTCCCCACAGCAATCGATGAAGCACCAGTATCAGCTCCACCACTAAAAGCGCCGCCGCCGAATAGCGCAGCGCAGAAAGCCACGGACCGATCAATACCGTATAATATTCGTTTGTTCCCGGTTCGCCGCATTGCAGCACAAGCTCCTCGATCGGCTTCGTGTGCAGAAATGTCCTCGAAATATTCCAATGAAACTCGCCAAGATACTGCACGTCCAGACAATACAATGCGGCCGCGCCCAGTATCACGCAGAGTATCACATCGATGGATACGAATGCGCCGAACAGGGACAGCGCCGTATTCCAATTGATCCTGCGCGCAATGGAGGTCACGCGTACGGTCTCATTCGGCTGTGTGCCCCGATCTTTATTTTTCTCTTCTCTTAGTTGTTCTTCCCAATTTTCTTTCATGCCTCACTGTCCTTTATCACATATCCGACGCCGCGCACCGTCTGAATCATCTTTACCTGATACACTTCATCCAGCTTTGCGCGGACATAACGCACATAGACGTCGATCACGTTTGTCTCACCCATATAGTCATAGCCGCATACTTTCTGTAACAGCGTGTCTCTGGAAACAACGATGTTCTTATTTTCCATTAGCACGCGCAGCAGCTCGAATTCCCGGTGGGTCAATTCGATCAGCTTCCCTTCATAGCGCACTTCGTATTTCTGCACATCAAGCGTCAGTCCGCCGCAGGAGAGAACATGCTCCTCCCCCGCGCCCTGCGCGCTTCTCTTTTTGAGTGCAAGACGAATTCTTGCAAGCAGTTCCTCAATGGCAAAGGGCTTTGTCATATAATCGTCCGCGCCGCCGTCCAAGCCTGCTACCTTATCCATCACAGCATCCCTTGCCGTCAGCATGATGACGGGCATATTCGATTCGCGCCGGATGCGCCGAAGCACCTCGAAGCCGTTTAGCTCGGGCAGCATCACATCAAGGATCATCAGATCAAACCGCCCGCTCTGCGCCTTTTCAAGCCCTTTTCTCCCGTCTTGTGCCTTTTCGACCTCGTAGCCCTCATGTAACAGCTCCAATTCAAGAAAACGCGCTATTTTTTCTTCATCTTCCACGATCAATATGGATTGTGCCATCTCAAAACCTCCCACATATGAATAAAAAAGAACGCACAGCGTTCTTTTTTATTCATTCTCCCTGTTATGGAACTCGTCCTTCATCTGTCTTGCCGTCTCCGCCGCGCTGTCCATCGCCTTATTTAAGTCCACCGCTTTAAGATCCGGTCCGCGGAAATGATAATGCAGGTCAAAGAACAGACCGATCACAAGTAAAATGAGCACGAGCCAAAAAGCGACGATAAACGCCAGGATCAACGCAAGCACCGGAATGGCAAGCACTTCCTTTCCGCCTTTCGTGATATAGAAGTAATTGGAGCAGCCCTTTTTGATCATCCGTGCGCACCAGCGTCCGAAACGCCTGCATGCATCGCAGAAATCATGTTTGCTCTCCGGCTCGTCGTCGATCACGCCCTCATATTTCGGCATGCCCTGTGTGGAATAGCCCGCCTGCCCTGTTCCTTTCGTCTTTCCGCTTTTCTCCAATGCGATCATCGCATCCAGAATATCCCAATTGTTGTTTTCGAGTGCTTCCTTTGCCTCCTCATAGCTTACGTTGGCGCGCTCTCTTAATTTTTCTACCTTTTCATAATTTTCCATGATGATTCTCCTCCCTGTCCGGTTATCCGTTATTTTCGTATCACAGATTTTGTATCGCATGCTTACCTGTGAACTGATATCATCATACACAACGGACCTTAAACCGAAATGTGGAAAAGATTAAAAATAAATTAAAAGAAAATAATTCTCGCTTAGAAAATGATGTGCCGATATCATTCAGTCTTCAATCGAAAATTTATATCCGACACCCCAGATAGTCTTAATGTATGCGCCCTTTTCCCCGATCTTGCTGCGCAGCTTTTTGACATGGGTATCAATCGTGCGTGCATCCCCGAAATAATCATAATTCCATACATGATTTAGGATTTTCTCTCTCGAAAGCGCGATGCCCTGATTTTCCATAAAATAGCACATCAGCTCAAATTCCTTGTAGCTTAGATCGATCTGTCTGCCGTCTACCTTGACGACATGCGCCGTCTGATCGATGACGATACCGCCCGCCTCCTTTATGGTCTCCTCCTTCAGCGAGCCGCTTCTTCTCAAGATCGCCTCCACGCGCGCGACCAGAATTTTCGGACTGAACGGCTTTGTGATATACTCGTCCACACCGAGGGAAAAGCCCTGCAGCTCGTCATGCTCGTCACTCTTTGCGGTCAGCATGATGATCGGCACCTTGGAATAGGAACGGATTTCCCGGCAGACCTGCCAACCGTCCATCTGAGGCATCATCACATCCAAAATGATCAGCGCGATCTCCTGGTCTTCAAAAAAAATGTCCAGCGCCTGCGCGCCATTCTCCGCCTCCAAAACCTCATAATCGCTCCGGAGCAGAAAATCCCTGACGAGCTTTCTCATACGGCTCTCATCATCCACAACCAACACTTTTAATCGATCCATAAGCTTCCCGATTACTCCGTTTCTTCCCTTTCATGCACGCGGTTCGGATATTCGGGCGTAATGCCAAGCTCACGCTCACGTCCGCTCACCTCGCGTTCTCTTGCGCGGAGCTCCTGCTCCCACGACGCATATTCATTCAAGATCTTTGACTTATAATTCAGGATATTCGGATTATCGCCGGACATCGCGATCAAAAACATCCCCGCCACAAGCAGCGCCAGGATCACATTCACGGCGAGCGAAATGCGGAACGACCATATCGGAACGGTACGCTCCTTTTCCTCGCTTGCGGCCGCGCTCTGCCGACGCCCCTCCTGATTCCTTGCCTTTCCCGAAAACTGTGTCTGGAGCGGAATCGCCCTCAGCTCGTTTTCTTTCGCCACGCCCGTATCCAGCAGATAATCCCGCAGCTTTATGAGATACTTACAGCCAACCGGTGTCTGAAACGTCCGGTTCATGACGGCGCGGTTATAGACACTCAAGACCATCTCTCCATTTTGATAATCCAACCTGCTTTCGACTGCCCTGATCTTTTCTAATTCCAGCCGTGCTAAGTCAGCGTCCTCCATATTGGCAAACCGATAGCCCTCTACCACCAATTCTTCCCTATCTGTCGTCATCTTCCATTCTCCTGCGTGACAACGATCGAAACAGCGTCATTCTTCCCGTCCATCCGATCATTCTCGTAAAGATAATCCCCAAAAATATTCCGATACTGTCAATGCCGACATCTTTTACCGACGGTCCTCTGCCCGCAACAAAGGACTGATGATACTCATCCAGCCCCGCATAACCAATGCAGATCATGCCTGCGACAAGCATCAGCCATATCCCCCTGACACCGTACACATACAGCGGAAACGCAACGCTGACCGCCAAAATAAAATAGACCGTCATATGCGCCAGCTTCCTGACATAATAGTGAATCTGCTCCACCGCCTTCTCCATCTGTTCCTGCGTAAACCGTATGCCGAAGAAATTCTCCGTTCCGGAAACAACATATCGGCTTACTTTCATACTGAGCTTCGCCGACTCGGTTCCGGTCTGCGCCGAAAAACGAAAGATCAGAATCATGACAAGAACCGCCGGCAAAAAAGACATCGGCTTTAATATTATCCGTAAAAATGTTTTCA
Source organism: Lachnospiraceae bacterium (assembly GCA_014804425.1). Lineage (GTDB taxonomy): Bacteria > Bacillota > Clostridia > Lachnospirales > Lachnospiraceae > DLAJ01. The sequence goes on from JAAUZV010000001.1 coordinate 17,920, forward strand.
TAATCCGTATTTCCTTAGCGACGATACCCTGTCACGATCTCACAGTTCCCGTCTCCCTTGACGGAGTCTTCGCGGATGATCTCTCCGATATGCCATGCGCGGATCCGCCCGGAAAGCGGATTTTTCACACTCTCGATGTCTCCGACAATATCCGCCGTGACGTCACTGTACTCAAATGAAAGATCCGTCCCCTCCATCGTACAGTCCTCCAATACCAGTCCCTTGACATAGCAGAGCGGCTGTGTTCCGATAATCTTACAGCGCACAAATTTTAAGTTTTCCGCATACCAGCCAAGGTATTCTCCCTTTACCGTACTGTCAACGACTGTCACATTCCTGCTGTGCCAGAACGCATCCTTCGTATCAAGATTGCAGTTGCTGATCGTCGCGTCTTCCACATATTGGAACGAATATTTTCCTTTCATGGTGCAGTTGTCGAGCACCAGTCTCTTTGTCTCAAAAAAGGGATACTCGCTTGTCAGGTCACATTCCTTTAAGGTAACATCCGAACAGCGCCACGAAAATTCCGGCGATACGATACGACAGTTATGTAAACTCATTTTTGCGCATTCACGCAGCGCCTTGATGCCGCCCATGTCACAGTCATTGATTATTACATCGGTATCATACCAAAGCGCCGCACGGCAGCCCTCCGACATCGTACAATTTTCGATCACGCCCTGCTCCACATGCCAGAACGGATAGCGCAGCATAAACTGACAATTACGGACTGCGATATTCTTACTCTCCTTCAATGCCGATTCCCCGTCCGCGGGCCCGTCAAACACACAATGCTCCACCAACGTATTCCGCACGCCATATAATGCGCGCTCCTCATCATAGCACTGATTTTTGTACTCTTTCTCATATTCCATTATGATAACCGCCTTTCTTTCACTGTCTTTCACTATAGCTCTTTTTTCGCATATCCGTCAATATATTTGCGTGATTTTCTTGTCCCGCTGCCCTCCCGCGATGCGCTCTCACGCCCCGCTTCTTCTAGGGCGACACTGATTAAATCAGTGTTTCCCCAAAAGCGTCACAATGCGCGCATCCCGTCCGTAATAATACACGCTGTCCGTCAGCACTTCCTCCGGCTCTACGCGCGTTGTATTGATCTCATGGACCATATCGCGAAGGGATGCTGCCTCCTCCTTACTCTGCACCGGCAGGACGATCAGTTCATGCACAGAGCTTGGCAGAATGGCAAGGCTGCTTTTCAATCGCTCCGATAATTCGTCAAAAATCCCTTCATACAGCATGACCGCCGCTCCATAGCTCTTATATGCATTTGTCACAACATACATCGCGATTTCCTTTGCCTTTTCGACCTCTTCGATCATCTCCTGCGGAACCTCCTGCTCTTTTTCCACGCTCTTTAACAGCTCCGGCATGGTACAGACCAGCTCCGGATACAGCGTACGCATATTCCGCTTGGCATCTTCCAATAACTGTTCTTTGGTGACGCCCCACATCCACATGTGCTCGTTGCGTACCTGTATGGCTCCGCATCCGAGTTCCTCATGTTCTATTTTACAGAAAAACGTGATCGCAAGATCTAAATAGGGAATGTACGGGATTTCCTCCAAGAGCTTTTCATTTTTTTCACGGCTGATCAGCTTGTACGCGATATGCTCCTTCGCAAGCTCATAATCCACAAAAAATCCGGTGTCAAAGGAAAGCCACGGGTCATGTTCCCGATAACAGGAAAGAATTTCTTCCACAATCTCCTCCATGCCCTCCCCTTGTAAATATTGCTCGTAATAGCTCTCCAGATAAACGGTCGGCGATACATTCCTCTCCTGCCCGAAAATGCTGACTCCCGTCAGTATGATCCCGTTATTTTTGCAGACTTTTTGAACCGAGACGTCCGCCTCGCTGCCTACGGCCTTGCGCAACGCCTTTTCCGCCTGCTCGACAAAGCCCTGCTGTGTTAATTGTTCGTACTCTGTTCTATTTTGATTCCTCATTTTTGTAACCCCCGTGTATTTGATTTCAGACAATAAAAAAGACAATGAAAAAGAAAGCCTATTTCAAATCTTCTCCATTGTCTTATCAGTTTCCTATCATGCAGTTTTCGTGAGCACAAACGAAATGCCAAAGGCATTTCGTTGAAAGAATTTCCGTAGGAAATTCTTTTCGGGCATTTCAAAAGAATTTGCGGAACGCAAATTCTTTTTTATGCCCTGGAAAGATACTCCCCGGTTCTCGTATCGATCTTGATCTTGTCCCCCTGATTGACAAACAAAGGAACATTGACCTGTGCACCGGTCTCCACCGTTGCCGGCTTGGTCGCACCCGTTGCGGTATCGCCCTTAAAGCCCGGCTCAGTGTCGGTAATCTCAAGCTCTACAAACAGAGGCGGCTCAATCGCAAATACATTCCCGTTGTGGGAACATATCTTTACCATTTCATTCTCCTTGACATATTTCAGCGCATCGCCGACCGTATCCGCGTTCAGCGCAACCTGATCATAGGTCTCGGTATCCATGAAATTATATAAACCGCTGTCCTCATAAAGATACTGCATTTCTTTTCTGTCAATACGTGCCTGCGGACATTTCTCAGTCGGTCTGAAGCTCCTCTCAACAACGCCACCGTTGATAATATTTTTCAGCTTCGTTCTGACAAAGGCTGCGCCCTTGCCCGGTTTCACATGCTGGAACTCAATGATCTGGAAAATGTTACCGTCCAACTCAATGGTGATGCCGTTTCTAAAATCACCTGCAGATATCATAAAATAATCCTCCCGCTATTCACGTTATAATTCCCATTTAGTTTATACTATAAACGCATATTTTTCAACTATTTTTTGGCGAAATAGGTAAAATCTTTGATTTTTCAGCTTATTCCCGTTCTCTGACGAGCGCGATCACCTGATCGATCGCCTCTAAGTACCCCGGAAGTCCCTTCCCGTAAATCTGCCGATCGCAGGCGGGCGCCGTCACGGACACCTTACGGAACGCCTCCCGCGACGTAATATCCGAGATATGGATTTCCACCTTCGGCATCGTGACGCTCTGCAGCGCGTCGTGAATCGCATAGCTGTAATGCGTATACGCGCCCGGATTGATGACAATGCCCTGCGTGCCGTCAAAATACGCGTCCTGTATCCGGTCGATGATCGCCCCCTCATGGTTGGACTGGAATACCTCGATCTTCGCTTCTGTCTCTTTCGCTTTCTCGGCGATCATATGAAGCAGATCATCATAATTCTGCGTGCCGTAAACTTGTTTTTCACGGATTCCCAGAAAATTCAGATTCGGTCCGTTGATCACTAATAACTGCATGACTATATCCCCCTCTTTTCCGCCTCGCGGACAATGTCTGTCAAAATCTGTTCCACGGATAGGTTGTCCGTGTCAATGATGACGTCGGCCGCCTCCTCATACATGCTTTCTCTCTCTGCCATCAGCTCACGAATCCTTGTCAGCGGATCATCACACTGCAACAGCGGGCGGGTCGTATCGTTTTTCACACGCGCATAGATGGTCTCCGGCTTTGCCTTGAGATAAACAACCATGCCGAGCGTTTTCAGGATTTCCCGATTCTCAGGGCGCATCGGCACGCCGCCGCCCAATGAAATAATCTGTCCGTGCCCCTGCTTTGCGAGATTGCTCAGGCATTCGGTCTCCATCTGCCGAAACGCCTCCTCGCCGTCCTCGGCAAAAATGTCCGATATTTTTTTTTGCTGTTCCCTCTCGATCAGCTTGTCCGTATCCGTCACCGTCATCGCCATTTTGTAGGACAAACGGATGCCGACGGTCGTTTTCCCGCTTCCCATGAAGCCTTCCAACACAATATGCTTACTCATGAATGTTCATCTCTTCCTTCATCTTCTGATATACGATCTTAGCCTGTCCGTCGGTCACTTTCACGTCGTTCCACAGCTCATAGGCCAGAATTCCCTGATAAAGAAGCATTTTCAAGCCGTTCATCGTCCGTGCGCCCGCCTGCTCTGCCGCCTTCATAAACTTCGTCTTTGCCGGATTAAAAATCAGATCGACGCCCACGCCCACATACTCGTAAAAATCCTGCTCCTCTATGACCGCGTCCTCCACATGCGGAAACATCCCGACGCTCGTCGCCTGAATGACCAGATAGGGCTTTTTCGGAATCGACCGGTAATCGGAAAGCGCCGCCGCAAAAATGCAGTCGCGTCCCGTCCGCTCATGAACCTCGTCGGCAACCTCTTTTGCTTTTTCTAACGTCCGATTGAGCAGATATACCCGCGACGCTCCGTTTACGGCGCACATCATCGCGACGGCACGCCCGACGCCGCCCGCGCCCAAGATCAGCACCTCCCTGTCCCCCAGTGCGATCCCCTCGCTTACAAGCGCCCGGTGCAGTCCCGGCATATCCGTATTATACCCCTTATATCCGCCCGCGCAGCGCACAAGCGTATTGACGGCGCCGATTTTTTCCGCAAGCGGGTCGATCGCACAAAGGTACGGGATAACGGCGCTTTTATGCGGCACGGTCACGTTCAGTCCGCGGACGGAAAGCGCATGCGCGCCATGCACCGCCTCCCCCACACGCTCATTCTCCACGCGAAACGTCACATAGGCAAGATCGACGTCCAAAAGTTCGGAAAGCGTATTGTGGATGATCGGCGAGATCGAATGCTCCACCGGGTTTCCGATCAGCCCGCAGACAGCGGTTGTTCCCTTGATCTCTTTCATGCCTTCTCCCCTTTTTTCTTTTTTCTGCGGTAAAAAAACAACACGACCGCCTCAAGCCTGCGTTTTAAGACGATCTGAATTTCCTCCTTCGGATGGATCGGCCTTACAAGGATCGTATGGATTCCGGCGCGCTTTGCGCCCCAGACGTCCGTAAAAAGCTGATCTCCGATAAACAGCGTATTCGTCTCATCCGAATGTATCCGCCGCATCGCTTCCCGATAATTCTTCGGATTCGGCTTGCCCGCCTTGTAAATGTAAGTGCCATAGTTTACGCCGTCACGAAACATCTTCACGCGGGGCTCTTTATTATTGGAAATGAAAACAACCTGAATCCCGAGTCCGCCCAGTTTTGCAAACAGCTTCTTCGCCCGCTCATCCGCAGGCGCTCCGTGCGGCACTAACGTATTATCAATATCAAACAGCACGCCCGTTACGCCCTGCTCTTTTCTTTTCTCGAAATCAATATCATAGACGCTGTCCACATCTTCATCGGGATAGAAGCGGTCAAATATCATCGCATGTTCTCCGTTTTCTTTTTCTTCTCACAAATGTGAGATTTAGTACTTCTTAGCGAAATGCCCATTGGCATGAGCTTTAGAAGTTCTTCTCACATTATGTTCAATATGCGGTCAAGCAGCCTGTCAGCCACTTCCTCCTTACTCATCATCGGAAGCTCCACCGATTCCTCTTTTGTCAGAAAGGTCACCACATTGGTATCGGTTCCGAATCCCGCGCCTTCCTGTTTCAGATTATTGGCGACGATCATATCAATCTTCTTCTTTTCCAGTTTTGCACGCGAATTCTCCACCATGTTCTCCGTCTCCATGGAAAAACCGCACAAAAACTGCCCCTCTCTGCGATGCGCTCCTAAATAAGCAAGAATATCCTCCGTTCGTTCCAGCTCAATAGACATTTCTTCGTCCTTTTTCTTGAGCTTTTCATCCGCGATCACACAGGGACGATAGTCCGCCACTGCCGCTGCCTTGATGATGATATCCTGCTCGGGCGCTGCCTCTTTGACCGCCTGCGCCATATCCGCCGCAGATACTACGGGCACCATCCGCACCCCCATCGGCGGCTGTAAATTCACTTTTCCTGATACAAGAGTCACTTCTGCTCCGCGCATCATCGCCTGTCTTGCGATGGCGTAACCCATCTTTCCGGTGGAATGATTGCTGATATAACGTACCGGGTCGATCTTCTCCTGCGTGGGGCCTGCCGTGACGAGTACCTTTTTCCCCGTCAGATCCTTCGGGGTCAGCGCTTTTACGATATATTCAAAGAGTACCTCCGGCTCCGGCATCTTGCCCTCTCCCGTATCCCCGCACGCCAGATAGCCGCGCGCCGGTGTGATCACTTCCATACCGTAACGGGAGAGCGTCTTCATATTATCCTGCACCACCGGATTTAAGTACATTCTGGTGTTCATTGCAGGGGCAAACAGTTTCGGACAGGTACATGCGAGCAGCGTGGTCGTCAGCATATCATCGGCAATTCCGTGCGCCGCTTTCGCGATCACATTGGCCGATGCGGGCGCCACGAGAAAAACATCCGTCTGCTTTGCCAAGGAGACATGCTCCACCTGAAACTCAAAATTTCTGTCAAACGTATCCACGAGACATTTATGCCCGGTCAGTGACTCAAAGGTGATCGGATTGATGAAATTCGTGGCATTCGGCGTCATGATCACAGTCACATCCGCCTTCTGCTTGACCAGCATACTGGCAAGCGATGCGATTTTGTAAGCAGCGATGCTGCCCGTTACACCGAGCACGATATGTTTGCCTGCTACCATCTTAGTCCCCCCTTCTTACATCATCCGCAACATTCTTCTGATAGATCAGATTCAGACCCTTCAATGTCAGTTCATTGTCATATACGATTTTTTTCTTACAATAAGGCACGATACTTCCGGACAGCCCTCCGGTCGCCACCACGGGCGCTTCATAGCCGAGCTCCTCAAAAATGCGCTCGATCATGCCGTCTAAGCATGCCGCCTGCCCCATCACGATACCGCTTTTCATACAGTCAATGGTATTTTTCCCGATCACTTTTTTCGGTGCTTCCAGCGAGATCCGCGGAAGCTGGGACGTTCTGCTGACCAAAGAATCCAAGGATACCTTGACGCCCGGCAGGATCATGCCGCCGATATAATTTTTCTTTTCATCCACCACGCTGATGGTGGTCGCCGTTCCCATATCGATCATGATAATAGGCGCACCGTAATAGTGCAGTCCGGCAACCGCATTTACTACCAGATCGGAGCCGAGCTGTCCCGGATTATCCATCAAAATATTCAGTCCGGTCTTCACTCCCGGTCCTACTAACAGCGGTGCCTTATGAAACAGCTTCTCAAGCGCCGCCTTCACAATATTATTGAGTGGCGGAACGACAGAGGATATGATGCTCCCCGTAATGTCCGTCAGTCCGATATGATACAGCTCGAATAACGTTCGAAACTCCACCACATACTCCAGCTCTGTTTTGGAGAGATTGGTGGACACACGTTCCACAAATCTCACCTGTTCTCCCTCGATACATCCGATCACAATATTGGTATTTCCGATGTCAATCGCTAATATCATTCCCGCTTCCTGCTTTCTTTTTTTATGTAATAGTCCGGCTCATCGTCCGCGCTCATAGACCGGTTTTACCCTTGACAGCGCATAACCGACACCAGCCACGATGATTGCCGCCACAACAGCCTCCACGATACCATTGAACGTCACAACACCCATAATGACATCCAAAACCGCCTCGCCTGCCACACCGACCGCCTCTGCATAGGCGTCTTTATACAAAATAAAAATACCGCTCATGACAAACAGCGTATTGGTAAAAGCTCCTGCCAATCCCGCATATGCGAGCGCAATACTGACGGAGTTCTTTTTACTGCCGCTGATCGTGAGCACGATCATAAGTACCATTCCTGCTGCCAGACCGATCAGGGTGCATACAAGTGCACTGAGCGTCTCCGGAAGCAATTTGATTAAAAATGCCCTGACGGAAATAAACAAAATCAAAGATGCCAGCACATTCACAACAATCCTGCCTGCTTTCTGTCCGCTCTTCAGCGCTTTGCGAATCAGAATGTAGATAAAATAAGGAACCACGCCGACTAAGATTCTCGGTACAAAGCAGATATATAAGCTTTTGAAAATACCGGAGACGCCGACCACATTGTAGGCTAATACGGGTGAAAAAACAAACGCCGATGCCGTAACTGCCTTAAACGTGTTGTTGAGGAAGCTGGTCAAACCAAATACGAATCCAAAAAATGCACCTTTCTTCGGTCCGAGAAATAGCGCTCCAAGGATAACCGGGATATGAATGATCGTCGCATTGATGACTACAAGCGGGATATATCCCAGCGGGGTGAATGCCATAATCACGATTATGGCGGTGAACAGTGCCGTAAGCACCAGTTCATAGGTCTTTTCATTTTTCATGGTACAAATCCTCCTGTTATTATTCTCTGTCTGAGATACAATACGGTGTCATCATACCACATTGATATTTTTTTGACAATAGGAAATCATGCAGAAATGGTTTGAGACTGCCATTACAGCAGTCTCAAATCAAATTCCGTCACTGAGATTAAATCCATCACATTACAAAGGAACAGCCGATCTCATTCATTCCCCGGAAATGATGGGATTCCCTCGAATCCCTTGGCAAGATCTTCGTCCGTGGGAATATAATCGGACATTTCTCCGTCATGGAACTTTCCGTAAGCCACCATATCGAAATAGCCGGTACCCGTCAGTCCAAAGACGATCGTCTTTTCCTCGCCGGTCTCCTTACATTTTAACGCTTCATCGATCGCGACTTTGATCGCATGCGAACTCTCCGGCGCCGGAAGAATGCCCTCCACTCTCGCAAACTGCTCCGCCGCCTGAAATACCGCGGTCTGCTCGACACTGGTCGCCTCGATCAGCCCGTCGTCATACAACTGTGACACAACAGAGCTCATACCATGATACCGCAGTCCGCCGGCGTGATTCGGCGCAGGGATAAAGCCGCTTCCCAGCGTATACATCTTCGCAAGAGGACATACCTTGCCCGTGTCACAGAAATCATATACATATTTTCCTCGCGTCAGACTCGGGCAGGACGCCGGCTCGACCGCGATGATCCGATAATCCGCCTCACCGCGCAGCTTTTCGCCGACAAAGGGCGAGATCAATCCTCCCAGGTTGGAGCCGCCGCCCGCACAGCCGATGATCATATCCGGTTTGATGTCATATTTTTTGAGCGCGGCCTTGGTCTCCTCACCGATAATGGACTGATGAAGCAATACCTGTGACAGCACGCTTCCCAATACATAACGATAGCCTTCCTTTGAGGTAGCGGCTTCCACCGCCTCGGAAATAGCGCATCCGAGACTTCCCGTTGTACCGGGAAACTCTGCTAAAATCTTACGTCCCACATTGGTGGTATCGGACGGGGACGGTGTTACCTGTGCGCCATACGTACGCATGACTTCACGGCGGAACGGTTTCTGCTCATAGGAAACCTTGACCATGTAAACATGACAGTCCAGATCAAAATAGGAACATGCCATGGAGAGCGCCGTTCCCCACTGACCGGCCCCGGTCTCCGTCGTGACACCCTTAAGCCCCTGTTTTTTCGCATAATATGCCTGCGCAATGGCAGAATTGAGTTTATGGCTTCCGCTCGTATTATTTCCCTCAAATTTATAGTAGATCTTCGCCGGTGTGTCCAGCTTTTTCTCCAGACAATACGCCCTGACTAACGGCGACGGACGATACATCTTGTAAAAATCCAGAATTTCCTGCGGAATATCAATGTATGCATCCGTGTCATTCAACTCCTGTTTTACCAGCTCGTCGCAGAATACCCCCTGCAGCTCCTCGAACGTCATCGGCTGCAAGGTACCCGGATTTAAGAGCGGCGCCGGCTTATTCTTCATATCGGCACGGACATTGTACCACTGTTTGGGCATCTCGCTTTCTTCCAGATAAATCTTATAAGGTATTGTTTTCTCTGACATCACGTTCATCCTCCATGCTGCTTATATGATAAGCATCTATAAAAGTGTAAGGAATTTCCATCAAAAAGTCAAGCTTCTTCCTGCAGCAGCCGTCGCACCTCGGAAAGTCCGATCCCGCGCTCTCTTGCGATACGCGCAAGATCCTCGTATTCGTATTTTTGCCGCGATACGCCGTAGCCGCTCACCGATTTCACGCGCACATCCCCGTACGGCGTTTGGAGTGTTTCCATTTGGCGCCTTAGAATATAGCGGCGCGTTGCTGTTTCCCGAATGCCGATCGTGCTCGTATGACGAAACAGACATTCCACAAGCGACTGCTTTCGGGATTCCGTACACACGGCGCGCAGCAGTGTGCCCGGACGATTCTTCTTCATGCCGACAGGTATCGTATAAACCTCAAGCGCACCGCTTTCATAAAGTCGCTCAATGGCAAAGCCGATGTCCTCCGCCGTCATATCATCCACATTACAGGAAAGCTCCAAAACAATCTCGGATATTTCTTCTGCCTCTTCCCCAATCGCGCGCATATCATTTGCTGTCTCAGAATTTTCATGCTCCATCATGCCATTACCGCTCTCCTTCCTTTTCCTGCAGCACACTGTGCAGTATTTCCAAAAGTACCTGCGGCATAAACGGTTTCACCAGATACCCCTCTGCATCCAGCGCGTTTAATTGCTCGATGGTCTTATAAGATTTGTCCGACGTCAAGAAAATGACCGGTGCAGTCAATTTCATTTGCTGTCTCATCTGCCGATAAACCGTAAACCCATCCATATCCGGCATCTGCACATCCAAAAGAACCATGTCAAATGATATTTTCCCCATTCGCTCTAACGCGATTCTTCCCGATGTCTCCTTATACAGCTTATAGTCCGGCTCATCTTTTAACGCAAGTTCTATCTGTTCTAAGCTGTTCGTCTCATCGTCTATCGCCAAAATATTCCACTGTAAATCTGTCCGATGGCGCATCTGATAATCCGTATCCTCGTCCATCATCTGCAGCATGATTTCCGCAATGTGAGCATCAAACTGGCTTCCCTTTCCTTTTTCAATCTCCGCACGCACCTTCTCCTGCGGCATGACTTGACGATAACTTCTGTTGGATGTCATGGCGTCATAGGCATCCGCCACCCCAATGATCCGTGCAACCTCAGGAATATCCTCTCCCACTAATCCGTTCGGATAACCATTTCCGTCATAGCGTTCATGGTGCCACTTCGCACCCTGTACCACCATATCGTTTTCCTGAATGTCCCGTAATATGTAATAGCCCGACACGGGATGAAGCTTAATAATAGCGAATTCCTCGTCCGTTAAACGCGCCGGTTTCGTGATGATCGCATCGGGAATATGAATCTTACCGATGTCATGCAGCAATCCTGCATGATAGATCTTATCCTGATAATCCTCATCCTTTCCCATGCGTTTTGCGATCTCCGCCGCATACTTTGCCACACGCTGGGAATGTCCGTTTGTGTAGCGGTCCTTCGCATCAATCGCCCGCGCCAGCGTACGCAGGGTCGTCTCATTCATCCTTTCTACGTTTCGCCGGCTCTCCTCCGCATTTTGCATATGAACGTGGACGCGTTTGAACGCCAGCGTACAAAAAAACAGGATGATGATAAAAACAAAAATGCAGATCATCGCATTCCGCACGATCATGCTCCGGACAGATTCAAAAAGTCTTGTATTGTTTACGATCATCACAACATGCCAGTCATCCATAACCGTATCTGTGAAAACCGTACATTTCTCACCATATATACGCGTCGTAAATGTGGTACTCTGCTCTTCATATACCTGGGACAGCAATGCTGACATGTCCTCATCCAGCATATAATTTCTCCCACGCTCCGCTATATTGGTATGCGCCACGACCAATCCCTGCCCGTCAACGACAAAGCCGTAACCCATACGATTGAGCCGGATATTCCGTGTGATCATCTGAATCTGGTCAAGCACAATATCAAAAGAAAGCACACTTTCATTATCACAGAGCATCTGACTGACGGACATCATGACCGTATTTGTCTGCGCATCCAGATAGGGAGACACTACCGTCGGCGCGCCCCCCGCAGCCTGTGCCTCCAAGTACCAGACACGCTCTTCCGGCACATAGTCCTCATCCGGCACCCATCCGCTGCCGTCCAGATACTCCCCGCCAAATATGCCATAGATTCCCGAAAAATTGGGATCGATATCCTGCTGATAACGCTCGGATTCCGCCACAAGAAAGTTCTCGATCTCCTCCGCATCCGCACCGTTCTGCATCATATACTCCACAGTAATCGCCGTCACCTGTAATACATCCATTCCCTTTGTGAGATAGCCTCGCAGCTGCTCCGACTCCTGCGCCAGCGAGCTTTCTCCGACCGCGATCATATCGGAAACGGCGTTGGAATAAAAGGTAATAAAATTATAGGTCACCATTCCCGTCAGCGCGAGCAGCGTAAACAGAATGGTTAGAATATATTGGGTCTTTTCTCCTGTTTTTCGCTTATCCTTTTTTTGCTTTTTCTTTTCCATCTGCTTTCCCATACCCTATCCCCATAGATGTATCATTTTTATTTATTGATTATAGCATATCCATAGACGTTTCTGCAAATTTATTACATATCAAAAAGGTATTGCCGGATATTCCTCATCCTGCAATACCTTTCTCACTCTTTTCCCTCCGTTTACTGCAATACCTTTTTCAATTCATCCATAAACGTATTCACATCCTTAAATTCACGGTATACGGACGCAAAACGGACATAAGCAACGGCATCGAGATCCTTGAGCTTTTCCATAACGATCTCGCCGATGAACGCACTCGGAATCTCCCGATCCTCCCTGCTCGAAATCTCGGTTTCCACTGCATCGACCAAATCACTGATCTGGCGGGCGCTGACCGGACGCTTATGGCAGGCGCGCAGTACGCCGCCTTCAATCTTGGCGCGGTCATAGGTCTCTCTGTTATTATCCTTTTTGATAATGATGAGCGGGATCGTCTCCACCTTCTCATACGTCGTAAACCGCTTATCGCACTCGTCACATACCCGACGTCTTCGTATCGAATTATTATCCTCCGCCGGACGCGAATCGATTACCCTGGTATTCTCATGGCCACAAAACGGACACTTCATTCTTGTCTCTCCTTATCTTCAACGTATCTTTGGATGATCGCAAACGCTCTTCCGGGGTATATCGAAAACGGTCCTGCATTGTGCAATCTGCTATAGCGGATACCATACAATGTATCTACCTGCCATAGCTTTAGTATATCTTGTGGTTTTCCGAATGTCAATTGCTTTCCGACTCTAAATATTCACCAAAATAACCTCCGGTCCGATCTGACAGATGTCCTTATAGCAGATGGCGATCGAATTCTCACAATTGATCAGGTTTAACCATTTATTACAGCCCGGAACGATGATCTTGTGGATTTGGCCACTGCACTCGTCCAACTCCAAGTCACAAATGTGCCCAAGCTTTTTGCAGTCACGCACATTAATGACTTCTTTTTTTCTCAGCTCGTTATACGTCATGCCACACTCCAAAGCATCCTGTTACCATAAGATATTCATTCCGCGCCGTTAGTTTCCGTGCCGGGTGAGCTGTCTTGCGATTTCCTCATAGGTTGCTCCGACAGGAATGACGTGCGTTCCTGCTGCAAGCTTCTTATCATATCCGTTTGCACAAAGATACTGGTCAAAATCCGCCGCATTCTCGATCAAACCTGCCTGAGCCACTTTACGGCTTACCGTACCGGAACCCTCCCCACTGTTGATCGTGATCGTTACCGTTTCCTGCGCTGCCTGCGTCGGTGTCGGCGTTGCTGTCGGCGTCGGCGTTGCTGTCGGCGTCGGTGTTGCCGTTGGGGTCGGCGTTGCCGTCGGGGTCGGTGTTGCCGTTGGGGTCGGCGTCGCTGTCGGCGTCGGCGTTGCTGTCGCCGTTGGGGTCGGTGTTGCTGTCGGCGTCGGTGTTGCTGTCGGCGTCGGCGTTGCTGTCGGCGTCGGTGTTGCTGTTGTCGGCGTCGGCGTTGCCGTCGGGGTCGGTGTTGCCGTTGGGGTCGGCACTGCGGTTGGGGTCAGCGTCGGAGTCGATGTTGCCGTTGCTGTCGGTGTTGCTGTCAGCGTCCCCGACGGTGTCACGATTCCTGTCTGTCCCTGTCCGTCCGCTGCGGCTCCGGCTGTCGGCGTCGGCGTCTCATTCGGTGCAAGCACCGTGTTCTCGATCATTCCAAGCTCCGCTGCCCGTGCTTTGATCTCCTCATCAGTCATTTCCTGTTTATGGGAAAACGCAATATTCATTATAATGGCTGTCACAACAATGCCTATGCCCAGCCCCCTCAAATAGTATCGCAATTTCATATTTACACCTCTATATATGGTCTATCACCGAAAGAGATCGATCACAAGCTTGACCTCGCCCACACCGATGCCAAGCTCCTTCGCGATGGCAATGTTAGATTTACCTTCCCGATGCATCCTAAGAATCTTCTCGTTATTATTGCGCTCCTCCGTAACGCTTCCTCTGCCGTTTAAGCCGCTCTCTTTCTGTGAAGCGTTCTCCGTCCATGTTCTGCTGTCCGAAGCGGAAGTTTTTTTCGGCGCACTGCGCCTGCCTCCCGCTGCAGAGCGTGTTCTTGTCGTTCTTTTCGTCTCTTTTTCCCATGCATCGTCCGCGGGTTCTCCTATGATGTTCACACGCGGCACTACAAACGGCTGAAAATGATCCGGTTCCTTCGGTGCGGTTCTCGGACTGATGTCCATGACAGAAATCTCTGCATCCAGCATCTCCTGCGTCGGCTTTGCCCGCTCTGTTTGCACCTGTGCTGCCTGCGCCGCCTTCACCCATTCATCGGCTGCCCTTACCTGTTCTGCCTCCGTCTGTGCTGCTTTTGCCCGCTCCGCCTCGGCTTCTGCTGCCCGCAAACGCTCCGCTTCTGCCCGTGCTGCCCGCATGCGCTCCGCTTCCGCCCGTGCCGCCTTCATGCGTTCCGCTTCCGCCCGTGCTGACTTCATGCGTTCTGCTTCCGACTCCGCCCGCGCTGCCTTCATGCGCTCTGCCTCCGCCCGTGCTGCCCGCATGCGCTCCGCTTCCGCCTCCGCTGCCCTTACGCGCTCCGCTTCTTCTTCCGCTGCCCTTACGCGCTCCGCTTCTTCTTCCGCTGCCTTTATGCGCTCTGCTTCTTCCTTCGCTGCCCTTGCGCGCTCCGCTTCTGCCTCTGCCTCCTGTATCCCCTGCACGCGCGCAAGCCCGCTAAGATTCTGTGATTCCATATGGATCCTGCGCGGCTTCGGTTCTTCTTCCTCTTCCTCGATTCCGTTCATCTTCTGAACCTCTTTCGCGCTCTTCATCGCATCCCCGGCTCTCTGCTTTGCCCGATCTGCAGACAGGATCGCCTCATTTGCCACCTGAGAAGCCGCACCTGCCGTCTGTTTTGCCGCATCCGATCGCAATGCCGCTTCGTCCGCACTCAAAAGCGCGTCATTCGCACGCTTCGCTGCCTCATCCGCACGCTGCACGGCCTCATCCGCACTCAGAAGAGCCTCGTTCGCACTTTGCAATGCTTCCTCCGCGATCTGGGATGCCTCATCCGCATTTCCTGCCGCTTCATCCGCACTTTTCGCTGCCTCCTCTGCGCTCAAAGCCGCATCGTTCACATCCTGTGACGCCTTGTCCGCCGTTTCCTTTGCCTGGTTCGCGAGTGTTGAAGCCGCTTTCGCGGTTTTCTCAATCTCCGAGACCGTATTTTTCAGCGCGGTCTGCTTATCATTGAGCATATCATATAAAAAAACGACTTCCTCGTGGTTTTTATGAATATCGGTCAATACGGTATCCGCATATTCGCTGACGCCCATGATCTTTTCATTTGAGAGGCGTTCTAATGACCGCTCTGTCTTTTCCACCGCGTACTGCACCGCCTCATCCACGGAATGATTGATTTTGGAAGATGCCTCATTCAGATGCTTTTCGACGCACGCTTTAATCTCCTCGTCCGCATGCTTGCGTTCCTCTCTGCTTAACTGTTCGCCCGAAGCCGGAACCAGAAAGCTCGCCACAAATGCGCCGATACCGATGATAAGTAAGATGATTTCCATGTCTTTGTCTCCCCGTTCAAATCTTCATATCAAAAGATTGCGTACTCTTTAGGATGACCTTGCCGTCCACCTGCTTATCTGCTGTCTTCTTTCTTGCCCGACCGCCGTCACCCGCATATTCATTACTGCCCTTTTCCTTTGCATCGAATTTCTTTTCATTGAGCTGCGCATCATCCGCGCTTCGCACCTGATTCAGCTTTTCATCCGCCTGCTTTTCCACCTGTGTCTGAATGTTCGCCTGTTCATTGGACGCCTTCATATCCTCCTGCTGCTTTATAATGGAAAAATCCTGCGTCCTGCCAATCGTGCCAAACTGCTCTAACGGCGTGATCGTCATCGCCATATGCCCACATCCTTTCCCAATGTTTCACCGTGCTTCGTCTTAGCTTCCGATTTCCTGCAAAGATTGGTGCGTATGCACCATTCTTTTATATTGGTTCACTTTTTACATCGCCCCTCACGCGCTTAAATCTGCA
Organism: Lachnospiraceae bacterium; assembly: GCA_014804425.1. Lineage (GTDB taxonomy): Bacteria > Bacillota > Clostridia > Lachnospirales > Lachnospiraceae > DLAJ01. The sequence goes on from JAAUZV010000001.1 coordinate 34,181, forward strand.
GTACTGGTATTGCTGCTTAAGCGTTAGAGAAATATCGGATACAATAATCTTGGTTCCCGGATACGCAGTTCCCGAAACAACCACGCACGCCTCCGATGTGGAATCAAATTGACCGCTTAAGTCATCCATTTCTTTGAGGTTTTCTTCAATCTGTTTTTTATGTGCCGCACTTGTTGCAGAAAGCGTCTGCACGTATTTTACCTGCTCCGGCGTCAGCTTCACACCCTGTTTCAGCTTGAGCAGGGTTGACTGTACGACCGGCTCGATCTGTTTCAGGGCCCCCTGTAATTCCGCCGTCTCTTTCTGAAGCTGTGTATAACGCTGTTTGAGTACGGGATTCACACCGACCTCCAGCGTCGTTACCGCCGCCATCTGCGATCCGAGCGTCCTTGCCGTGATCCGTTTTGCCGCTGTAACATAACCGCCTGTGACAAACGCCCGTTTTCCCGTCACAATGACCTCGTCTCCCGCCGTGACCTTACTGTGCAGGATACATTCTGTCTCAATATAGCCCCCGGCTTGCGCCGTTGTATTCTCAAGAAATTTTGAAACGATATTTCCTTTCGCTTTTAAGACACCCTTATCCATACCGTTCATTCCGCGGGCAATAATGATGTCCCCGTCCGTCTCCACATAAGCGCCCTCGACCACGCCGCCAACCACCACGTTTCCATGCGCCTTTACTCTATAATTTTCACAAATATTGCCCTTGATATGCACACTGCCCTCAAACTCTATATTTCCCGTTGAGGTATCTACATTATCCGCCTCAAAGATGTCCGACACGCAGACCTTGTCATCCTCTAATTCCACATGACCGTCTTTTTCTGCCGTCAGTATTGTCTTATCCTCACTGATCGCGACATTTTTGCCGAATTTGAGTATTTTCTTTTCAAAAGCCGGCGGCGCAATGTTCTCTCCGAATATGGTCGTTCCCGGCTCACCGCGCAGCTCCGGATGCAGCTTTGCCAGCACATCGCCCTTTTTGCAATGGTTGATCATACTGAGATTAAAGAAATCAACGCTCCCGTCTTCGTTTAATTTCGGTTTTGACTGTACATCCGTCGAAAACAGATACTCGATCTGTGAATCTTTTCCCGATTTCGCGCTCTGACCGACCGCCAGCTCATAATCCCTGCAATATTCCCGGTTCGCAAGAAACGCATCAATATTCTCCTGCAAAATACCAAACACAATCTTATTGCGGGCAATCTCATTCTGAATCTCATCAAGACTCATGACCGCACCGTCATCGGACGGCGCATAAAAACGGACTGTCGCATGCATTTTGTCTTCGCTCACCGTGATCAGACACATTTCCTGCTCCGAACAATGACTCTCCTGACCAAGCGGTACGATCGTATCCTCATGCTTTTCGATCCCCTCGTTTAAGAGTTTGAGATTAAATGGAATTCTTAGAAATTTCAGATAATTCGACACCTCATTAACACGGATCGGCTCCCCGCCGTCCGTCTCCGGAATCAGGTGCACGGATGTGCCGCCCTTGCTTGTGATCAATTGAAAGTATCCGTTCATTCTACTCCTCCATTGTGCTGACAGCCTGTAACTTTTTTAGCGACTTTCTTAAAAAAAGAACTGTTCCATTGCCATGCAACAAAACAGCTTCTTTTTTATGAAAGCGCATGTAATATTCCCATATATTTCCCAAGACGCTCCTTCATTTTTTGTAATGCACGCGTATGAAGCTGCGAAATCCTCGACTCGGATACCTCAAGAACACGGCTGATCTCCTTTAGGGAAAGCTCTTCATAATAGTAAAGCTCCACAACCCTTCGTTCCTTCTCGGTAAGTAAATCCATTGCGTCAATGATCATTTCCTTTAATTCCGACTGCATCGCCACATCTTCAGGCATATCAAACTGACTGGACGCCGTAGCATCATTCGGCACCTCATTGCCGCCCTGATCAAGATAATCATTGAGTGACACAAGGTTTGTTACTTTCATTTGACTCTGCAAGTCAATGTATTCATCATCAGAAATACCAAGCTTTCCCGCGATCTCCGCATCTGTTGCATTTCTGCCCGTCGTGACTTCAATATCGCGTATCGCCGCATCAATCTGCTTTTGTTTCTGCCTGACTGTCCTCGGAATCCAGTCCAGCTTTCGAATCTGATCGAGGATCGCACCGCGGATGCGCAGGCTCGCATAGGTCTCAAACTTCACATCCTTAGCGCAGTCAAATTTATCAATCGCATCGATCAGTCCGAAAATCCCGTAACTGACAAGATCCTCATACTCCACATTATAACCGAGATACATGCTGAGACGTCCGGCAACGACCTTCACAAGGGGTGCATATTCAATTATGATCTTTTCACGGGTTTCTGCCGCCTTCGTTCTGGCATATTCATCCCACAGTCTTTTTCTCAGACTCTCGTCCATGCCGCCCTCCGCTTTCGCCTGTTCTAAAATCTATTTACTTATGAGCCGCTATTTCGCTTTCTTTTCGCCCTTGCCCTGATTCTCCTCCGGCTCTTTTTCAATGACTTCGCCTTCCTCCAGCGTGCCGTCTTCTTCCTCTTCCTTCTGCCTGATGCGGAATGAGTCAAAAATCCTTTTTAAGATCAGCCCAAGAATATAAAAACCAAGCAGGCTGACAAGCACGATCAAAAGGATCTCCCGCAGAGAAAAGCCGCGGATATAGGTAACGATCACCGCTACAGCGCCGCCTAAAAGCATGATCAGCGCCGGCAGCTGTTTCGTTTTCAGCCTTTCATAGCTCTCCTGCTGCTCTTTCGCCTGATCGTCCTCTAATCGTTCGGACTTCTCTTTCTGACTGCCTTTTTGATTCTCAGATTGTTTTTTCATTTTTTCCTACCGCACGTATAATATAGTCACCCGTTTCAGGGTAAAAAATCACTGTCCGCCCGTAATTTAGTCCCGTATCCTCCGCCAAGATCGGAATTCTGAGCTCCGAAAGCTTTTTTTTGGATGCTTCCACATTACGCTCTCCGACGCGCACAAGATCGTTCTTATTCTGAAATCCGAACATCTGCGCGCCGCCTGCAATCTTTGCCACAAGCCTTGCCCTGTTCGCACCCGCCTTTACGATCAGATCCACGAGCATCTCGATCCCCGTATCGGCAAACTTCGGTTTATTCGCATTATTCGCAATTACAGTACTGTCCGGCAGCATTACATGTGCCAGACCGCCGATCTTAGTAATGGGATCTCTTATCGCGATACCAACACAAGAGCCTAAGCCGAGTGTCGTAATCCCGTCCGGACTTTTACATATTTTAAGATCCGCCATACCGACTTTAATAATCTCACTCATAGCTTATCATGCTTCTTTCCCTATCTGTGTTTATACGCGTTTATCGCGCTTTGTTCCTTCTTTTTGTCCTCCGGCATGATTAGCGTAAACCAAGCGAGGACAAGATCTTGTCATAAGATTCCAGATCCGGCACCAAAATGAAATATCCTTCGATATCCCGATCATCACTGAATTGTGTCTCGATCATCAGAATATTGTCGCCGATCAATCCGAACTCTATTGCGGGAACGCTCAAAATAGCCCCCGCCATATCAATACTCAGAGCCGGTATTGACGGCACAATCTTCAATCCGGTCATTGCTGAAAGAGAATTGAGGTAAGAACCGGTGATGATGTTCCCGATTTCCTGCAGTGCCGATATTTCCATTTCCGTAAAATTACCGTCCTCGGACGCAGGCATCCCCATCAGCTTTTCGACGAGATGCATCGCGGAACCTTTTTCCAAAAGGAACATAATGCTTCCGGTAATATCCCCGTCCACCGCCAAATAAATACCTGCCATAATCTGCTCTTCGCCGCCCATTACCTCACCGATTTCGGAAAACTCCAGCAGTCTGACAAGAGGCACTCTCATATCCACTTTACATTGCAGCATCTGCGCCAGCGCGGTCATCGCGTTTCCGGCGCCGATGTTTCCTAATTCCTTCAGGACATCGACATATTGACTCGACATCGCATGAAGATCTAATTTATCCGACATATCCTTTAACCATTCCTTTCGTCGCTGCCCCGCCCCACATCAGGTACTTTTTTCAGACAATCACACACCCTGTTCTGCGAGCACGGCATGAAGATCCAACAACGAGATCAGGTCATCATCACTACATTTTCCGACTGCTGTGACAAAGGCGCTCTTTTCTTCTTTGGAATCATAAGCCACCCTGTCAACCTGCGTGCTCTCCAGCGTAACAACTTCCTTTACCTCATCCACGATAATACCGATCTTCTCAATGCCTTCCGCTTTCAAAATGATAATGCGCGTATCCTTTGTATCTTCAACCGCTTCCAGTCCCATTTTTACACGGACACTCATGACCGGAACAACCTCACCGCGCAGATTGATCACGCCCTTAAAATATGCCGCCACCTTCGGCACGCGCGTAATCTGCTGTATCCGCAGTATATTATCAACATACCGGATGTCGATCCCGTATTTTTCATCGCCAAGACGAATGACGATATATTGCGCTGTATCAAACGCATCCTTGTCTCTTAACTCCTCCATCCCTATCGCCTCCATTCTGCTTACAGCATCGCATTCGTATCAAGAATCAGGGCAACCTCACCGTCGCCGAGAATCGTTGCACCGCTGATAATCTTGCATTTATTGATGTATTTTCCGAGAGATTTAATAACGATCTCCTGTTGACCGATCAGGTCATCAACGACCAGACCCGCCAGCTTGTCACCTTTCTTCACGATGACAACCATCAGATTCTCATCCGGTCCTTTGGATGTTTCTATATCCAGCATTTCATTGATGCGGATCAGCGGAATGACATTCTCACGAAGATTGATGACTTCCTTGGACTGCACCAGCTTGATGTCGGAAACCGGAACATCCTCCAATGTCTGAATGGAGCCAAGCGAGATCGCATATTTCTCACCGCCGACAACAACCATCAGCGCCTGAATGATCGCAAGCGTGAGCGGCAGACGGATGATAAATGTGCTTCCCTCTCCCAGTTTTGTTTTTACCTCAACCTCGCCGCTTAAGGACTCGATCTTAGATTTCACGACGTCCAGACCGACGCCTCTGCCCGATACATCGGACACGACCTTTGCCGTGGAGAATCCCGCATTGAACAGGAGATCGACAATTTCCTTCTCCGTCATGTTCTCCGCCTGCTCCGGCGTAATGACACCGCGTTCGATCGCTTTTGCTTTGACCGCCTCGGTATCAATACCGTTACCGTCATCACCGACCTCAATCACGACGTTATTGCCGTCCTGATAAGCATTCAGGAAAATGGAGCCGACCTCACTCTTTCCTCTCTGTCTGCGGATCTCTGCGGACTCCAAACCATGGTCCGCGGAATTACGCAGAAGGTGCATCAGCGGATCTCCGATCTCATCGACCACGGTACGGTCTAACTCGGTCTCCTCACCGGTCATATACAATTCCATCTTCTTGTCAAGCTTCTTTGACAGGTCACGGATCATACGCGGGAACTTATTGACAACGCTCTCGATCGGGACCATGCGCACTTTCATGACAGACTCATGCAGGTTGGTCGTAACGCTCTCTAAGTATTCGATCTGCTCATTAAAGCCCGTATCCATCGTCCCTTCCGCACCCGAAGCGGATACAAGGGAGTTCTTGGCAATGATCAGCTCGCTGACAAGATTCATCAAAACGTCCAGTTTTTCAATATCAACGCGGACCGTACGGTTCACAACAGGCTTAGATACGGTACCCTGCTTTTTCTCTTTTGCTTTCGCCGCCTCAGGCTTGGCCTGCTCTGTCACAGCCACCTGACCGCTGCTCTCGACAACCTCCGTCTCCTGCTGTTTCGGTTCCTCAGTTATGTATTCGGACACGTCCATCTTCTCTCCGACGGCATTATCAATCTCGGATACATTCTGGATCGCCTCCAGGATCGGAGCAAGATCACTCGCGGAAACAATGATAAGACTAAACTCCAGTTCAAATTTTTCATCCTCGATGTCCTGTGCGCTCGGATTTGATACAATGATCTCTCCGTATTTCTCAATTGCCTTAAATACCAGGAACGCGCGCGCTGCCTTTAAGAGACAGGTCTCATGCACCGCGACATTCACGCCGTACACATTCTGTCCCTGTGACGCCGCTCTGCCGATCACGGATTTCTGTGCGTCATCCAGCTTGATCTCCAGCCACTTTTTCGCGGCATCAGACGTTCCTTCCGGCTCTGCGCTCTGCCCTTTCTTCTCCGCCGGCTTTGCCGCGGCGCCCTTTGCGCCCATCTGCTCGTTCAGCGCCTTAATGAGTGCTTCGTTCTCATTGGTTCCCTCATCCGCGCTCTGCTGAATATTGGTAAGATACTCATCCAGCGCATCCAGGCATTGAAACAAAATATCGATCATCTCGCTGCTGACTTTGATCGCTCCGTTGCGCACCTCGGAAAAAACATTCTCCATGTCATGCGTCAGCGTCTGCATCCGTTTGTATCCCATTGTTCCCGCCATTCCCTTTAAGGAATGCGCGGCACGGAAGATCTCGTTGATCGTATTTTCATTTTCCGGATCCTGTTCCAGCTCCAAAATCTGCGTGTTCAGACTTTGAAGATGCTCCTTTGTCTCGTCAATGAAGATTTCAAGATATTGGCTTACATCCATCTCATTTTACCCCCACGTTCATGATAATCTCACGGGCAATATCCTCAAGCGGAACAATTTGATCCGTGAGACCCGTATTAACGATACTCTTTGGCATACCATATACCGCACAGGTGGATTCTTCCTGCGCGATCACATGGATATTCTTTGCCTCATGTAATGCTGTGATTCCTTTTGTTCCGTCCGCTCCCATCCCGGTCATGACGACACAGGTGACACGCTCGTAGCTGCATTCCCGCAATGACTCGTACATATAATTCGCACACGGTCTGACGCCTTCTCTCGGCGGCTCGTTTGTGTAATGCACCCGGCAGACACCGCCCTGCTCTACGAGATTCAGGTGCACACCGCCGCGCGCAATGTAGACGTTCCCCGCCTGGATCGTGTCGCCTTCCTCCGCTTCCCTGACCTGAAGCTCGCTCATACTATCCAGCCTCTCCGCCAGGGATTTGGTGAAACCTACCGGCATATGCTGCACCAGAACAACCGGTGCCCTCAAATTCCCCGGCAGCTGCGGAATAACACTCTGGAGTGCTTTCGGCCCGCCTGTTGAGCTTGCGATCGCGACAATCTGCCTGCCGTTCACTTTTGCCCCATGTTTTCCGACCAGCTCAACGACCTTCTTTGTCTCCTTCATCTCCCTGATACTGAGGCTCTTGGTATAAGAAGGAATGGCAGACTGCGATACCGCATACAGCGTATCCAAAAACTGCCTGCGGAAATCGGCATCCCGTGCATCCGACGCTTTGTCCGGCTTATGGACAAAATCCAATGCGCCGAGCTCCAAACAGTCCAGCGTGATCTGCGCCCCGTCACGGGTGTCCGTACTCGCCATCATGATACGCGCCGCTATCTTACGAGCCTGCAGTTCGCGCAACAGCTCCACGCCCGTCATCTTTGGCATATTCACATCCAGCACGACCGCATCGTACTGTTTTCTCGAGAGTAAATCCAATGCATCAGCACCGTGAATGGCTCTGTCCGTCACACGGAATCGTTCATCAGAATTGATTATATCACAAAGAACACTTCTCATGAGTGCAGAGTCATCAACCACTAAAATATTTTTTTTGTCCGCCATAATACCATCCCACCATTCCAAAACAATTATTCTTTTTTCTGATCCCGCCTTAAGTTTTTGCGTTCCTCCTCAAAGATGTAACGTATGATCTCTTCCCGCTCCGCCGAGTCGATATTGATATACTGAACGCGGTGTTCAAAATTTCCCTTCTGCTTTTCTATCTCACTGACATGCAGGATCTTCCCGACCAGATTATATTCCTTATTCATTCCGTTGACCGTGAGATAATACTTGCAATAGATCATCGATCCTTCTTCGTATTTCTGATTTGCCACGAACCGAAGCCCGCCGCCGCTGATGTCCACAATAATGCTGTGCTTTAACGGAAGTCCCGGAACAAGATAGCCCCGCCGCTCATCAAGCGCCTCGACCTCCTCCTCCTCCAGCACACGCGCTCTCATATCCAGTGCGCAGCTGAACCGGTAATACTCCCTTCTCTGGTATTTTCGCAGGTTGCTCACCAGCTCGATCGCCAATATGTACACGTTATTGCTCTTATAACGGTCAATGATGCGGCAGATACACTGATAAAGCCCGCTCTGCGTGTAAAAGAACACCTCATACTCCCCATCGACCGGAAGCAGAATGAGCTTCGTCTGCTCCATCGGCATCGTAATCTCGATCCTGTCATCGGAGAGCACTTCATACACACGGCTTAAATACATTTTCTTCTTATCCTTTACATCTCTGTTCTCCGCCGTGGCATGCAGCTCCACCTTCTGCCCCGGTACAATATAACTTGATAGCATGGTATCTCTCCTTATCTTATTCTTTTTCCAATACTCTTATTTTTTTCTTCCCGCAAGAATATGTGAGAAAAATGCTGCCATTCCTCTTTTGGGCACATTTGTACTGACTTCCTTGTCCATCAGCTTCATGGCGATCTCCTCATACGCCTTTGCCGATTTCGCATTCGGATTCTGCATGGAGATCGGACTCTGCTGCATGACCGCCTTAGCAAGCTGCTCATCGCGCGGGACGGAACCTAAATATATGATTGGGATCTTTAAGTATTTCGTGACGACCGCATTGAGCTTTAAGAACAGATCCGTTCCATCCTCCTCGTTGTTCACGCGGTTTGCGATGACCTTCACCTGCGTATTTTCCATTTTGAATCGGGAATGACGATTTAACGCTTTTAACAGGGAATACGAATCCGTGATGGATGTCGGTTCGGGTGTCGTGATCAACAGGATCTCTCCGCTTGAAACCAAAAATTCCAGCACGGCATCCGATATTCCCGCGCCCGTATCCACAATGATCACATCCGTCAGTGTATCAAGTTCCGAAAGATTCTGTATGATATAGTTGAGATATTCACGGTCTAAGTTCGACATACCCGCAATACCCGATCCGCCCGAGATAAACCCTACATCCATCGGTCCCCATGTGATGATGTCGCGGATACTCTTTCCCTGATAGACCAAATCATATAGATTATATTTCGGAACCGCACCAAACATAATTTCAATATTGGCAAGTCCGAAATCGGCATCTAATATAATAACACGCTTTTCCATACGGCGGAACTGGATCGCCAGGTTGATCGCCGTATTAGATTTTCCGACTCCACCCTTCCCGCTCGTCACGGCAATGACGCGCGCAAGCGGACGGTTAATCTGATTCGCTTTGATGATACTTCGTAACTTTTCGGCCTGATCCATCTTTTACCCCTTTATTTCCTGCCTGCTTCCCCCCAGAAGCTGTTTTACTACCACCTGTGGATTAAACGGCTCAATATCTTCCGGTACATTCTGGCCCGTTGTCACATAGGACATCTCCGCATTCGTGCGCATACGCAGATTGAACAGATTACCCAGCGCCGTCGTTTCATCCAATTTTGTAAAAATAAGTTTATACTCCGTCACCTCAGAATATGCATCGGCAATACTGATCATATCACGGTATTTCGTCGTCGCGCTCATTACAAGGTACACTTCTCTCTCTACCTTATCGTCCGCTGCATGGATAAACTGCCCAATCGCCTGCCTCTGCTCCTCATTGTAATGGGAATGTCCTGCCGTATCCACTAAAATATAATCGTAATCCCTAAAATCGGAAAACGCATGTTCCATCTCCTCGATCGAATAGATGACACGGATGGGAACCTCCAATATATCCGCATACGTCTTTAGCTGCTCCGCTGCCACGATCCGGTAGGTGTCCGTTGTCAAAAGAGCAAGCTTTTTCTTTTGTTCCACACAGAAACGCGAAGCAATTTTTGCGATCGTCGTTGTCTTTCCGACGCCGGTCGGACCGATAAAATATACGACCTTCGGACGCTTCTTTGCTTCTGAGATCCTCGTCGTCTTGCCGAACTTTAAAACCATCTTCTGGTAAATGCTCGCCAGATAATAGTCGATCGGCGTATCCTGTGTCTCTTTGACGTCCAGTGTATCTATGATCTGGTTGGCATAATGCTCATCCACTTCATTATCTACCATCGTATTGTATAACAATCTTAAAAAGTCTTCCGCCTCGGACGGTTCCTCATCCCCGCTCGGAAAGGAAACGCCCTTGTCATCCGTCTTCACCAGCGTCTCTTCCAGCAGACTTTGCAGGGAATCCAGCTTATTCTCCAGAACATTGCTCTCGGATACCGCTTGTTCTAAGATGTGCCGGCCGCCCAACGCTTCTTTCGCAGTACTCTTTCCGCGCGCTCTTTCGCCCATTCCTATGATGTCTGCCGTCTGTGCGCCTGCTCCTGCCGTTCCCTGCGCGCCGCTTCCCAACACAGGCGCCGGCTGTACGCCTGCGCCCACGGTTGTCCGAGCAAACGCCCCCGTTCCTGTCGGAGTCTCTCTCTCATCCGCTTTCCATGTCTCCTGTTGTGCATTCTGCTCCGAAACAACACGCGCAATGTCTTTGACTGCCGAGGAAAACCGTTCCGAGTCCTCCTCAAGGGCCACCGTGACCTCTTTCATCGGATTTTTGAAAAAACGCATGATCCCCTTATGCTTTACGCTTCGGACATTCATGACCACAACACCCGGTCCTAATTCTTTTTTTGCCGCATCAACTGCCTCGGCTTCCGTATCCGCAAGATATTTTTTAATAATCATCTTATGCTGTCACCATCCCCACTGACTGTAATTCCACATTTGATTCTACTTCATTGTATGACACGACGATCAAATCCCTGAAATAGTCTTCTGTCAGCCGCTTAAAATATGCCCTCACGATCGGCGACGTAATGACGATCGGATTCTTGCCGAGATTTTCAAGCTTGCCTGTCTCCTTCTCAACGGATGCCATGATCTGTTTCGTCTTTTCAGGATCAAGATTCAGATAAGCCCCCTGCTCCGTCTGCTTGACGCTTCCCATGATCTCCTGCTCTAATTTCGGATCGAGCGTCACCACGCTCGTCGTCTCATTCGCAGGGAAGAAACGGCTTGAAATCGCCCTCTTCAACGCCTGACGCACATACTCGGTCAAAATATCCGTATCGCGCGTTGATGTTGCATAATCCGCAAGTGTCTCGAAGATTGTTAAAAGATCGCGGATTGACACGCCCTCTTTTAAGAGATTCTGCAATACCTTCTGTATCTCACCTAAGCCAAGCAGCTTCGGCACGAGCTCCTCGACAACGGATGGATTCGACTCCTTTAAGTTGTTGATCAGGTTCTGTACATCCTGTCTCGTCAACAGCTCGGAAATATGCCGCCTGATCAGCTCAGTCAAATGTGTCGCAATAATGGACGGCGGATCTACGACCGTATAGCCAAGACTCTCGGCGCGCTCGCGCTGATTTTCCGTGATCCAGATCGCCGGCAGATGGAAGGACGGCTCAAACGTCGGAATACCCGTGATTTCCTCCTTGACAAAGCCAGGATTCATTGCCATATAATGGTCAAATAAAATCTCACCCTCCGATACCTGTATGCCTTTGATCTTGACAATATACTGGTTCGGATTCAACTGAATGTTATCGCGCAGACGGATGATCGGCACGATCGTACCAAGCTCCATCGCAATCTGACGCCTGATCATGACAACGCGGTCTAAGAGATCGCCGCCCTGATTCACATCCGCAAGCGGGATGATTCCGTAACCGAACTCCAATTCGATCGGATCGACGGACAAGAGCGAATTCACATTTTCGGGCTGCCTGATCTCCTCCGCTTCCTGCTCCTCCGTATCCACGCTCGACTCGATCTCTGCCGTGCGGATGGTGCGGTTCATGAACGTTGCCGCTGTCAAAAAGATTGCACCGACCAAAATAAAGAGCACCGGATTTAGCGGCGTCACAATACCGAGCAGGCACATAACCGCGCCAACGATATAAAGCACGCGGGGCAGACTGAACAGCTCGTGGAGGATCTCCTCTCCGAACTCCGCCTCCTTAGAGCCTTTCGTGACAAGAATACCGGTGGAAAGCGATATGAGCAGGGACGGGATCTGGCTGACAAGACCGTCTCCGATCGTCAGGATCAGATACTTATCCGCCGCCTCGCCTATCGATAAATCCATACGCAGAACGCCCATCGCAATACCGCCGATGATGTTGACCGCCGTGATGAGCAGACCTGCTGTCGCATCTCCCTTAACGTACTTTACGGCACCGTCCATGTTACCGAAGAACGTGGACTCCGCCTGAATCTTATCACGTCTGCGTTTTGCTTCCTCATCATCGATCGCGCCCGTATTTAAGTCCGCGTCGATCGCCATCTGCTTACCGGGCATCGCATCGAGCGTAAATCTCGCCGTTACCTCAGCGACACGCTCGGAACCTTTATTGATTACCATGAACTGGACAATGATCAAAATGATGAACACGATCACACCGATGACGAGATCGCCTCCGCCGACGAACTGACCGAACGTATCAATGACATTGCCGGCATCCCCCTTAGAAAGGATCAGACGTGTGGAGGAAACGTTTAATGCAATACGGAATACGGTCGTAAACAAAAGGATGGTCGGATAAAAAGCCATATCCAGCACTTCCTTTGTCAGCATACACGAAAACATGATCGTGAACGCAAGAGACATGTCAAAAGCGAGCAGCACATCCAAAAGCGCGATCGGCAGCGGCACGATCAACATAATAAACGCCGCCAATACATAAATGGCAATAAAGATGTCTCCCGACAGCCGTTTTACCAACGCCTTCATCTATACTCCTCCTTTCTCTTACGATATTTGGTATCCTCTGGAAGAATTCGCCAAGGGCGGATTCTTCGAAAGATTTGTGCTATGCACAAATCTTTTTTATACTGCCTGCGGATTCTCCTTCGGCAGCTTTCCCTGTATATTATATACGAATGCGAGCACCTCGGCAACAGCCTGAAACAATTCGGGCGGAATCGGTTCCCCGACTTCCACATTATGGTAGAGCATTCGCGCAAGCGGCTTATTTTCTACAATCTGGACATTGTTCTCACGCGCGATTTCCTTGATCTTCTGCGCGAGATAGTCCTCGCCTTTCGCAACGATATAGGGCGCGTCGATCTTTTCCGGCTCATACTTCAATGCTACGGCATAATGCGTCGGGTTCGTGATGACCACATCCGCGCGGGGCACTGCCTGCATCATACGGCGCCTTGATGCCTCCATCATCTTTTGACGGATTTTGGCCTTGACCTTTGGATCTCCCTCGGCATTCTTATATTCATCCTTGACCTCCTGCTTTGTCATTTTCATGTCCTCGTGGAACTTATGCTTTTGGTACGCATAATCCAGCACAGCAATGACAACATAAAAAGCGGAAATTTTCAGCCCCAGATTGATCGTGACGTTCCCGACGATACGGATTCCCTGCATCAGCGGCATGGAGTAAAACTGAAACACATAACCGACACTTCCGATCAGTGTGGAATACACGATATACCCGATCATCCCAATCTTCGCAATGGACTTTAACAGCTCTACAAGCTTACTTTTAGAAAACAGGCGCTTAACTCCCTTCGCCGGATTAAGCTTATTAAGCTTCGGCTTCAGCGGCTTTCTCGTCGGCTTCCATTTTACCTGAAGCAGGTCCGTGACAAACATCAAAAACATCACAATCACAAAAATAGGAAGCATAGTGAGCAGATATTGCTGCAGCGTCTGCTTGAGCATAATCCATATGCCGACCCCCTCCTCGCCCCTAAGGTTATAAGAAGAAAGCTCGGGTATTTTCCGGTAGATGGCATGAAACATCTGCAACAGACTGTTTCCCAGATTTCCCACCCATATCTTCAACATAAGAAACAGGGCAAACAGCATAACACAATTGCTGATTTCCTTACTCTTTGCCACCTGACCTTCCTTGCGGGCATCACTTAAACGCTTACCGGTAGGCTCCTCTGTCTTTTCTCCTCCCGGACCATCCTTTGCAAAAAATTGAAGCTGATATTCCAGTATCACATCATTGCCTCCACCATTGAAACGATCATCTTTTTCATTTGTGTGAACATACTGTCCGCCGCCATCGGAATAAGCCATACAGACACATACATCACGCTGAGTCCTACCAAAATCTTTAACTGCATGCCGACCGCAAACAGATTCATCTGCGGTGCGACTTTCGCAAGAACGCCAAGCACGGCATTCATGACCGTAATGACCGCAAACACCGGCATGGCAATCTGAAATCCGATCAAAAAATACTGTCCCATAAAGGTGATCAGCGAGCTCAAGATCCTATCCAGCGCAAAATGCACATTGCCGACCGGAATCAGCTCATACGTCTGGATAAACGCCTTGATGATATATTGATACATCCCCGATGTAATGAACAGCAGCGTAAACGCATATCGATAGATCAGACCGCTGACTGTCACATTATCGCGATATGTCGGATCCATTGTGCTTGCCGCCGATAATCCCATCTCCATATCAACAAGCCGCCCTGCCATGGACGCAACCTGCATGCAGACGGTCGAAACCAGTCCGATCAAAAGTCCGACTGACGCTTCCATGATCACAAGCGCCGCATATCCCATCACCGTGCTGTACTGAAGCTCCGTATGCGGCGTAAGCAAAAAGACCATATACGAAAGCGCCAAACTCAACCCCACCTTAAACCGCGACGGAACGCTGCTGTCTCCGTAAAACGGTGCAAGGTGCATAAAGCTTACGATCCGGATAAACACAAGCAGAAAATATTCTAAATCTGATGCTGAAAATGAATAATCTATCATTGCGCTATCTAATATATAATGAGAAATCCGACCAAAGATTTGTCATAAATGTTGACATATTATTTAACATCCAGTGTCCGAGCAGTATCAGCGCCGTAAACACGCTTAAAATCTTCGGTATCATCGTCAACGTCTGCTCCTGAATGGAAGTGACCGTCTGAAAAATACTAACGGTCAGTCCGACGCAAAGTGATACCACAAGCGGCACCGCCGCCGTTTTTATGACAACAAACAGCCCTTCTCTGATAATGGTTACCACGTCTTCCGCAGTCATTCTAATTCCTCCTTTAGGCTAATAAAAGGATTTCACCACACCGCCGATGATCAGATTCCAGCCATCCGCCAGCACGAAAAGCAAAATCTTAAACGGCATGGAGATCGTTGTCGGCGGCAGCATCATCATACCCATTCCCATCAAGGTCGATGCAACCACCATATCGATCACAAGGAACGGAATATAGATCATAAAACCGATGATGAACGCCGTGCGCAGCTCACTCACCAAAAAGCTGGGGATCAGTACATACGTCGGTATATCTTTGTTCTCCATCTCCGAGGTCCATGAAAGATTTGCAATCTCCATGAACATCCGAATGTCCTTGCGATGTGTCTGGGGATACATAAATTCTCTGACCGCATCCACCGCAATATCAATTGCCTCCCCCTGCTCTATCTCGCCGGCTTCATAAGGCTTATACGCATCATTATAGACCGTATTGATCGTCGGGCTCATGATGAAAAAGGTCAGAAACAAAGTTAACCCAATCAACACCTGATTCGGGGGCGCTGTTTGGGTGTTTAAGGCTGTCCTTGTAAAATGCATCACGATCAGGATCCGCGTAAAAGAAGTCAGACAAATGATCAGCATCGGGGCAACCGCGATTGCCGTCAGAGTCAGCAGAATCCTCAATGTGCCTGCTATAGAGCCATTATCTGTTGTAAACGTAACATTAAAGCCGTTGGCGATATTTAAGTCCTCTAAATCCTCGCCACTCTCGGCCGTTCCCGGCTGCGTCGCCGTCGTACTGCTCTCGGTCTCACCCGTTAACGGCGTGTCCTCTATTCCCAGACCGGAACCGATTGCCTGTGCAGTTAAGCCGTTCCCGATAAACAATATGCCTACCGTAAACAGCAGGCATAGATACCGGAATATTTTTTTCCTATTCTTCATTTCGTTTCTTGTCTTTCATGTGTTTTGCTTTGTCAAGCAGCTCCTTGAAGCTGAGCATACTGGTCTCCTCCTTCTCGGAAGGCAGAGCAAGCTCCTCCTCGGAAAGTTCTGCCAATACATGGATCTCGTCTTTTCCGATCCCAATTACCAAATATTTCGTACCTACACGCACAATTTGGAGATACTTATTAGAGGTAACCCGATAACTCTCGAGCACCTCAAAGTTACGCCCAACAGACTTTCCCCTCTGATAATTGGCAATATACCGCGTTGCAAAAAATGTCAGCGCCAAAACGAAAACAAAAATAAACAACACGGTCAGCAGGTCAAAGACAGAATCCAACGTACTACTTAGCAGCATGTTATCCGACAACCTTCTTCACTGCTTCCAATACACGGTCAGCCTGGAACGGTTTTACGATGAAATCCTTGGCACCTGCCTGAATGGACTCGATAACCATCGCCTGCTGTCCCATGGCGGAGCACATGATGACGGTTGCGGAAGCATCCATCGACTTGATCTTCTTGAGTGCCTGAATTCCGTCGAGCTCCGGCATAGTAATATCCATCAGCACCAGATCGGGCTTTAATTCGTTATATTTCTCTACGCCCTTTGCGCCGTTCTCAGCCTCTCCGACGACATTGTAGCCATTCTTGGTCAGAATGTCCTTGATCATCATTCTCATGAATGCTGCGTCATCACAAATTAAAATATTCTTTGCCATTTTTTTTCTCCTATCCTTTATTTGATTATTTCGGTTACACGAACGCCGAAGCTTTCTTCTATGACTACTACCTCGCCTCTTGCAACGAACTTGCCGTTGACAAGCACGTCAATCGGCTCTCCTGCAATCTTATCAAGCTCTATGATCGTACCGGGTGCGAACTCCAATATTTCTGCAATGGATTTGCTCGTACGTCCCAGCTCGACCGTAACCTCGAGCGGCACATCCCGGATCAGGCCGATGTTCTCCTGATTCTGTATACCCGGAACATCTCTGTTAAAGCTCTGGAACTGCGCAGGCTGCACATTGACATTCTGCATCTGCTGTCCCATCATCATCGGATTCATGCCCATCATCATTGGATTCATACCCATCATCATCGGATTCATGCCCATTTGCATTTGATTCATACCCATCTGCATCTGGTTCATATCCATTGCGCCCATCCCCTGACCGCTCATGTCCGGTGCGGACATCTGCGGCTGTGGTGCGGGTGCCGACTGCGGTGCAGGTGTCGACTGTGGTGCAGGCGCGGGCTCTGCCGCTGCTGCTCCGCCCGTCTGTGTACTCATAACAGTCTCATAGATCGACTTTGCAAAATCAATCGGATAAAGCTGCATGATCGTACTGTCTACCAATTCGTCAATCTGCATCCGGAATGCAACCTTGACAAAGGTTCCAGCGAGGAAACCGGACAACTGCCCTTGATCTCGCAGCTCGATCAAATCCACAAGCGTTGCGTCAGGCGGGCTGATATCGATTTTCTTTCCAAGCATGGAAGAAAGGGATGTCGCCGACGAGCCCATCATCTGATTCATCGCCTCGGAAATCGCACTTAGGTGCAGCTCGCCCAACTCGCCGTCCGTGTTAGTGCCGTCTCCTCCCATCATCAGATCCGTGATCACCTTTACATCATGTTCTTTTAACACAAGAATGTTACTTCCGTCAAGTCCCTCGGTATATTTAATTGAAATAAATACACAGGGTTTCGGATAATCCTTGATCACCGTATCAAGATTGGCAAGCGTCACGACCGGAGTCGTAATATCTACCTTACGGTTTACCAAAGAATATAAGGTCGTCGCCGATGTTCCCATGCTGATATTGGCAACTTCACCGACCGCATCCTTCTCCATATCCGTCAAAAGATTCTCATCAATCGCTGCTGACTCTGGAGCCGCCGCTTCCGGCGCCGCCGTTTCGGATGTACCGGCATCCGCCCCGTCTGAATTATCCAGGCCGCCCAGCAAAGCATTGATTTCGTCCTGAGATAACATTCCATCCATCTGGCTACTCCTCCTCTCTTATAATAGACGTTACCCGCACGGCAAAATGTTCATCGTCCGATCCGGGCATTGCCTTAAATTTTCTGATATTGCCGACAAAAACATCCAGTTCGCTGTCTACCTTCGTATCCAATCGTATGACGTCTCCCGGCTGCAAATTCATAAAATCGCCTGCCGCAACTCTGGTGCGTCCGAGAACCGCCTTGACCGGCACATCCACTCTGCGGATCATCGTCTCAAGCTGTTCGTCATAACTCTCATCGGATCCCTTTTGCATGTTGGCGTACCAGAACTTCGTGTTCAAACGATCCATGATACTCTCCAACGTAAAGAACGGAAGGCAGATATTCATGAAACCTTCAACGTCTCCGATCTTGAGATTCAATGTAATAATCGCGATCATATCCGTCGGAGATATGACCTGCGCGAACTGCGGATTTGTCTCAATCCGCTCCAAAAGCGGATTGATATCTGCCACGTTTTTCCATGGCTCCCTCAATAGCTGGATACAGACTACCATAATCTTTTCGACAATGCTCATCTCTATCTCAGAAAATTCCCGGTTCTTTGCAAGCGGCTCTCCTGAACCGCCAAGCATCCGGTCAATGATCGCAAACGCGAGTGTCGCTGCCAGCTCCACGATCACTGTGCCGCCAAGCGGCTGAAAATTCACAATACCGAGCGCGACCGGATTGGCAAGTGCATTCGTAAACTCTGAAAAGGTGACCGTCTCCGAACTTGCCACCGTAACCTGAACCGCTTTTCTCAGATAAACGGGAAGCGTCGTTGACACCAGTCTGCCATAATGCTCAAAAATGATTTCAAGCGTTCGCAAATGCTCTTTGGAGAATTTCGCAGGCCGCCTAAAGTCATAATCTTTGACCTGCTTTTCAGGATTCTCCTTGACGTCATCCATATCCAGTTCGCCGGTACTTAACGCGTTGAGAAGACTGTCTATCTCACTTTGGGATAAGACCTCACCCACAACGGCTCACCTCCCATCATGAATATAGATAGTCACTGAAATTCACATTAAAGATAAATGTAGAATCATATAAATCCTGAATACGCTCCAATACTTCTTCGCGTATCAGTTCCTGATTTTCCTTGAACTGATCCATCGTGTAACTGCCGATCACGGACTGAATCTCTGTCTTGATCAGGCTCTCCTTCGCCTCTAATTCCTCGGCGGTTCCGTATGACTTATAATCCTTATGTTTCATATTCATGGAAAGAGATACATTCACGACAAAATAATGATCCTTGCCATCCCCTCCATCCGCTTCGCTCACCCGCTGAAACGGAATCGTCATACGATCGGAAATCACATACACATCCGTATCGTCGATGGAAACATTTTCTTTTACCTCCGTCTCGCCGTCCGGTTTCGTCTGAATACCGAGCAGCGACGCAATATCGCCTACCAGCTTTGCGTTTTTGTTTGAAACATTGATGACCGAGAACATCATGATCCCCGTCATGACTAAATTAACAACTAATAAAGCAAGAATGATAATGGATAATAGATTCTTTTTCAAAGCAAGCACCTCTCTGCTCCCACGGACTCATCAACGTTCCGTGCTTAATGTATTATAGATCTTGATCTCAACGCGCCTGTTCCGCGCGCGTCCTTCCTCTGTGCCGTTATCTGCAACCGGAACATATTCCCCTCTGCCGGAATGCTTCAGCTTAATGGGGTCCAGATTGGTAGTTTCCATAAAATAGTGAAATACCGATAACGCCCTTGCACTGGAAAGCTCATCATTATTCGCAAACGCCGCATTATGAATCGGTACGTTATCCGTGTGCCCTTCGATCTCAATAAGACTGTCCGCATACACCATCAGAATCAGCCCCAGTCGGTCAAGCGTCGGATAAATCTCCGGCTTCAGCTCGGCGCGCCCCGAATCAAACAGGATGGCTCCCTTCATCGTAAGGAGTACATACTGGGAATTGAAATCCACATCAATCTCCTTATCCAGATTCAACTCCGCCAGCGCTTCCTCTATCTGTTCCGCCATCTCCTCGGATTCGGCAAGTCCCTCGCGCTCCATCTCATTATATAGCGTTTCGTCCGGTTCGTCTACCTCTTCCGCCTGCCCGCTGCTGTTCATGTATTCCGACAGTTCGTTCAACTGACTGACACCGTTACTGATCAGAACACCGTCGCCGATCGCTTCCGCACCTCCGTCAAATACGCTCACCGTATTCTGGAAGGACTCCACAACCGCCAGCCACTTATCTTCCTCTATCTTAGACATGGAAAAAAGCAACACGAAAAAGCAGAGCAAGAGGTTCATCAAATCCGCAAAGGTTGACTGCCATGCGGGGGCTCCTTTTGGTGGCTCCTCTTCTTTGCGTTTAGCCATTCTCCTCACCACCTTCATCCGCAGACACACGATCCTTCGGTGCAAGGAACGATTTTAATTTTTCTTCTATAACACGCGGATTCTCACCTGCCTGAATAGAGAGAAGACCTTCAATCTCGATCTCCTTTAACATGATCTCCGCATCGTTATTGACTTTCAGCTTACTGGAAACCGGCGCGCAGATCCAGTTTGCGATCATGGAACCGTACAATGTCGTCAAAAGCGCAACCGACATCGCAGGTCCGATGGAACTCGGGTCCGACATGTTCTGAAGCATGTTTACCAGGCCGACGAGCGTACCGATCATACCCCAGGCAGGTCCCATGGAACCAATATCCTCCCAAATCTTAATAACCTGCTTATGACGTCCCTCGATACTGATGAGCTCCGTCTCCATAATGGAACGAACCAGATCAGGGTCGGTACCGTCAACGATCAGCAGAATTCCCTTTTTCATAAAGTCATCATTTAATTCTGATGCTGCCTCCTCCAGCTGGAGAAGACCTTCCTTACGTGCAGTATTGGAAAGCTCAATGATTTTTTGAATACTCTCCGACATGTTAATGACCGGTACTTTGAAGATTTTAACGAAGCACTTCAGACCGTTTACGTAATTTTTCATCGAGTTCATCGCCATAACGCTGAGGAAGGAACCACCGATCGTGATCAGAACCGACTGAAGATCGATAAACGCCTTATACGCCATCCCGAGACTACCTGCGCCCTGAATAACGGCCCACAATACCAGCACAATACAAACGACCAAACCAATTAAAGATGCTAAATCCACGAAACTCACCACTCTCTGCTTTAATCAGCAAAAATTTCTTTCCTATACGATTTTACTAGATTTTTCACTTCTTGTCTACTTTCTTTTACAATAATTTTCCGTCCTGTTGTCAAAGCGACAACGGTATCCGGTGTTTCCTCGACATATTCGATCAAGTCAGGATTGATCAAAATCTTGATATCATTGAGTTTTGTTACTTCGATCATGTCGATCCTCCTTCCAAAATGTACCAGATACAACGAGCCATTTCCAAAAGCAGCCGGATCCCTGTTATAGTACCAAATACCTATTGTTTCCCAAACATACGGAAAGGGAACCGCCCTTTCGCGCGATTCCCTATACCCGACGTCAGCATGCGCTTTACCCGCTTTCTGACGCTGTGATTTATTCTGTGCTTCCACGTCATGCGGCTTCGCCGGCTAAAACGCTGTCTACCTTATCTCTTTAAGTTGACGAGCTCCTCCAACAGACTGTCGGATGTCGTGATGATACGGGAGTTCGCCTGAAAACCTCTCTGTGTCGTGATCATTTCCGTAAACTCCGTGGAAAGATCGACATTACTCATCTCAAGCTGACCGCTGTTCATCGCGCCGCCGTTTACCTTAATGTCAACACCGATGCCGTCAAAATCACCTGAGTTCAGCGTCTTATTGTAAAGATTGTCTCCGACTTTCTCCAAGCCCGACGGATTTGCGAACTCCGCAACCGCGATCTGACCGAGCAGTCTCGACATACCGTTGTCATATGCCGCCCAGATCTCACCGTTATCGGAAATCTGAATACCGGACATATCGCCGAGCTTACGGCCTGCACCCAACCCGTTTAAGTCACCGCTGTCCGCCGCTAACGATGCGGAACCTCCGTTATCGCTGCTCTTCATTCTCGTCATGTCGATCTCAATATCATGGAAGTTGCGGAGGCTCGTTACAACATTATTTGCATTCGTAAACTGCTCTGCAAAGTCAATGGTTAAGCCGGTCGGATTGCCGTTTGCAGAAACGAATGCACCCGTATCGGTATTAAAGCGGATCAGACCACCCTGTATCGTTTTATCCGTAACAGTCAGGGTACCGGTCAAAGGGTCGATCGTAGCACCCTTCACCGCCTGATTGATGTCCTCACCGAAAATCACCTGTAAAGCAGCAAGATTATTCTGAATGGCCGTTGTATCAAGCGTTCTTGTCGCGTCCAGATCTGCATCCGCACCCGTCGGGTCCGCAGCAAAATTCGTCAACGGCACAAGATACGTTCCATCCGCCTGCGCAGCCCCAAGTGCGTCCACATCAATACCCGCAGCTTTGATCGCATCCATGTAACCTGTAGGAGCCGTGTTGTTAATGATGGTACCCTTATCATCCATGAACGATACCTTATAGGACCTTGTAGCCTGATCATAGGTCACAGAGCGCGTAACCGGCGTCTCTACTCTATTGCCGTCATCATCCGTTACCGTAATGTTGAATGAATCGGTCAACGGATTATAGGCATCCTGTACCTTCACATCCGATTGTGCTCCAAGTCTTGCGATTTGATCAATCGGTACGCCATAATACTCGCTGATGGATTTCTGTTCAGAATCAAGAATATCATCCATCTCTAAGTAGAACTCGCCGTCGTTGGTTGCCTTATGCAGACTCAGCTTCACGGTATAGCTGTAACCCAAATTATCAAAGATCGGAAGGTTGATCGTCTTACCCGCTGTAGAGTTAATGTCCGTATCCTTTTTATCCACGATACCGGTAATATTTCCGTTGGTCGTATACTCTGCATCATAGGTCAGATTCTCCTGACTCATGATACGGAGCGCGGTCACGGTATCCTGTCTTACCTTACCGGTCTCCTCATCAACCTGCCAGCCCATAACATTAAAGCCCGTGGAGGTCATGGCAAGGTTTCCTGCCGAATCAACGTAGAAAGAACCGTCACGTGTAAAATAATTATTGCTTCCGTCGCTGACAATAAAGAACGAATCGCCGGTGATACGAATATCAAACGGATTGTTCGTCGTCTGTGCCGAACCCGCAGATGTAATTGCCGTGCTGATTGCACCCGACACAACACCGAGACCGATCTGCTTCGGGTTCTTACCCGCAGTTCCGGTCGTCGCATTCGGTCCGGACGCATTTGCCGACGTCTGATACATCAACTCAGAAAAATTGATTGACATCGACTTGTAGGATGTCGTATTTACGTTTGCAATGTTGTTACCGATTACGTCCATCTTTGTCTGATGCACCTTCAAGCCGGATACACCAGAAAACAATGATCTCATCATAGTGAAATGCCCTCCTTTAATAAGAGCCGCGTCGTTCCTTCTGTCAGTCGGGAACGATAACCTCCAAAAAGGTCCGGTTACATGATAACGGCTCCGTCAATGTTTGTAAAAATCTGCTCATCCGTCCGATTGTTGTCCATTGCCGTGATGACGGTACTGCTCGATACATTCACGATAAACGCCAACTCATCGACCATGATCAGCGAGTCTTTGATTCCTTTCCTGTCTGCTTTCATCGTACCTTCATTCAGACGGTCAAGCTGATCGTCCGTCAGCCTGATATTACGCTCCGCTAAACGGTTCATCGCATGCTTGGAAAAACGAAGCGTGCCCTCCGCGGTACCGGCGGTCTTCCCCTCCAAAATCTCCTGAAAGGAAAAACCGTCCCGCGTACGCGCTGTCTCCGGCTTTCTCGCCTGATTCAAATACTGATCTTTCAGCTGTTCGATGGAAAGGAATTGGTTCTGATTTACCTGCATTGTAATTCCTCCTCCTTGAGTACTACACGCGTTTCAATTCCATCTTTTCCTCATGACAACAGGACATGCTGAATGCCGATATCCCGTTGTCCGCGCATCCGTCCTCATGCATCCGCGCTCTCATCACCGGTCACGGTACCTGTGTTCTCACCATCGTCCGTACCGTCTCCGGTGCCTTCCGTACCGGCCACACCGTCTGTGTTTTCGGTGTCATCCGCATCGTCCTTCTCAGTCGGCGGCTGTACGCCCGTTTCCAAAAGCTTATCAAGGACATCGTTGATCTTATCTTTATCGATACCGTCCACTTTATCGAGGAGCGCACCCAGTTGATCTGAGATCAGCTGATTATAGTCCACTTCCTCTTTTCTCGGACTTAACACATCTGCCCTCGGTCCAAGGCTGTTCAGGAATGCGACCGCCTCATCTGCGATAAAGGACTTGCCATACTCACTCATGTTCCTGTATTCGTCCTCTAACTCATGTACGGTCTCTGCGTCCTTCGCCGTCAGGTTCTCAAGCGCCGGCAGTTTATATAGTTTGGAAATAAAGTTGCTTGCCTGCGTATATGCCGTTAAGTAATCGCCGTCGATCACCTGATAAACATCATCCAGTGAATACAGCGTTCCGCCTACGGACATCTTTGCCTTTCCGTTCTCATACTGTAAAAAGTCAACCTGTCCCGTATACTGCTTGCCGTCCACATCTAATACAACGGTCTTTCCGACAAGTCCCTGCATACGCTGCTGCTCCGAAATCTCCTGCAGATTCTGCATGCTCTCAAGCTCCGAGAACGTTGCGAGCTGCGAGATATATTCCGTACTGTTATTGGATGCTGCCAGTGGATCCTGATACTTCATCTGTGCCACGAGCAATTGTAAAAAAGCATCTTTGCCGAGCGAGCCTCCACCCGTGGTTTTTTTCGATTCATTGCTCGCCGCTTTCTCGGCTGCGCTCGAACCGTTATTGACGATCTTACCATCCACTACCCACGCTGTTGATGCCATACGATTCCTCCTCTCTGTATCACTAAGCTAAGTAGTCAAGTCGATTGCCGTGTATTCTCATCATATCACGTGCAATCTGTTCCGCATCGTCAAGTTCTTCCGCATCCTCTTCACCGAGCTCATCGAGATTCAACCTTCTCGTTGTCCGTCTCTTTGCTCCCGCCTCACCTCGCTCATCTGCGTCCTGATCGGCATTCTGCTCAAGGTTGCGCTCAAACTCATGACTGGAAACCGTAACTTCAATTGCTTCTACTTTTACGCCCTGTTCATCCAAACGGCTCCGAAGCTCCGCCACCTGTCCCTCCAGCATGGTCTTTACCGCCTCGTCCTGCGCCGCGAACTGCGCCGTTACGATTCCGTTCTTGGCCGTCACCGAAATATTCAGCGTGCCAAGGCTTGCAGGATGTAACTGTAATTCTACCGAAGATCCCTGCGCGTTTAAGTGATTTCTCATAAAGTCCGTGATCTGCTTCATGATCTGCTCCGCGTCCAAATAGGAATCCACGCTCCCCGTCTCCTGCGTCAGTGCTTCCACAAATTCATTCGTTCGGTTCATCAGATGCTCGGCAAAGCCCTGCCCGCCTTCCGCAAACGATTCCCCTTTCTCTCTTGTCTGTGCAGAATCTTCTTCCGCCCGATAGCCGGCCGCAATCTGCGCCCCGCCCTGCGTTTTGTCCTGCACATTGTCGGTCATGGGACTTTGATCTGTCTGCTGCGTGCCCATCTGCTCTTTCATGTCCGCTGTCATCAAACCGGAAGTTCTCTCATCCGTGTTTCCAACCGCGGCATCATCCTGAGCGTTCTGCATGTCAGAATGCATCGTGCCCGCTCCCTGTGTGCCAAGCTGTTCCAGCATCGCTCTCAAATCCTCCGGCGTCAGGGAAAGCTCTTTCATCAGCTCCTCGCCTGCCTCCTTCGTCAGCGCTGTCAGCTCCTGCAATGTGTTGTAGAGCGTTTCGTCCGTTACAAGAGACATCTGATCTTCTCCGGTCAGCGTCATCATCAGCTCCGTCATGCGATCCGGAACCAACAGATCCGTCAGTTCCATACCAAGCTCCTGCATCGTCTCCGTCACAGTCTCGACGGATACCGAAAGATTCTCCGCAACCTGTGTGAGCACTTCGGACGCTTTCTCAATGAACACGGATGCCATCTCGGAAGCAGCGGCTTCTTCGCCTGCCTCGTTTGGCTGGTCGTCCGCGGCGGCAGTCTTGTCTTTCTGCTGCGTCTGTTCACTGACTGCATTCGGTTTCTCCTGACGCATACGATCCGTCCGACGGGCTTCTTCCGTCGTCGTTTGTTCTTTAGCCTCAGAATTTCCGGTGCGCCCGGAGGTTTTGGCGGTATCTTTCTTTACTGCCGCATCACTTGATGAACCTCCGCTCTTGTTAGCACTTACAGCCTTGTCCATGACCTGCGTAAATCCCGTGTCCGATGTGCCGGATTTTGTCGGCGCCGCCTGAACCGCAAGATTCATGATCGTTCCACGTTCTGTTACTGCACTGGTCATTGTTTTTCCTCCTTTCTTTGATTATCAAGGTACATAATGATTATCGGTTTCCCGCTCATTATTGTGAAGATAGAAAACAGAAAAATCTTTTATTTTCCATTATGCATCCGGATCCATGATGCGCGTCAGTCTCCCCGCAAATTCAGGCGTCATCACGCCCATGATCGCACCGCGGTCATCCGCGCCCATCTGTCCTAATATCTTTGCGACAAGCTCCAGATCATCCATTGCCTCAAAAATCGCCGCTGCCTCTTTCGGCTTCATCGCCGAATAGGCGCTCACATAATCGGCCAACTCCAAGTTCTGCGCTTCCTCTGCGATCACGCGGGCATAGATCGCCTCCGCCGTCGTCGGATCCATGGATTCATAATATTTGATATACGCATCCACCCCCGGTCCGTTCGCCGCATAAACGACTTCCTGATAAAATTCATTTTTGATCTTTTCAAATTCGAGGTAGCTGTCCTCAAAGCTCTGCAGACGCTCCAGCTCCGCACGCAGACGTTCAAGTTCCTCCGCATCCGCACTGTTGACCGTCTGAAGCTGCTCTACCTGCTGCTCTAACACTAAAATCTGATCGACCGCATCACGCAGACTCGTATAGCCGCCGTACGCCTCCTCATCCGTCGTTTCCGTCTCATGATCCTCCGGTAATATCCACGAAAGCACCGGCACATCCTTTAAGATCGGACGTAAGACATTGGAGCCGAACCCACCCACGTCAAGCTTGATCAGCAGTCCTAAGATCGCGATCCATATGAGAATGATAAAAAATGTAATCAGGATCGCCGAACCGGTGCCGCTGTCCGAATCTTCGTCATCCAGCTCCGATTCCTGCTTGGCAAGCTCCTTGGCGCGCGCTTTCGCCTCTTTCTTCTGTGCGCGGCTCTCCGCCTTGAGCTTCTTGCGTTCTTCTTTTAATTTCTTTTTTTCCGCGGTAACATCCACTACCGGTATTTCTTCAGGTGCTGTTGCTCTCGCCATGTCCTGTCTCCCTTAGTCTCTGCCCATATGTATAGCTGACCAGCTCGTCGATTTCTTTGCTTTCATGCTGCTTTTCTTCCATCAGAAATTCATCAAACGCTTTCTCGCGCAGCCGCTCGTGCGTCTTCCGATCCTGCATGACCTCCGTCATCTTCTGGCGCGCTTTTTCGACGGCTCTTAACGCGATCTGCACTTCCCTTTGCTGCTGCGTGATAAAATCTTCCATGCGCAGGATCGCCTCATTGTTCTGCGTGATCTCGCGGACGTTCAAGTCATCCGCAAGAAGCTGTCTGGCCGTCTGCTCGTATTCGAATTTACGCCTGAACAGAACGTTCAGTTTTTGTTCTTCTTCCCGCAGCTTTGCATTCGCTTCGGCATATTGCTGCTTTGCCTGCCGCTCCATGCTGAGTTTGATATTCAGCACATTCTGCATCCGGTATCGAAATTTTGCCACTGATCTTATCCTCATTTCCCAAATAAGATTATGCAAACAGCGCTTCCAGCGCTCCAACCGTCTCCTCAAATGTCACTTTTTCGTCCGTCGCCTGCATCAGGAACTCGTTGACCGCTTTGTTCTTATCGATCGCATAATCAATCTCGGGGTTACTGCCCTTCTTATACGCGCCGATATTGATCAGATCCTCCGCGTCCTTATAGGTCGCCAACACATTTTTGAGCTTTCCTGCCGCCTGCTTATGCTCTCTCGTGTCAATTGCGCTCATGCATCGCGAGATGCTCTGCAGCACGTCGATGGCAGGGTAATGGTTTTTATGCGCTAACTTACGGTCTAAGATAATATGACCGTCCAAAATACTTCTTGCCGTGTCTGTGATCGGCTCGTTGAAATCATCGCCGTCCACAAGCACCGTATACAGTCCCGTAATGGAACCCTTATCTGAACGCCCCGCCCGCTCTAAGAGCTTCGGCATCTCAGAATACACGCTGGGCGGATATCCCCTTGTCACCGGCGGTTCGCCGCTGGCAAGCCCGATTTCCCGCTGCGCCATGGAAAAACGCGTCAGGGAATCCATCATCAGCAGGACATCCCTGCCCTGATCCCTGAAATATTCAGCAATCGACGTTGCCGCCATTGCCGCCTTTTTACGCTCCAGCGCAGGCTTATCCGACGTCGCCACTACCACGACCGAGCGCGCCATTCCTTCCTGCCCGAGATCATGCTCAATAAATTCCCGCACTTCCCTGCCGCGCTCTCCAATCAATGCGATCACATTGATGTCCGCCTGCGTATTGCGTGCAAACATACCCATCAGCGTCGATTTCCCGACTCCGGAACCTGCAAAAATGCCGATACGCTGTCCTTTTCCAAGCGTGATAAGTCCGTCCACCGCACGCACGCCAAGCGGCAGCACCTCGTCAATGATCTCCCTGGCCATCGGGTCAGGAGGCGCGGATTCTACGGGATATCGTTTGCTCTCTTTCGGGATTCCGGTTGGATCAATCGGTTCACCCAGTCCGTTGAGCGTCTTGCCGAGCAGATAATCTCCCACCGCAACGCTTAGCGGATAGCCCTGATTTTCCACAATACAGCCAAGCCCGACTCCCTCCGTCGCTTCATAGGGCATCAGGAGCGTCTTTTTATCCCGAAAGCCCACGACTTCCGCGCGGATCGGCTTACTTTCCCCACCCGGATAAATACAGCAGAGATCGCCGAGCTTTGCGTCCGGCCCTGCTGATTCGATTGTCAGTCCGACAATGTTGACAACCTTTCCCATTTTCTTAAAAAAGGATTGATTTTCCAATGAATTGTATTTATTAAAATTGATCGCATTCATATGTTTCCTGTGCTATTCTCCCGAATATGCCAACAGTAATAACTGCTTTTTTAATTCAGCGAGCTGTGTACCCAAACCGCAGTCAAAAATGCCGCCGTCTGTCTCGATCATGCACTCGCCCTCCGAAAGCGTGGTATCCTGCACGACCTCCACGGACGTATTTGCGCCTGCGGCCGCCGCCTCAAGCTGTTTTTTCTGCATATTCACCGCCGCGTAATCTTCCTTGGATACATGAACGAAGAACTCCCTGTTCCCCTCCACGTTACGGATGACGTTTTCCGCAAGATACAAAAGCACCTGCTTATCCGACATCATATTGACTTTGAAGATGTGTTCGTAAATGCCCGTGAGTTTTTCGATAAAGAGCGGCTCCAGTTCGCTCAGCTTCTGCTCATAATCGGACGCCATCTGCCGCTGCGTCTCCGCCAGCTCCTCTTTGATCTGCTCCACCTGATGCATGCCCTCACGATAGCCTGCGTCATATCCCTCGCGTTTTGCCTCGGCAAGCGCCGCCTCACGCTGCTGCTCAATCTGTCTTGCCGCATCCTGCTGCATCTGGGCAATCTCCTCGCGCGCCTCGGCAAGCAGCTCCTCCGGAGACGGACCGCTGTCCTCCTTGATCAGTTCGATCGGCTCCGCCTGAATCCCCGGCTTAAAACCGCCCCCGCCTTCCGGCGTTGCTTCTCCGAACAATCCCGATAGTCCGTCATCCTCCGTTTCCGGCACTCCCTGTTCCGTATAGGCTTCCGAGCCCGCTGAGGTATAGAACGTGTCGCCTGATAACGCCTCCAGCTTTTGCGCGACGAGCGCATTGGTATCGATTACGATTTTTTCTTCATCCTGCACAACTGTCAGGTTTGATTTGATCAGACTGCTATACAATGATCTCGTCACCTCCGCCTCTGGAGATTACGATTTCAGCAGAATCCTCAAGTTTTCTGATAATGTTGACGATTTTCTGCTGTGCTTCTTCCACGTCCTTCATACGGACAGGACCCATAAATTCCATATCCTCTTTGATCATTGCCGCCAAGCGCTTGGAGAGGTTTCCAAAGATCGCATTCTGTACTTCCTCATTCGCACCCTTTAAGGCAATCGCAAGATCACTGTTCTCCACCTCACGCAGCACACGCTGGATCGCACGGTCGTCAAGCAGCAGAATATCCTCGAATACGAACATCTTCTTTCTGATCTCGTCCGCCAGTTCGGGATCTTCGATCTCCAATGTTTCCATGATATGCTTTTCTGTTCCGCGATCCACCGTATTCAGGATCTCTACGACTGCATCGACACCGCCGATGATCGTGTAATCCTGATTTACCAGACTTGCCAGCTTGGATTCCAGCACCTTTTCCACTTCCTTAATGACATCGGGACTTGTTCTGTCCATCATCGCAATACGTTTTGCGACATCAGCCTGCCTGTCAGGCGGCAGCGCCGATACGATCAGTGCAGACTGCTGAGCCGACAAATAGGACAAAATCAACGCGATAGTCTGCGGATGTTCGTCCTGAATAAAGTTCAGCAATTGAGACGCATCCGTCTTGCGTACAAACTCGAACGGTTTTACCTGTAAGGAGGCCGTCAGCTTTCCGATGACATCCATTGCCTTGTCGCTGCCAAGTGCCTTCTCCAGAAGTTCCTTCGCGTAAGTGATACCACCCTCCGCAATATACTGCTGCGCCAGACAGAGATCGTAAAATTCCGTGACGACCTCCTCCTTGACCTGAGGCGTGATCGTCCTCGTGTTTGCGATCTCTAAGGTCAGCTCCTCAATTTCTTCTTCTTTCAGATGTTTGAAAATATTAGCCGATTTTTCCGGTCCTAATGCAATCAGCAGAATTGCCGCTTTTTGCAGCCCGGTTATCGAATCTTTCGTTGCCACAAAGGTTTACCCCCAGTCCTCATTCAGCCAATTCCGCAAAAGATTTGCCGCCGCTTCCGGATTATCATCGACAAATTTATCGATCAGTCTGCGAACCTCTGATTTTTCTTCTACTTCAATATCCTCAAGATCTTCCACAGGAGTGGACTGCAGCAGGGATTCCACCGACAGCTCCTCCTCCTCGTCCGTTCTCTTTTCTCCACGCATACTCCGCAGTACGACAAACGCGAGCAAAGCAAGGATAATGATGATCAACAATACGGTCAATACATCCGATGCATGAATGGAAGACCCCTCCGCATCAATGAACATATTCTCACCGTATAAAACGAACGTAATATTCCCTGTCGGGATTCCCGTCGCATTCGCTGCCATCGCGATCCAGTCTTCATCTACCTCAAGTTTCGTGCGCTCGGAGTTCTGATTCTTGTACTCCGACCATGAAATACCGTCTAAAAGTCCCTGATCGCGCGCGTCTTCTTCTCTGATGACATTATATTTCACCGCCGAGATCGCAATCGAAGACGTGTCATATTTGATCGCACCGGGAGGCACTACCTGATTCGTGATCGTTTCATCCAGTACGTAGCTTCTATCATATTCCTCTATTTCTTCCGATGCCGTACCGTCTGTATTAATATCATACGTCACGGTCTCATCATTCGACGTTGTTCCCGGCACACCGCCCATGCCGCTTGTAGATGACGATGTATATTGCCGCTCGCTGGAATAATACCCCTGACTCATGCCGTCCGGCGCTTCGAAATCATGACTTGTGATCTCCGTGCTCGAAAAATCAAGATCCAGATTCGGCGCAACGGAAATCGTACTGAACTCCCCTGTCCCGCTCAGCACGTTACGCACCTGTGCTGTCACGGCACTTTCCATCTGCTGCTTGGTTGTAAGCTGATTATTCGCCGTGCCAATAGCCGAGGTGTCTTCTCCGCCAACAAAGTAGCTTTTTCCCTCGCTGTCTACGATGGTGATATTGTCCGTCGTGGCATTGCCGAGCGCTGTCTGAACTGCACGCGCTACTGCCTGCGCCATATCCAGCGTCATTTCCGACTTTAAGGTCAAAATAATCGTCGCACTCGTCTCTGCGCCCGTAGAAATCAGCGTTCCGTCCTCCCGCGGCACGTTAATGTTCACGGTTGCAGACTTAACAAATTCAAAACGCTCCAAGTCCTCCTCGAGCTCGCTCTGCATATAAAGCTGATACTTCTTTTCTTTATCGGATTCTGTCGTACTCAAGCCGCCGCTGAGCGCCTCAGCAAGCGTATAGGATGTGCTCGGTATCCCGTTTTCCCCGAGAAGCAGTCTCGCGTCGGAAAGCTGTTTTTTCAGAACCTCGATCTTCAGCGCGTTTTCGTCCACACGGTATGTCAATGACGCATCCGTTAAAAGCGTCGTCACCTCGGATGCCTGCTTTGTCGAATCACAGGTGATCAGCTCCACATATTTCGGCTTATTCAGCACGAGAACCAACACGATCAGTCCGGTCAGAACCGCTGCTACCGCACCCATGATAATAAAGCGCTGCTTGACCGTAAACTTATTCCACCATTCCAAAAAGCGCTTCGGAAATTGTTTTATACTCTCAATCATGATATGTATCTCCCCTCAAGAAACTATACGTTGATCTGCATAATCTCTTTATACGCATCAAGAAAACGATCCCTGACCGCGACCGTATATTGCAGCGCCGTGGATGCCTTAGACAGGGCAATGGTCAGATCGTGCGCGTTTTGCGTCTCGCCAAGCGCCAGCTTGATCTTCTCATTTTCCGCATCGGAAAGATAGCCGTTCGTCACGTTAATGCTGTTGATCGCAGAATTAAGAATGTTCCGAAACATGGAATTAGCATCACTGCTGTCTTCTCCGAGTATGCTCAGCTCACCTTTTTCATCCAGCTGCTTGATCATATGGGTGTTCTGGGAGGATATGACTCTCGTATCCCCAACATTATATAATGATTGTATGTCCATGGTTATGACTCCCTTTTATGTAATTCTTTCAGTCTGTTTATTACCCGCCGATTTCAAGCGCCTTCATCGCCATGCTCTTGCTCGCCTGAAACGCTGTCGCATTCGCTTCATAAGAGCGGCTTGCGTCAATTAAGTCCGTCATTTCCTGTACCGTCTTCACATTCGGATAGATGACATAGCCATTTGCATCCGCGTCAGGATGCGAAGGGTCGTACGCCATGACCATATCCGACCATGTATCCTCATATACGCCGTCCACACGCACGCCAAGACCGACATAGTTGCGCGAAGCCCTGCTCAGCGCATGCCCGAACGACGTTCCCTGCGAACCGCCGCGTTCCTCAAATGTCACGACTTTTCTGCGGTACGGCGTACCGTCCTGCGTCCTTGTCGTATCCACATTTGCCAGATTCTCTGCAATGATATCCATGCGATAGCGCTGTGCCGTCAAACCGGAACCGCTGATCGCAAATGCATCAAACATTCCCATCTCTTACCCCTCCTATTTGATCACGGCTTTTAAGTCGCTGAATTCCTGTTTAATGCTCGTCATCAAAGCATTATATGTAATCTGATTCTCTGCAAGATAGGTATTCTCCGCATCAATATCCACATTATTGCCGTCATAACGGTAAGAATAATTCCTGCCGTCCGTATAGACCCGCCCCTCTAACTCGCCGGACCTTAAGTTTCTCACCTTTTCGTCCATGGTCTGATACCGTGAGTTGCCGAGCGCACGCCGAAGCTCTCTCTCAAAATTGATATCCTGTCTCTTGTACCCCGGCGTATCATCATTGGCAATATTATGTGAGATCAGCTCATTCCTCGTCCATGAGGCATCCGCAGCCCTGTCTAACACATTGATATAATCAAATACATCACTCTTAAACATCCCTTTTCCCTCACGCCTTTCCTGTACTGTCTTTTCCGCCTGTCTGCGGTATCCGTCTGTCGAATACAACAGACTCTCACTATCCATTATAGGTCTTTTATTCAAAAAGACAAGCTTTTTTCACAAAAAACCATAAAAAAGGATATTTGAAATGAGAGGCATTCAGAACCTCCTGCTCCATCAAAAATCCCTTTTTGCATTCTGTCACCGCCCTGTGACTGTTATATAATTCCCAAATTTGCTATTATGTTTCTATTATATGAAAAAAAAGTACGCTCTGCAATGAACAATTAGTCACAGTTTCCTATTGGATAAAATTGGCTATCCCCATTGCCCTTTCCTTACGAAAAAGCTCCGGGAAAGCATTTCTGCCTTCCCGGAGCCTGATCCGTTTTTATTGCATTTTGTTCCTACGCCCTCCGTTTATCAGTCGAGTGAGAACATTTTCAGTTTTGCGATCGTCAGTTTATCAACGTCAAACGCTGCAACCCTGCTTGGATCATCCGCCATCGTGAGGTCAACTTCGACATAGAAGTCAAACGTCTCGTTGTTAAGCAGTCTGGTCAGCGGCACATCCACATAATAGCTGTGACCGCTTCGCACCGCGTCATAGCTTACCTCCAGACCGGTATCCGCGCTATAGGTCTTCAGCTCGCCGTCTGCAAACAGATCCGCGGAGATTACTTCCGTCCGATAAGTAACCGTACCGCTGCCCGCCGGATTTCCAATATAGTACTTCACACTTAAGTTTCTCGTTCCCTGTGTGATATTGTTGTCCTTTACCTGATAGTATACGCGGTAGGTTCCAGCCGTCTCCTCATCCACACCGTTAAACGGAATGCTCACATTCTCAAGATCCGGCGCATTTACGGAACCGTTCTCCACGATCCGCACGGAAGGATTACGGATACCCGCACTATAAGCCGCAACGAACGTATTGATAAACAGCTTCTTCTCATCCAATGTAATGTGATCCACGGAATGACCGACTCCGGTATAAGTAATATTTCCCTTATTATAAATGTAATAATTATTCCTTACATCATTCGGAGAAAAATCATAAATATCATTCCAGTCCCCATCATTCAAGCTTGACATCGCATACCAGCATACCACATCGCCCCTGCCGTCTCCATCCCGGTCGGTCTCAAGATCCAGCTGATAATACTGAGCGTGGGTATCACCTACTTCTATCCGAAGCGGGATGTCATACGGATACTGTGTGATAATACCGCCGTTTACCTGCGTTACCGTATTGGTATCCGCCGCATCCCACGTATCACGGTTCTTATGCGGTCTTGTGATCTTTCCATGACTCGCCCAGTCATACATGTAAAAATATTCATTGTCCGTCATACTCCAGGTGAGTCCCTGCGTCTGCGCCGCCATCATCGTCTGATTCGTTCCCGGCGCATATGCCACGTCGCGGCTGTTTCCTCCGGGATGAGATGCATACCACTGATACGCAGCACTTGACGCATTGTATGCGCTTGCCTGTGCGCCCGGCGTACGGATCGGGCTTCCTTCTTTGTTATTCATCGCCCTTCCCGTTGTTTCGTCATAGCGATACCAATCAACGGATACACCATACCGGTCCATACCGCACAGATCACGGATGCTCATACTAAAGGACTGACCTAAACCTGCAGCAAATGTAAAATCACTCGGGTCGCTTTGGCTTTCCCATCCGGAATAGGTCGTATCATGAGTAAAGAGCATACTCTTTCCCATATTGGCAAAATTCAGGAGCGCCTCCACCGCCGCTTGGGAAGGGATGGAAGGAACCATATCACAGAAGCCGACAATGACCATATCATATTGATAAAAGTTCAGATAGTCGTTCCGCCCGTCCGGACCGGTCAGCTTTCCGTCCACGCCGCCATTGTCATACTGCGCTTCATATCCGCTTTCTCCCGGTTTTAAGAAGCTATGCGCAAAATCCCAATAATAGATCGAATCAAAATCAATCTCAAAATCCGGCAGGTTCGTCAGCAGCTCATACCATTCCTCATCAAAATTACCGTTCCCGCTCCATCCGTTTGTCAGATCCGTCTGTAATTCCAAATCCATCGGGTTGCCATATAAATTTGGCGTGATCTGTAATACATGAATGATCTTCTTGCCCGTAAGCGGATTGACTTCATCGCTGTAGCCTGGCTGAACTGCCACTGCCGTTAAGCCCGTCACCGAATCATGGATATGATCATTTCCATTCTGCGTCACCATCAGCTTCCAGCCGATACAGCCGACATACCCATCAGGTAATTCTCTGCGCACCCGATACGGCACGTTCATCTGCAACTGGTATCTGCCACCCTCTCTCTCCAGCACAGCACCTGTCTGCGCATTGATGACGGTAATGTCATCAAGCTCCTCAGTCGCCGTATTATAGATACCGTCACTGTTCGAATCCAGGAACAGCTGCACATGATAGCGTGTTGTCAGCGGCGCGATCGCGCTCAGGTTTCCAATAATAAACTCATAATTCAGATAATATCTTCCGTCAGCCTCCTTTTGCAGCATGAAACGGGTATCCTCATCAATTCGGGTTATGTCATGCGAGTAGTTCCGCGTATAGGTTTCCTTCTGACCGTTCCATTTATTTGTCACAGTGCCCGTCGTCCCGCTGACCGCACACTCCTCATAACCATACTGCGTCGGCATCGCATACAGATTCAGCGTCACCTTCTGCTGATTCAGCGCTTCAACAAAGGCCTCCGTATCCCTCAGATCTCCGTTTCCGTAATCTTCCACGATCAGATTCGAGTACTTCGGCACATCGCTGCCGTCCGTTTCCCTCTCAAAACAGCTTCTCACAAACTGATAGACGTAGGAGGAGGTGTCCATAATACCACAGTAGCTCTGAGATCCAGCCTTATACTTGACGTCGGAGCTGTTGAGTATCTGCCTGCCGTTTTCATCCGTCGTCATAAAATCCGAAGACAGAATGACCAAACTGCCGCCGTTAAGATAATCGATCAATTCTTGCACCTGTGTAGCCAAAATATCATTGCCGGAGCTGCGGTAGCCATAATCAGCTTCATTGACAAGATGCCCGTAATAATTTCCAAACGCATATCTCATCTTATCTCCGACATGGGTATACAGCATGCCGTTCATATCCGAATCATAATAAGTCGTATAGGTAGCTGCCGCCACATATTCCTTCTTATACCAGCCGCGCGTTTCTATCCTCTGTGTCTCATTTTCGCTGACCTTGCAATCCATTCCCCATACTTGATTGTTCCACAGCCACCCGGACGTCTCGGCGCTCCCGTTGTCATACCATGGCGCATCCGGTCCGTTCGGTTTATCATTCGATGTAGCCTCTACCTCATCATAGATTTTCACAAATTCACACCAGGAAGGAATTCTCTGATCATAACAATAAGTATGTTCCACCCACTGATCGTCGTACTGCGTAAAGTTCCCGATCCAGTTGGAGTACGGCTCATCCGACAGCTGCCCATTTCTGTACCATCTATTCTCCGCCACACTCCATTTCCATGTTGCGCTGCCATCCCAAACTTCCACATCCTTAACGGGACTACCGACCCTGATCCGTTTCGTCTGTCCCGAATCCACAAGCCGATACCATTTCCCATCATGGTAAGTAAAACGCTGACTCGAATCCCACGAATAAGGCTGGAACGGAGCATCCGCCGAAATGGTACCGTCGTAGGCATCCATCGGTACCCACTTAAAGCCTGCCACCACATCGTCCGTATGTAAAATACCGTTATTGGAGCCGATATAGATGACATCATACTCCTCATAGATATCCAAAATCTTCCCGCAGAACTCCGAGGTCGTCATGCCGTCGATCGTGATCGCATCCGAATCTGCCTCTAATTTATCGAGGAAATCAGGCGCCCAATCCTCGGCAAACTGCCTCTTTTTTGCCATCTCGCCCTCAGCAGTCGGATTGTCAAGTTCATCGTAATAATAGGTGTAATCCCTGCAGGGCTCCAATTCCAGTACCCGGATTTTATCCTTATAAATGATCGGATCATACTCCCGGAAATTCAGGATGTATGCAACCGCCGTCGCAGGCATGACATATTCGTCAAGCGATGCCTGCCCGCCGTTACGCGCACGCTCATAATTCTCCTTTTGAATTGCCTGATAAACCTCGGCAAAGCCCTCGTCCGTCACACGGTCCGTAAAACGGTTCTCAAAATCAGCGTTTGCCAATGCAGACATACTGCTCAATACCACGTCAGCATTATTCGCCGGATAGGTCGAATTGTTAAATTCCCCCCTTGCATGACTGACGCAATAAATATTGTCATGTACAAAGTTTCCACCATTTCGGGAAACAGCAAGTGCATTGAGCCTCTGCCATTCTACAGAACTGAATGCCTTATCATAGCTCATACCGTCTTCGCTCAGCGACGCATACGCTTCTGCAACATCCTCCTGACAAAGGATGGCTGTCACTTTCTGCATATTGACATCGACCTGATTACTCCGAACGCTATTGTCCAAGATCACCGCCAGTCGTGCGCTCCGATCCTCATTGCATGCCCTCGCAAGAAGCGCCTTTGCTGTTTCAGCAGAAAAACGCCGTTCAGAGAATACCTGCTCCCCATAATCATCCAGCCACTGACCGTCCGTATTCAAATACACCAGATCTGCTTTCTGAATCGCCTCTGCCAGCGTCGGGCAGTCGGGGCCATAGCCATACTCCCGTTTTTGGGATCCATCCGCCAAGTACGTCACAAGCTTGATATTGACTTTGCCAAAATCTTTCTCCTCCAAGCCCATCACATAATAGCGGAACCAGTCATTATTATGGATTGTATCATTCACATAAACATATGAGAATCCGTTTCCGGGAACCAGCTTAGAAGTCGCTTCCGGCTCGTAGCTCCACACACCGCGAAGTTCTATGTTACCCTCTATCGTAAAACCGGCAGCATCAGGCGGCAGCCATTCACCGCCATCAGCACGCTCCCACCCCATAAAGGTATACGTCCCGACCAATTCATTGTTCATATCATAAACGAAAATCGGCGAAACCGGGTTGGCCGGCATATACGGTCTCCCCTCATCTTCCCATGTAGTCACCTCCGGAAATTCGGGTACCGCAGTAAGGTAACCTCCGATTTTCAAAACCACCCCCTTCGGAAGCTTTGTATTAGGATCAAGTAGCTCCTCTTTCAGATACTGGGAACCATCCAGGAAGGTATAGTTATCTTCCTCCCCTATTCTTATACTCCAATTATACTTAATCTGATGCTCTGTGCTAAAAAGAGCGATACTCAATACGCCGTATACGGTCATATCTCCATCCGGAACAATCTCACCTTCCAGCGTCTCTCCGTCACTGTTCTCCCATCCCTCAAACGTACCGATACCAATATAGTTACCATCGGTATCATAGATATCAAAAACAGCATCCTCATAATCGTCAGGCAAGGTATATGACGAGCCTTCCTGAACGTTTCCCTCATCCGGAAGCCCAATCTCCTCCGGCTGTTCAGACATATCAAACGTCTGAAACGGACTCTTCAACACGATATTATCAGCGGTCAAGCTGTTCGGCAGGCTGCCTTCTTCTCCGGTCAATCGCCATTGATAGGTGACCAGATAGAATCCGCTCTCACACTCATGATAACTCCACGTTCCGACTACGGTAATGATCTTATTGTTCTCCTCGACCGAAGTATCTGTATCATCAGCGTCTTCTGAAGCATCTTCTGAGACTTCCACTGAAACTACTTTCCAGCCTTCAAACACATAAGTACCGATCTTAACTCCTTCCTCATCGGTGACCTCAATCGGCTCAGGATCATCAGGAAACGTGATTTCCTCTTCATCCTTTACCGTTTCCTCCCCCGGCAGATCCGGCTCCGTAAAGGTTCCTATCTCATGATCCAGTCCTTCCCATCGATATGTTACCGTATATTCTTTTTCGTCTTCACCATTTTCGTCTTCTTCATCATCGATGTCTTCACCATCTTCGCCGTCTTCACCATCTTCGTCTTCTATATCTCCGTCTTCACCATCCTCGTCCTCTGCATCGCCGTCTTCGCCATCACCGTCTTCAGCATTCTGATCATCGCCATCGGTATTTTCGCTGCCGTCAGCGCTCCCTTGATCTGAACCATCATCGCCGGTGTTCTCTTTATTCGAACCGCTCTCGTCGTCGGTGTTCTCATCCTCCGAATTACCGGTCGTATCAGATGTCGATGAATTGTTGTCTGAACCCGCGGTATCACCGCCGTTTCCCTGTGTCGGGGTCGGGGCAGGCGTCGCACTCGGCGTAACCGTGGGAATCGCCCCGTTGACGATACCCGTATCAGAACCGCCCGATGCCGATTTCTCGGCGCCGCTCTGCTCACTTTCTGTATCCGGGGTGCCATCTAATACATCCCCTACACCTGCATTCCCAAGGGATGCGACCAGCACGCTGTTATTCTCATCAAATTGCACATAAATGACTGCGGAAGCACTGTCCGTTCCCGCATTTTCATTTTCGTTACTTAACGTTGCCGTCTGCTCCGTCGAAGCTGCATTGTCCGGCCGGGGTGTATCAGCTTCCGGCACCACATCATTTGACTGCACCGTATTGTCCGACTGCGCTGCACGATCTTCTTCCTGTGCCGCATCGTTGTCAGTCGCTTCGTCATCTGTGTCCGCCGCATCACCCTCCGACTCATTGTTTGGCTGCTCCGGTGTCGGAACCACATCCCCTGCCTCCGGCTCTTCCGGAACGGTCGTTATATCGTCATCGCCGTCTGACTGCATTTCATCTTCATCTTCACCATCCGTCGGGGTCGGGGCCGCATCCTCCAACGATGCCTCCTCCGTCACCCTGATTCCGTACATGGCGCCCACGCTGCTGTCACCCGTGTATACAGGCATGTCGGAAATGTTCTGCGCCTCTATTGCATCTTTCGGGTCTCCCACAACGAACCGGAAATACTGATACTTATCGTCAATCGTATACCCATCCGGATATCCCTCTGGATATTTTATGTCACCGTTCTCATCCAACGCAAGCGCATACGATTCCTGAATCCCCTTCGCCGCTTCCCGCAAATCCGCAGGCGTCAGGTACTGCATGGCTTCATAGTCACCTTTCAGACAACGATAAAATGCTCTGCCGCCCTTTTCTTCAGATGCATCGATCGGCACATAATAACCGCTGAGTTCTGTCGCTGTACTTTCCTGCTGACGAAATCCATCTACACCCAGAATCTCTTCGTCACCGTCGAATTCAGAATACCGGGTCTCCAAAACCTCATAGCGCAGCGGATAGGAACTCCAATCATCCGTATCGCCCATCGTGAGCAGGCCTCTGCCGCTAAGCTCCTCGAGCAGAACATCCATCGTTCCTTCCCGCTTTGCCCGTTCCACATCATAGGGCTCCAAGCCTCCAAAAAGATAGCCCATGGAAGACTCACTAAAATCATCCACAACCTCAACGATGGTCAGCTGCTGATTATTGGCAAGTATGCTTTTCAGACCGCTGAAGGTTTCCCTTGCTAACAGCCTCTCATCAATATGCAGCACAGTAGTCGCCGCAACCACCACTGCCAATGCAACCGATATTCCCTTCATCCAAATTTGATTTTTCTTTTTCATCGCTATCTCCCCTTTCAAGGAAACCCTCCGACTGATTTTCTATACCAATATGTCTTGTATTCTTGATTAATTGGTCACATTCACTATGACCGTACTGTTTACTGTCGCATTATCGACCAGACTGACCGTTACCGCAAGCTCCTGCGCACTCATATTATTTCCCGTCACGATCACCAGCTCCGAACCGGTACAGTACATAAACGTTCCCGCCTGACCTGATAAAGAGGGCGTGCTGGATACGGAAAGCTCCATTCCCGTATTTTCCAATCCATCCAAAGTATACGGAATTCTGGCAATCGTACCGGACGACACCGTATATGCCTCTGTCTGTTCAAACGATATGGAAACCTTCGGCAATGTGATCGTCTGTGTGAGCGCCTCGGACGCAATTCCGCCCACCGGAGTCGCTTTCACGGTAATCGTATAATCCTGTGTAAAATCAATATCCCGTGCCGTCGTAACAACACCGGTCGCCGGATCAATGCTCACTTTACTTCCCAGTCCTCCGTCATTCACGATGGACCATACGACACTCCGTCCTTCTCCGCTGGCGTACAGTGCAAACTGTCCGCCGCGCTTTAGCTTGTAATCTCCTGTCGCCGATGTAATATGCGGTCCCCCCGTACCTGCCTCGCCAACCGTTACACTGCAGGACCCGGTCACAGGAGACGCATCACCCGCTGTCACGCGCGCGGTCGCACGCACGGTAACGACCGTTCCCGGCTCTACGCCGGAGCTAATGGCGAGCACTCCATCACTGCTGATGGAGATTCCCGACACAGCAGGCTCCACTGACCACAATACCTCACGCGCCTCTGTATTTAAGTTTAATCCGATCACCTGCGCTGTAAAATAGCATCTTCCCCCCGCCGGCGGCGTCGTGTCTCCCGTCGTTACAAGGACACTCTCAATCATCGGGATCACAACGCTCGTCTGTCCGTAAATGTCGGTTCCCACAGCAGTTGCCGTCACGGTAACGATCGCTGCGCTCTCATCTGCAGCCACCGTCAAAACACCTGCATCACTGATGACCGTTCCCGGCGAAACCGCCCCGTTCACTTTCCAAGTGACACTCTGTGACGCAGCCGCGCTGCCCCCGCTCTTTACCAATGCGTGGAACTCTACCGACGAACCTCTGTTAACGGCAGGCGCTATCGGTGATATCTGAACCTCCGTGACCGTTTCTCCCCGCTCTACTTCTTCATCACGATAAATCTCATCTAAGTCGTTTGATTCAAGCACGTTATTGCGCAGGGAAATATTCTGGATCGTCTCATAGTTTACGTCGCCTTTATTCACTTGTATTTTGATCGTGACAATCCTCTGCTTCTCCGCAATATGAGAGGAATCGGGCGAAAAACCGATAACCCCTTCTCCCATGAGATACCAGTTCCCAAAGCCGCTCTTTTCCGCTTCAGACAATTCCTCCACACTGCCGTCCGCTACGTTTTTCTCTAAGTAATAGACCTTGGAATCCGCTCTGTTCCATGCAATA
The DNA here is from genome assembly GCA_014804425.1 of Lachnospiraceae bacterium. Lineage (GTDB taxonomy): Bacteria > Bacillota > Clostridia > Lachnospirales > Lachnospiraceae > DLAJ01. The sequence continues at coordinate 77,240 of JAAUZV010000001.1, forward strand.
TAATATGCAAGGGAATTATTGAACACCTTTATGTATGCATCCGCAGAAAAACCGCTCACATCGGTAACCGTTGTGTCGGGATCCGAACTTTCCTGGGCATACACAGAGTACTCCGCGTCCACGATTAGGTTATTGAGCTGGCTTTCCAACAGCTGCGCTTCCGTCTGTGCATCCACGCTTTCGCTCGTTTTGGTATACATCTTCGAGGCGTTCAGCACCACTTGAAGCGCTGTAAACAGCACAATAGACATGATCGCAACTGCAATGATGACCTCAACAAGGGTCAATCCCTGATTCGCGCAGACTATGAAATTATTGTTTCTTTTCCTATTTTTCTGCTCCAACATCTGTTCCTCGACTTAGTTTCTCGATAATGAGAATTTCCCTGTGAGTGGAATCAATTCCAATACATATTCCACACCGCCCTGTGTAAAAGTAATTTTTTTCCAATAAATACCTGTTTCCTTTACGCCGCCTTCGCCGCTCAAGACTTCATTAAATGTACCGTCCGCCCTGTTAAATGCAACGATGATCTCCGTTGTACCGCCAAGTGTCACCGTACTGTCGGACGCCTCCGTACCACGTCTTCCCTTTACAGCACTGACCGTCACTTTCGAATTACCTATTCGTTCCGTCGTCCGGGCCTCCTCCGGCGTGCCGCGCCCTGTCACGCTGTCTACATAAATAGAGCCGTTTGAGTCGGTATAAATACGGATATACACATCATAAAGCGCCGCTCCTTTGGACTTACTCATTGCGGCAACTCTCGTCTGAGAAAGCGCTGACTGCGTCTTTGTCGCGCATTCCTTTGCATATTTGCCGTTCATGAGCCCGAGCATACTATACGCGCCTGCTCCTATGACGGAAATGATAGCAATGACAATGATCAGTTCCACCAAGGAGAACCCTCTCTCATCTCTCATAGACCGCCATTCCTTCCTAATCTTTCTTCCAGTTACGATAAACGACTAATTCATCTGTCGCGACCACATCGCTCTCCTCCGCTCCCGGAGACGGCGCCGGTACCGGCGCCTCAGCAATGGATTTGCCCTCCCAAAAGCACGCAAGCAGCTGTCCGCCGTCCGCCTGTAATGCAAGGCTGACCGCATCCGGATCCGGTTCTACTATCGCACTGTTTGTCACAAAGATCTGACCGCCTGAAAGAATCATTCCTTTATAATTTACACTGACTTTTACATTCCCCGTCGCAATGACCGCCTTGACCGCGGAATCCGCCGGGATCGTGTAGGTGCTTCCACCCTCATTGTCAATCAGTAGCACTTTCTGACCGCCTGCTGCGATCACTTCCTTTTCGTCCGCACCACCCATATACTCACGCAGCTTATCCACATCCACGATGTTCGGGAACACGCTTCCTCTGTCGAGCTGATCCTGTGTCAGCGCCGCATAATTCGTGGTCAGATTCGTATTCAGCGCCTTATTCGTATTGGAATAACGCTCATATTCCGCTAAGAGTGCAAGAACATCCTCCGGCGTTGCCGACGAGCTTGCAGGCTGAAGAATGAATTTCCCCTCTTCGTCATCATAATAAACCGCATTTCCGGCAAGATTCAGTTTTTCAAAGGATGCAGGAACCCGATATTCAGCCAGATAATTATGCAGATAGCTGTTCATCCATGACTCATTTTGACTGTAGTAGTCACTAAAAAACGCATTTGCCTGTGCCGCTGAGTTAAATGTCAAATAATAATAGACCCAAGCATTATTTCCGGTACCCGCAGCCTGATAAAACACTCTCTGCCAACCCGCGCCGTAATCCTGCAGCGTCATCGACATCGCATCCAGTCCCGCCTTCGACAGATCGACCTCCAGTCCGCCCTCTGCCGCGAGATCCGCCTGATACTCCTGATATTGCGTCAAGCTGATCGGATTTGCACCGACCACACATTCTCCGTTGATATATCCGACACACTCAGGCGGCACAAGATAGGCAAGCTGATTGCTCTTTATGGAAAGAGACTCTCCCATGCGCACATCCTGATTCACCGATGTATCATAGATGGTTCCGTCCTCTGCGACGATATCCATCGGATCATCTTTCACACCGTCGCCGTCCGCATCCGTTGTCCCGATATAAGCCTGCCCCGCAAGCCCAAGCTCTGCCAAACCGGAGATATCCAGCTTAATCCCCGCGCCGTTGATCAGAATAGAACTGCTGTTCTTTGGTCCGCGCGTCGTTGTTGACACGCTCTGATAACCGTATCCGAAATACCCCCCTGACAGCATGATATTGCTGTTTTTCCCGTTGACGGTCAGATCGTCCTGCACATAGGTTTCACCCGACAGCTCCAATATTCCTGAGTCAATCATGATCCCGTCCGCCCACAGAGAAGCATTTCCGTTTGTTGCAAATCCCGCCTCGCTTCCCGAAGCACCCTGCACCTCTATGTTTCCACCGGTCACGACCAAATACGCCCCGCCGGCCTCCGCCGCTTCAAATTTTGCCTGACTGCTCCTTACAAAGATCCCGTCTGATCCGCCATACACGCTTCCACGCACCGTATAGTTGCCGCCTTCCGTCACATAATGACCGTCTATCATGGTATCCGTCGTGCCGAGGTACAGCTTTTTATCAGCGATCAGCGAATAGGAAAGTACGCCCGGGAGATTATTCTGCTCCTCAAACGTCATATTCGGTATCCTTAAGACAATATCCGTTGTAATGACTGCCACATACCCCTTGCTGTCGGTGTAAGTCAGCCGCAGTCCTTTAATCCCTAAGCCATCCGCATAATCAACCAGCGACTTTCCGCCTTCCGGTACCAGTTCCAGCTTTGCCGTAGAACCATCCGAAAACACGGCCTCACCCTCTGTCTCCGTGTAGCTCTTGGACAAATAAGCAAACAGCAATGCCGGATCTAAATTATCATCCCTGTCAGGATCAAATTTATCTTTCAGATGATTGATATAACGCACTTGAAAATTCGCGGTTCTCATCACTTCGCCCGCGCCGTCGCCCGAACCGTAATTCTGCATAACATATAAATACGCATCCGCATAGGCATTGGAAACCTCTAATTCCAATCCGGCTTTGATCTCCTCCATGACGGCCTCCGCGGTATAAAAATTGTCCGTGGAATGCAGTTCCGTCGTTTTGATCGTATAATTAACATAGGTGGTATAGAGAATGATGGTGGCCAGCACGCAGAGTAAAAACATCGACATAACCACTACGATCAACGTAGAACCTCTGTTATCCTTATATAATTGTCTGTTTTTAAATCTGCTCCTGCCCTTTTCTGACATGATGCACCTCCAAACCACAGGAAGCCGCACATTATGCGCTTTTACTATCATATAGTAATAAGAATGCCCGTAGTCGTACCTTTATTTATTGATTCGATAATGCGGTTACACACGGCTTGGTACTGCCGTCAAAATCCTCTGCGTAAGCACCCGCCTCATATACTTCAACCGTCACGGAAAACATGCGAAACCGCTTTTCCGTATGTACCGCAGAACCACCGATATACAAAGCCTGCGCCAATGCGGTGTCCGTCGCTCTTCCCGTCTCGCTTTTTGTCGCTCCGTCCTCCGCGCCGCGATAACGGTAGAGATAAGACACAGGCGCATCACTGATGGCCGAATCCAACGCTAAATTTGTTCCGTAATTGTTATAGATCTTTATATAGGACCCCTGATCATCCGTTGCCCACTGCCCCTCTTCCACCGTGATCTGCGGTGCATAGAGCGCCTCGCGCACCGCAAGGTCGGACCATGTCGGACAGCTCTGCTTGATCAGATACAGTTCAAACTCTACATTATCCGTGTTGATGATCTCAATCTGATCCTGCCCCGCGCCGTAGCCTGCCGCATAATTCGGTTCATAACACAGATAAACGCTCCTCAAAGCGTCCTCACCTTCAAAGCGTTGTGCGCCGCACGGCTCCAATACAGTCGGCATCGACTCTGTATTCCGCCAATATCCAACCTCCATACTCACAACAACACCCTGATCTTCACCTGTGCCATCTTTCGTCACCGTAATCCGCAGCTTACGATTCACCTGATCATGAATGCTGTCATAATCCAATCCAAAATGGCTTCTCAGTGACCCCTCCGCCAACACATAGAGGTAATCCTTTGCGCTGTTATAGCCGGACATGGCAACGAGTTCATAATCATTGACCTTGCGATCATCCGCCTCGTCCGCACGCTCATAAACCGAAGGGTCGATCGTCACCCTCACATCAAACTGGTATACATCCTCGCCTACCCCTTCCAACACATACACGGCTTTTCCGTCCTCTCCGACGCTGCCATGGCGCTGCGACACATTCTGGCAGATGAGGAATTCCCCGTCCGACACTTCTTCAAACTGCTTGATCACATCATCATAGGAAAACGCATTGATGCCTTCCATCGTATTCTCAGCAACCGCTGTTGCACTCGCCTGCTTTCTCGCTTTTGCGTTTGTCTGGGCAGCAGACACATATACGCGGCAGAGCGGCACTGCTATGATCGCCAAAATGAACATCGCAATCAGCACTTCCAAAAGAGTGAAGCCTTTTTGGTCAGCGCCGAATGTCCTTTTCTGACCTTTATGAAGTTGTCTGACCCGTGTCCTTACACCCATGCTTCTTTCCCGTCCTTATACCGGCTTTTCTGTTCCATGCCGAAGCTTAGTTTACTCCTCCGGAACCTCGTCCTCTGTATCTTCTCCCAACATATCATCTTCCGGTGCCGTTACCGGCTCCTCATCCCTGATGACCGCTCCGAAAATACAATCCACACCGTATCCCGCAACACCGGTCTGCGGCAGCTCGTATTTTCTGCCCGTTCCGCTCATGGAATAGTAATTGATCGTCATGGTTCCCGACAGGCTTCCGGTCATATTGTTATAAGACAGACTGATCTCATCCATGCTGAGCAGATTGTCCTCTTCCCTGATCAGCATTACAAGTTTCTTGAACTGATCATAGGTACAGGTAAAATTATTGGTGGATGCCGATCTGCCAAGCATAAATCCGTTTACACTGAAGATCTGCTCCTCATTTACGGTCGAATTCGCTGCAATCGCACCGGTAATATCCTGTAAGTCCGCAAGCATGTTTTCCTTTTCCCCGAGCGGAATCTCGATGTTCTCCGTAACCGGCGTCCCGACATAGGAAAAATGACATCCAACCTGATTTTCCAGCTTCACCGCATACATGATCTCATCTTCTGTCAGAACATAGGATGGAAACATTTCCACGATCACCTCGCATAAGCCTTTCATCATTTCCGTATCCGCAATGTAGGTGTTCTGCTTGAGCTGAAGCTGCTGGAGCGTATTGATCTCATTACGAAGCTTTCCGTTCTCCGCCTCCAGAATTTCCGTCTTCTCATTTAATTTCTGTACTCCGTAAAAGTATGTCAGCGCGATGATGATGACACCGAGCACCATGATCAGCACGTTCACCTGTTGTTTCGTTACCTTCATGCCGTTTTCTCCTTTTTTTACTCGCCGTCGTCCGTGTTTTCTACCGCATCACTGATACCGACACCTGCCTCGTCCGCTGCATTGTCTTCATCGGTCGATCCGCTCCACGCACCCAAACCGGAGAATACACCCTCTACGCTGAACGTTACGCCCTGCGTTATGTTTTCGGTTGTGTCAAAATTATAGTATTGATTTCCCGGACTTCCTACGACCTCACCGCCGACTACCATTTCAAGTATGCCGTCGCCGTCCACATCCACGAATATGGCCTCCCTGCCATCATTAATGCCATTGACACTTAAGCCCGCAATGCTCGTAAACGTGCGGAGCTGCTCAATACACTCTGCCGCCTCCTCTTTGGTCGCAACAGTCACGGACATGGTAAAGCCGGTCGCATTTACATGCATCGTACTGATATAAAACGCATGCGGCATCTTCCGTTCCATCTCTTCAATGAATTCTACAAGATACTGCGTCACAAGCCGTGTCTGTCCATATGCGGCAAACATATATTCATAAGCCTGTTTCGTCGTCGTATATTCTAAATAATCCGGCACATACTGCTGTGCCAGCGACTGTACTTCCGCACGGCGGCGCGTATTCTCTTCCGCCGCCTCACTGTATGGCACGTAAGCGACAACAAACCACGCAATGGAAATGATCAGGCAAAGGATCAAAACCGATACCGCTAACAGCGGTGTTAATGTCACTTTTCCTTTTTCCTTCTTTTCCGCGTTCTTAGACGGAAGGAAGCCAAGCGGCGCAACAGCCGCACCGAGACATGCGATGTATCCGCCAAATCCGGTCTCACGGAATGCCTTCGCGAGATTAAAGCCCTCCGCCTTCGTCAGTACAACGATCCTCATTCCGAGCTCATTCGTCAAAAGCTTGCTGAGCCCGCTGAAATCACCGCCTAATCCTGTCAGATAGGTTGTATCAATCTGCTTTCCGTAATTGCGGGAATTATAAAAATCAATCACGCGCGCGATACCGCTGATGAGTGTCTCTAAAGCCCCTGTTATCTGCTGTCTGGCAGAAGCAAACTGCTCACCCTCGTCTAACTCGCCGTCCTCCTCGTTCACATCCGCAATATCCGTCCTTGCACGCAGCGTGCGGTTGACACAGGTTTTTCTCCTCAGCAGTTCTACTGCTTCTTTATAATCCGCTACCTCATATACTCTTGTCCTGATGAGTGTTTCGACCGCCTCATCCACACCGTAGGGAATACTTCTTTGCAAAACAAGCTGTCCTTCCTCCAAAACCGTAATGATGGAGGAGCGCTCATCCACTTTGACCACCATCTGTATGCCGTTGCTGCATTCTTTTTTGATGACCTGAAAGATACTGTTTCCGCTGTAGTCCATGGCGACAAGCGTCAGCCCGCAGCGTTCCGCCAAGGTATAGTAACCCTCAAGCAGCGTCTGCGGTGCCGCGAATACCATCACCTTACGCTGCATCTTATCCTTTTCTTCGCCGACCATGCCAAGCAAGGTATAGGAAATTTCATACCGACTGATATCTACCGGAAAATAATCGGAGGCATTTGCACGGACAATCGTCTCCACTTTATTCTCCTTGACATTTGGCAGAACAACCTCGCGGCTTGCGATCTTAGAGGACGTGATCGTAAACACAACCTGCTTTGTTTTCATTTTTCTTGCCATGAGTGCGTCATTAATGATCGCAACCAGGTCACCCGTTACATTCAACTCTCCGTCGTTCAGTATTCCGTCCGGCGTCTGAAGATTCACGCATCGGTAAATCTTGGGACTCTTTGCCTTAAAATCGGTCTCAATGATCTTGATCAGTGAATAGCCGATTTCCACGCTTAGCACCTTTGCCATCTGTATGTTTCCCCCTTCAATGGAAATTTTCTGTCGTATGCAAAGCTATGAACTGCAGTCCCTGCAGCCCGCAGCTTAACACACGCGCACATTACAATCTCTAAACATGCAAAAAAACCACAGTGAAACTCCCACGTAGTTACTTGCTTTTTGCTATTCACTTAGCGCCTATGTATCGTCCTTTTATCATAACGACACCTCATGAGTAAAGCTTCAAATACCACGTGAGCAGCCTATCGCCCCATAAAAGAGCAATCCAGACGCCCGCCGCAAGATAAGGTCCCATTGCCAACATATGATCTGCCTTTGACACTTTCATGCGTGTAATGTGAATAACAGACCCCAACACACATCCGATCAAAAATCCAAGTATTATTTTTTTCCAGCCGAGCAACAGACCACAAGCTGCCATCAGCTTAATATCACCGCCGCCGATCGCCCTTCCCTTCGAGAGAAGATAGAGTATGTAGAGAAATACACTGACAGCAAGGAAGCCGATTCCCCATTCCAGCCAGTCACCAAGATGGAGTACAAGGTGAATCAGCCCCAGTGCCAGTATAAAAAGATTGATCCCAAAAGGAATCTCATAGGTCCTAAAATCGATTATGCTCAGCACCAAAAGTGCCGAAGTCAGGAGGCAGTAGAGTAAAGAATCTACGTTCACTCCATTTACATAAAAGACCACTACATACAAGACTCCGTTCAGAGCCTCAATCAGAGGATACTGGACGGATAGCTTCTGCTTACATTTGCGGCACTTCCCTCCCAACGCGGCATAGCTTGCAAGCGGAATCAAATCGTACCACTTTAACTGATAGCCGCAGCCCATACAATGCGAGCGTATTTTTACAATATTCTCTTTTGCCGGAATCCGATAAATGCAGACATTGCAAAAGCTGCCGATCACGATTCCGTATAAAAAGATCACGACGCCAAGCAGGATGGTCGGTGTTGTCATAGGGTTCTTCTGCCTTCTTCAGCAAATGTGTGATGTATTGCATGTTACGTTTGCGTCCGTGTATGTATCTTTCCACGGTATGTTCTTATCAGGTTCGCGTGTAGGGTTACGCTTTCCTTTGCCAGCCCCGGTATGTACTTCGGGCTTCAAGAACAATGTGTCATAAATAACTACTCCTCTCCTGCAGAATTACAGTATGATTCCTGCAGGAGAGGCTAAGTGTTATGGTTTCTTTATTACAGAAATGCTGATAACATCGTTATCGCATTATTCTGTAATCAGATTCGTACCGTCTGTGATGTTGGTTGTTGCTCCGGTATTCGTATCAGCTACAACGGCCTGCACATTACCCTGCGAATCTACGCTAAAGATAATATAAATGGTAGTAACATCAGACGTACCGTTTGACCACTTCTGGGACTTTAACTGAATCTTGTCAATGCTCGTTCCCGTTAAAATAGTTGCCAGATCAGCCGTGCTGCAGTTTCCAGGATTAGCAACAGCCGTGTTGGTCGTTGTAAGCGTTACATAACCCGTCGGATTCAGATTTGTCATCGGATCTGCATAATCAATCTGTACCGCTCTGATGATCTGATCAACCGTGTCTCTGTCTGCAGACTTTCTGGAACGCTCTACGAACTTTAAGTACTGCGGTGCCAATACACCGATGAGGATTGCCATGATGGCAATAACGATAATCAGCTCGACAAGGGAGAAGCCCTTGTCATTCATTCTCTTCTTTTCCATATTCTTTCTCTCCTTTTTGATTGGTTTCTAGGAGTCTCCCCCCTATTATTTAAGCAGTCCGCCCCTACTTGCAGACTGATTAAACCAAGTATGTACTGTCCTTCCGGTCTGTTGACCGTGCCACGGCTGCGTGAACACACAAGCAATTTGCTTGGGCAAATTGCTTGAGCAATCTGCCATATCTCCGCAACCTTTTGTTGCTTTCCATTATACACCCTTTACACGAATATGCCAATATTTTTGCAAATTTTTATGTTTCTCATGTTAATTTTGTATAATTTCACAATTTTTGTCGCCCGCAATTGGTAAAAAAGACTGTTCTTTTATACGCCTTCCGGCTCACTGTTCAAGACGGAAAATGCAATATTCGTTGCGTGATCCGCCACACGCTCCAACCCGGAGATAATATCCGAAAAGATCATGCCCGCCTCGGGCGTGCATTCGTTGCGCGTCAGGCGCTCTACATGAAGCCGCTGCAACTCGCGCTCTTTTTCGTCAACGGCATCCTCTAAATGCAGAATATCCTCCAAGTGTTCTTCCTCACCCGTGGAAAACATCTCCACGGAAAACCGGACAAGCGTATTCACCATGTTGAGCATCTCACCCATTTCACGCTGTGCGCTCTTGCTGAAAGCCACGCCGGTCTCTATTCTCTGGACCGCCGCATCCGCCACATTCTCAGCATGATCTCCGATGCGTTCAATATCATTGACCACATGAAAAAGTGCGCCGATGTTTTTGCGGTCCTCGATCGGCAGCGTGGTCTGATTGATCTTGACAAGGTAATCCGTAATGGCATGGTTTAAGAAATTGATATTCTTTTCCACCTCATACACTTTGTCAATATCCTCTTTATCCAGCGTGATGAGCGCATTCATGGCGCGGTTTAAATTCTCGTCCGCCAGGGATACCATGCGCTCTAATTCCTTTGTCGCGCCGACCACGGCGGTCGCCGGATTAAATACCGTATGATCGCCGATGTATTTTAACTGATAATTCTCCCTGTCGTCCACTTTTTTGTCCGTGCCCGGAATGATCAGATACGTCAGCTTTACGATCAGGTCGGAAAACGGCAGGAGCACCAATACCTGCACCACCTTAAACAGCGTGTGCGTATTTGCCACAAAGCGCCCCGCATTGCCGGAGATCGCATAAATCGCGTCCATGATCGGCTCTAGTGCGACCTGCAGTACGATAAACATCAAAACCGTGCCGATAATATTAAACAAAAAGTGGATCATCGCCGCACGCTTCGCGTCCTTATTTCCCGTCATGGAGGTCAGGAGCGCCGATGTGCAGGCGCCGATATTACATCCAAGAATGATATACATACAGATCGACAGCTCAAGAAGCCCCTGATTCGCCATCAGCAGCATGATGCTGACAGTCACGGAGGAGCTCTGGATCACTGCCGTTAAGACCGTTCCCAGCAAAACAGCCAGAAACGGATTGGTCAGGGAGGCGAACAGTTCCACGATATGCGGATTCTCTTTTAATCCGCTCATCGCTACGGACATATTATTCAGTCCTAAAAAAAGCACGCCGAAGCCGACAATGATCTCAGCAAACTTGGTGATATTCCGGTTTTTGGAAAACATGAGCAGAAGAACACCGACCAGAAGAAACAGCGGCGCGATTTCCGACAGGTTAAAAGAAACAAGCTGCGATGTGACCGTCGTACCGATATTGGCTCCGAAAATCACCCCCGCTGCCTGATAGAGGTTCATAAGTCCCGCATTGACAAAGCTGACTACCATCACGGTACACGCGGAGGACGACTGTATGATCCCCGTAAAAATGACTCCGACAAGCATGCCTGTCAGACGGTTCGTTGTAAAAAATTCCAAAATAGAACGCAGCTTCGCTCCCGCTGCCTTCTCGATTCCCTCGCTCATCAGGCGCATGCCGAGTAAAAAAAGTCCAAGTCCACCTGCCAAAGCTAACAAAGTACCTGCGCTCATTCGTTGAATCCCTCGTATTTTACTGTCTGTAACCAAATCTTTCCCTTACCTATATTAAGGGATATTGCAGAAAAATGCAAGTCCGTCCCTCCGGTCCGCCGCAAGCTGCTCTTTTAACGCCTCCACGCTCTCAAAACGCTGTTCCGGCCGCTTATAGGACAACAGCTGCACTTCAATGCTGCTCCCGTATATTTCTTCCTCAAAATCATAGATATAGGTTTCCACGCCGACCGATTCCTTATCGCCAACCGTCGGTTTCCTGCCGATATTGGTTATACCGCGGTATATCTGATCGCCAATCCGGACACGGGAAAAATAAACGCCGAACGGCGGAAATAATTTGCCCTCCTCGGGAATCAGATTGACCGTCGGCATATCGAGCGTCTTTCCGAGACTCCTGCCGTGACAGACTGTTCCGCGAAACGTATAGGGACGGCCGAGCAGCTTTTCCGCCTGCTCCATATGTCCGGCGCGCACCTCACTCCGCACCTGCGTCGAGCCGACCGGCACGCCGCCGACGCACACTTTTTCAATTTCCGCCACCTCAAATCCGTGGATTCTCGCATAGCGCTTCAAAAGCTCCATATCTCCCGCGCCCTTATGTCCAAAAGAAACATCCGAGCCTGCCACCACAACCTTTGCTTTGAGCTGACCGACAAGCACCTGCTCAATAAACGCGGTCGGCGCCATTGCCGCTGTCCGGCGGTTCATCGGAAATTCCCACAGCACATCGATTCCCATCTGCGCAAACAGTTCCCGCTTTTCCGCGGGTGTTGTCAGCTCCTCCTGTTTTTCTCCCGTAAACAGGGCATTCGGACTCGGATAGAACGTAAAGACGGCTGCCGCAAGCCCGTCTTCTTTTGCCGACAGCACATACTCTAACAGCTTTCTGTGTCCCACATGGACGCCGTCAAATTTTCCGATCGCCACACAGCTTGGCTCTCCCATATGAAATTGGGTATCCGTGATGATGTTCATGTTGATCAACCCTGCCCTTTCCCGCTTAGCGCCATTTCCCCAGAAAAAAGATCTTCACCGGTTTCAGCATGCGTTCCCGCTCATGATAAGCGTATACGCCGCAAAACCGTCCGTCGCTGTGATACATCCGCACCTGCTGTCCGTCCGCCAAACGGCCGCTGACCGTGCGCTCAATCTGCGCCGCCGCACATTCTGCCATACGCTCCGTCATCCGCGCAGTCTGCTCTACCCTGACCGGGTTCCCGTTATCCAAAAAACGCTGCGCCCCTCCTCTCACCCGCATGGGCACAAGCGATGAAAACACGGTCTCCACAGGCAGGATCAGCTCGTCCAGCCTGTCCTCATCACGAAACCGCTCAATCTGCGCCAGAGTATTTGCCTCATCCAGCGTAAATTGCGAAACCCGCGTACGCACCAGACTCTGCATGCATCCGCCGCAGCCAAGCTTTTCCCCAATATCCTGACAGAGCGTTCGGATATAGGTGCCTTTTGAGCAATGTACCTGCATGGTCACGAGCGGCAGCTCCATCTGCGTGATCGTAAGCTCATGAATCGTTACCCTTCTTTTTGCCCGCTCAACCACTTTTCCCTGTCTTGCCAGATCACAGAGTTTCTGCCCGTTTACCTTTAATGCCGAATACATCGGCGGCATCTGGTCGTATTCCCCGACAAAAGACAATGCCGCCTGCCTGATGCGCGCCTCATCCTCCGGCACCTTTCCCGTCCGCAGCACTTCTCCCGTCATATCCTGCGTATCCGTCACAATGCCAAGGCGCATGACCGCCCGATATTCCTTGGACTTATCCGTCAGCATATCGCAGAGCTTTGTCGCGCTGCCGATACAGACGGGGAGCACGCCCTCCGCATCCGGATCCAGCGTGCCCGTGTGTCCTATTTTTTTGATCTTCAGGATGCCGCGCAGCTTGGCGACCACGTCAAAGGAGGTAAATCCTTTTTCCTTATATACATTGATGATGCCGTCCATGCGCGCTCTCCTTTCACATCTGTTTTGCGATCTGCCCTGAGAGATTGTTGATCACATCATGAAAGGTTCCCGTCATCGTACAGCCTGCCGCCCGCACATGCCCGCCGCCGCCAAAGAACGCGGCAACCCTGGCAACATCCACCGTCCCGCAGGAACGGAGACTGACCTTATACGTCAGTGTGTCCGTTTCATATAAGAAAATAGCGACCTCAACGCCCTTCGTGATGCGCAGCTGATTGACAATGCCGTCTAAATCCTTCGGTCCCGCTCCGTAAAATTCCATGGTCTTGCGGCTGACACCGCCGGCAATGCAGCGCCCGTCCATAAACAAAAAGCTCTCCAATACCGCCCTGCCTAAGATCTGGTTCTGCACGTAGGTCTTTTCATAAAAGGTCTCGTCAATGATCTTCGAAAAATCAAAGCCGTATTCGATCAGATCCGCCGCAATGCGGAGCGTCTTCGGCGACGTGCAGGAATAATGAAGCACTCCCGTATCATGAATGATCCCGATATAAACCGCTTTTGCGATCTCGGCATCCATATTGTCTTTTCCGATCAGTTCGTAGACCAGCTCCGACGTGGAGCTTGCTTCAGCATCGATCATATTGTCCATCCCGCAGCCGTTTACATTGCTGATATGGTGATCGATATTCACCGTATGCTTTGCCGCCTGAAAATAACGCTCCGCATCGCCAAGCCGGTCGGTTGTGCAGTCCAATGCAAAAAACACATCGAACGGCTCGCGCTCCGGAAACTCACTGATGATCTCGTCAAAGCCGCTGATGCACTGGAAGATGTCCCCCGGTTTTTCCAAAAAAAGCTCAACCCGCTTATCCGGGTACTTTTTTTTCAAAAAAAGATAACATGCCAAACAAGCGCCGACACAGTCGCCGTCCGGACGGACATGACCGCCGATGCCAATGCTTTCCGCCGTATCACATATCTTAGATAATTCTAAACGCCCCATATTGTCCTTACTCCTCACTCTGCTCCGATGATTCCCCGTTATCATCGATCGCTCCGTCCTGATCGGACGATGCCTGATCGCTGTCCTCGTCTGACGCTCCGTTTTCCCCTGAAGCCTCTTTATTTACCTCGTCTATCATTTTCGACATCTTTACGCCGTATGCGATCGACTGGTCCATGATAAAACGAATTTCAGGCGTATTGCGCAGATTCATCTGTCTTGCAAGCTGGCTGCGGATATACCCCTCCGCGCTGCGCAGACCTGTAAGTGCATTCTTTGCCGTCTCCTCGTCCCCTAACACGCTGACCCATGCCTTACAGGTCTTTAAGTCGGGGGCGACCTCCACCGCAACAACGGACGTCATCTGCGGAATACGCGGATCCTTGATCTCCGACCGGATGATCTCGGCAAGCACGCGCCGCACCTCTCCGTTGATTCTTGTGCTCTTGATGCTGTTCTTTCTCATACTTTACAACCACTCCTCCATGCTGCAGCAGCCCGTAAACTTGAGATTCCAAAAGACTTCCGCCGTAACGGAAGTCTTTTTTCTCTTTCCTATCACTCTCTGGGGACCTCTACCATGATATATGCCTCTACCATATCCAGCTCTTTCATTTGGTCAAAGCCCTCAAATACCAGACCGCATTCAAAACCTTCTTTTACTTCCTTCACGTCATCCTTAAAGCGCTTCAGCGAAGCAAGCGCACCCTCGTAAATCTGCTCGCCCTCTCTCGTGATGCGGATCTTGCATCCGCGCTGGAAGGAGCCGTCCATGACATACGAGCCTGCGATATTACCGATCGCGGACGCCTTAAAGATCTGACGCACCTCGGCATGACCGATGATTTTTTCCTCAAATACGGGATCCAGCATGCCCTTCATTGCCGCCTCGACATCCTCGATCGCCTGATAGATGACCTTGTAGAGACGGATATCAACGCCCTCGCGCTCTGCGCTCGCCTTCGCCTGCACATCGGGACGTACATTAAAGCCGATGATGATCGCAGAGGATGCGCTTGCCAGACTGACGTCGGACTCGTTGATCGCGCCGACACCGCCATGGATGATCTTGACGACAACCTCCTCGTTGGAAAGCTTTAAGAGACTTTGCTTCACCGCCTCCACGCTTCCCTGTACATCTGCTTTTATGATAATATTTAATTCTTTCAGATTACCCGCCTGAATCTGGTTAAACAGATCGTCAAGCGACATCTTTGCTTTCGTGTCTTCCAAGAGCTTCTCTTTATTCTGCGCAACGAATGTCTCGGCAAAATTCTTTGCCTCCTTATCGTTGGCATGCGCAATAAAGATTTCTCCCGCGTTCGGCACGTCATTTAAGCCTAAAATCTCTACCGGCGTGGACGGCGTCGCCTCTTTGACTCTGCGGCCCTTATCGTCAATCATGGCACGCACCTTACCGCTGGATGCGCCCGCCGAGATATAGTCTCCGACCTGAAGCGTTCCCTTCTGCACAAGCACGGTAGCCACGGGACCGCGTCCCTTATCCAGCTCCGCCTCAATGACAAGACCGCGCGCACGTCTGTTCACATTCGCTTTCAGCTCCAGAATATCCGCCGTCAGAAGAATGGTTTCCAACAGATCGGAGATTCCCATTCCCGTCTTTGCCGATACCGGAACAAATTCGGTTGAACCGCCCCAGTCAACGGGGATCAGTTCATGTTCGGTCAGCTCCTGTTTTACGCGGTCCATGTTGGCATTGGGTTTATCCATCTTGTTCACCGCTACGATGATCTCGATGCCCGCCGCTTTCGCATGGTTGATCGCCTCGACCGTCTGCGGCATCACACCGTCATCCGCAGCGACGACCAGCACCGCGATATCCGTCGCGTTCGCGCCGCGCATACGCATAGCGGTAAACGCCTCATGACCCGGTGTATCCAAAAACGTGATCTTTTCCTCATTGATGGTAACGGTATAGGCACCGATCGCCTGCGTAATACCGCCCGCCTCTTTATCGATCACATTCGTCTTACGGATCGCGTCAAGCAGGGAGGTTTTTCCGTGGTCTACATGTCCCATGACGCAGATGACCGGCGGTCTCTTTGTCATATCCTCGACATTTTCCTCGTCCTCCTTTAACAGCTCGGCGATCACGTCGATCTTTTCTTCCTTCTCGCAGATGATCTCGTACTCGATTGCGATCTCCTCTGCCTGCTCGTAGCTGATCTCCTGATTGACCGTCACGATCTTGCCCTGTAAAAAGAGCTTCTTGACGATCGCGGAGGGCTGCAGTTTCATCTTATCCGCCAGTTCCCTGATCGTTAAGGATTCCGGCAGGGTGATGACCTTGATCTGCTCCTCCTGCTCCTCCTGTTTCTTTTCGGGCTTGATGAATCTTCCTGCCCGCTTGCCCTTTAAGTTCTCCTGCTCCTCCTCGTAGATGAGCTCCTTTTTATTCCGTTTGTCCTTTTCAATGCGGCGCTTTTCTTCGTCGCGGTGCTTTTCCTGATCCTTGAGTGATGCCTCGGGAGCAAAAGAAGCACTTCCTCCCTGAGACTTCCTTCCAAATCGAGCGTCCTTCCCGCCATCGCCTCTTTCAAAGCGATCGTTATTGCCGTAAGATCTTTGAGAGCCCGGGCCGCCGAAACCGCCCGACCTGCCCGGCGCAGGTCTGCCATAGCCGCCTCTGCTGCCGCCATCGGCGTTACGCGCGCCATCCTGTCGATAAGCCGGTCTCTGTCCGCCTGTGCCATTACTAAAGCCTCCCTGTCTCGTCTGCCCTCTGAAGCCGTCCGTTCTTCCCGCGCCGCGGTCTCCACGGTCGCTGCGGTTATAACCGCCCTGACTGCGCGCGCCCTGTCCGTTCTGGGGCGCTCTGTCGGTCTGTCCCGGTCTTTGCTGATAGCTTCTGTTTTCTCTGTTATCCTGCGCGCCTGCGGGGTTTGTCATCCCCTGCTGTGCCGCGGGCGTCGTGTTCGGCATTTCCTGCTGTTTATTTTCCGCCGCAGCTGCCGCATCCGCCGGTCTGGCGCTGCCCTGCCGGTTCAGGGGCCGTCTTATATCCTGCCCCTTATTGGGATTCGCAACAATATTGACCGAAGGAGTCGGTGACGGCGGCGTCAGAGGGCGGATCGGACGATTGACCGGTCTCTGCGCGTTCATGCCGCGTCCCTGACCCTGACCGTTTCCTCTCCTGTCCTGACCTCCGTTCATGCCCCTTAACCCCTGTGCCGAGCCCTGCATCCGTGAATTATGGGGATTGCTCACCATAATGATCTTGCTTTTCTTTTTCGGCGCGTCCTGCTTTGCCGGCTCCCGCTTCTGCTCTGCCGCGGGCGGGTTCTTTTCTGCCTGCCCTGTTTCTGCCGGCGCTGCCGCGGGTTTTTCCTCATTACCCGATGCTGCCGCGGGTTTTTGTACTTTTTTCTCCCCTGCGGGCACGGTATCCTGCTTTTCTCCTGCCGATGCCGCGCGTTTGCCTATTTTCGAGGTAAGCATTGCTGCCTGCTCCTCCGAAATCACACTCATATGGCTTTTTACCTCTATATTATTCTGTTCACATAGCGTAATCAGGTCTTTACTCGGAACGCCCAATTCTTTCGCCAGTTCATACACCTTTTGTTTTGCCATACTATCTACCTCCGTATTCATTTCCGGTACCGTCCGTTGTACCTGTCTCAAGCGCGCGCATGATGGATTTGGCGATCCCCTCATCCGTAACCGCTAAAGACGCCCTCATTTCCTGACCGATCGCATGTGCCAGTCCTTCCTTTGTGCCATATATATAAACGGGAACCCTGTGATACGCTCCCATATCGCAAAACATTTTTTTTGTGTTATCGGATGCATCCGCTGCCACAAGCACAACATATGCCTGATGCGCTTTTACGGTCTTTTCCGTCATAAACTCGCCGCTGACAAGATTTCTGCCCCGTGCGGCAATGCCGAGCATTGATAAAATCTTATTCTGCATCCTCTGCGCCATACTCCTTTATCAGACTGTCATATACGGTATCCGGAATACTCATCTTAAAAGAACGTTCCAAGCCTTTGTTCTTTCTTGCTTTTTTCAGGCATTCCATATCCTTACAAAGATATGCGCCACGACCGTTTTTCTTCCCTGTCGTGTCCAAAATCATCTCGCCCTCAGGTGTTTTTAATACCCGCATCATATCTTTTTTCGGTTTCATCTGTTGGCAGCCCACACACTGTCTCAATGGAATTTTTTTATTCATCCGCACCTGTTTCCGAAGCCTCTAACGCTTCCTCCTCATAGCCTTCCTCTTGATATTCTCCGTCCTCATAGATCCCGCCGTCATCATTTTCCTCATCGTAATCGTCGTATGCCTCCTCATCATAGTCGTCATACTCGCTCACGTAATCCTCATAGCGGAAGCCCGGCGCATCCTTTGCCTGCGTCTCACTCTTAATGTCGATCTTATAGCCGGTCAGGCGCGCCGCAAGTCTTGCGTTCTGCCCCTCCTTGCCGATCGCGAGCGAAAGCTGGTAATCCGGCACTACGACCTTTGCCGTCTTCTCATCGGGATCCGCAAATACCGCGACGATCTTTGCGGGTGCAAGCGCATTCTGAATGAGATTGCCGGGGTTTTCATCCCACGGGATAATGTCGATCTTTTCTCCGCGCAGCTCATCCACGATGGAGTTTACGCGCTGCCCGTTCAATCCGACGCAGGCGCCGACCGGGTCCACATTCGGATTGCTGCTCCAGACGGACATCTTCGTACGGCTGCCCGCCTCTCTCGCGATCCCCTTGATCTCCACGGTGCCGTCCTGAATCTCCGCAACCTCCGCCTCAAACAAGCGCTTGACTAATTCGGGATGCGTACGGCTTACTAAAATCCTCGGTCCCTTCGGCGTATTCTTTACTTCTAAAATATAGACCTTGATATGTTCGGTCGGGCGAAAATTCTCGCCGCGGACCTGCTCGCTCTCATTTAAGATCGCATCCGCCTTGCCAAGATTGATGCTGATGTTTCTGCCGAGATAGCGCTGCACGATTCCCGTAACGACATCACGCTCTTTTTCATAGTACTGGTTGAAGATGGCGCTTCTCTCCTCTTCGCGGATCTTTTGCAGGATGACATTCTTGGCATTCTGGGTTGCGATGCGCCCGAACTCCCGGCTCTTGATCTCCATACGGACAATATCGCCGACCGCCGCTCCGGCATTTAACGTCTGCGCATCCTCTAAGCTGATCTGCGTCACTTTATCGGTCACATCCTCTGCGCCGGGAACGACCTCTTTCTCCGCATATACCAAAAAATCACAGGTCTCGCGGTTGATCTCCACTTTCATATTGTCCGCCTTGCCGTAATGGTTCTTGCAGGCAGTCAACAGAGAATTCTCAATCGCCTCAAACAGCGTTTCCCGGCTGATGTCCTTCTCTTTCTCCAAAATGTCAAGTGCTTCCAATAATTCCTTGTTCATGTCCTTTCTCCTCCTAAAAGTCCAATGCCAACCTGATCAGCGCCACATCCGAGCGCTGAAACACCATTTCTTTTTCCTCCGTACCGATCGTCACGGTATCCTTATCAAACGATCGTAATACGCCCGAAAATTCCTTGCATTTTTCGATCGGGCGATAGGTTTTTAATTCAACGGCTTCCCCAATGCTTTTTTGGAGATGCCGGTCCTTTTTGAGCGCACGGCCGAGTCCCGGTGAACTGACTTCAAGGATATAGGCATCCGGGATGAAATCCTCCTCATCCAGCTGATCCGAAAGCGCGCGGCTGACATTCTCACAGTCTGAAATGTTCACGCCCTCCGGCTTATCAATATAGCAGCGCAGGTACCACTCGCTGCCCTCTTTCACATATTCCACATCGTAAATCTCACAGCCGCATTTCTCCGCAATCGGCTCTAAGAGCGTTACGGTGCGCGCCTCATAGTCCCTCGCTCCTGCCATGACCGCTCCTTTTCTTTTTCCATACAATCGTAAAAGAGTGGACTTGCAAGCCCACTCTTTACCTTACCATATCAACCTTATCAAAGATAACACACTTTTCCCTAAAAAGCAAGGGTTCTTTGAAATTTTTTTATTCCGTCTCCTGCTGGCTCTCACGGTTGACCCTGACCGTCTCCTCAAAAGCGGCGCGGACCTTGGCAAAGCAGGCTAATATTTTCGGTGGGAACGTTCCGCATTCTCCGTTTACGATCATATCGTACGCTTCACCGATCGCATACGCATCCTTGTACACACGCTTGCTGACAAGCGCGTCATACACATCCGCAACCGACACGATCTGCGCCGAGATCGGAATCGCCTCTCCCTCAAGCTTGTCGGGATAGCCACGCCCGTCAAAACGCTCATGATGGTAGCGGCAGATCTCATAGCAGTATTTCCCATAGGTATCATCCCATGCGTCCTTGATATTGTTCAGAAGCTCGCTGCCTCTTGTCGTATGAGTCTTCATGATCTCAAATTCTTCCGCCGTCAGTTTCCCCGGTTTTAACAGGATATTGTCGGGAATCGCGATCTTACCGACGTCATGAAGCGCGCTTGCCGATTCGATGACCCGCACTTTTTCCGGCGTCAGGCCATATTCGGGATAATCCTCCATGACCTGCTCGGCAAGAATCCGCGTAAAGGTCTTTACGCGCTTGATATGATCCCCGCTCTCTAAATCCCTGCACTCCACGACCGTACCGAGAATATCGATGATCTCCTCATTATTCTTTTCGAGCTTCTCCGCCTGTTCCTTCAAAAGCTGGTACTGATTGCGGATCGCCTGCGTCTGCACGGCAACCCGGTCTTCCAGATGCTCTTTGTATAAAAAGAGATCGACGGTGTTCTTGACGCGGCGCTGTATGATCGACGGCTCGAACGGCTTGCGGATAAAATCGGACACACCGTAATCAAAGCACTTCTCTTCCACGTTCACAGTCTGTTCGCTGCTGATGACAAGCACCGGAATCCTCTTCAGCATTCCCTGTTCATGCATCGCGTCGAGAACGGCAAAGCCGTCCATCTCCGGCATGAGCAGATCGAGCAGCACCGCCACGATATTCATATCCTTCTGGCCAAGCTTTTCCAGCGCCTGTTTTCCGTCCGGCGCCTTCACCACGTCGTAGTCCTTTATCAGAATTTCCTCCAGCAGATCCCTGTTCATTTCCTGATCATCTACCACAAGTACCTTATTGCGCATCGCTGACCTCCCGTTTATGCACTCTTACATTCCCGGAACAAATTTCTTCGTTCCTTTTTTAACTTTATATTACCGCATATGACTTTTTAAGTCAACGGGAAGATTTGCGTTTCACTTGCCGACCTAAGCCTGAACTGCCTCATGATTCTGCGCACTTTCGGCAATATAGCCGCCAACCTCATCCTTCGGCATATCCAGCGCGATCGCAAGCTCCCCATAGAGCTGCTCTTCCGCCTGATGAAAATACCGTTCATCCACAACCGTCACCTTTTTCCCGTTTTGGATGCGTTCTCTTTTCCGCTGATACAGCGTCTTGATGATGCGTACGAGCTCCTTACAGTCACAGGTGCGCATCGCCGCCTTATACTGTGCTTCACGCTCCCGTTCATTGACGATCCACACCGTGCTCAGCTTCGGGATCTCATCAATGAGCTGATCCGCCTCCTGCCTTGTCAGGATCGGCCGCATGACCGTCTTGTTATTTTCAACGGGCGCATAAATCACTTCTTCTTTCTGGTAAGCCGGACGCAGCGTATAATACTGCTTCGTTTGATCCGCCATCGGGATTTCCGGCGTCCCGATGTTCGTAACCCTGCATACTCCGTGGTTTCCATACACGATCAAATCATTGACCTGATACATTTTCTCACACTTTCCTTTCTGGATGCTGAGGCAACAATCCGTCACATGTTTTCGATTGCAATGAATTGAAAAGGGCGCTGCGATACCCCGCATTGCCCCCAACTCTATTGTAGCACCCAAAAAGAAAAATTGTCAGTGATTTTTTATCGCGCGGCCATTTTTCAGCGTTTTGCTGCATTGTATCCCCGCGCTGCATTGTGCAGTTTTACCATATTCTTTATACAAAATCCTCCAGATCCGCTGCCTCAAGAGTGGAGAGCATGGACTTATCCGCATCCTTCTCGTTTACGACACGCGACGCGTGGTTCGCGATCGCATGCTCCAAAAAGTTACGCACGTCGCGGGCATTCGCAAAATTATCGGGCTTGTTCTGCACACGCTTCTCGAACAATTCCCTTGCGCGCACGCGCGCCTCCTCAGACAGTGTGTATTCCTGCTTTGCGCACATGGACTCCAAGATCGCAAGCAATTCCTCCGCACTGTAATCTCCAAAATGGATAAACTTGTTAAAGCGGGATTTGAGCCCCGGATTGGAGGAAAGAAATTCCTCCATCAGATCGGTATAGCCCGCCACGATCACAACGAACTCGCTGCGGTGATCTTCCATCGCTTTTAAGAGCGTATCGACCGCCTCCTGTCCGAAATCGCCCTCTCCTTTGCCGACGGTCAATGTATATGCCTCATCCACGAACAGAATGCCGCCGAGCGATTCATCGACGACCTCTAACACCTTTGTCGCCGTTTGACCGATATAGCCCTTGACAAGACCGCCGCGGTCAACCTCCGTCAGCTGTCCTTTCGGCAGTACGCCGATATATTTATAGATCTCACCGAGCATGCGCGCGACCGTCGTCTTGCCCGTACCCGGATTCCCCGAAAAAACCATGTGCTTGGAAACGTCGGATACTTTCATGCCCTGCGCTTTGCGCATATTCTGTACTTTGATCAGATTCACGAGGCTGTTGACCTCGTGCTTGACTTCGTTTAAGCCGACAAGCCCATTGAATTCCTCCATCAGCTTTTCCAGCTTTGCCGCCCGCTCCTCCTCCGTCTCATCCGGCTCCGCCGTGGGCTCGATCGGTTTGATGATTTTTGCGGAGCCCGTATAAAACACGCCGTACTCTTTTAAGAAGTCTTCCAGACGTTTGATGTACGCGGTATACTTTGACATCGTCTCCATGCCCGCGTCCTCGTCATAGCATGCCAACATCGTCTGTCCGAACAGCTTGTAGGTATCCACCATGATCTGCGCCTTCTGCTGTTTGTACTCATCGGGCGTGATCTTGCGCGCGGCATCCGCCAGCACCGCATATTTGACCACGGAGGGAATCCGTTCGTCAAAGTGCTCATCGATATTCTCGCGGTATTTCATGGCACGTAAATTTTTTGCCTCTGCCTTAATGCCCAGATACTCCGCGATCACGGAAAGCTCACGTTCCTCAAACTTCCCGTCGGCATCCGCCAGATATACGGCAAATTTCAGCAGCTCAAAATGAAAGCTTTCCTTTAAGGACATCGGTTTCCCCGCAGAATTGCCCACATTCGCATCCGTCATGATCTTGCATATGTCATCCACCGTGGCGATCAGTTCTTTTAAGTTCTGCTGCTTCATGGTACCCATTCCCTTTCTCTATTCCGATGCGTGTTATCCGTTCCGCTTATACCTCATTCCTTTTGATCCACGCCGCTCTTATCCGACTCGCTCTTCCTGATCCGCAGCACCAGCTGCTTCAGCTCCTCCATGCTGCCCTTAAATCTGCCGGACACCATACCCGGATTGCCGCGTAAGATCCGCCTGGTCTGCAATTTACGGCGGGCGCCCTCCGCGATCGCTGCCGCCTGCTCCCCTCGTTCCGCAAGCCACATCTCAAGCTGCTCTTTTCTTTGTTCCCTTTTTTGTTCCGACTCCTGCGCCCGCAGTGCAATTTCCACGTCCCTGCGCTTCTGCCACCGCGCGAGCTCCTCCTTTGCCTTCTCGACTTCCTCCCTTGCTTTTTCCAGTTTTGCAAGAAGATCCCGCAGTTCAAATGCCGCCTTGAAGGAAAGAACAAAGTCAGCGAGAGCGATCACGCCGATCACAGCCGCCAGCACCGTGGATACCCGGTCGGAAAATCCGCAGATAAACTGTTCGACCGGCTTATGTAATAACTGCGTGAGAAGCAGGGTCAGAAAACCCCACGCGACCGAGGAGGAGAGGCAGATATGCCCCTTATATTGAAACCGCTTGTAGGAATAATCCCAGTAACGGACATGAAACAACGCTTCCATCGCTGTTCCGGTCACATATTCAAGCACGGTCGCTCCCACCAGTCCTGCAAAATAAATCGCGATCAAATGATCCTGAAACGGAGAGGATACCACAAGCATCATGATGGCGCCGCTTCCGTAGATCGGAAGAAACGGTCCGTACATAAAACCGCGATTCACAAATCTCCCCTGCTTGCCCGATACGTAGGAGCTTTCAAAGCACCAGCCGAAAAAGCAGTAAAAAAAGAAAAACAGAAGCCACTGTGCAATCGTATAATGGTACATAGTCATCCCCCGAAGCTGATAACATCATCCTCCGGCGCCTTCGTCGGTACGATGGTGAGCGCATGGAGGACAGGTCCCTCGCCGTGGTATCCGGAAAACTGTTCCCGGCACACCTTTGCCGTGACCTGTACCCACTGTTTTTCTTTCAGCTCATCCGCCTTCTCATATTTGCAGACATAACCGATAAACGCCATATCATCCGCGCAGCAGGTCATCGCCATTCTGCCCGGAATGAAATAGCCTTTGGGCATTTTTTTCGGTTTCATGACGAGCGCCGGAAACACGACCGTCTTCCCGACATAGCGCTCCAGATGATCCATGCTGTCAATATACCAAATGCCATAGCCCAGATTGTCAAGCTCCAGCACGTCCTGTTTTAGGTCATACGGAAGATCTTCTTCAAAGATCTGACTGATCTCACCGTCTTTTCCCTCAAAGACGATGTCCGCCTGCGGATTCACCGCCTTGATATTGCGCTTGTAGGTACCAAGTTCCTCCAATACCTCATCGCAGCGGTTAAAGATAATAAGCTCCGATCCCCGCACCGCGTCAGCGACCAGTGATCGCATATTATTATAGTACATCGGGAAGGTCGCGGCATTGATCGTCGTGATCTGCTGCTCGATCGTCCAGTGAAACGGCAGCTTTAAATCCTTGCAGCTCCACATGCCGTTGTATTCGATCAAAATACGTTCCGGATTCCACTTCTTTTCCAGCTCCAGCAGATGCGCAGGCTGAAAATCTTCCTCGCGCTCGATCAGTTCCACGACCGTCTTGCTTTTTTTCAGGAGCTTCGGATCGTACTCTTTCTCACCCTCCTCACACAGTAAGAGCAGCGTGGTTCCTTTTGTCCGAAAATAATCTTGGGAAAGCGTAAACGAGAGGAACTCCGTCTTTCCGCTCTCCAAAAAACCATTGATCATATATACGGGTTTCATTGCGTTTCCACGTCCTTTCAAAATGCTGCGCGTTGTTTATTTCGTAAACAATTCTTTTAGGTGTTCCTCGTTCAGTTTGGAACCGATCACACAGAATTTGCCCGTCACATCCGTTTTTCCCTCGCGCACATTGCGCTCCTCGGGAACATAATCGAAGTATACCCAGGAATTTCCTTCTCCCGCGACCATGCCTTTTGCGCGCAGCACGATGCCGTAGCGCTCCTCGTTGTCAAGTTCTGTTAAGATGCGCTCGATCTCGTCCATGCGATAGTGCGCCGGTGTCTCCATGCCCCAGCTCTGGAATACCTCGTCGGCATGGTGATGATGGTGATGGTGGCAGTCGCACTCCCCGTCATGGTGATGATGATGCTCGTGCTCATCCTCCTCATGGTCGTGATGATGGTGGTGCTCGTGCTCATCCTCCTCATGGTCGTGGTGATGATGGTGCTCGTGCTCATCCTCCTCATGGTCGTGATGATGGTGATGATGCTCCTGTTCGTCCTCATGCGCCATCAGCTCACGGATCAATTCATCCTTTAAGTCAGAGGAGCCCTCCATCGCCTTTAAGATGTCTTTTCCGTCAATCTCCTCCCACGGCGTAGTGATAATGACCGCCTTCGCGTTATGCTCCCTGATCAGCGCGATCGTCTCCTCCAGCTTCTCCATCGCGATATTGCCGGTACGGCTTAACACGATCGTGCCTGCATGCTCAATCTGGTTAATAAAAAACTCACCGAAGTTCTTGATATACATTTTTGCCTTGCTTGCGTCAACGACCGCCACCGCGCTGTCCAATGTCACTTCGTCTCCCATGTCCACATTCTCTACGGCACGGATGACATCGGAAAGCTTGCCGACGCCGGACGGCTCGATCAGAATCCGCTCGGGATGGTAGGTGGCAAGTACCTCTTTTAACGACGTTCCGAAATCTCCGACAAGGGAACAGCAGATACAGCCGGAATTCATTTCCTTGATTTCAATTCCCGCTTCTTTTAAGAACCCGCCGTCAATTCCGATCTCGCCGAATTCGTTCTCAATGAGCACGACCTGTTCGCCCGCAAACGCCTCTTTTAACAGTTTTTTGATCAATGTGGTCTTTCCCGCTCCCAAAAAACCGGAGAAAACACTAATTTTAGTCATAACCGTCCTCCTATTCTTTTCGTTCTTTCAATTTCTTTATTCGGTATCTCCGATACTCTCTAACCGTATATCATAGCATCTTTGTCCTAAAAAATCCAGTATCGGTTGCAGTTGTCTCTTCCCCATCCTTTCACGCCGTTTCCTGCTGCCGCGCTTCAATCTATTGATCCGGTAAATTCCCGATACTCCTCAAGCACCGTCGTCATCGGCATGCAGACTGTTCCCTGCGCATCTCCCGCAATGATGATACCGACCAGACGCCCGTTTTCGTCAAAAGCGCCGCCGCCGCTCATGCCCGCTTCGGCATAGCATTTGTTTAAGAGCATACAAGCATTGTAGTCGCTGATCCAAACCTCTTTTGCCTGTGCAACGCCTATATAGTATTCCAATTCCGCATTCTCGGACAGACCGATCTGCACGATGGAATCTCCCGCCCGCAGCTCCCGGTAGGCATCGTCTGTGCATATCACTGCCTGCTGCCTGTTTTCATCCAGCGGCACATGCAGAAAGGCAAGATCATACGACGCCGAGTAGCCGATCACGTCCCCCTCCGCATTTTCTCCGCTTTCCATCCCAACGAAGCTCACCTTCGCCCGCACATCATACATGAGCAGATGCTTTGCCGAAACGATCACGAGACCCTCTTCATCCTGCGCGATCACCACGCCGCTGCCGCGAAAATCGCCGCATACGATCTTGACAACGCCAAGCGAGGCCGCCCGCGTGTCATATGCTTCTTTGAAAACGGTTTTTTGCACAGACAAAAAACCGGTCATATACAGCACCCCGCACAGACACACAAGCGCCAGTAAAAGCGCAGCAGTAAGAAGCCGCACGCGCACGATTCCCTTCTGTCCTCTTTTCCTGACCGTCCGCCTGATTTTTTTCATATTTCTACCCAAGACCACTCATCCAAAAGAATGGCGCTTTGCGCCATTCTTTTTTATACCGGGAAGCAGCTTCCGCCCACGAACTCACGCACAATGGAGTTATTCGGCAGCTTTTCGCTTGTGATGCCGAGGAAATAGCCAAGGAATTTTAACAGGCGCTTCGCCTCGTCATATTCCGGCTCCTCCGGCCGGATGCTGAATAATAACGGCTCCGCAAACTGCTTGATAACGGCAAGTTCATAAATAAGTGCGGAGTTAAACATCGTATCCGCGCTCTCCTGATACGGAAAAATGTTTTCCTCCTCGCCCCTGCGGACGGACTGCCACATCTGAATCGTCCGCTTTGCCGTCGCCCCCCGCGTCCTCGCGTCGCGCACCATACGGCGCAGAAGACGCCCGTCCGTCGTCGGAATCCGGTTATGTTCGTCGATATTTAAAGTTGTGAGCGCACTGATATAAATCTTATATTTACTTTCCGTCGGCAGCGTGTAGGAGAGCTTGTCATTGAGACAGTGAATGCCCTCGATCACGAGAATATCATCCTCACCGAGCGTCTTATAATTGCCTTTATACTCCCTCTGCCCCGTCTTAAAGTTAAAGCTAGGCAGCTCCACGGTCTCCCCGGCAAGCAGTCTTGTCATATCCTTATTGAACTGCTCCACGTCGATCGCTTCCAGACATTCAAAATTATAATCGCCGTTCTCATCAAGCGGTGTTTTTTCCCTGTTGACAAAATAATCATCCACACCGATCGGATGCGGATTCATGCCGAGCGTCCGAAGCTGGATCGAAAGGCGGTGGGAAAATGTCGTCTTGCCCGACGAAGACGGTCCCGCGATCATCACGAATTTGACATTGCCCCGCTTCACGATCTCCTGCGCGATCTCACCGATCCTGCGCTCCTGCTGCGCCTCCTGCACAAGGATCAGGTCGCTGATATTTCCGTAACAGATCTGATCGTTCAAATCGCCGATCGTGTCCAGTCCGAACAAATGGCTCCAGCGCCCCGACTCCACAAGCGTGTCGAACAATTTTTTCTGCGGTGCAAAGGGAACAAGCTCCTTCGGGTTTCCCATGTCGGGCAAATTCAAAATAAAGCCGTTCTCGTGGCATAATACCTCATAATAGCGGATATAATCGGTGTTCGGCATCATATATCCATAATAATAATCATGGTAGCCGTCAAGCGTATATACGTTGATGGACGAACTTCTGCGGTAGCGGAACAGCTTTTCTTTGTCACTCATGCCGTTTTCGGCAAACATGGCAACTGCCTCCGCCGACGGATAAGTCTGCTTTACGATCGGCAGCTTTGCCTCCGTCATCTCACGCATTCTTTTTTCGATCCGTCCTGCAAGCTCCTCCGAGGGCGTGAAATCTCCTCTGGCGGAAATATAATATCCCTTCCCGATCGCAAATTCTACCTTTAATTCCTCAATATGTTCCGCACCGATCGTATCGGTTGCCGCTTTGACAAACAAAAAAATAGCGGAACGCACATAGGTCTTGTGCCCCATCGTATCGCTGCGCCGGATTTTTTCTATGATACAATCCCCCTCTAAATGCTTGCACAGCTCCCGTACCTTACCGTTTACCCTGACAAGCACCGCCTCATCGCCCGGCTCGCTCTCACCCTCGCGCACGATCTCCTCATAGGTGATGCCCTGCGGATATTCTTTTTGAACCCCGTCCATTGTCACGATACACATTGTTCATCCCTCCGTTTCATTCATTATTCCGTCAGCTCATAGCTTAAATCCATCAGGCTTTTGATTTCCTCTTTGGAAACCGTATCCTTTAATTCTACACTGAACCATTTTGTTTTATTCATATGATATGCCCGGTGAAAGCCGGGACGCAGCACAAGGGAATCAATGAGCATCGGCTCCGATTTCATGGTAAGGATGTCGATCTGTTCCTCTCCCTCATATCCCAGCTTATCCGCCTTTACATGCATGACGAGCGCAAACCACTTTTTTGTATCCCGATGCCGCAGCACAGCGGAATCGAAATCCTCGCGAAACGGGTAATCCGGCTCGATCCGATAAGCTTTCCTGCTATATGCAAACACCTCTTTTCTTGTCATCTTCCCGCCTCCAAGACCGAATACAGCACGGTGAGCGCATCCTCTCCCGGAAAATCCGGCACCACATAATCGTCCGTATTCGTCACATCAATGCGGTACCATTTCTTTGTGGAAACCTGCATGAGCATCCCGCTGTTCGGCAGCGAAAACAACGCCACATCTCCGTAGCCGTTCACGGCATTTGCCGGAGCGATTCCTATGACATGTCCAAGCCCGTTATCCTGAATGATCATTGCAAAATCCTTTGCGGAAGAGAACGAACCGCTGTCGGTCAGCACATAGACCTCACCGTCAAAAAGCAAATCCCCGTATTGCTTATTTTTTATCCATCCGTCGTATGAAAAAACAAACCATCCCCACCGCCAGTCACACGGCACATCGCGATACCGTGCGGCCGGAAGATATTTGATAAACTCATTGGCGACAAGCGAATTCCCTCCGCCGTTTCCGCGAAGATCGACTGCCACATTTTGAATGTTCTTTTCTTTTACTTCCTGAAACATCTCCCGCACACAGCGGATATATTCCTCGTTATAATTGCAGGCGGAAAGCGTCAGGATCGCAAGGGACCTTTCCTCGTCGATCTCATAAAAAACAAACGGGCTCTCCGTCTCCGCAACCGGCACATCCCCATAATACTGCTCATAAAATTCGAACAGGGCGTCATACGATTCCTCCGTGACAAAATTCTCCGCGGTATAGGTTTCCGTTATCATGTCCCCCTCTTCGTTTTTCCACACAAAGGTAAACGGCTCCTCATAGCCGCAGAACGAAAGCGCGGCAAGGCTGCCGACGTCCACCGTGATCCAGTCTTTTGTCTCATAAGAATAATACGGCGCTGCCGCCTCCACAATTTCCTCCGTTGTTCTGCCGTTTACGGAATATACAGTGTACCCTTCCCACCGCTTCATCGGAATATCCGCCAGATAGCGGTCGTCGGGCCAGCTGTTATAGGTTGTGGTATGCGCATCGTGAATCGGATTAAGCACCGTCTGGAGTTCCCGCCGCAAATCGTTTACCGTGATCGCCTCCATCTCCTTTAAGCGCCCCAGTGAAGCGTCATAACGTTCCTGTATCTCGGGCGTTAAGCCGTTCCGAAACATCGGATGCACATGCGCAAGATGCCGCATTGCCGCCGCTAAGTCCTCCGCGGCCTGCTCATAGGTTACATTCTCATCGAAATTCAACCACACCGTATCAACCTGCTTAAAGGAATAGGAATTCCAATACGGACAGCAATACGTCACAAGCACACAGAGTGCCACGATAGCGACGGATAATACCGGCAGCAAAATCTTAGTAACCAGTTTGGTCCGAAACACGATCAGATAGAAGATCAGCAGTGCCAGCGCCGCACCCCCGCAGAGCACGACGATCCATTCCGGAAAATTGACGACAAAGAGATTGAGCGGAAGCAGTAAAAATGTCAGAACGAGCAATACCATGTGAGCTGAGAAACAAAGAATCTTCCGTCTTCTTTTCGCTTTTTTTCTCTCGTCACGCTCTTTGATCCTGATCGTTTCTTTCTTGTCCAGTATCATTCGTTTTCTCCTGCCTCTTTTGAACTGTTCCTAATTATGATACAATAATTTGTCGATCAAAGCAAGATGACAGGAGGGTATCCCTATGGACAACAAAGAAAAGTGGCTGAAATGGGCTGTTTCTTTACAAAGCATTGCCCAGGCCGGCCTGTTTTACGGAAAAGATTCTTTTGACTTAGAGCGTTATGAAAAAATACGCAATATCGCGGCTGAGATGATGAGCGAACAGACGGACATCCCCTTGGAGAAGGTGAAAGACCTGTTCTGCAATGAGACCGGCTATCAGACGCCGAAGCTGGATGTGCGCGCCGCCGTTTTCAGCGGCGAAAAAATCCTTTTGGTCAAAGAGGTAAACGGCACATGGTCCCTGCCCGGCGGATGGGTGGATGCGGATACTTCGGTAAAGGAAAGCGCCATCAAAGAGGTAAAGGAAGAAGCCGGCTTAGACGTGACCGTGGAGCAGGTCATCGCCGTGCAGGATCGGGATAAACACAATCTTCCGCGGTATGCCTATAAAATCTGCAAGGTGTTTGTTCTCTGCTCCGCCGCCGGCGGCGCCTTTTGTCCCAATGCGGAGACAACAGAAAGCCGCTATTTCGGTCTTTCGGAGCTGCCCGCTCCCCTCGCGGGTGAAAAGACAACGACGGAGCAGATTCGGATGTGTTTCGACGCCTACCATGCAGAACACTGGCAGACGATGATCGACTGATTTANTTTACATAATATATCTGTTGTTCTTCCACAAGCGGGATATTGATCAGCGATGCGGCATTTTTTTCTTTCTCGGTCATTTTGACCGCCGTGATCTGACTGTTCGTATACGTCCTGTAATAATAGGTTCCGCTCTCTGTGTCCACACAGCAGCTATAATTCGTGATGTCCGGCTTTCCGTCCTCCGTGATCGTCGCTCCGCGCACGAGGGAAACCGATTCCAGCACATGGAAAAACTGNGTCACGCAGCTGACCTCGTCCTCCGCGCATTCGGAATTGAGCTTGTTNAACGCTGCCCGCACAAATCTGGATTCCGGTGAGTTATCTCCGGGCAGACCGATCGCNCCCATTCCCCGTCCGTACGGTAAGAGCGTGAGCCGGTCAGAAAAACGGTTGACCGGATCGTTCGGTGAAAGATTCAGATAATTCCGAAGGTTCATCATCTGAAACGGAAACGGCGGATTATTCGTCATCACACCGGTCGGATTTTCATACCACCGCAAACCCTCGTTCGTCTGCTCTATCACAATACACTCNTTTTTGTCGGATATCATCCAATGAAGCCAGCTAAGCGGCAGCTTCTCGGAAAACGGCACATTCGTGATGACCAGCTTTGGAAGACACTCCCGCACCTGCGCTGCCGTCTCGTACTGTCCCAAAAACCATGGGATCAGTTCAAAAGGCGTAAGGTTCAGTTTNCCTTCAGCCGGNTCAAAATAGACTGCNCTTCCCGGGAAATTTAAGCCCGCCATCGCCANNCCTTTTTCGTTGACCGCCTCCGCNTAAAGCGGATAATCGCCGACGACCGTCGCCATACCGTTCATGGCATACCGCGTGCGGATNGCCGAACCGTTTTTGAGTGAGAACGGATANTTTCTCGGCGTGATCGCAGCACTTTCTCCGAAGCGGCATTCATAATCNAAGGTTCTTCCAAAATAACGATNATTTTTTCCCATTACGACACAGGTACACATTGNTANNATCGCTCCNTTCTTTTTTGNCAGTTGGGGNATTTCCATTTCCCCATGAATACAAAAAGAACTCCGCTCGCGCGCAGCTCCTTTTGCATTTAGAGTAAGCAGAACTATAAGCCGGGTTATGTCGAGAACAATCATCTATCTAGGACTGCCGTTACCGACAGCCTCAAGCGACCTACCTGAAAGCAGACCGGGCNNGNCTNTNGCTNTCTNTTTGGTCTTGCTNCGGATGGGGTTTACANNGC
>JAAUZV010000001.1:109956-168341 GCA_014804425.1 Lachnospiraceae bacterium
CNGTTACCAGNNACGNCGGTAGTCTCTTACACTGCCNTTCCACCCTTACCNGAACGGGGNTTCCGCNNNGAACNGCGGTATCATTTCTGTTGCACTNTCCTTNGAGTCNCCTCCACCGGACGTTATCCGGCATCCTGCCCTGTGAAGCCCGGACTTTCCTCACCTGCACGAATGCAGCCGCGATTGTTCATTCTGCTTACAAAAGAGTTTGCGCAGACCTCGTATGTACGCATCCCCAGTTCCTAAAATAGCATATGGCTTATGTTTCGTCAAATTTTTTTATAGCGGAAAATGACTGTCCGTTTCCTATTCTAAAAAATAGAACAAAGCCCGCTGTCTTTTTTCATTTACGACATCTATCTCCAAAAATCGCTGCAGTCAATCTCCTCTACCAGTTCGCCCGTCTCTCTGTCATACACCGCAATGATATCTTGATCCAGATACAGCTGCACGTAAACAAACTCATCCGTCATCGCAAAGGTATTCATATTTTCTTCACAGAGAATCGTGTCGTAAGAATCCGCACGGATACCGCTTCCGCCGCCGTCAAAATATTCTTCAAAGTCAAATACCCGAATCTCATAAGCGATATTTGAGGAATAATATAAAAGGTTGTCCCTGTAATAAAGCGTCTGCCTTCTGTCAAAGTTCCCAAAGTCATCACCAAAAAAGAGCTCCATCTCACCGTCCACCGCAAACAGACACATGCTGTTTCCGCGGTGAACCGCATCTCTATCCATGATCACTGCCAGATATATGCCGCCGTCATACGGGCATACCTTCAACTGCCACAAGGGTTCCCCGCAATCAAAGGGCACATCGATCTCCTCTGCCTGTGTCCCATCCAGCCGCATCTTACAGATCGTTGCATCCGTAAGGTTTTCATAGTAAATCATCCCATTATAAATATCATAGCAGCCGACTTTGTCCTCGCTGATCTGCTCACTTTCTCCGTCCGACAAACGATATCCGTACAGTCTCTCGTCGTCTGCCGCCACATAATAGATCATACCATTACAGCAGGCAAACTTTTTCGTCATTCCCACAGGGATCAGACACTCTTGTGTCTGTTCTGTAAGATCCATGCAGCAGAAAGCATAGCTCTCTGACCTCTCGTCCCACAGTGTATAATAGAGCATATCATTTTCGACAAAGAACGCGCCGACTTCACCTTCCACCAATCGCTCGGTATGCTCCCCACCCTCATCCGTATAAGTCCAGAAAAGAGGGCCTACAGATTCCTCTGATATATTATAGTTATATCCGGAATACATAAAAATGACATAGCGCTCGTACACGGAAGCCCCATTCGGTCCGTCGTAGACAAACTGTGCCGCACGACAGTCCTCCTGCTCTGTGCCCTGTAACAGCACATCCTGTTCTTCCTCGATGTCCACCTCCGGCATTGTTTCATAGTCTATCTCAATGAGATCCTGCGCTTGGATATTCCCACTCCAAAAAGAAATAGAATAATAATCGTTTGGTTCATGGAATGCAAACAATTCTCCGGTTCCGACCGCCTGCATCCAAAGCTCTGTATCATTGAGCGGACTCTCATAAACGGTATCCTGTCCGTCTTTGATCTGATGCCATACACACTCCGCTTCATCCTTGTAAAGCAGGGCATTTCCCGCAAACAGAATCGGTGATCGGGGGGATATTGTTACATCCGTTATCTTTTTCAGCTTATCCGTTTCCAAGTCATAGGAAAAAATGCCGCCGTTTCGTGACGGCAGATACAGAATACCGCCGTTTTCATACAGCCCGCAGCCGGAAAAAGAAGGCTTCTGCCTCTCCCGCTCCACGAGCACGCGGCTGCCCGATCCGTCAGCACGCATCCGCTTTAGATTCTCATTCTGATCAAAATAATACAGATAGCCGCCCACATATACAAAATCGGCGCTGCTAAAATATTTGGAATTACAAAGCACCTTCTCGTTAAGCGATCGCTGTCCTTTGCCGTTTAAGCCGGCTATGTATAATCTCCCCCAAGAATCCAAATCAAAAGCGTCACGACTCAGATCAACATACTCCATAGAAATATAAAAAAGATTATCCTCCGCGATCACAAAGGACTTCACATTATCATCTATGATCTGTGAAAAGGTATTGCTGCGCGCAGTGTTCACTCTGTAAATTCCGTTCTCGCCGCATGCCAGATACAGATAATCGCCATAGACTGCCATAGAGCGGACGGTAATGTCCGGGTCAAGCTCTGCAGCCCAGCCGTTATATTCGTAGCCGTCTCCGTTTTTTGCGACACGGCAGACGCCGTATTCCGTTCGGACAAAAACAGAACCGTCCTCCCCGACAGCAAACAGGTCTCCTCTGATCGTTTCTGAATCCTCGGTCATAAATCTGACCGCGGGCAGATTCTCCTCCCCGCCCTCCTCCTTATCTGAGAAGCCGGCTATCCATGAGGAAAATGCCTCCGACACGTTCATCCCCGTTCCGTCATCATGAATCGCAATGCCGATCATAATGGCAAGAAACGCCGCGATCATGATGCCTGCAATACTAAACCATATGAGCTGATTGATTCCTTCTTTCGCCCCGCCTTCCGTATGCTTTGGATTGTTCGGCATAAAACGATAGGGATTCTGATACGGTTCAATCACCCCCTGCTGCCACGTCGGGGTATATACGGCAGGCAGACCATGGGACGCCGCGCCTCCGAACGGCGGATTTACTTCGCAGGGCAGATTCGCTCCGTAAGCCGGCGCAACCTCATAGGGCTGATTTATTCCGTACGCTGCGTTCTGGTCGTGTGGCTGGTTCATTCCGTACGCCGCGTTCTGGCCGTATGGCTGGTTCATTCCGTACGCCGCGTTCTGTCCGTATGGCTGGTTCATTCCGTACGCCGCATTCTGGCCGTATGGCTGGTTCATTCCGTACGCCGCGTTCTGTTCATATGGTTGATTCATTCCGTACGCCGCGTTCTGGCCGTATGATTGGTTCATTCCGTATGGCGCATTCTGGCCGTATGGTTGATTCATCCCGTACGGCACGTTCTGACCGTATGGCTGGTTCATTCCGTACGGTGCATTCTGGTCGTATGGCTGGTTCATTCCGTACGCCGCGTTCTGGCCGTATGACTGGTTCATTCCGTACGCCGCGTTCTGGTCGTAAGGCGCATTCACCCCATACGGCATATTCTGCGTCGCCGACGCTCCCCCGTAAGCCGGATGATACTGTGGATTCATAATCATAACGCGCCCCTTTCTTTTCATCAGATTATCGATTCGTATGGCAGGAGACGTCACCCCCTGCGCTTCGTAACCATCTTTTTTATTTGATACCACTACACCATCTGAAACGGCGCTTTTTCCTCCGCTTCTAAAAGCACGAGTTCCGGAAGCTCCCTGAAAAAATAATCTCTCATATAAGTGGTAAACAATTTTTCCAAACCGAAATGTCCTGCATCGATCACGGACAGCCCCTGCTCCATGGCGTCAATCCCGTCATGATGGGAAACATCCCCTGTCAGATATACATCCGCGCCCACACGCAGCGCATCCGCGATCTCATCGCCTCCGGAACCCGGAAGCACCGCCATGACTTCCACCATACGATCCAGATTGCCGTAGACCGCTACCTTTTGCAGCGCAAATGCCGTTTTTACATATTCCGCGCATTCGGCAAGCATCATCACACCCGGCAGCTTTCCGTATCTGCCGATCCCCTCGCAGGAAATCTCATCCTCGCAGGTCACCTTCAGCACGCCCGGATTTTTTAATCCCAGCTCGTCCGCCGCCGCATCCGCCATCCCCATGACGTCGAAATTCGTGTGCATGGCATAATAACAAATGTCGCTCTGTATAAGACGCAGCAGGCGTTTCCCGATAAAGTCATCGCTGCAAATTTGTTTTTGCGCGCGAAACAACAGCGGATGATGCGTTAAAAGAAGATCTGCACGGGCCCGACACGCCTGCTCGATCACATCACTCGTCGCGTCCACCGCTACCATGATCTTTTTGATCTCCTTATCCCTTCTGCCCGCAAGCAGTCCCACATTATCCCATTCCTCCGCATAATGCGGAGGCGCTAATTCTTCCAGTCTCGCAATTAACTCACTGCATCTCATCCGGCACACCTCCTGCACGAGATCTTGCAAAACCCACGTGTACATCATTTTCTATACAGACAATTTTACTGTAATCTTTTCCGCGATCGCGATATCGGAAAGCCGCCGCGTTAATTCTTCCCTGCGCGATAAGCCTCTTTCCGTGTCAGTCTGCGACAGATTCCGCAAAACCTCCTCGCAGACGGCTCTCTCTCTTTGCAGATATTGCCGCAGAACGGGATGCCCTTCGGCAAGCAGACACGGACCGTACCTGTCTTCCACGCGCTGTCTTTGTGCGCCTGCTTCGGCATTCCCTGTTTCCATACTGTCCGGCGCTTTCTTTTCCGCGCCACGCGCAGGAATCACCCGCATCATCGGATAGAATTTCCCGTCCTCCGATACCATGTCTTCCTTCGCAATGAGAAATCCGTTTTCCCGCAAATAACCTCTTACGATATGTAACTCGGACTGCGGCTGTAACACCAGTTCATCCAGTTCCCGTACGAGCAGACGACTGCGCTCCATGATCCCGCATATCGTTTTTCCGCCCATTCCCGCGCAGATCACGCCCTGCACCTCACCCCGGCAAAGCGCCTCCATCCCGTCACTGCGTCTCGTCTCGATCTCATCACAAAGTCCGTATGCGCTAACATTCGCCCTCGCCCGTGCAAGCGGTCCCTCGTTAATGTCCATGGCAATGACGTGCCCCGCCTTTCCCGACCGGATCAGTTCGATCGCCATATAGCCGTGGTCACATCCGACATCCGCGACAGCCATATGAGGGGAAACAAGCATCAGTACATGCTTCATGCGCTCTGACAGCGCCGGCTCTTTCGCGCTCAATCCAAATAATCCTTCAGCTTGCGGCTTCTGCTCGGATGACGCAGCTTGCGGAGCGCTTTCGCCTCAATCTGCCGGATACGCTCCCTCGTCACGTTAAACTCTTTTCCGACTTCCTCCAAGGTACGTGCCCTGCCATCGTCCAAACCGAACCGCAGCTTTAACACCTTCTGTTCCCGTTCCGTCAGCGTTCCGAGCACTTCGCCGAGCTGCTCTTTTAACAGGGAAAACGCCGCCGCGTCTGCGGGAACGGGGACATTATCATCCTGAATGAAATCGCCCAGATGAGAATCCTCCTCCTCGCCGATCGGTGTTTCCATGGATACCGGTTCCTGCGAGATCTTTAAGATTTCACGCACACGATCCTCCGGCATGTTCAGCTCCTTGGCGATCTCCTCCGGGGTCGGTTCACGTCCAAGCTCCTGAAGGAGCTGTCTGCTGACACGGATCAGTTTGTTGATCGTTTCTACCATGTGAACAGGAATGCGGATGGTCCGCGCCTGATCTGCGATCGCTCTTGTGATGGCCTGTCTGATCCACCATGTCGCATAGGTAGAAAACTTATACCCCTTACGGTAATCAAATTTCTCAACCGCCTTGATGAGTCCTAAATTTCCCTCCTGGATCAAATCCAAAAACAACATGCCGCGCCCGACATAACGCTTTGCTATGCTGACGACCAGACGAAGATTTGCCTCGGCAAGCTTCTTCTTAGCGTCCTCACCGCTGTCGATCAATTCCTGCTGTTCGGCGATCCTGCGTTCCAAATCCTCTTTTTCGGCAGCTTCCTCTGTCTCGGCAAGCTCCTCCCTAAGCACTTCAACGATCTCCGCCGCCTGAGCGCCGTCCTCCATCCTCTGCGCAAGCGCAATCTCATCATCCGCGCTTAAGAGCGGCACTTTACCGATCTCTTTTAAGTACATTCTGACGGGATCCTCTATGCTCATGCCGTCCGGCACGCTCAGATCGATATTTTCCAGATCAACTTCCTCGTCCGTGAGGGTGATCTCCTCCTCATCGATATCGTCTTCTTCCTCGGTGATGCGCAAAATGTCCACGCCGTTTGCGTCCAGTTTCTCAAAAACCTTATCGATCTGTTCCTCCTCCAATGCCATATCAGAGAAAAAATGAATGACCTCCTGATATTCCAAGACATTTTTCTTTTTCTTTGCAAGGCTTAACAGATTTTTCATCTTCTCGTCAAACTTTGCCTGTAAAGCTTCATCCATTCGAATGTCCGTCCTTTCATAGTTTCCTATTCGCAAATTTCTTTTTTATTCTGAGCCTGATTTTAGGGAAATATGCACTTTCCGCAGTTCTTCCAGCTCCCGCTTCCTCTCGATCGATCTCATGAGCGCCTCGGGTCCCTCGCCGAGTCTTTCACTCGCATATTCATAGCTCGCCTGCTTGACCCGGTAAATGATGTCCTGCAGCGCGCGTTCCTTCTCCGCGCCCTCGGAAAGCTCAGGCAGCTTCGTGTTAAACAGCTCCGCTGCCTCACGCTGTTCCTCCTCCTCGGTGAACATACTGATGATCGCCGCCGGATTGGGGGCACCTCTCTCCATATCCGCGAAAAGACGTTCCGCCGTTTTCCGGTACAGCTCCACGGTAAAATCCTCCGGCTGGATATACCGCCGTACGATCGGGTACACCTCGGGCTCGTCCACAAGCCACGTCAGCAGCAGCTTCTGGCTTGTCCGCCCCGCGTCTTCCTGCTTATTTTTACCTGCAGTCGGCTTCGGTCTTGCCGCAGCCTCCGGTATCCCCCCCATGCGCGCGGCATAGGAAACGACCAGCTTGCGAAGCTGCTCCGGTTGTATCATAAACTCCCGC
Source organism: Lachnospiraceae bacterium (assembly GCA_014804425.1). Taxonomy (GTDB): domain Bacteria; phylum Bacillota; class Clostridia; order Lachnospirales; family Lachnospiraceae; genus DLAJ01. Next base: position 116,693 of record JAAUZV010000001.1, read on the forward strand.
GCCACCGCCGTTAAGTAATTTTCGCGCTCCAGCTCCTCGGGAAAGCCGCAGAGCTTTTCTGCGATCGCCCGGTAAAACTCCGTCTGCGACGTCGGATCGTCCATGCGGTAATCTTTTTGCAGAACACGGATTTCAAAAAAGAAGCTGTTTTCCGCCTCATCGATCCGTTTCTGAAATTCTTCCGCTCCCTGATTCTTGATCAATTCATCCGGGTCCTTGTACGGCTCCAAATGAATAACCCGCGCAGTCAATCCCGCTTCCTTTAGGATCGGAATCGCACGGAGCGCCGCTTTTGTTCCCGCCTCATCACTGTCATAGGTCAGCAGTACCTCTTTGGCATAGCGCTTAAGGAGGCTCGCCTGCCCTGATGTAAACGCCGTGCCGAGAGAAGCGACCGCCTCGGTAAATCCCGCCTGATGCATCGCGATCACATCCATATACCCCTCACAGAGGATCATATGATTCTTGCGCGAGGTTCTCGCGTGATTGAGTCCGTACAGATTTCGGCTTTTATCAAACACGATCGTCTCCGGGGAATTTAAGTATTTCGGCTTGCCGTCCCCCATCACGCGCCCGCCGAACCCGATGACCCGGTGGTTGACGTCCTGAATCGGAAACATGACGCGGTTCCAGAATTTATCGTACAAACCGTTCTTTTCATCAAAATTAACAAGCCCTGCTTCGCGCATCAGTTCGTCCGAATATCCCTGTTTTCGCAAATATTTCAAAAGCTCGTCACTGTATTTGCTTGAGCAGCCAAGCCCGAACCGATTGATCGTCTCCCCGCTCAAGGCTCTGTTTTTCAAATACTCCATACCGTACGCGCCCTGCGGGGAACGGAGCATATAGTAATAAAATTTCGCCGCCGCCTTATTTAACTCCAAAATGCGCGCGCGCCGGTTATCTTTTTTCCTCGCCTCCTCGTCGTAGGACACCTCAGGAAGCGCCACGCCCGCCTTCTCCGCCAGATACCCGATTGCCTCGGGAAATGTATAATTTTCGTACTGCATCACAAAAGTAAAGACGTTTCCCCCGGCGCCGCAGCCGAAGCAATGGAACATCTGCTTATTTTGCGAAACGGAAAAAGACGGTGATTTTTCATTATGAAAAGGGCATAAGCCAAAATAATTATTGCCCTGTTTTTTTAATCTGACATAACCGGAAATGACGTCTACAATGTCATTTTTTTCCCGAACTTCCTCTACAAGCTCATCCGGATAGTACATGAGCCGCCTTCCTTTCTGCCTTCTATGTATGCTCAATAATGCCACGATTTCGGAATAAACAAATTCTCGTACTGCTCCAGCACAAAACGATCCGTCATCGAGCTGATATGGTCGCACACGATCCGCTCCCGATATTCGCCTTCGTCCAAGCGTCTCTGCAAAAATTGGGGCAGCAGCTCGATATGATTCAAATAATAGGTGTAGAGCGTCTCAATGATGCCCTCGGCCTTTCCTTCCTCACCCTTTGCCCTCGGATTCTGATAAACATGCACGAACATGAACTGGCGGAGCTTCTTCATGGCGTCCTCCACCTCGGGCGACATACAAATATCGTTTTTTTCCATGCTGGTCGTCACCAAATCATGGATAAAGCAGTCCAGCCGCTCGCCGCAGGTACGCCCGAGCACTTCCTGAATCTGCGCAGGCACGTCCGCCTCCGTGAGAATCTGTCCGCGTATGGCGTCATCCATATCATGATGGATATACGCGATCTTATCGGAAAGCCTGACAATCTTGCCCTCTAAGGTCTGCGGATTTCCGTCGGTCTGGTGATTTAAGATGCCGTCGCGCACTTCATAGGTCAGATTCATACCCTGGCCGTCTTTTTCCAAGCAATCCACCGTACGAAGACTCTGCTCATTGTGCTTAAAACCAAGCGGACAAATGCTGTTCAGCGCGCGTTCACCGGCATGTCCGAACGGTGTATGCCCCAGATCATGTCCAAGGGCGATCGCCTCCGCCAGATCCTCATTTAAGTGAAGCGCCTTTGCGATCGTACGCGCATTCTGCGACACTTCGAGCGTATGCGTCATTCTCGTCCGGTAATGGTCGCCGTCAGGCGTGAGGAACACCTGCGTTTTGTCTTTTAACCGGCGAAAAGACTTACAGTGCAGAATCCGATCCCTATCCCGCTGAAAAACGGGGCGGATGTCGCACTGCTCCTCCTCTTTCTGCCTGCCGCGCGAATTCACGCTGAGCGCAGCATACGGACTCAATATTTCTTTTTCATTTGCTTCCAAACGTTCTCTGATCGTCAAGGTTATCCTCCGCACACTCTCTATTCATACATATTCTGCACAGATCTCCCATTTCCTTTTTTTCTAAATCTCATTTTTTTGAGGAACCACATGAAAAACATAGATCAGCACGTACATGACCGCCGCCAGTACAAAGGCGGAGATCACATCCACCATGGAATGCTGTTTGATGAAAACGGTTGACATAATAATTAAAATGCACAAAATCTCAGAAGCGATCTGTACTGCCCGATGCTTGGACAGCCGCTTGCTTTTCCGCACGGCAATATGAATGCCAAGGGAGTTATATACATGAATGCTCGGCAGAATATTCGTCGCCGTATCCGTCACATACAGATTCGCGATCATGCGCGTAAAGACATTATCGCGCGCAAACTCCGTCGGACGAAGCTCATGCCCGTTCGGGTAAATAAACGACACGATCAAAAACAGGGTCATTCCGGTAACCAGAAACCAGAACATCGGCCAATAGCTTTCCTTGTCAATAAAAATGAAATACAGCACGAAACCTGCCACATACGCAAACCAGCAAAAATACGGGATTACGAAAAATTCGCAGAACGGGATCATATCATCCAGCTTTATGTGAACGAGGTGATAATTATTCTCCGTCATCCTTTCCACGATAAAAAAAAGAATCAAATATACGATCAGATAGATCACCATCGGTATGCCGTGACGGTATTTTCTGATAAGCTCCTTCATTGCCGGTTCTTCCTCTCTTTATAGATATAACTTCAGCTTTTGGTGCAGGCAGGTCAGATGCAGCTCCTTCGCACGGCAGACCACCTCTCCGTCCACATGGAAATACATCGGCTCCTTTGCCCGGACCACAATCTCTTTCCCGCGCAGCATGTGAATTTCCCTCTCGTAACGCACATGCTTTCCTGAAAATGCGCTCGGCAGAATGCGCAGGATCTTCCGCCTCGTCAGATTTTCCGCCACGCAAAGATCGAGCGCGCCGTCAAATGCGTCCGCATCCGGACAGAACATAAACCCGCCGCCCTCGTAGCGGTGCACCATGAACACGCCAAACATGCAGCGCTTCATCTCAAGCTTCCGCTCTTTATCGATCATGATCTGAACCGGATACTGAGAAAGCCGCATCAGTTGTTTGAGTGCAATGGCCAGATAGGCAATCTTTCCGAGGTGCAGCCGATTCAGATAACGCTTCAGCGCCGAACGATCGACCTCCTCGCACACCGCCGCATCATAACCGATCCCCGAACTGCCGGCAAACCGCCTCACATATTCCTTACCATCCTGCGCCAATATTTTGACAAGACCGACGTCGATCCGGTATGGCTCCCGATTCAGAATACGCCTTAAGCGCTCCGTCGGACTTCCCTGTTCCGGGAAATCTTTGGCAAAATCATTGGCGGAGCCCTGCGGGATATAGGCAAGCTCCACGGCGTCAAGGTCATGGATTCCCTGCAGCACCTCATTGAGCGTACCGTCCCCGCCGCACACCAAAAGCCGCACGGTGCCGCCGCATTTCGTCAGTTCTTCGGCAAACCGCCCTGCATCCTTTTCCTGCTTCGTAAAATGTGCCTGATAAGCGGCGCCCTGCTCTTTGAAGACACTCTCAAGCTGTGCCCATAATTGTTTTCCCCTGCCGGATTTTGCCGCCGGATTGATGATCACATGATACATTTGCTGTCCCCCACTGTTTTGCTGACTCAAAAATCCTTATTTCAGATTGTGAATTTCTCGTAACCGTGCAGTTACAAATTTCCCACATGTTGAAAAGCAGGCGGTACCACAGGGTACCGCCCACCGCATTCCCATACTCTTTTCTTTAATTCAACGGATATTTGTCCGTCAGCTTCTGAACGATCGCTCTTGCCTCCGGCACCTTTTCCTCGCCGCCCTTGATCACCAGCGCGATCGCTTCGGCGATCTCATTCATATCATCCGTATTCATTCCTCTCGATGTGACCGCAGGCGTACCGAGACGGATACCGCTTGTCACAAACGGCTTCTGCGGATCATTCGGAATGGTATTCTTATTCGCTGTGATATGCGCTGCGTCAAGCAGCTTCTCAACTGCCTTACCGGTCAGTCCAAGCGGGCTCAAATCCACGAGCATCAAATGATTATCCGTACCGCCGGATACGATGCTGATGCCGCGCTGCATGAGTCCCTTGCAGAGCGCCTGTGCATTGTCCGCGATCTGCTGCTGATATTTCTTGAATTCCGGCGTCAGCGCTTCCTGAAAGCAGACTGCCTTTGCCGCGATCACATGCATGAGCGGTCCGCCCTGAATACCCGGGAAAATCGCTTTATTAAAGTTATACTTATCCGCTGCCTCCTGGTTGCAGAGGATCATACCGCCTCTCGGTCCGCGCAGCGTCTTATGTGTTGTCGTTGTCACGACATCCGCATGCGGGAACGGGCTCGGATGAATGCCTGCGGCAACCAGTCCCGCAATATGCGCCATATCCACCATCAGGATCGCGCCGACCTCATCCGCGATCTCACGGAATTTCTTAAAATCGATCGTTCTGGCATATGCGGAAGCACCCGCCACGATCATTTTCGGTCTGCATTCCAACGCAATGCTTCTCACCTTGTCATAATCAATGAAACCGTCATCATTCACGCCATACGGCACACATTTGAAGTATTTGCCCGACATATTCACCGGTGAACCGTGGGAAAGATGACCGCCGTGATCCAAATTCATTCCCATGAATGTATCTCCCGGCTCCATGCAGGCAAAAAAGACCGCCATGTTTGCCTGTGCACCGGAATGCGGCTGTACATTTGCATATTCGCAGCCGAACAGCTTCTTCGCACGCTCTCTGGCAAGGTTCTCCACCACGTCCACGCATTCGCATCCGCCATAATAACGCTTGCCCGGATATCCCTCGGCATATTTATTCGTAAGCGGACTCCCCATCGCTGCCATCACAGCCTTGCTCACCCAGTTCTCGGACGCGATCAGCTCAATATGGCTGTTCTGTCTGTTCTGCTCATCCACGATCGCCTGCGCGATTTCGGGATCCGCTTTCACTACTTCGTCAAGTGAATACATCTCTCATCCTCCTGCTTATCAGTCTGCCTTACAGCACTCTTTTTATTTTCTTTTCAAACGTTTTTTATTGTAGCATATCCGTTTTCCCCTGTCCACAGAAAAAGGGAAATGCGCCTAAATCGGGCAGCTCCCGTCCGATACCACATCCGCATGCTTTGCCTCGGCGTCATCCAGCGAGGCATACCCATAAAAACGCGTTTCCGCCGCAATGATGTCCCGAAGCAGATTTTCGCCGTTTTGATCCGCCGCTTTCGTTTCCTCCAGCATCAGCCCGAGTGTCTTTGCAGAGTAAGTCGTAAGCTCCGCGCGCAGGTAGCTCTCCATGGAGGAGCCTTCCTCCGGGCTGTCCTGCTCCGTGCGGAGCGCACGCCCGTTTTTGCGGATATTCGGATAATGCGCAAGCATCCACGCATCCCATTTTAAGTGAATCTGCACGATCTCCTCCACCATTTCCGACTGTTCTTCCGTCGTTTCCGGGAGGTATTGCTTCACCTTTTCGTATTCGTCCGGATATGTCGTCCGCATCATTCTTGTATATTTTTCAAAATAAAAATTCCTGCCCTCCTCGGTCAGCGCGCGGACACAATCTTCATAATAGCTCTCAAGCAGGGCATCCGAATAGACGAGCCACTGGCTCATCCGCATACGGAAAAACGTATCGGGATCGTCCTGACACGACGCCCGTCCGCCCGTATTATATACATGCTGAAACATATCCCATTCCAGCCTTGCAATGTCAAAAATCCTCTGTTCCCTTGCCGTTACCTCCGCCATGCTTTCCACTTCCTCTTTTACTTAATAAGCGTAACCCGTTGATGCGAGCGGAATATAACTCCACTCGGTGTAGCCCGTCTTATCCGATCCGATCAGAAAATAATTATATACGACCTTTCCGTTCTGCCTGTCGTTCGTGCAGTCCACATGATACCACTGATCGTTCAGCAGCACGATATTCCATGCGTGGTTGCTGCCCGTTCCGATATAACACGGAATCCCCATCTCATCCATGAATTTCTGGAACAGCAGTGCATAACCCGTACATACCGTCGTATAGTGATATAATCCGTCGTAGCCGGAGCGCTCGTCCGCCTCATTATATACGGTGTCAAACGAATACGAAATTGTACGACAGAGATAATCATGCACCGCACGGATCTTCTCATAATCCGTTCCTTTATTAAACAGCGGCAGAAGCTGGGCAACCATAGCGTCAACCGCTTCCTCCTCCGCATTCGTACTCAACCGGTCAAACGTTAAATCCCAGCGGTTACGCGATCTCCGCGTCAGCCGTGCTCCGCTGATCAGGCAGCGCTCGTAGTCGCGAAGCTCGGCTTCAACAAGTCTGACCGCCTCATTCCAAATCTCATTGGATACGTCATAATCCGCATAAAACTCGATCCTTGTGACATAGCAGTCGGCAGCCATTTCCACCGCTGCTGCCGCCTCCCCCGGATAATTGAGATAAACCTGCATACTATCGCGCCTTACTACCGATGTGGCAGTGACGCCCGCAGCCTCCGGCCTGCTCGCCGCGGACCCCGGTGTGACACCAAGCCGCCCCTCGCGTTTTCCGACCGTGATATAATGCTGGTACAGCGCCGCCTCGTTATAACCGTATGCTGCCACGACGTCAGGATATGTCGCCGCATAAAAAACAGGGTCAAAATCCGCGCAACCCTGCCTTCCCTCCGCTCTGCCGCACGTCACATAGTGCTGATACAGCGCCGCCTCATTTGAGCCGAGCACCGCCACCACATCCGGATACGCCGCCGCATAAAAGACCGGATCAAACACTCCGCCGTCCGGCATCACCTTTGTCTGTGCATCGACCGGCATTCCCGGCAGGAAACAAACGAAAATTACTGCCAAAGCGATTTTAAACCAATTTCGATACGCTCTTTTCATCACACACCTCCCACGTCGCAAATCCCACAATAGTATGATCGTTACTATTATAGCGGATTCCCCCAAAAAAAGAAACCCGCAGGAGGTTTCTTTTTATAACTCTTTTTATAACTCTTTTGATTCCACTCTAAGATCAACCTTTTTAAAATACACTCGTTTTTTAATTCTTCTGCGATTCTGTTCGCCGCTCGCATCTCCTATTCAATGTTATCTTTGCCCATTCTTCTTCCATAATATTCGTTTTTTCATTTGTCTGGTTGTAGTGCTAACGTTGTTTTAACCCTGATTTTTGAAAATATACCTTTCTTCAAATCCAGTAATATTGTGTCTTTGTTCATTTATTAAATTATAATATAACTTATCTCTCACTTTCATTCCAACCGTGCCATATTCCTTTGAATAATAGGTGTCATTTTAATCTCGCTTTGGATTGAGTCCGATACTTTTCTGTAATGCCAATCTCACAGAACGCCATCATCGCAACGGACGAAAGCATGGCAGACAAAAACATTTCCATCATAAGCAAAGTCCCGTCTCTGACAGTACACTTTTTGAACCAATCCAAAAAATATTAGATACTAATTTTAGCTAATCCATTGATTTGTTATTTTTTACAAATTGTATGGCTAACAATGATTATCACCAAGCAATCAACACCTACAACGCCAAGTGAAATATATGCAAAACCAGCTGGCAACAGGTCCTCAAACAAACCCATAACAAGAATGAGAACTGCTATAACTGCCATTCCAAATCCTGCCGTTCTACATAATTTCTTTTCATCGTATTTTGCTTTTTCTTCTTTCGGTGCTGCATTATAGCCAGAAATAAACCAGCTTCCATGACCAGAAAGTAACATTATAGAAACCACCAAAAATATTACAAATACAACCCATATTATCCAATCTGCCCCACTTGATAGGTCTGCTAATTTCATTATATATTTTCCCCTCCAACTCCCGATTTATCTCACCGATTATATCATTGCCAATTTTCAATTTATTGAATCTATTTTTAATTTATGTTGTTNNTTTCTCCTCATACNATATTANANAACATGTGCTATCTTTNTTTNGCCTTGCTCAAGCCCGGTACTTTTTCACAATGCCAAGCTCATAGACCGCCATCGTCGCAATGGANGAAAACAGGGCGCCGAGTATGCTTATGATGAAGAGCGGTGAGTTCTGCCCCGCAAGNAGCGGCAGTCCGATCAAAATGAATACNACACCGAAAGCGCATTCTAACGCCCCAAGCGCACGATTATACTTTTTTATGTCCGTCACGGGCGGCGTTTTCGCATTCGCCCAAAAACCGAACGCCTTCTCCTTTTTGCTGANCGCNACATAAATGCCTAANACGATGAACGCCNCGCCNANCGCAGCCCACATTACAAAAGCCCACATTCTTGCCGTCATATCCACTCACCTCATATAAATTCCCGTCANCTGCATCTCTTCGTCAAAAAATAACGTATATGTCACACTGATCTTTTCATAAGAAGCACCGATCTCGATTACCGCCGCATGCTGTCCCTGCTCGGTAACTTCCGCCACATAAGCGTTGCCCCACGCCACAAACGCNCCGAAATCCTCCGCGATGTATTGCTTCGCTTCCGTCAAAACCTCGTCTGTGATCAACTCTGCCGCATGCTCCTGCATCAGCGCGCGCATCGCTTCATAATCATCCGCATCCAGATACGTAATGACTTNCTTTGCCTGCTCTGTGACTGCCTCCTCGGAAAATCTGCCGCTNTCGTCAACGTTCTCCGACTTCGGCCAAAACCACCACAGCGCGGCNGCAAACAGNCAGAGAACCACGATGACAATCCCGATACACTTTGCATAAATCTCATATTTTCCGCGCTTTCCATCCTTTTCGCTGATCTCCTCGTTAAACTCCTCCGCGACAGCCTCCGGCGTTCCNATCTCGCTGATGATNTCTGCAAGGGTATCCCCTTTTGCAAGTGCCGCCTCAATGTCCGCTCCCAATTGCTTCACGATNTCTTTTTTCTTAGCCGATCCGCAGCGAAGCCTCCTATAAATTGCTTTCAGATACTTCTTTTGATCCATATTCTTTTACCTCCAAAATCANACTGACGCTCTCCGAAAAACTTTTCCANAGNGTGACGGCACCCTGTAAGGTCTGTTTCCCCGCATCGGATATGGTGTAATATTTCTTGGAAANTTCTTTTCCCTGCGGANCACTCCATTTACTCGTGACCAGCCCTTCCTCCTCCAGTCGATACAGGATCGGATAGAGCGTNCCCTCNTTCANCGAAAAGAGCTCNCCGCTTTTGTCCTTAAGCTCCGTGATGAGCTGATANCCGTATTTTTCCCGGTGCTCCAACAGCTTTAATACCAGNATTTCCANNACNCCCTTTTTCATTTGTCTTTCATACCGTTCTNTCAATNTTCCACCGCNTTCTTTCATGGCCGCNCATTTTCGNANNCTCCAAGNAGACCTTCCNGTCTGCCTGCNGCCGCGNCCTTTCGCNCACCATTTCTGCTCNGATACTCCNCTGCTCTGCTTTTCAGTNAANTNTCCNNTTTCCNTCCCTGTCAAACGTCCGTTTCAATGCTTTTTCNACCGGAACGATCGANNCAAGCANAACAACGNCNTGAANNGTNCANACGNCTCCNCCNACAATNCCGACCGNATTNTCANNTCCACCCATCACAAACAACAGCGGTATGATGGANACNGGNAGCAGAATCAANCCGATCCGCAACCACAANNTGCCGAAATAGNCATGNGCAAATTGCCAGGTGTCTTTATTTTTCATGGACATGGTTGTTCGATATCCATATANGNAATTGATCTCCTTTGGCGCCCNTTTCNNNAACANNCTNCCGAANCCTAACATNAGAAGCGGTGTGANAAGATCCATGATCAGCATNAAAATCCAAAATCCCATNACGANATCCCCTTCNTATTTNTTTTTCNATCATTTAGTATTACTAAGTATATATTAAAACAAATATGCGGAGCTGTCAAGAAAAANCGCTCCGCATATCCATCCTTTTCTATNATTTCTGTTTGCTTAACANTGCNAAAAAATCTTCCTCCGGCATCGGCTTTGCATAATAATATCCCTGCACCTGATCACAGCCGATGNTCTTCAGCAGNTCNATCTGTTCCTTCGTCTCAACGCCCTCTGCCACAAGCCCCAGCNTCAGNCCGTCCGCCATNTGCACNACCTNTTCGAGGATCATTCTNCCNTTNGCNGAAAGAATCATATTCTCTATAAATTTCTTATCCAGCTTGATCACGTCAAACGGCGTCTCTAACANAATATTCAGAGAGGAATANCCGCTTCCGAANTCATCCATCAATAACTTAAAGCCTTCCTCTTTCAGTTCCATTGCTTTCATGCTGATCTGCTGATCATCNGCGGTCTCCGTGATCTCCAGTTCCAGTAACCCCTTCGGAATCCCGCTGCTCTCGATCAGATTCGAGAGAAATTCCACGCACTCGTTATCCTGTAAATGAATCCGCGACACATTCACGGAAACCGGACAGCGCGGCATTCCGGCATCTATACATCGCTTGATAAAGCGACATGCCTCCGCCCATATGTAATGATCCACCTCTTTGATAAACCCGTTTTCTTCGATCACCGGAATGAACTGGTTCGGATAAATCATACCGCGTTCCGGATTCTGCCACCGGATCAACGCTTCCGCACCGATGATCTCATTTTTGGAAATGCTGTATTTCGGCTGCAAATACATGACAAACTGCCGTTCCGTGATGGCCGCCTGCATATTCTCCTCAATGAATTTTCTGTTATACAGCATGTCCTTAAATTGCTCTTTATAAAAAAGAATGTTGCTCAAGACATTTCGTTTCGCCGCCTTACGCGCCATCGCCGCGCGGTCTTCCATCTGCCTAAGCTCCATCTTCCGATCCTCTACCATGTAGACACCGTAGGACATCTGCAGCTTTACATTCTTAAAGTTGCTGAGCCGCGCATCCAGCGCACGGATAAACGCCAAAAGCTCCTCCTCTTGCTCATATTCTGTGACAACCATGAACACATCGCTTCTCAGATTAACAAAAAACTGTTCCGAATGGCAGCATTCACTCAGCTGTTTGATGACGAAATCCAAAATCTCATCACCGAATTTTTCCCCGTATAAGTCGTTGACAATCTTAAACTTACGGATATCAAACTGGATAAAGCCGATATTTTTGTCCGATGTATGAATCAGATTGTTGACATTTCTGCGAAACCGATTCCGCTTGCCCATCCGTTTCAACACGCCCTGCACTTCATCATCATGCGGAATATCCTCCGGCCGGATGCTGTTCTCCGTCTTATATTTCAAATATTCCGCAAGCATCTCCTCCAACAGCTCAATACTGATATTGATGGCCCTCGGACATTTTTTTAAGATCAGTCCTTCTTTTCGGATAGCCGCCAGCCCCTCCGGCTTGGAAATGTCCTTTCCTAAAATATCACGGCACAAAACATCACCGTCCATCTTCTGCGAAAAACGTTTGACAAACTCATCGGTCTTTTGGTTGCCGTAAATCTCCTGTTCCTTATCCTGTGCGTCATAAAAACCGAGCGCCATGCCAAGCACGAGCATCGCCGCCGTAATGCAGCCGCAGGTTTCGCCCTGCCGCATGCCTCCCCCAAAGCATGTACTGATCTTAAATGCTGTTTTTAAGTCCATTCCCAAATCATTCGCAAATGCCCCGAAAAGTGCCTGTGAACAATGATACCCCTGATGTAACAGCTCATTGGCTTTTTCCTTATGAGTCATAGAACAGCCTCTCTTTCCCCCCCCATAAATCCCGCTTTATCTGATTAAATTTTCTTAACCCCTGAAGAATTCGCCTTTAGCGAATTCTCCGAAAGATTGGCGCATACTCGCCAATCTTTTTTATCCGATCGAATCGTAAAGATCCATCATCGGCGACATGACCGCATATACCATGACACCTACAATGAGTGCCATTACAATGATGATCATCGGCTCCATGGCCGCCATGAGGGACTGTACCGCCATCTCCACTTCCTCATCATAATAGTCGGCAATCTTCTCTAACATTTCTTCCGTGTTACCGGATTCTTCACCAATCCTCGTCATATGGTACACCATGGGAGGAAACAATCCGCAGGTCTCAAGCGGCTGGGAAAGCGGCACACCGAGTGTGATCTGGTCTTTCACATCGATCAGCGCTTCTTTATACCAAATATTCTGCATCGTGTTCGACACGATGCCGACCGCTTCCGGCAACGGAACGCCCGCCGCCATCAGCGTACTTAACGTACGCGCCATCATGGAGGAAGCCTCCTTTTGCTTTAAGTTCTTCATTGCCGGGATGAGCAAGGCCAGCTTGCCAAACACATGCTTGCCGGAATTTGTCTTTGCATACATTTTGATCGCCACGACCACACCGATCACAACTGCAGCGACCAGATACCAGTTTGCCTGTAGGAAATTGCTCGCCGACACCATCAGCTTCGTGACCGCCGGCAGCTCTGCTCCCAACTCGGTAAACATACCCATATAAGAGGGAATGACAACGATCAGCATAACGACCATAACGGCAATCGCTACAATGATCAATACTACCGGATAGATCATCGCTTTTTTGATCAGCGCCTTGGTCTTTGCCGCTTTCTCAAAATGCGACGCCATACGCTCCATCGCCACATCAAGGGAACCGGACGCCTCGCCCGCCTGTGTCATGCTGACGAGCAGATTCGGAAACACCTTCGGATGCTTTGCAAACGCCTCCGCAAGCGGTTCACCCTTTTCCACATCTACGCGAACGGCAATCGTTGCCTGTTGGAGTTTCTTATTCTCCGTCTGCTCACCGAGCATCCTAAGCGCATCAATAATGGTAACGCCCGCTCTCGTCATACTGACAAACTGACGGCAGAACACGCTCAAGTCTCTCGGTTTCGGAGCGCCTCCGATGTCAAGGCTGATGTCTTTTGTGAGCATACCCTGCTTGGTCAGGGAAACAACCATCATGCCCCTGTTCTTGATCTCGGCAAGCGCCTTCGCCTCGTTATCCGCCTCAATGCTTCCCTTAACTTCTTTTCCCGCCTTGTTGACCGCTACATAGCCAAAGCTTTCCATATTGTACTCCCCTGTTCTTTTCTCGTTTCTGCAACTACCCTCTTAAACAAACTGCCATAGGCATTTCTTTTCTTATCGAAAATCGTTCAATCCCATACGTTACGCGTCAGTGAACTCTTTTTACAGATCAAACGATACCCTCATCATCTCATGGTAGGAAGTGATTCCATCGACCACATACTCCGACGCACTCATATGGAGGGTATGCATTCCCTCCTTCAACGCCTGCTCTTTAATCTCCTCCGCGCCGGCGCCTTTCACAATGATCGATTTGAGCGTCTGGGACATTTCCAAAATCTCATAGACACCGATCCGTCCCTTATATCCGGTCTGGTCACACTTCGGACACCCACACGGCTCATAGATCGTGAGCGGTTGTTCCCCGGAAACTCCAAGCTGCTCCTTTTCCTCCTCCGTCGCCTCATGCGGTTTCTTGCATTCTGGACAGAGCCGTCTGACAAGACGCTGCGCAATGATACCGACCACGGAATCCGCGATCAGATACGACTCGATTCCCATATCGATCAGACGCGTCACGGTGCCCGCCGCCGAGTTGGTATGCAGGGTACTGACGACCAAGTGTCCCGTGATGGATGCCTGCACCGCAATGCTCGCCGTCTCTGTGTCTCGGATCTCACCGATCATGATGATATCCGGATCCTGACGCAGAATGGAACGCAATGCCGAGGCGAAGGTCAAATTCGCTTTATTGTTGACCTGCACCTGATTAATGCCGTTGATATTGGCCTCGACCGGATCCTCAACGGTGATGATATTCACGTCCTCCGTATTCAGCTCGCTGAGCGCCGTATACAGCGTCGTTGACTTTCCGCTTCCGGTCGGTCCGGTTACAAGGATGATACCGTGCGGATTGCGCATGATGTGATCAAACTGCTGTAATTCGCCATCCTTTAATCCGAGCTGGCTTTTATGTCTCGAGAGCGCCGTCTTACTCGTCAAACGCATAACGACTTTCTCGCCGTATACCGTCGGCAGGATCGACACACGAATGTCGTACTCCATCCTGTCCACGATGGAAGTGATACGTCCGTCCTGCGGTTTGCGCTTCTCCGAAATATCCATACCGCCGACGATCTTGATACGCGCGATCAGCGCCGGAAGGATCGCGGTGGAATATGTCGCCCTCTCATAGAGCGCACCGTCGATACGGTATCGGATGCGCACCTTGCGTTCCAGCGCCTCGATATGGATATCGGATGCACGCTGGCGCACTGCCTTCTCGATCATTTCATTAACTAAAACGACAATGGGGGAATTGTTAATATCTTCGTTTAACAGTTCTTCCTCCACATCGGTTTCTTTCTGCTCACGCTCCTTTACATACTGCTCCAGCGCTTCATCCGCATCGCTGCCGCCGTAAAGACGGTCAAGCGCGACCATGATGCTCTGCTGTGTTGCGATCGCAGGCTCGACCTGATAGTTCGTGATAATGGAAATATCGTCCATCGCGGAGAAATCCATCGGGTCCGCCATTGCCACGAGCAGTACGTTCATATTTCCCGGATCAATCGCATAAGGGATCATTTTCTTGCTTCGCAGCATATGCTGGGGAACCAGGTTTAGGACTTCTTCCGGAATCGAGATGCTTTGAATATCCACCATCTCCATGCCGAGCTGCTCTGCGAGCAGCGTCGCCAGCGTATCATCACTGACGATTCCTTCCTCGACGAGCGTTTCTCCGAGCTTTCTCCCGCTCTTTTTCTGTAATTCCAATCCTCTCTGCAAGTCTTCCGGTGTAATGACACCGGCTTCAACAAGCATATCACCGATTCGTATCTTTTTTCTTAACCCTGCCATAGTCAGCCCTGCTTTATGTATAGATTTTATTTCAAAAACTACCTTTTATTGTAACACATCATTCCTATTTTTTCCATGCAGATTCACAATTTTATGCCTCACGTTCTTACATCAGTGAAATCCGCCCTGCCGGCTCTCCTTTAACTCTCTGATCTCATCGAACACCACGTCGTTTAACACGCGGATATAGGTGCCTTTCATCCCCGATGAGCGGGACTCGATCACGCCCGCGCTCTCGAACTTCCGCAGCGCATTGACGATGACGGAACGTGTGATGCCGACACGGTCCGCGATCTTGCTCGCAACCAGAATTCCCTCCATGCCGCCCAGCTCATCAAAAATATGAACGACCGCCTCCTGCTCAGACGTCGAAAGTGTATTGATCGCCGAGCGCACGACCTGCGTCTTACGAACCTCCTCCGCATTCTCCTCATTGACGGAGCGCAGCATCTCCAATCCGACAACAGTCGTCCCGTATTCACATAAAATAATATCGTCAATATCGTACGCGCCATCGCTTTTATACAAAAACAACGTGCCCAGACGTTCTCCCGCGATCTCAATCGGCGTGATGATACCCTGAAAACGCGTCGTATCAATCCCTTCAAAACCAAGCGTCTCCAGATTGACATTTTCTTTTGTCGAAAGCACGGAAAGCATTCTCTCATTCAAAAGCGTATCTATGAATCTGCCGACTTCCCCCACGATCAGCTCGGTAATGTTCTCAATCCCCGGATAGTTCCCGATGCCGAGTACCTTTCCTTTTCTGCTGATCACAAGCACATTGGACTGCAGAATGTCTTGCATCACATTGCAAATATCGCTGAACACAACCTTGCTGGAATTATTGTTATGTAACAGCTTACCGATTTTTCTTGTTTTATCCAGCAATTGTACACTACTCATGGGACTCTCCTCATCTTTTGCAGCGCTTCACGTGAACACTTTTGAAATTATCAGACAAAAAAGCCTTATGCATAACAATTGTAGCATAAGGCTTATTATTTGTCCACTATTTAGAGATTTTTGCTTCTTCCGGCGTCTCCGGTTTTTGCCATGACATAAAATCACAGTCGGGATAGCCCAGACAGCCGTAATACTTTCTTCCTTTGCGCGTGCGCTTGATCGCAAGATCTTTACCGCACTTCGGACAGGGAACGCCGATTTTTTCAAAATAGGGCTTCGTGTTGCGGCACTCCGGGAAGCCCGGACATGCGAGAAATTTGCCGTGCGGTCCGTACTTAATGACCATTCTTCTTCCGCACAGCTCACAGTCCTCATCCGCCTCCTCATCAGCGATCTCCACCTCGGAAAGCTCCTGCTCCGCCTGCTTTACTGCATCGTCCAGATCGGGATAGAAATTGGATACGACAGTCTTCCAGTTGACGTTTCCCTCCTCAATACCGTCCAAAAGCATTTCCATATTGGCAGTAAAGTTCACATCCACGATTGTCGGGAACGCGTCCTTCATCATATTGTTGACGACCTCGCCAAGCTCCGTCACATACAGATTTTTATTTTCTTTTACGATATAACGGCGCGCAAGGATCGTCGTGATCGTCGGCGCATAGGTACTCGGTCTTCCGATGCCAAGCTCCTCTAACGCCCGCACAAGCGTGGCCTCCGTGTAATGTGCCGGCGGCTGCGTAAAGTGCTGCTTCTCATCAAACTGTACGAATGACAGCTGCGAGTTTTTATCCAGACTTTTCATCATGGTGTTGCTTTCTTCTTTTTCCTCATCCTCCTGCACATACACGCTTAGGAAACCGTCAAAAACAAGTTTCGATGCCGAGACATTAAAACGGTAATCGCCCGCGGCGATCCGTACGGATGTGGTCTCATAGCGCGCAGCTGCCATGCGGCTTGCGACAAACCGCTTCCAAATAAGCTGATAAAGCCGGAACAGATCTCTCGGAAGAGAATCTTTTAGCGCGATCGGCGTGCGCGTCAGATCTGTCGGGCGGATCGCTTCATGCGCGTCCTGTATCTTTTTATCGCTCTGCTTCTCCTTGTTATCCTCTTTCCGGTTATATTCCCTTCCGTACTGTTCTTCAATATAGTCGCGCGCCGTACGCTCCGCTTCCTCCGACACACGCGTGGAATCGGTACGCAGATAGGTGATGAGTCCGACCGTGCCCGCGCCCTTAATGTCAACGCCCTCATAAAGCTGCTGTGCCAGGCGCATTGTTTTTGCTGTTGAAAAATTGAGCACCTTGCTCGCTTCCTGCTGGAGTGTGGACGTTGTAAACGGCAGGGGCTGCTTCCTTACACGCTCTCCTTTTTTCACTTCATCCACTTTATATTCCGCTCCCGAGAGCGCTTTGGTGATCGCCTGCATTTCCTCAGCGGAATGGATGTCGATCTTTCCGTTTTTATCTCCGTAAAATTTAGCGATGAGCTGTCTTCTTTCCCCCGCTACGGCAAGAAAAGCGTCCAACGACCAGTATTCCTCCGGAACAAACGCGTTGATCTCCTCCTCACGGTCGCTGATGATACGCAGCGCGACAGACTGTACGCGTCCCGCGCTCAAGCCCCGCTTCACCTTGGCCCAGAGCAGCGGAGAAATGCGGTAGCCCACCATCCGGTCAAGACAACGGCGCGCCTGCTGCGCATCCACCAAATCCAGATCGATCTCCCTCGGGTGCTTAAACGATTCTTTGACCGCATTTTTCGTGATCTCGTTAAAGGTAATGCGGTACACCTTTTTATTTTCCAATTTGAGCGCAGCGATCAGATGCCATGAAATTGCTTCCCCCTCACGATCCGGGTCGGTTGCGAGATAGATCTTATCCGCTTTCTTGACCTCTTTTCTCAAGTTCGCAAGAATATCGCCCTTTCCTCTGATGGTAATGTACTGCGGTTCATAGTCGTTGTCCACATCCACGCCGAGTCTGCTTTTCGGAAGATCCCTGACATGTCCGTTGCTCGCCATGACCTCATAATTGGTTCCGAGAAATTTTTTGATGGTCTTCACCTTTGCGGGTGACTCCACGATTACCAGATTTTTTGCCATTTGTTTTCCCCTGTTCACTTTCCTTACGGCTTCCTCAACTTACCGGAAGCTTGTTGCCCCTCTACTAATATAAGAAGTAACGCGTACGACTATACACCAAATTTTATGTTGTTTCAAGGGAAAATTGAAAACTTTGAAAAAATTTTCTTATTTAATCCTCTGCGTCGTCCCTGTAATATCTCCCCTGTCTGCACACGGCACGGCCGCTGATACAAAGGTGCATGAGCGCGGCAGATAACTCCCCCGGCGCAAGCGTGCTCCGGCTCATCAGCATATCAACCGTCTGCCCCTCCTCGGATAAAAGAGCATAAACCAAGCGCTCCGGTTCGCTGTCAAACATCCCCATGTTCTCACGCCCTGCTGCCCTGCCGCCTGCACGCAGATCCCCCCGTCCCCAAAGCCCCGATAATTCCTCCAAAAGCTGCTCCGGCGAAGTGGCGATCCCCGCGCCCTGCGCGATCAGACTGTTGCAGCCGCCGCTCAACGCGTCCGTCACTCTCCCCGGCAAGGCGTAGACCTCTTTTCCCTGCTCCAGCGCCGCATCCACCGTAATGAGTGTGCCGCTTTTTTTGCGCGCCTCTATCACGAGCAATACATCCGCCAGTCCGCTGATAATACGGTTTCTTCTCGGAAAAAGCCCCGCGCAGGGGGCTGTGCCGGGCGGATATTCCGACAGGATACCGCCCTGTGCCGGAATCCGTTCATAAATATCCTTGTTCTGTGCAGGGTAACAGACATCAACGCCGCACCCAAGCACGGCAAACGTCCTGCCGCCCGCCTCCATTGCCGCCTGATGGCTGATGCCGTCAATACCGAGCGCCATACCGCTGATGATCTGTACGCCCGCCTTTGCAAGCGCATATGCAAACTTGCGCGCCGTATACCGCCCATAGTCAGAGCAGAGCCGCGCCCCGACGATACTGACACTCGGCTTCGCCCCGTCGGGGATATCTCCTCTGACATAGAGCATATTCGGCGGTTCCGGAATGTCTCTCAACTGTTTCGGATATTCCCGATCCTCACAAAAAAGAACCCGGATACCCTGCGCGGTCATCTCCTCATAAAGTCTGTGCGGGTCGTATCGAAAATCTGTCTGCCACTCCCGCAGTCTCCCCGCCTGTGCCGCCGTGAGCAATTTGCGCTCGGAAAGCTCCTTCACCTCCTTTTCCGGCAGCCGGTAGAGCCGCTCCGCGGTTCCGTATTCGGCAAGCAGGCGTTTCGCACTGACCGTCCCGATCGACGGAATACGGTCAAGCCAGCATGCATAGATTGTTTTTGATTCTATGTTATGTAAACTCATAATTTCCCTCCCTTTGTTCCGCAATGTTCGAATCTTTTGTTTTTTCAATCTACCTCCCCGCGATCCACTCATTCGCATCCGCCACACGATAGCAGACCGCCTCGCTGATATGCCGCTCCAGCACATCCCCGCTCCCATCTAAGTCAGCGATGGTGCGCGCAAGCCGGATGATACGGTGATACGCTCTTGCACTTAAGTTCATCGTCTGAAAAATCTGTTCCAGCATATTCTTTTCTGCCGATCCCAACGGCACATAGCGTTTCAATTCTCCCGCTCCCAGATCGGTGTTAAAGCGGTACGGCGTTCCCCGGAACCGATGCTCCTGCCGCTCTCTTGCCGCCATGACGCGCTCTCTGATCGCGGCAGAGCTTTCATTTTTTTGTTCCGTGGAAATTTCTCCGATGGACAGACGCGGCGCTTCCACACAAAGATCGATCCGGTCCAAGATCGGTCCCGAAATCCGCGAAAGGTAACGCCGAATCTCCCCCGGTGTGCAGCTGCATCGATTATGGTCGGGATAATAGCCGCACGGACATGGGTTGAGCGCAGCCACAAGCATAAAATCCGCCGGATACGTATAGCTTGCGCAGCTTCTTGCAATGTGTACTTGCTTATCCTCCAGCGGCTGGCGCATAATGTCGATCACTTCCCTGCCGAATTCAGGAAGTTCATCCAGAAATAAGACACCTCTGTGCGCCAGACTGATAACGCCCGGAAGCGGCACTCTGCCGCCCCCCGCAAGCGCATATTTGGAGATTGTGTGATGCGGACTTAAAAAAGGACGTTTCGTTATAAGAGATTCACCTGCATGAAGCAGACCGGATACGCTGTAGATTTTTGAGACTTCCAGACTTTCTTCAAAGGAAAGTGGAGGGAGAACGGATGGTATTCTTTTTGCGATCATCGTCTTGCCCGAACCGGGCGGTCCGATCAGCATGAGATGGTGAAAGCCCGCCGCCGCGATCTCAACGGCCCTCCGCACGGCAGGCTGTCCGTTGATGTCGGCAAAATCAAGCGCCTGCCCTGTACCGGCAGTCTGTGGTCGGACTTCCTTCTTTTCATACAGAATCTGCTTCTCCCGCTCATCGGGCGGTGCGCACAGATAATCCCGGAGCTGCCCTAAGCTTTGCACGCCGACGACCCGCATCCCCTGTACCACGCACGCCTCCTGCGCATTTTCTTTCGGCACGACGCAGCAGGCGATCCCGTGATCCCTTGCCGCCAGTACGATCGGCAGCACGCCTCGCACGGCTTTGATCTCCCCGTTTAAGCCAAGCTCCCCTAAAAACAGGATGCCGCCCGTATGCGTTTCCGGTATCATCTGCAGGGACGTCAGCACCCCCACGGCGATCGGCAGGTCGAATGCCGTCCCCTCCTTGCGGACATCCGCCGGAGAAAGATTCACGGTAATACGCGCCGGCGGCACGCGGATCCCCGTATTTTTCAGCGCGACGCGCACGCGCTCCCTTGCCTCTTTCACCTCACTGCCCAGCATTCCCACCATGTCAAAGCCCGGAAGACTCTGCGCGGTATCCACCTCCACGCGGACGAGATAGCTTTCAATCCCGTTCAGGCCTCCCGATAACGTTGTCGTAAACATACTGTATCCCTCCTTTTGTATTTTATTTTTTCGGAAACTGCGAAACGCATGGATTTCTATTTACACATTCCTTGCGTTTTACAATTTCTGTTTATTTAGTTTACATAACTTGCACAAAAAACGAGTATTAACCTTTTTATCCAATGCTATTAGTTAAAATTGGGAAATAGCGGCGAACAACGTTTGTCAGAAACAAAACGTCTGCCTTTTTGAAAAAAGAAAAAGTAATCCCGGCAGTCCGTAGACAGACTGCCGGAGTGCGATGCAAATGAATCCATTCTCATCTTTTCAGACATGTCGCTTTATGCGGCATAACGCCTTATGCGGCACAAGCTTTAGAGCAGCTTCATGGACATTCCATCAGGATCGGTCGCAAACTGAATTGCCATTTCACGCGTGATGCGACCCTCCATATAATGCTGCTGGATGGCCTCGTCCATCGTGATCATACCCATTTTACGGTTCGTCTGCATGACGGAAACAAGCTGATGGGATTTCCCTTCACGGATCAGATTACGCACCGCATGATTGGCATGCATAACCTCAAACGCCGCCACGCGGCTTCTTCCGTCCGCAGTCGGAATCAGCTGCTGTGACACGACCGCCTCGATCACGTTCGAGAGCTGTACACGGATCTGCTGCTGCTGATGGGGCGGAAATACGTCGATAACACGATCGACCGTGCTCGCCGCTCCGATCGTATGCAGCGTGGAAAGAACAAGGTGCCCTGTCTCCGCCGCCGTGATGGCAACACTGATCGTATCAAAATCACGCATCTCGCCGACAAGAATGACGTCGGGGTCTTCACGGAGCGCAGCACGCAGCGCGTTGGCATAGCTCTGCGTATCCAGACCGATCTCACGCTGATTGACCATAGAAAGCTTATGGGAATGCAGGTACTCGATCGGATCCTCCAGCGTGATGATATGAGCATCCCTCGTGTTATTGATCTTATCAATGACTGCCGCGAGCGTCGTGGACTTACCGCTTCCGGTCGGTCCCGTCACAAGGACCAGACCTCTTTTCCGCTGTGACAATTCCACAACTGAGGGCGGTACGCCGAGTTTTTCCGGTGCCGGGATTTCCGTTCCCACCAAGCGGAGCGCAACCGCGACAGAGCCTCTCTGCTTATACGCGTTGACACGGTACCTCCCGATATTGGGAATGGAAAAGGACATATCGTATTCGCCCCGTTCCTCAAAATGCTGAAGCTGAAAATCACTCATAATATCTTCCACCACTCTATGCGTGTCGGGCGGGAGCATGCGCTCATAATCCATTGTGATGAGATCGCCGTTGACACGCATCTTAGGCGGCACCCCGACCGTAATATGTACATCGGAAGCTCCCGCCTCCTTCGCCTTTGCAAGTACTTCCTCCACAGAAATGATTCCCATTACCGTTTTCTCCTTGTTTTTTCTTAAAAATCCCGTCCCGGAACGTATTCATCTTCCGCGGAAACCTCCACATATTCCGGCTCCTCAAACGAAAATCCGCTGCGCTTGAGCGCCTCGGTATCGATCACATAACGGTTGTCCATCGTCTTCATGATGTCCTTGATCTCCATATCACCGTATGCCATCTCATTACCGAGATCGACGATCATATTCGTATCAAAGGTCAGGATCATCGGGCGCAGAATATTCTCGTTATTCTGTACGAGAACCAGTCCCTTTTCTCCCGTATTCAGCTCCACACAGCTTCCGGCGCCGAGAATATTGATGGACTTGATCATCGCATCTACGACGCCCGGATCGAACACGTCGGGATTCTCCAACAGCAGACGCAGCGCCCGAACCTCTGACGCAGGCTCGCCTTCAAACTGCATCGCCGTCATTTCATCATACATGTTCGCAACCAAAAGCACCTTTGCCCCAGGCACCAATTTAATGTCGGCATTGTAAATTCCCTTTTCAAAATTACTCTGCATTTTCTGCGCCTGCACACAGATCCGCTTTACGCCCGGATTGGAGGAAAATGCTTTATCCACCAGTTCAAATCCCTGCAATTCAAAACTCTCAACGGCCTCCGCATCCGCCAAACGCTCCGGTGCGCTCTTTCCCAGCATGAGCTTTCCGATGTCATGAACGATCGCCGCAATGATCGTGTCAAGCTGTTCATCCAGCTTCATGTTCATCACATGCGTGATCATTGCGCACAGAATCGCAACATTAAGGGCGTGCTTGCACACATAATCCTCTTTGCTGCGCAGATTCTGTACGAAATTGATCTTTTTATCCAAATGTCCGTAAGTACGGATCACATTTGCAGTGATCACCTGTGTTTTGGCCGCACGCTGTGTCTGAATGATCTTGCTAAGCTCATCCTCGATTGCATAGACATTCATTGTCTGGAAACGCTCAAACTCAATATCGTCCTTTGTCATCGGCGGTACGGGCTCAGCAGGCTCAAGAATAAAAATGCCGATCAGTCCGAAATTTCTCACAGAATTAATACTCTGCGAAGTCAGCTTGGAATTTCTCTCATATAGCAATACGCCTTCTTTACTGTAAATCGGCCGTGCAAGTCTCATCCCTGCCTTTAATTCCGCCGTTTTAACAAATAACATTCCCGCTTTCCCCCTTTATGTCCGCTTTTGTCCGTCTATGCTGCCTCTGTTCGCTCTCCAGATAACACGTCAGCATCTTGTGTAATGCCTTTTTTTCGATCCGCGAGACATAGCTTCTCGAAATGGACAGCTTTTCTCCGATCTCACGCTGTGTCATCTCATGTCCGTCCAAAAGACCGTAACGCATAAAAATAATCTGCTGTTCCCTTTTGGTCAGGCATTCCCTTACATACCGCGGCAGCACTTTCAGCCGCTCCTCCAATTCCATCCGCTCGACAACATCCGTCTGCTCGTGTTCGATAATATCGAGCAGGCTGATCTCATTGCCCTCCTTATCTGTACCGATGGGCTCGTATATGGAAACCTCTCTGGAAATCTTTTTTCGGGAGCGAAACATCATCAAAAGTTCATTGTCAATGCAGCGCACCGCATAGGTTGCAAGCCTGCTGCCCTTCTCATGATTAAAACTGTCCACCGCCTTGATCAGCCCGATCGCGCCCGTGGAAATCAAATCGTCCAACTCCTGCGACGGACTTTGGTACTTCTTGGCAACATGGGCGACAAGCCGAAGATTACGCTCGATCAAGATTCGTCTCGCTTCTAAAGCCTCCTCGCCGCCTTCCCGCATCTGCCTAAGGTATCGGGTTTCCTCCTGCGCGGATAACGGTTTTTGAAACGTTTTCAAAAGAAGCCCCCAAAGTCAATTTGATATATTCTATGTGACCTTGGGATTGAAAGTGCCTTTCCACCCTACGCAAAAAATTGCAATCCACTTTTATTATACAAATCATGTCCAAAAAGTGCAAGAAAAAAAGCACCTTTTTCGTAATTTTTCACAATAAAAAGTCAGCCATCACATAATTGCTGACATCCAATCCGTACTCTGTGAGAAAAAAGAAGCCGTCCTTCTGTTTCAGAAGTCCGTTCTTCTGATGTTTCTCTAATACGCTGCCGTATACCTCGTACAGGGAACAACCAAACTGCTCGTAAAACGCCTGTTCCGATACGCCCTTTGTCAGCCTGAGTCCCAAAAACATCGTCTCCGCCATGCGGTCCTTTACGGAAAGTACTTCCCACTCCGCATATGCGGACGATATGTCCCCGCCGCGCTCATGCGCCGATTCTGCGCTACAGCCATCTCTCCGCTCATCCGTATTTTCTGCGCCGCCGCTTTTTCTCTGCTCATACCCCGCTCTTACTCTGGCAACGCGTGTTTCCCGCATTCTAATATGCCGCTCATACTCCGCCATGTCATCCGCATTCCGAAAGCGGATATCCCTCATCAGGGAAGCCGCGCCGAGCCCGAAGCCTAAATACTCCCCGCGCGTCCAATAGGTGAGATTATGCCTGCACGCATAGCCGTCCTTCGCGTAATTGGAGATTTCATAGCGCTCATAGCCATGCTCCTTTAGCACTTCCTTCGTCAGTGCATACAGCTTTCTGTCCGTCTCCTCGTCCACCGTGCCGTTCGGATACATCGCATGGAAAGGCGTCCCCTCCTCCACGATCAGGCTGTAAGCGGAAAGATGCTCCGGTCCAAGCGCCGCCGCTTTCTCGAGCGTGTCGCGGAAGCTCTCCTGCGTTTGTCCCGGAATGCCGCTCATCAGGTCAAGACTGCGATTTCGAAATTGTAATTGTTCCGTCCACTCCCACAGCCGGTACACCTCCGCTGCGCGGTGAATCCGCCCGAGCAAAACAAGCTCGTCATCCTGCAGGGACTGTACGCCGATGCTGATCCGGTTTATCCCGATGCGCTTTAAGTCCGCAAGCTTCTCCCTTGTCACGGTTCCCGGGTTCATTTCCATCGTGATCTCCGCGTCCGCACGAACGGGAATGACCGCTTCAAGTTTACATAAAATCGATTCTATTTGACTTGCGGCAAGCAGGGACGGCGTTCCGCCGCCCAGAAAGACCGTTGCCGCCTCATAATCCTGCAATTGTCCGCTGTCCGCAGACGCTTGGATCTCGCGAAGCAGCAAGTTTACATAATCCTCAATCCTGTCCGCAGACGCAGGCGCGGATAAAAAATCACAATACAGACATTTTCGCGCGCAGAACGGAATATGAAGATAAATGGCAAGCGGCTTTTTGCCGTGACTGCGTTCGTCCTCCTCCCGCTCCGTCACGTGTTTCCCTTCGCTCCTGCGCTTTCCCTCCATCATATCTTCCATCTCAATCATCATCCAGCTTCAAAACCGACATAAACGCTTTCTGCGGGATCTCGACGCTTCCGATCTGGCGCATCCGCTTTTTGCCTTCCTTCTGCTTTTCCAACAGCTTCTTTTTTCGCGTAATATCACCGCCGTAACACTTGGCAAGCACGTCCTTTCGCATCGCCTTGACCGTCTCGCGCGCGATGACCTTGCCGCCGACCGCCGCCTGAATCGGAATCTCAAACAGATGGCGAGGGATCTCTTCTTTTAACTTCTCACACATTCGCCGACCGCGCTCGTAGGCGCTGTCCGCATGCACGATAAAGGAAAGCGCATCGACCTCCTCACGGTTGATGAGAATGTCCAGCTTGACCAGCGAAGAACGCTCGTAGCCCTTGATCTCATAATCAAAGGAGGCGTAGCCTCTCGACCGCGATTTTAGGGCGTCAAAAAAATCATAGATGATCTCGTTTAAGGGAAGATCGTATTTTAAGAGCGCACGCGTCGTCTCAATGTATTCCGTACTCACATATCTGCCGCGCCGCTCCTGACAGAGCTGCATGATCGAGCCGATAAATTCCGTCGTCACCATGATCTCCGCGCTCACGATTGGTTCTTCCATATAATCAATTTCCGACGGGTCGGGCAGATTGGACGGATTCGTCAGCTCCACCATATCACCGTTTGTCTTATATACTCGATAGACAACGCCCGGCGCTGTCGTTACCAGATCCAGATTGTATTCGCGCTCTAAGCGCTCCTGGATGATCTCCAAATGCAAAAGTCCCAAAAAGCCGCATCGGAAGCCGAATCCGAGCGCGGCGGACGTCTCCGGCTCATATTGCAGGGACGCATCGTTTAACTGCAGTTTTTCCAGAGCGTCCCGTAAATCCGGATATTTCGCGCCATCCGCGGGATACAGACCGCAGTAGACCATGGACTGTACTTTTTTATAGCCCGGAAGCGGCTCCGCGCAGGGAGAATCCGCATCCGTCACGGTATCGCCGACCTGCGTCTCCTTCAGATTCTTGATCGACGCCGTGATATAGCCGACCATGCCCGCCGAAAGCTCGTCACAGGCAATGAATTGTCCCGCGCCGAAATAACCGACCTCGACCACATCCTGCTCTGCTCCCGTCGCCATCATCCTGATTCTCGTTCCCTTTTTAACCGTCCCCTCTTTGATCCTGCAAAAAATAATGACGCCCTTATAGGAATCGTAAACGGAGTCAAAAATCAACGCTTTTAAGGGGTTGTCCGCACTGCCCGAAGGAGCAGGCAGCTTCTGTACGACCGCCTCTAACACCTCGTCGATACCGATGCCGTTTTTCGCGGAAATGAGCGGCGCATCCTGCGCCTCGATGCCGATCACATCCTCGATCTCATCGATGACACGCTGCGGCTCCGCGCTCGGTAAGTCGATCTTGTTGATCACGGGTATGACCTCTAAGTCATGATCAAGCGCTAGGTAAACGTTGGCAAGCGTCTGCGCCTCAATGCCCTGCGCCGCATCCACGACTAAGATCGCGCCGTCACAGGCTGCAAGACTTCTGCTGACCTCATAGTTAAAATCCACGTGTCCCGGCGTATCGATCAGATTCAGGATATACTCCTCCCCGTCTTTCGCTTTATAAACGGTTCTGACCGCCTGCGCTTTGATGGTGATGCCTCTCTCACGCTCTAAGTCCATATTGTCAAGCACCTGCGCCTGCATCTCCCGCTCGGTCAAAAGCCCCGTCCGTTCGATGATCCGGTCCGCCAGTGTGCTCTTTCCGTGGTCGATATGCGCTACGATGCAGAAATTACGTATTTTACTTTGATCGATCTGTGCCATAACGGTACTCCTTTTCTATATGCCACAAGGCAGTTAATTGCGAACTGCTGATATTACGCATCTGAAATGCATCAAATACAGGTAGCAACAGCGTTTCACAATTATTCAAGTTCATTCAGATTCATTATGGATTATAGCAAATTATGTTTTTCATGTCCATGTACAATCCTCAAGAAGAATCAAAAAACGTGGCATGACCATCAAAGCATTTATTTCTGAGCGAAAAAAGGACCGTTATAAACAGTCCTTCCTCACTTTATCCTTTACCGGAAATTCTCATCCGATACCTTTTATAACGCCTTAATTTTTTCAAAGCATTTTAAATGCTGCATCTTTCTTTTTCAGGTACTCATAGTAATAAGGCTCCAGCATCAATATCATTGATTCTTTTGTAATATCTCTAAACCGAAATGAATACAGTAACTCCCTAATATGTAATTTATTTATTCCATCTTCTTCGGAAAAATCCTCGTTATACTTTTTCAAAAGCGAAATATATAAGTGTAGCGCAAATTTTTCATTAATTCTTTCTGAACTCGTATTACCTGCATCAATCCAAAAAGGTCTCAATTTTAAGAACCAGTAACAATATAGTGCTGTTTCTTTGTACTCAGAAGTAATCATCTCATTATGAAACACTTTAAAGTAATGTTTTCTTTTATGAACCCTAACAATTATGTCCCGCAAAGCATTAATGTTGGTTTTAACTGAATCATAAGGATATAAATCACTACCATCGCAAAAATCATGTAGCAGCTTATCTAAATCGCTTATTTCTTCCATAAACTCTTGCTCGGTCATCCATTTGTATTTTTCTGACATATCAAAATCATGCCTCCAAGCTAGTTATTCATCTAAATCATTGTAAATCATATGCAAAAAATCTTTGTTTTCTTTTAACAGCCTATCGCTAGACTCAACTAACTGCGACAAAGTTGAAGTATCACCAATTTTGCTATTTGTATCTACTTGATCTTTACTGTTGCGAAAAGCCTCTCGAATCTGCTCTTCGTCATACCCGAAATATTGCTTTCTCTTATCCATCGTTCTCCCCTCCGCTCTATACAATACAGATATTGTGTTCTTTACATATTCTATCTATATCCACATCAAATCTCTGATATAGCTCATAATTCTTTTTGTTCATCTGATTCATAGACGGATTCCAAACTTTTGTAAAATATTGATTCGCATTGTCTATAATTAATATATTTCGTATCATTCCATCCAAAGATCGCCATTCCGCCTCTTGGATTTCCTTTTCATATTCCGAACGCACTAACTCATTTAATTCTTTTATGGTACTTAACCCAAATAACTTTAACTCATTAAGAATCAAATCTACATCCCTAAATACTTGCGGTGATATATTAGGAAATTTCCATGCCATATATCTTTCCAATGACTTCGAGTTTATTGGAGACTTTAAACATCCTTTTTCAATTTCCTGCTCTATCTTACTGACATACTTATCAAAAGATTCTACATATGCATCCATCTCTAAATCTGCCAGCTCCAACATTCCCGCCAATAAGTTCTTTCTTCGTTCCAAATCTTCCGGCAACTCACCCTCAAACTTGTAACCCTTCTCATGAGTGATTTCAGACCATGTGTGAGCAATTAAACTGGTAACCTGTATTTCACACTTC
This sequence comes from Lachnospiraceae bacterium, assembly GCA_014804425.1. GTDB lineage: Bacteria > Bacillota > Clostridia > Lachnospirales > Lachnospiraceae > DLAJ01. The sequence goes on from JAAUZV010000001.1 coordinate 145,932, forward strand.
AAACCTTTAAATTTCTTATTTTCCGGCAACCGAACTCTATCTTCGCAAAAAGAAACCACAAAATGATCACCACGATAGCCCACTTTATCATTTCCCAAAACGAGCGTTTTATCAACAGAATTTTGAATATCAACATCAAAACTTTTTTCAATGATTGCTGCAATGAAAGGAATGTCCTTTTTGCTATAGGTTATAATTCTGACACCAGCTAAATCAGTTATTTCACTATTTTCATTGTATTTGTCTTTTCGAAGCTTTTTTCTTAAACTTTCTACTTCTTTTGCACGTTTAGAATAAGATGCGATTTTTATATCTGGGTATTCTTGTTTTATAATTGCCTTCAGAATAGTAAGAACCTGTCCTGCAAAGTCCTCATAAAGGATTCGTGTATTAGAATACTGCTCAATTCTTTCTTCTACATATTGTTCATTCATGCCCTGCCTGCCATCAAATACCGATTAACACTCATCAAAATGAAGCCCAATAAGTATATCACATTGCCACACCATATTCAATCCTTTTTATGAAAATCGTAATTTTATTCGTCATGCTATTCCCGTTCTGTTCATATCCATCACATCATAATCAATCTATATTTTTCCGTTGCTCTTATAATACCACTATATATTGAACTATTCAACGTTATTTTACTATATTTTGATTTTGAAATTTCCCCCGCTACCTTACCCCGCTCAGCTCCATCCCCAAAATCTGCGCAATGATCGGCACCGCATTCCAAACTTCTTCGCAGGTGTTCGTCTGCGCCCCCAGCTCGATCAGCATGTTTTTCGGGCAAAAATGCATGTTATAGCGCAGCGCGCGCAGATAAATTCCGCGTGTGACGCCCGGATAATATTCGTTTGCAAGCGCCTGCGCCTGAAACGAAAATGCCAGATTATCTTTTATGTACGGATTATACAGATAATCAATATTTCCCTGCGTGTTGTTATAACTTAAACCGTTAAAAAACATAAATTTCGCCGTCGGCCTGCCGTCAATATCCGCAACGAGCCGGACATCTTCTTTTACCGCGTCCCGATGCAGGTCGATCACCACCTCGATCGTCGGATTCTCCTCCAAAATCTGCCGGATCGCAGGCTCCGCATTGGAATAAGCCCAATCCCGGTTTTCCACATCATACTGCCCTGTATGATGGATCACATTGAATCCGTACTGCGTACGCAGAAGCTGCGCTAAATATTCCCCCGCGCCAACCACGCCGGTGGACAAGTCTCCTTCCGTGGAATCGGCATAAGCCTCCAGCGAATGGGTATGATAGATCAGAATCTGCGGACTGGAGGCATCCCCGTGCATCGTCATATCGGCTCCTGTCAGCTCTGCGATGTTCAAGCGCTCCGCTGTCGCCGTTGTCGTCGGGTCCACGATATAAAAGCCTTTCACCAGATCCTCAAGCTCCTGATACTGCGCCCAGTCATAGGTAAAGCTCGGCGCCGTGCGCAGAGTGAAACTGCCAGACATCGTTTCGATGATATCCCCCTGCTGCGTCTCTCTGGCATACGCCTGATTTTCCGAGAGTACAAGTTCATTCACAAGCTGCGTGTCCGCCGGGTTCGGCGCCGCGGGCGGCAGGTTCTGCGCGCCCCAATACGTTTCCTCCTCTCCGTCTTCCACGGTCGGATTTTCCGCGATCAGGCTCCGCTCCCGCTCGATCTCCCATGCGATCAGCTCCTCATAGGTGCTGCGGCTCTCCGTATTCCTTGTTTCCCCGTATTCTCCGATCTGCAGCAGGATCGGCATTTCCCCGCAGGCTGCCTGCAGCAGCATCTGCCCTGCATTTTCCGGCAGGTATTTTTCGTCGGCAAATGCATAAAGCGGCACAAGGCTTCGATACACCCTGTCCCTCACGCTCTCCAAAAAAGCAATCCCAAATCCCTCGCGGCTCTCTCCACCCGAAACGTTTGTCCGTTCCCCTGCCGTACCGTGTACAATATTGGATACCGCTAAAAGAAAAAGCAGCAGCAGAAGGACAATGAGGCACACCTTTGCCCTCTTACTCCTGCCTGTCTGTATGGAAATCTCCCGCATACGCACGGCATTACCCTCTTATCCGTAATCTGTTCTATTCTATGAGACAAGACGCCGTGATATGACGTATGCGCTCATCCGTACAAATCACCGTGGTTTCGTTCCCTACTCCTCCGCGCCGAATCGCTCAAACGCCCGGTTTAATCCCTCGGAGATCGTATAACTTAAACGCTTTACGATCTCATCGACATCCTTCCCTGTGACATAAAAATTGGCCAGCTCCGGCAGCAGCTCCGGTGTTTCCAGCGCGCCGCCCGGTCCATGCTCTCCCACGTTCCACCTGCCGATCGCGTCATTGACGATCGTCTGCGCATCCACGACGGTCGGAATCCCGATCGCAATGACGACCGGCACGTCGATCGTCTGCGCCGTGATCGCGTTTCTGTGATTTCCTACACCGGAACCCGGATGAATTCCCGTATTCGTGATCTGTATCGTCCGGTTTAATCGTCTGGTGCTGCGCGCCGCAAGCGCATCGATCACGACGACCGCATCCGGCTTCGTCTGTCCTGCGACCCCCCGTATGATCTCCGCCGTTTCCATGCCCGTCGCCGCCATGACGCCCGGCACAACGGCGCTGATCGAATGCATTTTTTCCCTGTCATACGCCGCCGCGCCAAACTCCTTCATCACCTGTCTGGTAATGAGCAGATTGTCGGTCACACGCGGTCCTAACGAGTCCGCCGTCACATCCCGGTTGCCGAGCCCCACGACCAAAATGGACTGCTCTCTCGTCATGTCCGGCAGCAGCTCCCAAAGCTGTTTTGCGATCTCCTCGGAAATTTCCTTATGATAATCCTCATCCGGCTCCGTCATGGCGGGCGCCTCCAGCGTGATGTACGTTCCGATCGGCTTGCCGAGCGCCGTTGCCCCGTTTGCGGATTCAATGACGACCTTTGTCACATGAATATCCGACGCCTCCAAGTCATATTCGTCCACGCTCACCCCTCTTAGGTCCCCGGACGCTTCCTCTGCACTCTCGCGTGCCTCCAATGCGAGATCCGTTCTGATCTGAAATGCCATTTCCCCCATCCCTCTTTTCCATCAGGAAATATTTTTGTTATTTTGACCGAAAAAAAGGAATTTATGTATTGACAGAATCACGGAAATTCACTATTATACTCTATGTGTGTTTACATTAGTTCGTCCGTGTCCGGCTATAATGAAACACCGCTGTCAACAAATAGAAAATATGGAGGTGTTATCATGGCAAATATCAAATCCGCGAAAAAAAGAATTTTAGTAAGCCAGAAAAAGGCAGACAGAAATAAAGCAATCCGTTCCAGCGTAAGAACCGCAGTAAAGAAGGTATATGCTGCGATCGATGCGAAGGATAAGGAAGCTGCTGCATCTGCTGTATTGGCGGCGACAAGCGCGATTGATAAGGCGACAAGCAAGGGCGTATATCACAAAAATTACGCTTCCAGAAAAATTTCCCGCCTGAATCTTGCAGTGAATAAAATGTAATTTTTTAATGATAAAAACCCCTCAAAAAAAAACCATCATCGTACGGCTGGCGATGATGGTTTCCTTTTTGCTTTTTTTGTTATTCTTACTTATGCTTAACGACCGTATTCGCATCAAGCTGAACGGTTGTGGTCAGACGGTAACCCTGCGGCACCACAATTATAAAATCTGCGCCCACTCCGGTGCCCGAGCCCATAAACTTATACCATTCCAGCATAATCACCGATTCATAGACGCTGCCGTTATGAATGATATCGCAAGTCCACCCCGCCTCGCGCTCATCTGCATATGTAGGTACCAGATTCTGCACGCTGGACTGATCAAAACCGATCGCATTTTTCAGTGCCTGATATAAAGAGTCCACGTCCGCATCATGCACAGTCACCTCCACGGTAAAATACTGCCATTCGCATCCCGGATTGGGATCATACCAGCCATCAAAAGCTCCAACATCCGAAAACGCGATCGTTACATTGACAGGCGTTCCGTTGTTATCATAAACGCCGTCATACTTATCAGAAAAGCCGTCATTGCCGGACGACGGCACCCAAATCTCGGAACCGGACGTCTGCACCGGAGCCTGCTGGTCTGCCGTGCCTTCTACAGGCGTGCTGCTTGAGATGCCGGAATTGCTCCCGCCGGAAACACCTGCGGTTCTTCCCTCCGTGATTCCGTACGTATAATAATGGTTTACATAAGCATTCCAGTCATCCCCGAATGCCGCCTCCAGATCCGCGTATGCCGCACGATACGCCGCCACATTAAACACGGTGCTTGCCGATCTTCCCTCATTCAGTCCGTACGTCATGTAATGCTGAAGCAATGCAGCCTCGTCATAGCCGAACGCCTCTTTTAAGTCCGCATAGGAATCTGCGTAATAGGATGCGTCAAATACGTCCTTTACCTCTGCTGCAGATGCACTCAGCGGGCAGGCAGCGACAGATACTGCCACTGCTGCCAGCGCGGTGATTTTTTGAAACCTTCTTTTTTTCATTTTTTGTCCTCCTGCTTTCTGCTGTTATATTAGGTTCTGCCGGCATGGATATGCTTCCGCCGGTCAGTCTGAACCTCATAGAGAATCGGTTATGCCGGACAAAAAAGGTTTCTGCTTTATTTTTCGAAAATGAAAATTGCTCTTTATTTATATTTCTTCACGACGGTATTCGCATCGAGCTGAACGGTTGCGGTTAACCGGCATCCCTCCGGTACTGTAATCCAGTAATCTGCAGTAACGCCGTCCGTTTCCGTTTCTGAATCATTTGTTCCCCATATTGACCATTCCATCTCGATCTCACAGTCCTTATAGACGACACCGTTATAATTGATGTCACAGTTCCATTTCGCATGATTATCAGTTCTGTATGTGGGTACCAGATTTTGTACACAGGCCGGATCAAAGCCAATCGCATTTACCAGCGTCTGAGCATCTATCGGCGTACCTTCCGTCCACACGACCACTTCGAACCAACGGGATTCATACCCATTGTCAAGCAATACACAGTCACCACCGGTATAGTCTACGCCTACATTGACAGGCGTTCCGTTGTTGTTAAAAACGCCGTTATAGTCAGAATCGAATTCCCCCAACCAAATCTCAGAGACAGAACCGGAGGGCTGTACCGGAGCCTGCTGGCCTGCTGTGCTGTCCACGGGTGTACTGTCCAAAGCGCCAGGATTGCTCTCACCGGAAACGCCCGCAGTTCTTCCCTCCGTGATCCCATAGGTATAATAATGGTTTACATAAGCATTCCAATCATCCCCGAATGCCGCCTCTAAATCCGCGTATGCCGCACGATACGCCGCCACATTAAACACGGTGCTTGCCGATCTTCCCTCATTCAGTCCATACGTCATGTAATGCTGAAGCAATGCATTTTCGTCATAGCCGAACGCCTCTTTTAAGTCCGCATAGGAATCTGCGTAATAGGACGCGTCAAATACGTCCTTTACCCCCCCCCCGGTGTTGCTGCGGAGACGTTCAGCGAACACGCCGACACGCATACTGCCGCCACCGCCAGCGCGGTGATCCTTCTTCCATTTCTTTTCATTTTTTTGTCCTCCTGTTTTCTACTGTGATATCAGGTTCTGCCATAACAAAGCGTTTCTGCCCGTCGGTCTGAACCCTATACATAATAGATTGCTCAGGACAAAAATAGGTTCCCGCCTTTTTTCAAAAATGAAAATTTACGAAATAAAAACGCTTGTTAGAGAAATTTTCCCTAACAAGCGTGGATCAAGCATTTCGCCTAGTATCGATTATTCGTATGTCACTCTTAAAGCGGGACGCACACCCGTATCGTATCCCACACTGCGGCCCATCGTGTCAACGCCGCCGCTGACATCGACGCGTGCTGCATAATTGATGTCGTAGCCGGGCGAGCGCAGCCACCATTGACCGCTGCCGACTGCATAGCTTACGTCCCACTGATAAAGCCACGCTCCCGTCGGCGTAAGTAAAAACGCCCCATTTGCATGCGCATACTCCGTGGGTGCCGCCAGAATCCTGTGATCCTGATTATAACAGTATCTACAGTACTCCTGCCATGACATATTGGATCTATTACGGCTGTCTATGTGGAAATAGGTTTCCAATTCTCCGAAACCTAAACAAAACACCTTATCCACCGTATCATTCCCATACTTCGTGTTATAATGAGGATTCGTGTCATTGACTACATAGCTGTCCGCTATCAACGTCTTCTCCTTCACAGAAAACGCCTCATTGTAAAAATCGTTGTTCAGCCAGCTTCGAAGCGCACAAGTCTCCCACGATATTCCGCTGTCATAGATACCGTATATCCTGTGGTCCAGAATTTTAACTGCCACCAGCAGCATCTGACCGTCTGATTTGTCCAGCACATACCACTCTATCGGCTCTTTTCCGTTGGCGGGATTGTTATCCTGCTCATAACTGCCGAAAGTGATGATGCTTCCTACCGGAGCTTCTGAAAGACCCGAAGCCGCTATGGAATCCGTTGCTGCCGAAGCCTGAGACGCAGGCAAAGCTGCCCCCGCGCCAACTCTGCCGTCCCTCTGCCATGCCGCAGGTAACAAAGTGGTTAAAAAGAGCCGCCTCGTCGTTGCCGAATACAGCCGCAAGGTCAGGATAACGCGCTGCGTAATATCCCGCGTTGAAGATGGACTCATACTGCTTTGGCACGGCAGATGCCGCAAAAGTGTCGATGCTGTCCATAAACATGACGGATGCCATAAGGACCATCGCAAGAACCATGGAATAAAATTTTTTCTTTGTAGTTGTAATCATATGTTCTACCTCCTTTCATGAACCTGAATGCTTGGCGTAAGCCTGCCTGATCAGGAATCTTCTTCCATTTCTTTTCATTTTTTTCCTCCTGTTTTCTACTGTGATATCAAGTTCTGTCATGACAAATATGTCTCCATCCGTCGGTCTGAACCTCATACATAATAGATTGCTCAGAAAAAAAATAGGTTCCCGTATTTTTAGATTTATTGATCAGGGCATTTTTTTACTGTGCAAACACCGTACATGGCACCGCCGTCTCACGGATTCCGTTCTGTCCGTTGATGACGACTTCGCCCCAATCCTCGGAAAGCGAAACGCCGTTCCAGTCCTTCGACAAGTCCAGATACTCCACACCGCCGCCGTTTCCCTTCCACGACCACGCAAGATAACCGACATTCAGCTCCACGCAGCGCGCCATGATATACTCCTCCTGCACGTCGCCGTCCGAATGATTGTAACCGAATTCACCGATCACAAGGCAGAGATCCTGATCGAGCGCATAACCCATATTTTCATCAATGGACTGTTCGGTGCCGCCCGCCGTTCCGTACATGTGAACGGAAAACATCGTATTGCCGAGCACATCCGACTCAAATACTTCTCTGCCGTGATCACCGATGCATTTCCCGTACTGTCCCCAGCCGCAGGCATCGACCATGATCGTATGCGCCAGTCCCGCTTCGCGCAACATCGGGATTGCCTGCGAATACCCTTCGCACCAGCGGGTGCTGTTCCAATCACCGCCCCATTCGTTCGCAATATTGATGATGCAATAGTCCTCTTCACCTATGAGCACATCCTTGATCTCCACGAAATACTCTGCCGCCTGTATCAAGGAATCCACATCATTGTAGCCCGTGGCGTCATGCACCTCAAAAATTGCGACCATGCCGAGATTTTTGCAGATCGCCAGAATATCGGCAACGGACTGCGCTTCGGTCTTCGTCCACTGAACGCCGTTTGAAAGCACGATGCGCACCGCGTTGGAGCCGGTTCCCTGAATGGCTTTTAACGCCGTGCCAAGCTGATCGGCAAACCATGTATGCGCATGGTTGATGCCACGCATCACAAACGGATTTCCGTTCGCATCCAAAAGCGTTTGTCCTTCCACATGAAATCCCATCTGCTCGCGCAGTGCGGAAACATCGATCGAATTCCCTGCCTGCGTATCGTTATCCTGTGCATTCTCGCCGTCTTCTCCTGTATTGCCGGTATTTTCGTCCTGTGCGTTCCCGCCGCCATCGCCTGTATCCCCGGCATTTTCATCCTGCTGATCCGACGCATTCTCCACATTGCCGTCCCCGGTATCCTTCTTCGCATTGCCTCCGCAGGCACAGCATATCAGCAGCATCGCTGCAATCAGCGCAATCAGCTTACTTTTGCATAATCTTTTTTTCATAGGCCATTCCCTCCTGATCGCATTTTTCATGTCTGTCAATGATGACCGCCGCCACCGCCGTGCGAATGGCCGCCCGCGGATGTATGATGACCGCCGCCGCCACCGCCTCCGCCACCGCCGCTGCTCGTCTGGATGCGCCTTTTTGTCACACTTTTTCTGACAAACTGATCGGTCATGACATTCATCTTCGGTCTTCCACCGTTTACATAAGTATTTCCAACCGTTGTTTTGGTCCCGATATTCTTCGCCAGATTTCCGATCAGATAGATCAGCGCTACGATCGCCGCAATCACGATTATCACATAAAATGGAATCTCGACGCGCTCCAGATTGTTTCCGGACATATAGTAGTAAATATTGTTTACATAACTTTTATATGCTTCATAAGGATTCTCATTGACCCTGTCGTTGACATCATCTATCACGCGATCGATCATGCGAGTGGAAAACTTATCCTCCACTGTGCCCGATGTGGAAAGCCAATTGTAAGCATACCCATAAACGCTGTCACTCCGGTCCCAATTGTCCACAAACACACAGCCGTTCCCGTGCGGCGCATTATAGCCAAAGGCTTTCTCGTCATAAAAATTGTCGGCATACACCATCACATATTCCGATTCAGAAAGATGTCCGAGAACGTCCTCATAGCCTCTCGCATACTCCGCCAGCGGCTCATTTAAGATCACAAGCACGATATCGCAGCCGATCTGCCCTTCCCGCTTTGCGATCAGATCCTCTAGCGCTTTCTCTTCGGAATCCGTCAGCACATCGGCATAATCATACACTCTCTGTGTGGGCGCTACGCTGTTTTTCCGTACATATTCATCCCCGACGGCAAACTTCATCCCCCACAAAACCAAATAGATAGCAAGCAGCACCGCGATGATGATGAGAAAGACCGCCATGCTTTTTATGTACTTTTTCATATACGAACCTCCATGACAACCTGCGAAGTTTTTTCATTTCTCACGCTATGTCTATGATCATTCGGATAATCTGTCCGATGATCATGACCAATCCGAACACAGACGCAGTGTAACCGGCCGCTTTGGGCTTGGATATCGGCATTTTCCCGATGATTTTTCCGGTCTGCCCGTTTACATAAAATGTGTAGTTTTCTCCGCCAAATGCATACTCATACACCCAGACCGGCATCAACACGTAATCCACCGCTTTCTGGCGCACGTTCATGTTGCGGAACTCGGGCGTCACCGACGAATAGCCTCCGATCGTCTGCCGCATCAGCTCCTCGGTATCCCGCTCTGCCTTGCGGTGCGCGCGCGGCTCCAATTGATCCGATCCCTGATTATACATCTCTGCGATAAAACCGGACATATATTTCATATGGAAATTTTCAAGCGCCGTATAGTCATACGGCTCGACCAGATCCATCTTCGCATCATCCATCACGATCGAGGCATCTACGGGAATTCGTGAAAAATCCGCCTCCATGCTTCTGTTGATGTGATAATAGGACGTCTCTGTATATTCCGTATCTCCCGACGTCCATACCCGCACCTTTGTTCCCTTTCCCGACCAGTCATATTGCACGTGATAATCGTACATGAAAAAAGGAACATACATGCCTTCCATTTTCTGCAGGGTAGCCTGTGACAGAAACGAGGACGGCGCAAACGTCCGCCCGCCGAACTCCGCCTGCAGCTTCCTTTCGGCTTCCTGCCTGCTGACCGCAAACGGCAGGATCAAATGCGGCGTGAACTGCCCGCTGACCCGCTCCTCAAAAATCTGATAACAGCCGCAGTGGTCACATTTCCCCGCAGACTGAAACCTTCCCACGGTCAGAGGCGCGCCGCAGTTTGCGCACTGCGTCACTCCGCCTCCCGAAACCGGTTCCTCGCTGTCGATTCCCTCGCAGTGCGCGCAGTACATCTTCTTGCGCTGCGGGTCGTAAATGACATTTCCTCCACAATTATGACACTTATAGATCATGCTTTTTCTCTCTATACTTTCTTTGTTATTTTGAATACAACATCGTCTGTTCTATTTTTATTTCTATTTTAACAAAAATAAGCGCCGATTCCAACCGTTTTTTACACTTGTGCTCGCATTTCTCCTGCGGGTATGCTATGCTTATCTACATGGCACAAGAGCATGATTCAGCAAAATCAAACGAAACGGAGACCTCATTATGACCTACCAGTATGATTTATCCGGAATCTGGAATTTCCGGCTTGATAACGAAAAAGAGGGAATGGACGCGCACTACGAGACGGGGGCTTTCTCCGACACGATCAAGCTCCCCGGCACGACTTCGGAGCAAAAAAAGGGCGCGCCGAATCAGTCCGCGGAGACCGGCTCCCTGACCGTCGCATATTTAACGGAAGGCTATGCGTGGTATCAGCGAACGCTCACCATCGCGCCTGACGCGGTGGGACAGCATGCCATCCTGAAGCTGGAACGCACAAGAATCTCTCATGTTTGGGTGGACGGCGTTTATGCCGGCTGCCAAAACAGCTTATGCACGGCGCACTGTTACGATCTGACCGCGTTTATCAGGCAGGCGCATCCTGTACTGACGATCATGACTTCGAATGTGGACTACCCGACACGGGGCGGTCATATGACCTCTCCCGACACACAGACAAACTGGAATGGTATTGTCGGCTCGATGACGCTGACTTTTTATGATACATTACGTATCCGCCTCGTCCGCATTGAAACGGATTACGAAAAAAGAACCTTGACTGGTATGGTCTCTATTGATAATTATTCAGATTCGCGCCAATCCAATTTAACCATAAAAGCGCTTCCCGTCACATTGGAACGCTTATCCATACCGCACTGTCATTCGGACGCATGCGGCCTTACTGCACTTCTTCCCGCAGATCAGGTGCTTGCGGATTCTTCCGCGGTAACGCTTTTTGAGGATGCTGTCGCGATACCGTCTTACAGTGGAACGCTCACACAGACGGTGCTGCGTTTTCAGGTAACGGTACCCGAATCGCTTTCCGTTTGGGATGAATATGATCCGGTCGTACTGCGCCTTGCCGTTTCCCTGACGGATGAAAACGGGTGTGGGGACTGCCACGCCGTATGGTGCGGCATCCGAAAGTTCGAGGCGCGCGGTACTCATTTTTATCTGAATGACCGCAAGACCTTCCTGCGCGGCAAGCATGACGGTATGATCTTTCCGCTGACGGGCTATGCGCCGATGAATCTTTCCGGCTGGCTGAAGGTCATGCAGACTGCAAAGGAGTTTGGTATCAACCACTACCGCTGTCACACCTGCTGCCCGCCCGAAGCCGCTTTTCTCGCCGCCGACCTGCTCGGTATTTATTATGAGCCCGAACTTCCGTTCTGGGGAACCTTTGCCGCTGAGGGCGACGAAGGCTATGATGAGATCGGACAGCGCTATCTGACCGAGGAAGGATTCCGTATTTTGGATGAATTCGGCAATCATCCTTCTTTTTGCATGATGTCCATGGGAAACGAGCTCTGGGGCAGCCCGCAGGCCGTCAATGCGCTGGTCGGCCGTTATAAAGCATATGACGGGCGGCATCTGTATACGCAGGGCTCCAACAATTTCCAGTGGATTCCCAACATTCAGTCAAACGATGATTTTTTCTGCGGTGTACGCTTTACTGTGGACCGCCGGATACGCGGCTCTTACGCGATGTGCGACAAGCCGCTCGGCCATGTGCAGACCGACCGCCCCTGTACGGATTTCACCTATGAATCCGCCATTTTCCCCGATTACCCCGAAAGCAGCGCGGAAGTCGGTGAGGACGGCACGATTGAAATCCAGTACGGCACGGGAATCAAGCGCGTCAAGCTGACGGATGCGGCAGAAGAACTGATCCCGCATGTTCCGGTCGTATCCCATGAGATCGGGCAATATGAGACCTATCCTGATTTTGACGAGATCACAAAATATACCGGCGTTCTACAGGCACGTAACTTTGCGATTTTCCGCAGCCGCCTTGAGGAAAAAGGTCTGCTGCCGATGGCAAAGGATTACTTCAAGAGTTCAGGCGCGCTCGCCGCAGCCTGCTATAAAGATGAATTGGAAACGGCCCTGCGCACAAAGAGCATGGCGGGTTTTCAGATCTTGGATATTCAGGATTTCTCCGGACAGGGAACCGCGCTGGTCGGCATGCTCGACGCATTCATGGAAAACAAGGGCATTGTCAGCGCAGAAGAATTCAGGCGCTTCTGCTCTGACGCCGTCATTCAGGCGGAGTTTCCCTCCTATGTCCTTACAAACGGTTCCGAACTTGCGGGCAGGGTATCTCTGACATGGTACCGCAAGAAGCTGCCGGAAACCGTTACCGTGGAGCTTCTTCTGACCGACCTGAAAAATGACGCTCCTGTTACCACACAGCGTCTGGACTGCCCCTCCGGCGTAACCGAAAACGGCTATACACCGCTGTGCCCCTTTACGTTGGCGATTCCCGCTTCCGCCGGACCGGAGCATTACCTGCTGCAGATCCGCCTTGCGGACACCGACGTCTCCAACCATTATGAGCTTTGGAGCTATCCTGAGATCGATGCAACGTATAGTTTACATAACACTGATCATCAATCATGCGATACAAGTGGTTTACATAACGCAATGCGTCAGTCGGATAACGTTTGCGGTTTACATAATGTATCAACCGATCTCTCCGACGCGATCAGGCGCGTGCAGGACGGACATCCCACGGTGCTCTGCCTTTCCAAAGACTTAAATCCGAATGCCGTCACCGGCACGTATTGTACGGATTTTTGGTGCTATCCGATGTTCCGCAGTATTTCCGAGGGCATGAAAAAAGAAATCCCTGTCGGAACGATGGGACTTCTCATCCGTAAGGAGCATCCCGCGCTTGCCCACTTTCCGACCAACAGCTACTCCACGCCCCAGTGGTGGGATATTGTCATGAACTCCGCTTCCACCATCCTTGATGAGACCGCCATTGTGCCGGTCGTGCAGACCATTGATAATTTTGAGCGCAATCACCGGCTCGGTCTGATCTATGAAATACAGCTTACAGGCACTGCCGTTCCTCTCATTATCTGCACAAGCCCGCTGCCGCGCCTTGCCGCGGACGGACGCGCCGAAGCGGCATGCCTGCTCCAAAGCCTGTGCCGCTACGCGGGTACATGGAAAGAGGACGCATCCCGTCCGCTCTATGCCATGAGCGAAGAAGCGCTGCGGGCACTGTTTGAATCCGTATAAAAAAGATTGGCGTGAATGCGCCAATCCTTTTTTACTGTTTAGATTGAAACAGCGTGATCCTTCTGTTTTCGCCGGTACGCGGCGGCGAAACAGATGATATGCACCGCGGCAGTGATCGCCCATGTCACGATATAGGAAAAATAGAGCGTCCCCAGTGTCCGGTTCATCCGAAAGACCGTGGCAATCCAAACAAGACGCAGACCGCAGGCGCCGACTAACGACACGATCATCGGCATAACGGAATATCCGAGGCCGCGCAGCGCGCCGACCATAACGTCCATCACACCGCAGAGCGCATAAAAACGGCAGATATAACGCATTCGTATGAGCCCCGCTTCCACGACTTCCTTCGTGCCGGAATAAATCGACAACAGCTCTTTTCCGAACACGACCGCGAGATTCCCGAGTACGGTTCCGACCACGATCACGATTCCCTGACAATAAAAGAGCACGCGCAGGATTCTTTTTTTCTCCCCTGCGCCGTAATTTTGTCCGATAAAAGTCAGCGCCGTCTGGTACATGGAGTTCATGGCAACATAGACAAAGCCCTCGATATTGCCCGCCGCCGAGTTTCCCGCAACCACAATTTTACCGAATGAGTTGATCGCGGACTGGATGACGACGTTCGACAGTGAGAACACGGTTCCCTGTATGCCCGCCGGAATGCCGATGCGCACGATCCGCTTCAAAATCTCTTTGGAATAATGCAGCTCGCGAAAAGAAAAATGCAGCTCCGTATCCCTGATCATGCACCCCAATACAAGCGCCGCAGAAATCATCTGGGAAATGACCGTCGCCATGGCAACGCCCACAACACCCAGACGAAAGACGATCACGAAAATTAAGTTTAAGATCACATTGACAACACCCGCGATCATCAAAAAATAAAGCGGCCTCCTTGTATCTCCCGCCGCGCGCAGGATCGCGCTTCCGAAATTGTACACCATCACCGCGGGCATCCCCAAAAAGTAAATACGCAGATAGATCGTGGCAAGTCCGATCACATCATCCGGCGAGGACATCCATACCAGCATCTGTCCCGACAGACAAATGCCGATCACCATCACCACCACGCCGCAGATCAGGCTCAAAAACACGCTCGTATGAACCGTATCCGAAATCTTATCCCGCTGACCGGAACCGTAAAACTGCGCCGCCACGACGTTCGCGCCGACGGCGGTTCCGATAAACAGATTCGTCAGCAGATTGATGAGCGAGCCGGTCGAGCCGACTGCCGCAAGGGAATCATCCCCCGCAAATCTACCTACTACTACAATATCCGCCGCGTTAAACAATAACTGTAATATGCCCGAGAGCATGAGCGGCAGCGCAAAAAGCAAAAGCTTTCCGAACAGCGGTCCGTGTACCATATCGATCTCGTGGCTCTGCAGCCGCTTTCTTTTTTGTTTCTCCGCATCCTTACCCGTTTCCATCTTTGTTTCTGCCTCGATTCCAATTTCTTTTTCAGATTTCAAATATGATGCGCAGCTGCCTGCGTCATCCTGCGATCCATTCTATTAATTTCTTTGCAAACCGCTCCCATGTCTCATGCGCCTTGGCATATTGCTTCCCGGCAGCCGCAATCGCTTCCGCCTCTTTCGTATGAGTCAGACCATATTCACATTGCGCGATCAGCTCATCCGTCTGTCCGGTTTCATAACCGAGAACCTTAACATCCCCCTGCTCATAATGACTGCGTGTATACTGTGTGCGGTCCGTAATGCACACCGCCCCGTTTTGCATAGCATTCCCGATGCGGTCGTGTCCGCCGCATACAAAGCCCGGCATGCAGTGCAGGGCAAAGCGATAGCTTCCGATTTGGTTTACATAATTTTCATAAGAAAGTGACCAGCCCGCCTGCGTGCCAATCTGCTCCCAGCCCTGACCATACAAGGCAAGCGGCTGCCCTGCTCTGACAAGCGCTTCCACAACCTGCTTTCTGCGCAGATTCCGGACATAGGCGTCCGCAAGGAAATCCGCCTGCATCCTCGCCGCAAAACGCGGGCCGTAAACGCCGGATACGCCCACATTCCCCTGCATCCCGGCAAGCAGCTCCTCCATCGTCCGCTCCGGCCGGGCGAGCATCTGTTCCGCCAACAGGCGGCATTCCTTTTTTAACTGATCGGGCAGCTCGTTCATCAAATCCCAATACTGCCGCGGCTCCTCATATGTTCCGCAAAACAGGATCTCATTTTTACGCTCCTGAAACGGCGTATCCGCCAGCGCGCCCGCCGTTCCCGGAATCGTCTGCGCCCACACCTGTCTGATCTGAGGATAATTGGCACGCACATAATCGGCATGACGCTCATCCACGCAGATCACATGCTGCAGATCGGTGTCCGCGGAAAGCGCCGCGTGATGATAGAGCGGGTGATCCAGCACGATATGATAAAACGGCGCTTCAAACAGCTCGATCAGATTCCTTCCGTCCGCCGCAAGCTTCGGCAGAAAAGAATTGAAATCGACTACTGCAAGATACGGNCTTCCTAAAACCTCCTGCAATACCCGATCCCATGACTCCTCGTTCNTCCCGCTTCCCTCCGGCAGATAGCACCACGCCGTTTCCATTCCCTGCCGCTTCACCGCCGCCTCAAGTCTCGCCGCAAAAAAACGATAAGAAGCGTAACANCGGTCGTTCACGCTGACAAAAAGAATTGGCTTCCCACTCATTGCTTTTTTGATTCCTTTACTCCGTTTTTGGCACAAACGTCCGCCAGACAGCAGCGGTCNCAATGTGGATTGGTTCNNGCGGTACATATTTCTCTNCCATGCCATACCAGTCTGTGGCAGAAGTCGCTGCCNTCCTCNCCCGGAATC
Organism: Lachnospiraceae bacterium; assembly: GCA_014804425.1. Taxonomy (GTDB): domain Bacteria; phylum Bacillota; class Clostridia; order Lachnospirales; family Lachnospiraceae; genus DLAJ01. The sequence goes on from JAAUZV010000001.1 coordinate 162,102, forward strand.
AGCTTCCACAGCTCCATTTCCACCTTTTTCGGCTCTTTGACACCATCCACCAGCCCCATNCGGTTCACAAGGCGGATNCAGTGCGTGTCCGTCACGATCGCCGGTTTGCCGAACACATCGCCCATGATCAGATTGGCACTTTTTCTTCCGACACCCGGCAATGCCAGAAGCTTTTCGAAACTGTCCGGCACTCTGCCGCCGTACTCGTCGCGCAGAACCTTCATGCATGCGCTGATATCGCGCGCCTTACTGTTTCCGAGCCCGCACGGTCTGACAATGCGCTCGATCTCCTCCACTGGCGCGTCGGCAAGCGCATTCACATCGGGAAACTTCGCATACAGATCCTGNACGACCACGTTGACACGCTCATCCGTNCATTGCGCCGCAAGCCGTACGCTGACNAACAGCTTCCATGCCTGATCGTAATCTAAGGAACACGCCGCGTCCGGATATGCNTCTTTTAAGCGCGCCACGATCAGCTGCGCAAGCTCCCGTTTCTTTTTCATGGATAATTTCATAGCTTCAACCACGCCTTTCTCTTATCGTACACCATACGGGCATTCATCTGAGTCTACTCCTTATCATATCATTCCTGCCGGTCTTCATCAAGATGCGCCGTTATTTTTCTATGGCATCTGTCCTGCTGTCATGATAAAATGGGTGCAGGAAAAAACAAGCGGCCGCAAAGCGGCGGAAACGGAGGTCTCATGATCGAAAACGAACGCGTACAAAAAATTCTCTACGGCGGTGACTACAATCCCGAGCAATGGCCGGAGGAGATCTGGGAGGAGGACATGCGCCTGTTTGCGCTTGCGCATATCGATGTCGTCACCCTGAATGTCTTTAGCTGGGCCGCCCTGCAGCCGGATGAGAACACCTATGATTTTGACAAGCTTGACCGCATCTTTTCGCTTGTTCAGAAAAATGGGCTCAAAGTCTGCCTTGCAACTTCCACGGCGGCACACCCGGCATGGATGGCAAGAAAATATCCCGACATACTGCGTACGGAGCATAACGGCATGCGCCGCAAATTCGGCAGCCGCCACAACTCCTGCCCAAATTCCNCCACCTACCGCAAATATGCCGCTGCGCTCGCAAAGCGGCTCGCTGAGCGCTACGGCTCGTATGACTGCATTGTCGGCTGGCATGTTTCCAACGAATTCGGCGGCGCCTGCTACTGCGACAACTGCGAGCGCGCATTCCGCCTCTGGTTAAAAGAAAAATACGGCACGATCGGAGAGNTAAACCGCGTCTGGAACACAGCATTCTGGGGACACACACTCTATGACTGGGATGACGTCGTCGTGCCCGACTTACGTACCGAGGAATTTATGATGGAACGCGTCCGCACAACTTTTCAGGGAATTTCCCTCGATTATATGCGCTTTCAGTCCGACAGCATGCTNGCCTGCTATTGTATGGAGCGCGACATCATCAANCAATACACGCCCGATATTCCGGTCACGACAAACCTGATGGGAATGTATAAGCNGCTTGATTATCAGAAATGGGCGCGTGAAATGGACTTTNTTTCATGGGANAATTATCCCTCCTATGATGACACCCACACGCGGACTGCCATGCGCCATGATCTGATGCGCGGCTTAAANCAGGGAAAACCGTTTGCACTGATGGAGCAGACGCCAAGCGTGAGCAACTGGCACACNTACTGCAAATTAAAACGTCCCGGCGTAATGCGCTTATGGAGTTATCAGGCNGTCGCGCACGGCGCGGACACCGTCATGTTTTTCCAGATGCGCAGGAGCATCGGCGCATGCGAAAAATATCACGGCGCCGTCATAGACCATGTCGGCAATGAGAACACCCGCGTATTCCGCGAGATCAGCGCNCTCGGCGCGGAGCTTACGGCACTCGGTTCTCAGACCTTGGGCGCACGCACGGATTCTGAGGTCGCGATCGTGTTTGACTGGAATAACTGGTGGGCTGCGGAATATTCCGCAGGACCGAGCACGCTGATCGGCTATCCTGACGAGGTATCCCAATATTACCGCGCGCTCAGCGAGGCAAACATTTCCGTCGATCTGGTCGGTGTCGAAGACGACCTTTCCGGCTACCGCCTTGTCATCGCGCCGCTCTTATATATGTGTAAGGATGGCTTTGACGAAAAAATCCGCCGCTTTGTGTCGGACGGCGGCACTTTCCTCACGACCTATTTCAGCGGCTATGTCGAGGATCACGACCTTGTCGTAACCGGCGGCTATCCCGGCAGACTGCGGGANATTCTCGGTATCTGGGTTGAGGAGTCCGACGCGCTGCCCCCTGAGGAGGCAAATTCGTTTCTCTATAACGGACAGCGTTATCCCGCCACCCTGTTATGCGATCTTCTGCATCTGGAGGGCGCGAAATCCCTTGCCTCGTATGAGTCCGATTTTTATGAAGGCATGCCCGTCCTCACAAAAAATGAATTCGGCAAGGGCGCCGCTTACTATATCGCCACCCGCTCCGACGCGGAGTTTTACCGCTCATTCCTCTCCGAACTATGCGCCTCTCTCTCGATCGCGCCGGTTCATGGATCGCCGGACGGCGTAGAGGTCTGCCTGCGAAAAAAAGACGGCATTGGTTTTCTGTTTTTGTTAAACCATAACGATGCCGCCTCTTCCGTCCGCATGGAGGTAAGCGGCACGGAGCTTCTGACGCAAAAGGAAGTATCCTGCGGCGATACGCTGGTGCTTGCCGCAAAAGACGTTGCGATCATACGGTATAGTTTTGCTCATATCNGTGCAGACTGATTGCATGAAAAAGAAAACCTATTTCAATGACTTCCTTTATTGCGGACTAATCGGATGGATGACTGAAATTCTTTTTACGGCGTTCCACACATTCAAGCGNCGTGACTATTCCCTAAAAGGGATCACGTCGCTCTGGATGTTTCCGATCTACGGACTTTCGGCATGCCTCTACCCGATTTCCGCATTCTTAAAAAAACACAGAGTGAAGACGTCCGTACGCGGACTGCTCTACACTCTGTGCATTTTCAGNGTTGAATTTATCAGCGGCAGCATCCTTGACAAACGAAAACGCTGNCCGTGGAATTACTACCGATCTCCCTACCATGTCCGCGGCGTCATCCGCTTAGACTATGCGCCCTGCTGGTTTGGCTTTTCTCTTTTGATGGAAAAGCTCTTGTGGAAACGGCACGGCCATTAAAAATCTGCGGGGTCCGCATCGTTCAGATCGCCCGCACCGATGTTCAGCATATTCATCGTGCGCCGCTTCATGCGTGCTTCCTCCGACGCCTGAAGAATAAAATCCTTTACCGCCTTGGAATTCTTGATATGCGTAATCTGAAGCTGAGGATCCGTCGTATCGCCCGTAAAGCAGATGACAGTGCCAAGCCCGAACATTTTCTCCGCCAAAGTCGCGGTGTGCTTCACGTCCTGCACTTTATACATGTAGCAATCATTCTCCTCCGTGCGGAGCAGTCCGCTGTTTACCGTGATCATATCCTCCTTGATCGTATATTTGGTAAACGTAAAAGGTAACCCCAAAAACACCCATCTTTTTCTTTCTTTGAATTCTGCCATGTCCGACTCCTTTCCGCCCTAACGGGTATGACTACAGTATAGCAAGTTCCCCGCAAAAGGGAAACTCTTTTTCGTGAAAATCNGACAAAATTTTTTGTCACAATATCCANATTTTGATTTTANCCNGNTCTCCGTATANAATGATNNTATGGAATCGCTGCCTCTCTTTTTTGTGCAAGGATAGAGAGGAAAAATGTAAGGATAAGCCTTATAATAAACGCAAAACTAACGTTTGGCGTTACGCAAAACTAACGTTTGGCGTTACGCAAAACTAACGTTTGGCGTTACGCAAAACCGAGCCAAAGGTGAGGAATCAGGAGGTATCTCATGGAATGGGTAGAAAAATTAAACCAAAGTATGAATTATATTGAGGAACACCTGACAGGTGAAATTGACTATGAACAACTTGGGCGCATCGCCTGCTGCTCCGCCTATCACTATCAAAGGATGTTTACTTATATGGCGGGGATCACGCTGGCGGAGTATATCCGAAGAAGAAAAATGTCTTTAGCGGCGGTAGACTTGCAGGGTGGCGAGGAACGGATCATTGATATTNCAGAAAAGTACGGCTACCGTTCCCCGACCGCATTTAACAGGGCGTTTCAGTCTTTTCATGGGATTGCCCCCTCGTCTGTGAAAGACGGGGGCGTATCTGTGAAATCTTTTTCCCCCATTGTGTTTNGAATTGCTGTGAAAGGAGCGACAGAAATGAATTATAGAATTGAAACAAAAGAAGCATTCCGNATTATTGGCGTATCTGCACCGCTNGATCAGGAAATCGAAAATAATTTTATGGTTGTGCCTAAGNTGTGGCAGGANGCNTCTGTAAATGGAACCATACAGAAATTGGCAGGAATGATGGATACGCCGCCAATGGGACTTTTGGGCGTGAGNGCCTGCAATGATGAAGAACAATGGAAATATTTTATTGCCGTTTCCAGTACNAAAACAAGTGNTGAGTTTGAAGAATATACCNTTCCTGCGTCCACNTGGGCAATCTTTTCCGGAACNGGTACNAANCNGTCAATACAGGAATTGGAGCAGCGGNTCATNACAGAGTGGCTTCCGACCTCCGGATATGAATATGCCAANGCCCCNGATATTGAGGTTTACTTAAATCCGGACCCNCAGAACGCACAATATGAGGTNTGGNTACCCGTAGCAAAGAAAAAGGGATAACGGAGGGACTTATGGACGAGAAATTTANNATATTTATGGANACAGTNGATGAGCGTTTCCGCNGCTTTGTAAGCCAAATTNACGAGTATTTGACAGNGAACGGCTGNAAATGCGACATAAAATTGCAAAAAAGCGGCTATGTTGTGTCCTATGTGNTAAACANCAGCAAAAGGACNTTGGCAACATTCGTATCCCGAAAAACGGGAATGAAGNTCCGCATNTATCCCGANCATATANAGGAATNCCNGNGCTTTCTTGATACACTGCCCGAAAAGGTCAAAAANGAAATCAAGAAAGCGTCCTTCTGCAAACGGCTTATCAATCCCAATGACTGTAATCCGAAATGTATCATGGGATATACCTTTGTATTGGATGGTGAGCAGTATCAGAAATGCCGTTACATGGCGTTCCAGCCTACATTGAGTGAGGAAAACGATCCGTACATAAAGCAGTTTTTAGAGAAAGAATTGCAGGCAGGTTCCCTTCAAACTTGATTTCCTAGTTCTCCTCCACCGGCATCACAAGCCTCGAACAATATTTCTCCGGATCGATCTCCTGCCCGGTATAAGGTGCCACGATGGCGATTCCGCGCGGCAGTGCAGCAAGGACAAGCCCGCGCTCCTTCGCTTCCCTGCCAAGTCTGAGCCATGCTTCATCCAAGCGGTTGTAATCACCGTAAAATAAAACGGAGAGCGCCTTGCCGGAAGGAAACCGGACAGCGCTATCAGGCGCGCTCTCAGGCTGGACGGGCACGCATATATGCAACGGATAGGGTTCCGTAGAGATCCGTCCTTCCAGATAATCGGTACGCTCATTTACGATAAAAAGCGGCTCCTGTGCAAGTACGTATCCGCAGTTCTTCCACATTTCTTTGTAACAGGCTCAGCTTGTCTTGCAATATGGCAAGAAGCTCTGCTGCGTCGCCGCCCTGTGTAAAATAGGATGCAGTTTCTTCCGCGCTAAATCCCATAGACTGGAATTGCTGTATCTGTAAAATACGGGAGATGTTGTGGTTGTCGTAGTAACGCCGCCCGCTTTTTGGAACTATGTAAGCGGGGGTAAGCAGCCCTCTCTCTTCCATACGCATGAGGGTACTGCGGGAGAGCCCGCAGGCAGCCGCCGCATGGGTAATCGGAAAAAGTCCTTTGATTTTATCGTCCATAAAAACTCCTTTCTTGCATAAACATAAAACTGTCATTTGCACAATTGTGCCATTAGAAGCTCCAGTTCCGCTTGTTTTTCAGCAAGAGCGCTTTCCCGTTCATCAAGAGCACTTTTCTGTTGTGCAAGAGCGCCTTCCTTTTCAGCAAGCGTGTTTTCCCTTGCGTCAAGTGTGTTTTCCCTTGCGTCAAGCGTATTTTCCCTTGCGTTAAGCGTGTTTTCCCTTTCGTCAAGCTCGTTCTCCCGTTCAATCTGCTGCGCCTCCTGCTCCTCCATACGCTTGCGCATGGCCTCCGCCTCCTGCATGCGGCGGCACTGCTCGGCAATCTCCCTGTTTTCAGAGATCAGATAAAGA
>JAAUZV010000002.1 GCA_014804425.1 Lachnospiraceae bacterium
ACAGTTCCATAAGCAGGCACTATGAAAACGCCGGTACTTACATGCGGTATTTTCGCATGTTATGTACCGCTGCGTTTGAATTGTAGCGAGAGCGTGCCTGCGTTGGATTGTATATTTTGCACAGTCGCACAACCTTAATTATGCGTTTCGCAATCGCCTAATATGAAATGATTAGCATGGAGGAGATCACGATGCTTACGAGGGAACAGAATCTGTTTTTGGCGAAGAAGACATTTGTCGAATTGGTCTATAATACAGCGTATATAGAGGGCTGCAATGTAACATTTCCGCAGACGCAGACCATTATAGACGGTGCGGTGGTAAACGGAGTGGCAGTTGATGATATTCAGACAGTTCTTAATCTGCGGGATGCATGGAAATATTGTATAGAAAATGTAGACATCACAATAGATTTGGATTATATATGCAGAATAAATGAATTTGTTTCCAGAAATGAAAGCCTGCAATGGGGAGTTTTAAGAAATGGGAAAGTCGGAGTTGGCGATTTTATCCCCACCATTCCGATTAAGGAGGAAGTATTAAAGGAAATTGACAGGATGAATACAATAGAAGATTCAGAGGAAAGAGCTTTCGAATTTTTTTCATATATTTGTAAACAACAGCTTTTTTGGGATGGAAATAAAAGAACAGCGACAATCGTTGCGAGTAAGATTTTGATTGAATCTGGAAATGGCATTTTAACGATTGGAAAAGATCATGCGGAAGAATTTAATATCACATTAAATAATTGGTATTTGAAAAATGAATTAAAGCCGCTTAAAGATTGTTTGAAGAAATGCATAAAAACATTGGAAATAGAAACGAATGAGAACCACTAATGGGTATCATGCAAAAAATACTTGCATTCACATCCATGTTATGGTAAACTATGCACGTTGCAATAAAAAGATGGTCCTCTGTTACGCATACGTATTAAGAACATCCAGTATATCGTAAGGAGATAGAGAAATGAACAACATGATTAAGGAAATCGAAGACGAGCAGTTAAAGAAAGAGGTTCCGCAGTTCAATGTCGGCGACACGGTACGTGTATACGGCAAGATCAAAGAGGGTAACCGTGAGAGAATCCAGATTTTTGAGGGAACGGTATTAAAGAAGCAGGGCGGAAGCAATCGTGCAACCTTTACCGTACGCAAGAACTCTAATGGAATCGGCGTAGAGAAGACATGGCCGCTGCATTCCCCGAACGTGGAGAAGGTAGAAGTAGTCCGCACCGGTAAGGTAAGAAGAGCGAAACTGAATTACTTAAGAAACCGTGTCGGCAAGAAGGCAAAGGTAAAAGAGCTTGTAAAATAAGAAGCGGTGGATCAGGAGGGACAGATACATTGGTATCCGTCCCTTTTTCAGCTTATAGGAAATTTCGTAGTACTATATTGGCGTAGGGAAAAAGAGCATGGCAAGAAAAAAGGGATTGCATTTTTATCAGAAAAAGAAAAAATTGAATAGATCCGTACTGCGGGAGTGCGCCACCGTGGCGTTCTGTATGGCAGTTGCCGTTTTTCTTGCGTTTGTGATCATTTACTGTATCGGTATTAAAACGAGCGTGATCGGAGATTCCATGAGTCCGACGCTGACAAACGGGCAGGAGATCCTGATCAATCAACTGGTGTATACGGTATCTTCGCCCAAGCGCGGCGATGTGATCGTTTTTTTACCGAACGGAAACCAAAACGCGCATTACTATGTGAAGCGGGTGGTCGGGCTTCCGGGAGAGACCGTCCAAATACGGAACGGGCAGGTTTACATTGACGGGGAGCGTTACCATGGCATGGAGTACGACAAAATCTCCGATGCGGGGATTGCGGAATATCCTGTCACACTTGAAAAAAACGAGTATTTTGTTCTGGGTGACAATGTGAACAGCAGCGAGGACAGCCGGTCGGCCAATATCGGTGTCGTACATGGCGATGACATTATCGGAAAGGCATGGTTTCACATGAAGGGCGCCAATGAGGGCATGGGATTTATCGAATAGAGGTGCATGAAGATGAACGTACAATGGTATCCCGGTCATATGACGAAGGCAAAGCGTATGATGAAGGAGGATATGAAGCTGATCGATCTGGTGATCGAGCTGGTTGACGCGCGCATCCCGTACAGTAGCCGTAATCCTGACATTGATTCGCTTGCGGGTAACAAATCGCGCGTACTTCTGCTGAATAAGGCGGATCTCGCCGACGATAAAAAAAATAAGCTGTGGGCGCAGTATTACCGTGAAAAAGGATGCTTCGTGCTGGAGATCAACAGCAAAACACGGAGCGGCATGAAACAGCTTTCCCAGCTTGTCAGGGAAGCCTGTCAGGAAAAGATTGAGCGCGACCGGCGCAGGGGGATCAAAAACCGTCCGATCCGCGCAATGGTAGCCGGTATCCCGAATGTCGGAAAGTCTACGTTCATTAATACCTTTGTCGGTCAAAGCTGTACGAAGACGGGCAATCGCCCGGGTGTGACAAAGGGAAAACAGTGGATCAGAGTCAATAAGGAGCTGGAGCTTTTGGATACGCCGGGTATTTTGTGGCCGAAATTTGAAGATCCGCTTGTGGGGCAGCATCTTGCCTTTATCGGCTCGATCAATGATGAGATCTTACAGACGGAGGAGCTTGCGCTTTCTCTGATTTCGCTGTTACAAAAAATATATCCGCAGGCATTGCCGGACCGTTATCAGCTTGCGGGAGAGCAGGAGGCGCCTGTCGTACTGGAAGAAATCTGTAAACGGCGGGGATGCTATAAAAAGGGAATGGAGCCGGATTATTATAAAGCGGCAGGCTTGCTGCTGGACGAGTTCAGAAATGGACAGTTAGGAAAAATGACACTTGAAATTCCTATGGAATCATTTTAATATAGGAATAAGGGCATTTGCTATTTTGATAAGGGGTAAAGCAGAGCAGTCTGTGAAAAGAGATATGGGAATTGACGACAGAGAAATGGCAAGGAGAAGGAAAGACAGGAAAAAGCGGCAGGCGGAGGAAGACGAAAAGCGGATGACGCTCGGTCAGGAAATCCTGCAAATGAGCATTTATCTGCTGATTGTTCTATGCGTGACGTTTCTGTTGATCCATTATGTCGGACAGCGCACCCGCGTACAGGGAGACAGCATGCGCCCGACGCTGCATGACGGTGATAATCTGATCGTGGATAAGCTGTCTTATCGGTTTGTTGAACCGCAGCGGTTTGACATCATTGTTTTTCCTTATGAGCATAGGGAAAAAACGTATTATATCAAACGGATCATCGGTTTGCCGGGCGAACGTGTGCGCATCGATCAGGAGGGGACGATCTATATTAACGGCGAGGTTCTGCAGGAAGATTACGGTGCGGAAGTGATGCTGAGTCCGGGACGTGCGGTGGCGGAGATCACGCTTGGCAAGGATGAATATTTTGTACTTGGGGATAACCGCAATAACAGCTCTGACAGCAGGGACCCATCCGTAGGCAATATTCATCGGGACCGGATCATCGGTAAGGCATGGGTTCGTATCTGGCCGCTTTCTGATTTCGGATTTTTGAAACATCAATAGAATTGCTTTCTTTTGCATTTCGGGGGGAAGGGCATGGGTACGATCGGAGAGATAAAAGCACGGTTACAGGCGGCCGCAATCGCAGAGCTGCCATCTTTTATCAAGGAGCATGAGGGTGATACAAGAAAAAGCGTACAGGATCTTGTCGTAAAAGCGCGCAGAGAGATGGAGGCGTATGAAAAGGAATGCGCCCGCATGGAAGTAATGTTTTCCTATGAGCGGAAGTATGCGGAGTACGCCTATATCTGCGGGATTGACGAGGCGGGGCGCGGACCGCTTGCGGGACCGGTCGTGGCGGGAGCAGTTATTCTGCCGAAGAATTGCGGTCTGTTATATCTCAATGATTCCAAGCAGCTGTCGGCAAAAAAGCGGGAAGAGTTGTATCCGCAGATCATGGAACAGGCAGTCGCAGTCGGAATCGGGCTTGTCGCTCCTGAACGGATCGACGAGATCAATATTTTACAGGCGACGTATGAGGCGATGCGCGAGGCTGTCGGCAAGCTGAGCGTAAAACCTGATTTATTATTAAACGATGCCGTGACGATTCCGGAGATAACGATCCGTCAGGTGCCGATCATCAAGGGAGATGCCAAGAGCGCTTCCATCGCGGCGGCGAGTATTGTCGCGAAGGTGACGAGAGACCGCCTGATGGTGCAGTATGACGAACAGTATCCCCAATACGGGTTTGCGTCAAATATGGGTTACGGTGCCGCGGCGCATATCGAGGCACTGAAAAAATACGGGGCGACACCGATCCACCGGAGAACCTTTATCAAAAACTTTGTGGGGTAGGGCGCAGGATGAAGAAATCTGATACCAAGGGTTCAAGGCATGCAGGATAGGGAAATGAAAGATAGAAATTAAGAAGAAACAGAGAATGAAAAGCATGAATCATCAAACAGGAAGGAGGGGATGGGCATATGAGCGTGAACCTGTCCGATTATGTGGGCGGTAAGAGTAGTGTCAGTCAGACAGCCGGTGTGCGCGGCGGTACGGATGTATCCGGCTTATCAAACCGGAATGTGCCGGAGCTGAACCTAAAGGCGGGAGAACAGCTTCGCGGCACCGTGATCGAGGCGGATGCAGGAAAGGTCATGATCGAAACAAAGGATCATGGCGTGTTCATGGCACGTTTGGAAAACGGAATGCAGGTGAATAAGGGTGACGTGCTGGATTTTGAGGTGCGCGGCATGCAGGGAAGGCAGATCACACTCACTCCTCTTTATTCCAATATGAGCGTGGATTCCAGTGCGTTGAAGGCATTACAGGCGGCAGCTCTGCCTGTAACGGATGCGCATGTGCGGATGGTAAACGAAATGATGAGTCAGGGCATGGGGATTGACAGACAATCCCTTCATGGCATGGCGGGACTTGTCGGACAATATCAGACAGCATCCCCGGAGCTGCTCGTACAGATGAAGCAGCTCGGCATCCCGATTTCCAATGACAGTGTCATGCAGATGGAGAGTTATCGGAATAATACGGCGCAGATCGTAAACGGCTTTGGAGAAGTCGGAGAGCAGGTAAGCGGACTGATGCGGGAGATGGCGGCAAACGGTGAATATGAAGCGCTTGGCAGACTTTTTACCGAAGCGGCGAAGCTGTTTGCGGAGGGAGAACTTGCGGAAGGGTTGGCCGGGCGCGTGTCGGACGGCGCAGCCAGTCAGACGGCGGACGGCATGCAGGACGGAGTGGTGCGTATCGTCGCGGACGGCAGTGCGGACGGAGAAGCCGGAGCGGGGAACAGCTTACATACACCGGCAGATGACAGCATGCAGGATGGCATCGTGCGCCTTGTTTCGGATGGCGGGATACCGAAAGAAACCGGGATACAGCCTGACGGCACAGCCGCGGCGGAGGCGGAAGGCGGTGCGCAGAGAACCGCGGACAATCCGAAAGAAGGCATGTCTCGTCTGATGGCGGACGGTAGCATGGTAGGAAACGGCGGCACGCGGCCGGATGGTGTGAATGGGACGGAAACGGGAGACCACGCACAGAAGACAGCCGCGGGGAGCCTGAATCAGGACGGATCACCTGTCGCGGACAGCAGCATATCCGGGGAAGGCGGCGTACGTACGGATGGTCAGCAGGATCTGTTTTCCGCATTTTTGAAAAATCTTTCGGATGCGTATGCAAAGCAGGGACAAAACCCACAGTTCTACCGCGGTGTGGGACAGGAATTAGCGAGGCTGTTAGAGGAACCGCAGTTTCGGACATCTTTTCAAAACGCCATGGTTAAAAAATGGCTTTTAACGCCGCAGGAGACGGCCTCCAAGGAGCAGGTGCAGGAGTTGTATGAAACGGTGCTGCGTCAGACAGGGCAGTTAAAGCAGCTTCTTGCGGATGCGGGAAGACAGGATTCTCCCGCCATGAAGAGCCTTCAGAATATGGAGCGGGACGTGGAGTTCTTAAATGAACTGAACCAGAATTTTGCGTATGTGCAGCTTCCGCTCAAAATGAGCGGACAGCATGCGAACGGCGATCTGTATGTCTACACGAATAAGAAAGGATTTGCGGGCAGGGACGGTGCGGTGACGGCGTTTCTGCATCTTGGCATGGATCACCTCGGCGATATGGATATTTATGTTGCGCTGCAAAATCAGAAGGTGAGTACAAAATTTTATTTAGAGGACGACTCCGTCATTGATTTTTTGGAAGCGCACATGGATGAGCTTGACAGGCGGCTTGCCGGAAAGGGTTATGTCATGAAAGCGGAGCTTCTTCGCAAAGATCATGAGGATGGCGGCAATGTGTTCGATCAGATGCTGAAGGACAGTAAGAACGCGGGGGCAGCGCCGCCGATCCTGTTAAGCAGGCAGTCTTTTGACGCACGGGCATAAGGGGTAAAAATGAACCGGATCAGTGATGAACAGCTCGGAAATGAAAAAATCGGGAAGCTGATGCTGCAAATGGCAATACCGTCCATTGTTGCGCAGACCGTCAATATTTTATACAGTATTATCGACAGAATTTATATCGGACATATCGAGGGAATCGGGACGAACGCGCTTACGGGCGTCGGACTGACCTTACCGATCATCACATTGGTGTCAGCGTTTTCCGCGTTTGTCGGGGCGGGCGGCGCGCCGCTTGCCGCGATCTTTATGGGAAAAGGGGACAAAAAGCGGGCGGAGCAGATTTTAGGATGCGGCATCTTTATGCTTGGGATGTTCACCGTCGCGCTCATGGTATTTTTTTATCTGTTCAAGATTCCGCTGCTCTACATGTTTGGGGCATCGGATCAAACGGTCGGCTTTGCAAACCGCTATTTGTCGTTTTACCTGATCGGCACGCTCATGGTGCAGCTTTCGCTCGGCTTAAATCCGTTCATCATCAGTCAGGGGCAGGCGCGCGTCGGCATGCTGACGATCCTGATCGGCGCGGCGGTAAATATTGTGCTTGATCCGATTTTTATCTTTGTACTGCATATGGATGTGCAGGGCGCGGCGATCGCTACGGTGATCTCGCAGACCGTCAGCGCCGTATGGATTTGGTTATTTCTGGCGGGAAAGCGTTCGTCCATCCGTATCCGCAGGGAATATATCAGACCGGATGGGAAAAACGGACGTATCATTTTTTCACTTGGTATCTCGCCGTTTATCATGCGTTCGACGGAAAGTCTCATCAGCATTGTCATGAACCGCGGACTTCAGGATTACGGCGGCGATCTCTATGTCGGATCGCTGACGATCATGCAGAGTCTGATGCAGTTTATCAGTGCGCCGATCGCGGGCTTTACGCAGGGGGTTCAGCCGATCATCAGCTACAATTTCGGTGCGGGCAGCTTTGATCGTGTGAAAAAAGCATACCGCGCCATGATCGGGATTGTGGTCGGATACGGCTTTGTGAGTACAGCGGTCGTCATGCTGTTCCCGACGGTATTTGCAGGTTTTTTTGCGAAGGATGCGGAGCTGATCGCCCTGACGGGACGGGTCATTCCGATTTTTATGTGCGGCATGCTCATTTTCGGATTACAGCAGGGAATCCAGCCGACGTTTCTGGCAACGGGGCAGGCGAAGATCTCACTGTTTTTGGCCATGCTGCGAAAAGTGATCCTGCTTGTGCCGCTTGCAATCATCCTGCCGCATTTTATCGGTGTGTGGGGCGTCTACATCGCGGAACCGATCTCCGATATCGTATCGGCGGTGACGGCGGGAATTTTATTTCTTGTCAATATCAGAAAAATACTCTCGAAAGAGAGTGTAGATAAAATACAATAAAATAAGATGGGTATGAAAAAGGACCTGAAAAGGAGGAATTATGGCAGAATTTCGAGTAGCGGCAGTATTCAGCGACCACATGGTATTACAGAGAGATAAGAACATCGCGGTGTTCGGCGATGGAGTGGACAAAGAGCGTGTGACGGTCACGTTGGAAAGGGACGGGGAGAAAGTATCGGCAAGCGGCGTTGTGTCAGGCGGACGCTGGAAAGTGATGCTGCCTCCGCAAAAGGCGGTAAGCGGCGCGGAGATGACTGTATGCTGCGGAACAAAGGAGCTGCGGTTTTTGGATATTGCGATCGGCGAAGTATGGCTTGCGGGCGGACAGTCCAATATGGAGATGGAACTGCAAAACGCGTATGAGGGCGCGCGGGCGCTTGCGGAGGACGGCGCGCTGAACGATCAGGCAGGACCGAACGTGCGGTATTATTACACGCAGAAGATCGGTTATATGGACGATAAGTTTTTTGAGCAGGAAAAAAAGACATGCTGGGGCTGCTTCGGGGACGGCAGTGAAAAATACTGGTCGGCAGTCGGTTATTTTTTCGCGAAAAAGCTTGCAAAGGATCTCGGCGTGACGGTCGGCGTGATCGGCTGCAACTGGGGCGGTACGAGCGCGAGCGCGTGGATGGACAGGGAAAGTCTTTTAGAGGACAGCGACCTGCGTTCCTATGTGGATGAATATGACGCTGCCATCGCGGGAAAAAGCACAGAGGAGCAGATTCGGGAATACGACGAATATGAGGCGTACCATGCGGAGTGGAGTAAAAAGGCGGAGGAGCTTGCCAAGACCGATCCGATGCTTCCGTGGGACGAGGTGGTCGCACGCTGCGGAGAATGCCGCTGGCCGGGGCCGATGAACTGCAAGAACCCGTTCCGGCCGGCAGGATTATATGAGAGCATGGTAAAGCGGGTTGCGCCCTATACGCTGCGCGGCGTGATCTGGTATCAGGGCGAGAGCGATGAGCATAAGCCGCGCATGTATGAAAAGCTGTTTACAAAAATGATCGGCGTATGGCGCAGAGAGTGGAATGATATTCTTCTGCCGTTTATGTTTGTGCAGCTTCCGATGCACCGCTATGAGCAGGATGCGGATTTTAAAAACTGGCCGCTTATCAGGGAAGCGCAGTACCGTGTGTTCCGCACCGTGAAAAATACGGGAATCGCCGTAGCGGCAGAGTTTTCCGAGTGGTCGGAAATCCATC
The DNA here is from genome assembly GCA_014804425.1 of Lachnospiraceae bacterium. GTDB lineage: Bacteria > Bacillota > Clostridia > Lachnospirales > Lachnospiraceae > DLAJ01. The sequence continues at coordinate 8,965 of JAAUZV010000002.1, forward strand.
CGCGCAGAAAGCGTGTGATCGGAGAACGTCTGGCAGATCAGGCGAAGTGTCATGTGTATAACAGGATGCTCGCGCGGGATGCGTTCGGACCGATCTACCGCGAACATATTGTGCATGACGCACAGGGGGCAGGAGGCTGCGGGAAAATCGAATTGCAGTTTGCCTGCGCGCACGGCGGTTTCACGGTAGTAGACAGACCGTTTGTGGAAAAACAGATTTTGGACGAGGAAGGGATCGTCGTGATGCCGAGGAGGCGGGGAAAACAGCCCGTGCCGGCAGAAGGTTCAACGGAAGCGCGCGAGCAGATGGATGCGCCTGACTTAACGCCGGATGAGAAACGTTCGGATGGTTTTGAGATCGCGGGTGCGGATAAGCGGTTTGTGCCTGCACGGTACAAGGTGGACGGAGAGAAGATCTTTGTGTGGTCGGAACAGGTATCCGAGCCGTTGTATGTGCGTTATCTGTGGACAAACTATCGGATTCCGCATATTTTCGGTTCTCATACCGGTATTCCGCTCATGCCGTTTCGAACGGATTTTGATGATGAGATCGAGAAGACAGCGGTAGGAAGCGCGCAGGTGCAGCAGGTGATGGAACTTTAGATTGCCGCGGGCTGTTGGCAGCATGGATGATTAGTATGTGAGAAGGAGTCAGGTATGGAACGGGTAGGCATTGTGATCTGCAATTACAATAAGGCAGATATGGTGTGCGAATGCATTCAGACCGTGTTGGAATCAAAGTATACGGATTATCGGATCTATGTGGTGGATAACGCCTCATCGGACGACTCCGTGAAACGGGTGCGTACACGTTATGATGGGCAGGTCACGCTGCTCGTGAATGAGAAAAACCTTGGCGGATCGGGCGGATTTAACACGGGCATCCGCAGGGCGCTTGAGACCGGGCACGAATATGTGTGGTGTCTGGACAATGATGTGTTAGTGGACGAAGGAGCGCTCGGGGTGCTTGTGGAGTTTCTGGATGCGCATCCCGACTGCGGTATGGCGGGGTCACGCGTCGATCATATGGAAGCGCCCGAATATGTACAGCAGTACGGCATTATTGTAGATTTTGATGAGTTCTGCGTGGAAGCAAAATATCTAAATCATTTGGAGGACGGCACAATGCCGGATGTGGTCTATTCCGACGCGGTCGCGGCATGCTCCGTGCTGGTAAGAAGCAGCCTGATCAGAGAGATCGGGCTGATGCCGGAGGACAATTTCCTTTACTGGGATGACACGGAATGGGGATGGCGCTGCAACTTGGCGGGCTATCGTGTCGCCTCCTGCGGAAAAAGCATTGTGCTGCATGCCATGGGAGCTAAAAAGGAGACGGTCAATACGTTTCCGACCTATTACGCGTGGCGGAACTGGGTTGATTTTTTTGCCAGATATACGCCGGAAGAAAAGCTGGAGCGCATGTATGTGAGCTTTTTGGATGCGTTGTTTGACATGCAGTATGAGGGGCTTTACAACGGCGTAGAAAACCGCGCAAAAACGACGATGGCGGCATTTGACGATGCGCTGCACGGTATTCGCGGAGAAGCCGGAGAAGACCGCATTTTTGAACTGGAGCCAAAGAAAGACCGCCTTGCGGAGCTGATTGCGGCGGAGAAAAAAGCGCGCGGAGAGATCCGGCGGATCGTGATAGAGGAAAACGGCTTTGCGGCGCAGGCGCAGCTGTTAAAAGAGCAGCTGCAGGCGCTGTGCCCGCAGGCGGAATTCGTTGATAAGACCGACGGAAAATCCCTCCGCTTTGCCCTGTGTCAGTTCCTTTTTACACAGGAGGATGTGAGCCTGCAAAAATACTATGTGGACTGTCAGGGCAATCTCTTGGCAACTGAGGAAGACGCGCTGTTGATCATTAATTATGCCTACAGTAAGCGCGCATTCCGCTATACGATGCTGCCGCTGTTTCGGCGCAGTGTACAGAAGCTTAGAAAGACGGCGGCTGACCGCCGTACTGAAAGAACGGAAAGGGACAAATCAATATGAGCAGAAAGCACAAAGAGGGGGAGATCACCTGTCCGATCTACGGAAAGGTGATCGAGGAACGCTATTGCATGGAGGAATGCCTGCTAAACGACTGCGGCATGCTGATGCGGAATCATGCTGCGGAGGAACGCGGGGAGCATGCGCCGGATAAGAGGGGCTAGCGGGCATGTTATTCGGTGTCTGTGTGCGGATCGTTCGGTCAGACATGCCACTCCGCGGCCTGCCTGCGGTAGTCTGCGGCAGGATCGGAAAGTCCGACGGCATCAAACACGCGGGCAAGCGCCAAAAGCGCCTCGTCCCCGCCTAAATGGATATTACAGATCGGCGTTGTCTCAAAGGCGGCATTGTAATACCAGATATGGGCTTCATTGAAGTCATTGCATGCTTCATAATAAGCGCCGAGCTCCATACAGATTTCGCTGCAGCTTCCGGAGACAACGGCCTTCATTGCATACTTAAAAAAGGATGCGACGTCATTTTGGACGCGGTAGGCATGCGCGAGCACGCAGCTGATCGTCAAAAGCTCCTCCGCGGAACGGTTATCCTCTGACAGGAGGCGCGTCATAATGGGAATGGTGTCGATAAAATGAGCGTCCGTCCCGGAGATGAACAGCTCCTTTGCATACATGGAGAGAAGACGCTTCGGCATAGAGGGAGCGTCCGGCGTATCGTAGGTTTTCCGAAAAATTTGCAGATCACGGTCGGTATGACTGTCATGCGGCTTGTGCAGGATGCGGATGTCGCTGTCAAATACGACCGGTTCCGTCACGACCGTCTCATGGATCGGACCGTCAAAATAGAAGCCGCGCAGGCGTTTGTATAGCTTGGGACGGTATTCCTCATCATAATTGTACGCGGTATTGTAATTGAGCTGTCCCGCGTATTTCATCTGTACGATGTCGATCTCAGGGAGCATCGCCTGTTTTAAGTCGCGGAAACGGGCGCGGTTTTCCTCATCGAGCACCTCGTCCGCATCGGCGCAGTAAATATAGTCCATACCGGCCTTGGAAAAAGAAAAATTACGCGCCGCCGCAAAATCATCATTCCACACATAATCATAAATCTTGTCCGTGTAAGCAGCGGCAATTTCTTTCGTCCGGTCGTCAGATCCGGTGTCAACAATGATGATCTCGTCCATCAGATCCTTCAGACTGTCCAGACAGCGCGCAAGAAGCGCTTCTTCATTTTTTACTATCATACATAAACTGATCGTGATCATAAAAAACCTCCCTAATATAACTCCAGTTTACACCCAAGCGGGTGGAATGGCTACCCTTTTTTAGTTATAGGAAATTTCTTAGTACTGAAAGAACGCGCAGCGTTCTTTTTTAAACGGCAGGGAAATTCGGACACGGGATTGGCGTTTGTTGAAAAATAACAGCAATGGGACTATAATACGATTAGATGCAGAACAGCGTAAACGGTTAGAAGCGGAGGAGATAGATATGCGTTATCGGATCGGCATTGACTTAGGCGGGACGAACATCAAGGCGGGGATTGTCGATAATGAAAATGAAATTCGTTGGGAGAAGCAGATACCGACTCATGCCGAACGTCCGGCACAGGATGTCATCCGCGATATGGCGGGGCTTGTGAACAGGCTGCTATGGGAGTATGAAATGGAGAAGTCGCAGATCGCGGGTGTCGGCATCGGTTCGCCGGGAACCGTTGACGCGAAGACAGGCGTTGTGGTTTACTCCAATAATTTTGGGTGGGAAAACGTCCCGCTTGGCGAAAGCCTGACAAAGGAGCTGAAGCTGCCTGTGCGCATTTCCAATGATGCGAACTGTGCAGCACTCGGAGAGGTAAAGGCGGGTGCGGCGCGCGCGTACGCAAACTGTGTGCTGATCACGCTCGGTACGGGCGTCGGAAGCGGTATTGTGATAGACGGACGCATTTTCGAGGGCGCACATGCGGGCGGCGCGGAGTTAGGACATACCATGCTTGTGCAGGACGGAGAAGCATGTACCTGCGGAAGACGGGGCTGTCTGGAGGCCTATGCCTCGGCGACAGCGTTAATCCGCGATACCCGTCGTGCGGCAGAGGAGCATCCTGATTCTCTGTTATGGAGCCGGTGCGGGGGAGACCTGAAAAATGTGGACGGCAGGACGGTGTTTGATGCGGCGAAAGAAGGGGATGCCTGTGCGCAGGCGGTTGTGGAGCGTTATATCCGCTATCTTGGAGACGGGATCGTGAATGCGGTCAACCTGTTTCGACCGGACATTGTACTGCTCGGCGGCGGAGTCTGTAAGCAGGGAGAAGTTCTGACGAAGCCGCTTTCCGAGCATGTCAGACAGTACTGCTTCGGAGGAGAAAAGAGCTTTATTCCGAAGATCGGGATCGCACAACTGGAAAACTCCGCAGGCATTTTGGGCGCGGCGGCATTGATTGAAACGTAAAAAATTCCGTAAGCGGATTCTTCTGAATGACTTACGGTCATTCTACATGTTTTTCAGAATTATCAGTATTGGAGAGAATTGTATGATCATGCATTTTCGGCATGCGTGGAAGCACATTATTTATCATAAATACAACAGTATCATTTTGGTGATCGCGCTGGTGCTCGGATTTCTGTTCCCTTTGCTTGCTGTCAATGACATCAACGATGTGATCAGGGACGGAGAGGTATCAAGGTATCCGGACGCTTCCCGTATATCCGTGTTCGAGTATCTGATGAATTATAAGGACGAAGAAGAGATCGAAGCGGCGATTGACCGCTGTCTGGGGGAAGGATTGTTTGAACGGGCGGGGTATTCTTTCAGCAGGTCAGAGATCGTTTATGTGGGAGATCAGTCTTATACCTGCGGAATCAGTGGAATCAGCAGAGAGTATCTGTCATTGGCCGGCTGGGAACTGATGGGCGGAGCGTTTTTTTCAGACAGTGATTATGCGGCGGACGGTGAAAAAGTGTGTCTGTTCAATTACGGTGCCGGATTTGGGGAAAGGAATATTCGGGTCGGGGATACGATTGAGATTTTGGGAGAAGCCTTTCCGGTAAAAGGGATCGTGCGCGTTCCGAGAGTTTATGGCAGCATATTGATTCCCTATACGGCGTCTGCCGTTTCCGCGGATTCTGATTTTGGCTCATGGGTGCAATATCAGGTACTCACCTACGGAGAAGGAAATGTAAGACCGATGGCGGTGGCAAGGAAATTGTTTGAGCTTTCGGACACGGACGGCGGTGTGCTCTCGGCACAGACCGGAGAAGAGCAGGAGGAGCTCTATTATGCTTCCATTTGGAAAATCAACAAATACCGCATCCTGCGCGCAGTGGTCGTGATCGTGTTTGCGGGACTCAGTATGCTGTTATTGTTTATCGGGATGATCTTAAGGGAGAGATATGATATGGCAGTTCGTATTGCGCTCGGCGCCGGCCGTACCGTACTTTGGCTGGAATCTGTGGTCCGCAATCTGCTGCTTGTTCTGATCGCTTTTTTCATTGCGTTGGTTCTGTATCCCTGTCTGTCTGTGAGGGTTGCGGGAGCCGGAAGTCATCTGCTGCTTCGGACGATCGTGCAGGTCGGAATCGGAGGGGCGGTCTTTGTGATCTTAGTTGACAGTGCCGTTCTTTTGATAGGTTTTCGGAAACAAAACGTTGCTCTGCTGTTGAAAGGATAAGGTGGGAGAGGTTGTTATGAGCTATTCCATGAAAAGGATTTTATGCAATCTTTGTCATAACTGGCTGCTGTATCTTGTGATCGCCGCCCATTTTATGCTGGGGGCAGGGCTTTTTATCATTTGCATGAACTTTCGCATGACGAGCAGGGAGCTTCTTTCTGAGAGTAAGAAAAAGAGTATGGAAAGCCTGATTCCGGTGACAGAGATCAACGGCATAAGTGAGTATGGATATGGCATTTCCTATGATACCTATCTGCGGCTGAGCACGGATGAGACTTATGAAGATCTGGAGATGCTGTTTGCGGAGATGTATGGGGGCGGATTTGGTTATTTTAAGTCAGAAGATGATGCGATGATGAGGAATTTGGACGTTTATTTTATGAATGACGCCCTGTTCAACGAACTCTATCATATTCCGAGAAAGGAAGGCATCATCTATGTGGGAAAGCAGGCATACGACACGCTGCTTGTGGTGGCGGAGATGATAAAATACAAGGATGACCCATCCTTTTTTCTTTATATTGAGGGAGAGGAAATGTATATTGAGGGAGAAACCCTGTTTGTGGCGGGAGAAGCTTATTCCTATGAGATCGTGGAGGATGTCTTGCTGCCCACCGACGACGATCCTGAATACATGCCAAGCATGACGTATGCGCTCATTTTTCCGGTGGAGGATGCGTACGATACCATGCCGGACAGCGGAGAGGGGAATCCATACCGGAGCTTTTTGTTCTACCGCTATCGCAATGCCGATTGGCGGGAGGATCTGATCTCCGGTCAGCTTCGGGAGATCAATGAGGCGACAACCAGTACCGGCTACTTCATCGTACAGGATGAATATAAGGAATTAAAAAGACAATTGGACGATTTTCGTTATGATATGGATCGGTGGATGATGGTGGCAGTCAGTGTGCTTCTGCTTGCGGGGGTGGGCTGCATGGGCTCCATGTTCCTACTCCTAAATAAACGCCGTCATCTGATCGCGGTGTCGGTTGCTTACGGCTCTACCATGCGCCGGATCACAGTGGAGACGATCGCGGAGGCGATGATCGTTCTGGCAGCAGGAGGCGTTCTTGGGGTATTGATTTCGCCCTGGTTAAGAAGGCTGGTTCTTTATCAGGGCGAGCTCAGGATGAATGGTGCCGGGATCGGGATTGTGTTTGCGGCGGCGTTTTTGTTCAGCGTACTCTCCGTTTTGGCGGGTATGCATGAGATCAAGGCAAGAAACGTGGCGGCGACCTTAAAGGAGGATGCATAAATGTCTACGATGATCAGAATGGAAGAGATCGTGAAGGAATATGGGAAGGGCGGCAGCAGGACGGAGGCGCTAAAGGGCATATCCCTACAGATTGAAAAAGGCGAGTTTGTTGCCGTGACGGGGGCATCGGGATGCGGTAAAAGCACGCTTTTAAACATTATGGGAGGAATGGACCGGCAGACGGGCGGTGTCTATTACTATGATGAAACGCCGGTGACAGGGTTTTCGGAAAAGGAATTGGCAAGGTTTCGAAACCGCAATATCGGGTTTGTGTTTCAATCGTTCCATCTGGCAAAGGAGCTGACGGCAGTGGAGAATGTCGAGCTGCCGTTAGGATATGCGAGGGTCGGGAGCCGGGAGAGAAGGAAGAGAGCGATGGCGCTGCTTGACAGGGTAGGTCTTTTAGCAAAATACAAATCGCATCCGTCAAAGCTTTCCGGCGGAGAGATGCAGCGGGTAGCGATTGCTCGCGCGCTGGCAAACAGCCCTCAGACCTTGCTGGCAGATGAGCCGACCGGAAATCTGGATCATGAAAACGGCCAGGCGATCATGAAGCTTTTACGCGAACTGAACAAAGAAGGCACGACGATCGTTATGGTCACGCATGACAGGGAGCTGGCGGATATGGCGGACAGAAAAATCCGTATTGCGGACGGGAAAATCGTATAATTTTGTGTTAAAAGATAAAAAATAATAATTTAAAACGGTTTGGCGGCAGTTTCCAACAATAGTGACTGGACAAATACGCTGATTTGTGATATTATGTTTGCGTTGTAATAAAATTGTAACAATTGTTACAGGAAATTACACACGCACCCGTAGTCTAATGGATAGAACGAAGGCCTCCGACGCCTTTAATGCAGGTTCGATTCCTGTCGGGTGCATTTTATTTTTACAGGGTTATATGTGGCTGAGAAGGCAGTTACGGTAAGGAGTAAAGGGAATGGAAGAAAATACCATGAACAAGAACGGCGTGGAAGAAAGTCAATCTGCGCCGGACAGACAAGGGGGAGAAACGGTTTCCGAGAGCAGAAAGGAATCGACAGATCGGGAACAGGCGGTTTCAGCAACGGAAGAACAACGCACCAGATCCCGCAGCACAAGTCAGCCGGAAACAGAGCAGAGAACAGGAAGACGCCGCGTCAGTCAGGCAGAGGGCGGACAGAGAACGGCAGGCGGAAGAACGGGGCAATCCCGGACAAGTCAGTCGGGCAGCGGGAAGAGAACGGAAAGCCGCAGAGCCGTCCGGACATCCGGAACGGAAAGCCGCAGAGCCGGTGTGACAACGGGAGAAAGACGGACGGAGACCCGCAGAGCCGTTCGAAGTGTCGCAGAGGAAAGAGTGGAGGGTCGCAAAGCCGTTCGGAAAACGGAGAGCGGACAGTCGGAGGTTCGCAGAGTCAGCCGGACAGCCGGAGAGGAAAGCCTTAGGGTGAGTCATGCGGACGGACAGGATGTGACAAGACAGGTAAGACCGGTTCGTGCCGCCTCTTTGGAGAGAGAAGAGCGCAGGGAGAGAGCGCGCGAAGCACAGGCGGGAAAATTCGGGCTCGGGCACAAAAAAACAAGACGTTCAGCGATCGTATATTTGTTTGAGGATATTGCGGAAGGGTTTGTGCGCGCAAAGAACTGGTGCGTCAAAAATTACAGGACGTCCATCCCTGCCGCGATCTGTCTGGTGCTGGTCATTGTCGTGGCCTGCATTTTGGTACGCAATTTCAGAATGCAGCCGGTATCGGGTTCCGATATTGCGGAAGATATGGTACCGGAGTATCCGTTAGAGCAGGATGCGCATGAGGAGGTAAACAGCTTTTTTCAGAGATATTATGAAGCGATCGGATACGGTGACGTGGAAACGTATGCGTCCATGAGAAGCTATACGGACGACGAAGAACGCGTCAGAATCCAGAAAAAAGCGAATTATATTGATTATTATCAGAACTTAAGCTGTTATACAAAACCGGGTCCCGTGGAAAATTCCTATCTGGTCTATGTTTATTATGAGGTGAAGTTTCGGGGAATCCATACGCCGGCTCCGGGACTGAACACATTTTTCTTATGTACCGACGAGACGGGACAAATGTATGTTTTTTCAGAAAATCTGGACAGCAATGTAAAAGATTACATGCGCAGGGTCACCACGCAGCAGGACGTGAAAGATTTATTTAACCGGGTAAAGGTGACCTATGACGATACGGTAGCCTCGGATAAAGAGCTGGAGGAGTTTCTTTCTACGCTTGCGCAGAATTTGAAAGATGAAGTAACGTTAGCGCTGCGGGAACTGGAGGCGGAAAACCAGAGCGTGGAAAACGAGGATGGAAATGAGGGAGAAGCAGAGCCGACCCCGACGCCGGAGGAGCCGGAACCGACGCCGGAAGTGGAACCGGAGCCTCAGACCGATATGGTCATGACCACGAACAGAGTCAATGTGCGAAGTTCCGCAAGCCCGGAGGCAACAAAGCTCGGAACGGTAGCTGCGGGGACGCGGTTTACCAGATATGAGAGCTTGGAGAACGGCTGGAGCCGGATTGATTATGAGGGCAGTGAGGCATATATTAAGACGGAATATCTGCAGGTGATCGAGGAGACGATCGGTAAGGTGAAAGCCCTTAACAGTGTGAATATCCGTGCTTCCGCCAGCGAGGATGCGACAAAGCTCGGAACGGTGGGCGCAGGAACGATGCTGGATCTGATCGAGAATCAGGAGAACGGCTGGAGCCGAATTCTGTTTAATGGTTCGACTGCTTATGTGAAGACGGAATTTTTGGATATAGAGAATATGACGGAATAGCAGTGGGACTCTTGAAATGCCGGAAGAAAAGGTGCAGAGTGTGAAACAGTGGAAAATGGCGATTCTCGGTGCGGGAAATATCGCGCGGACAATGGCGCGCACGATGATGGCAATGCCGAATGTGGAATGCTATGCAGTGGCGTCAAGAGAGTTAAAAAGAGCACAGGAATTTGCGGTACAATTCGGGTTTGAGAAGGCATACGGCTCCTATGAGGAGCTTGTCAGCGACGCGGCAGTGGAACTGATTTATATTGCAACACCACATTCTCACCATTATGCCTGCGCGAAATTGTGTCTGCTGAATGATAAGCCGATTTTGTGCGAAAAAGCATTTATGGTCAATGCAGCGCAGGCAAGAGAAATTTTGCGGATATCCAAAGAGCGGAACGTGTTAGCGGCGGAGGCGATCTGGACGCGGTATATGCCGATGGTGAAGACAATCCGTGAAATCCTGGCGGATGACATGATCGGGAAGCCGTCGGTCTTAACCGGTAATCTTGGTTATCAGATTGCAGATAAGGAGCGTTTGGTAAATCCGGCGCTGGCGGGCGGTGCACTGTTGGATGTCGGGGTATATGCGATTAATTTTGCATCCATGTTTTTTGGGGATGACATTGAGAATATCGTATCCTCCTGTGCGCGTACCGATACAGGAGTGGATGCATCCAACGAGGTTACCCTGCATTACCGGGATGGGCGTATGGCAGTATTGACCAGTACGATGTGCGGGATCAGTGACAGGAAAGGAATCATATATGGTTCCAAAGGGTTTCTGATCATAGAAAACATCAACAATTTCGAATCGGTATCCGTTTATGATGCAGATCGGAACAGAATTTTAATAAAAGAACGTCCGGAGCAGATCACAGGATTTGAATATGAAGTGCAGGCATGTATTTCGGCGCTGGAAAGCGGATCGATCGAAGTGGATGACATGCGGCACGATGAGATCATACAGATGATGGAGTGGATGGATGAATGCCGCAGACAGTGGGACATCCGTTATCCGTGCGAGGACGTATAGTTTTTGAAAATGAGGTAAAGATAAGAGCAGGGTCAGGACGACGCTGCTCTTTCTGCGCGATAAGCAGAGAAGGAAAGTATTTCATAGGCGGATGCCGTGCTAGCACGAGCATCCGAATAGGAAATGCTTTGCGGCGAGCAACGCGAGCACGAAATGCGAAGCATTTCGTGTCTGCTGATTGCGCGATAAGCAGAGAAGGAAAGGAAACAGCATGCATGAAAAGTGATGATGCGGCAATGCTGCGTGAGGTTCAGAAGAAAAGCAGTACGGCCTTAAAAGCAATTCAGGCCATTTCGGAATATGTTGACAATGCGGATTTGTCAAGAATGCTGTTTGGTCAGAGTAAGATTATTGAGAATATCAGAAACAGAGCGGTGGAAAGTCTGATGGAGGGCGGCGAGCAGGTGCGGCAGGAATCGATCGTCAGCCAGACATTAGTATCCAGCTCCATTCATATGAATACCATGCTCAATACGAGTACAAGTCATATTGCGGAGCTGATGATCAAGAATCATCAGAAGGGCGTGACGGGAATGTGGCGCGCCATGAACCGGTATGACACGGCGACGGACAGAAGCGTGGAGCTGGCACAGGAATTGGCGGATTTTGAGGAGAGCTGTATAGAGAGAATGAGACCATATTTGTAAAAATTATTGTATACATGTATAAAGTTCTTGCGCTAGCGCGTTGAAGTGGTATATAATAGCAAAGGACAAAGGGGTCAGGAGCAGCAGACAGGAAGTGTCCGCTGCTTTTTTCGGCCTTATTATCAAACCAAAGGAGGATATACACATGTCATATGTAGATGACGTCTACGCAAAGATCGTAGAAAAGAATCCGGCACAGCCGGAGTTCCATCAGGCAGTGAAGGAGGTATTGGAATCTCTCCGTGTTGTGATCGAAGCAAACGAGGAGGAATATAAGAAGGAGGCGCTATTGGAAAGACTGACGACTCCTGAGAGAATCATCCAGTTCCGTGTTCCGTGGGTAGATGATGCGGGACAGGTTCAGGTCAACAACGGATACCGCGTACAGTTCAACAGTGCGATCGGACCTTACAAGGGGGGACTTCGTTTCCATCCTTCCGTTAATCTTGGTATTATCAAATTCCTTGGGTTTGAGCAGATATTCAAGAATTCTTTAACAGGACTTCCGATCGGCGGCGGTAAGGGCGGCTGTGATTTTGATCCGAAGGGAAAATCCGACAGAGAAGTGATGGCATTCTGCCAGAGCTTTATGACGGAGCTGTATCGTCATATCGGCGCGGATACGGATGTACCGGCAGGCGATATTGGTGTCGGCGGCCGTGAGATCGGCTTTTTATATGGACAGTATAAGAGAATCCGCAATATCTATGAGGGCGTTCTGACCGGTAAGGGCTTAACTTACGGCGGTTCTTTGGCAAGAACAGAGGCAACCGGCTATGGTCTGTTGTATCTGACGGCGGAAATGCTGAAATGTAACGGAAAGGATATCAAGGATAAGACCATCTGCGTATCCGGTGCCGGAAATGTAGCGATCTACGCGATCCAGAAGGCACAGCAGCTCGGCGGAAAGCCGGTTACCTGTTCTGATTCTACAGGATGGATCTACGATCCGGAAGGAATTGACGTAGCGCTCTTAAAAGAAGTGAAGGAAGTGAAGCGTGCGCGCTTATCCGAGTATGCGGCAAAGAGACCGTCCGCAGAGTATCATGAGAAGAAGAACGGTGAGCACGGTGTATGGAGCATCAAGTGTGATGTGGCGCTTCCCTGCGCGACGCAGAACGAGTTGGATTTAGAGGATGCAAAGGCACTTGTGGCAAACGGATGCTTCGCAGTAGCGGAGGGTGCGAATATGCCGACGACGTTAGAGGCGACCGAATATTTACAGAAGAACGGCGTGTTGTTCTGCCCGGGCAAGGCAAGCAATGCAGGCGGCGTTGCAACAAGCGCATTGGAGATGAGCCAGAACAGCGAGAGACTTTCGTGGACCTTTGAGGAGGTTGATGCAAAGCTTCAGGGAATCATGGTCAACATTTTCCACAATCTGGATGACGCTGCAAAGAAATACGGCATGGAAGGCAATTATGTTGCAGGTGCGAATATTGCCGGCTTCTTAAAGGTTGCAGAAGCAATGAAAGCACAGGGGATTGTATAAAAAAAGAACGCTGCGCGTTCTTTTGAATCCCTGAGAAAATCGTGATAAAGATAAGTCCTATAGACATGGCGTTTATGGGACTTTTCTTTATGCAATAATAAGATAAAAATGTTATAATCGTTTATGGTATGGAAAGATGATATAAAATCTAATAGTTATCTTAAAGAGTGTCAGATTAGAAACAAAATATGCGGAGGACATTATGCTGATAAAAGTTGGTAACTTTGATTGTACGGAAGTGTGGGACGGCGTTTTTTATAAAAAGCTTTCGAATTATCCACAAGTAACTGATTGGGAAATACGGACGATCATCGAGTTTATAGAATATGAAAATCGATATGGCAGGGAATGCAAAATTGAGTGTGAAGATCATGACCTCCTTGACCTGATCATTAAAAAAATCAAAGAAAAAGAAACCTATCGGAATACACCGCCTCCCAAATTACTGACAGAATGTACGGCGTGCCCGTATCGGAAAGGGTGCGTCACGGAATATGTATGTCATACGACGTCTATTGAGCATGCCATAAAGATATTCCAATGCGGAAAACTGTTGTCGGCATTAAATGCCCGAAACGTGCCGGTTGAACAATTGATGAGTGAAAAAAGAAATGCGGCAAATGATCCTGCTGATTATTTTGAATATATTATGTTTGCGTGGGGGAATTGTCAGGCAGGTGACAGGCTGGTCATGGAGCGGGCATTAGGGCGTTTTCCAGATGAAAAAGATTTAAGTGTAGGTTTTAAGCCGGGCGTGAGATTTTATTTCAAATATGAGGAATTGACCAGGCATCCGAAAGCAGTATTTGACGGCGTGCTGCCTGTGAAGGTCAAGGATGAAGTGGTGCTGAATGACTGGGTGCATCGGATTATAATTCCGTTGGAGGTAAAAAGTCAGATTGAGAATGAGATCCCGTCATCTTTGAAAGAAAGAGTGATATTTGTGGAAAATGATTGTAAGGATATTTGGGATTGGTCTGAAAAAGTTTATGGGATCATAGAAAGGGATCAATAAACATGTGTTGAAATGCTAACGCGCAGAAATTTTTTGGAAAATAATTTAAAATAGTTTGCGACATCCTAATGGGTGTGCTATAATGAAGTCCAATATTCAGCCGATGAGCGTCTTTTTCACTTTGCGCTGATCGAGTGCTGAATAGGATAAAACCAAAGGCTGAGAAGAGAAGAGTAGGCAGTTAGATACGTCACAGAGAGTCTGGGAAGGTGAGAACAGACACGAAAGGAACTGCTGAAAATGGTCTCGGAGCCGCGTACCGAAGCAGTCATGCCAAGGCTACGACGGGTTCACCCGTTACAGTGATAGACTATCGATGAGTCATTTCTCGTCCGCAGTCGATAAGGCCGCTGCCGTGAGGTAACGGTGAATTTAGGGTGGTAACACGAAGCAGAAGCTCTCGTCCCTGAAAAAGCAATTTTTCAGAGAGGAGGGCTTTTTTGATGGAAAATTTTCATTTCGACGGTTTTGCGAAGCAAATCCCGAAAGGCAATCAAAGTGATGCAACGAAGGAAAAGTAATGTAAAAAATGCAGGTAGTGAGTGATTTGAAAACAGTAGAAAATGGAGGATTCTTATGAAAAATATTTTAATCGGGGGCGCATGGCCCTACGCGAACGGTTCGCTGCATATCGGACATATTGCGGGATTGCTGCCCGGAGATGTGCTGGCGAGGTATCATAGAGCAATCGGAGATCAGGTATATTTTGTGTCGGGAAGCGACTGCCACGGAACGCCGGTAGCAATCCGTGCAAAACAGGAAAACAGAACGCCGCAGGAGATCAGCGACTACTATCATGAAGAATTTACGGAATGCTTTGAAAAGCTGGGATTCAGTTATGATGTCTACACCAAAACATCATCGGCAAAGCATCAGGAATTTGTCAGGGAATTTCATAAAAAACTGTATGAAAGCGGCTATGTTTATGAGAAGGAGGTTCCGCAGGCATATTGTGAGACATGCCATACTTTTTTAGCGGATCGCTTTGTACTGGGAAAATGTCCGACATGTGGGAAGGATGCCAGAGGAGATCAATGCGATGTCTGCGGAACCGTGCTGGAACCGGAGAGCCTTGCAGAGCCGGTCTGCGCTGTGTGCGGAAAGCGGATCGGTTTTCGAAATTCGAAGCATCTGTATATTGCCATCACGGATTTGGAGGAGGAGCTGAAGGAACTGACCGCATCCCATCCTGAATGGAGGAAAAATGCGATTGCTTTTACCAACCGCTATATCAGCGAGGGGTTAAGAGACCGTGCGCTGACACGCGACTTAGAATGGGGGATTCCGGTTCCGAAAGAAGGATATGAGAAGAAAACAATCTATATATGGGCGGAAAACGTATTGGGGTATCTGTCTGCAAGTAAAACGGCGGCGGAGGAAAAAGGCGCGGATTTTGAGGCAATTTGGGGCGCGGATGCAAAGCATTATTATGTGCACGGAAAAGATAATATCCCGTTTCATACGATCATACTGCCATCGCTTTTGCTGGCGCATGGCGGAACGTGGCGTCTGCCGGATCAGATCGTCTCAAGCGAATACCTGACACTGGAAGGAAGAAAAATATCGACCAGTCAAAACTATGCGATCTGGATAAAAGATCTGCTGAAAGCGTATGAAGCAGACTCCATTCGTTACTTTTTTCTGGCGAACGGACCGGAGAAAAAGGATGCTGATTTTTCGTGGAGAGAATTTGTTCACAGCCATAACGGGGAATTACTGGGAGCATATGGGAATTTTGTGAATCGAACGCTTGCGTTTGTTGAAAAATACTGGGAAGGTATTGTGCCGGAAGGAACAAAAGACGTAAAGCTCGAAAGGCAGCTCGAAGCGTTGTTTGCGGTGACCGGTAAACGAATCGAGAGCGGGGAATTCAAGGATGCGATCAGTGAAATTTTTGATTTTATCAGAAGCGCGAATAAGTATTTTGATACGGAGCAGCCCTGGCTTACCAGAACGACGGACGAAGCCGCATGTAAAAGCACCCTGTATCAGTGTGTGCAGATCATTGCCAATCTGGCGGTCCTATTGTCTCCGTTTTTACCGTTTTCGTCAGAAAAAGTATGCGGCTGGCTGGGCATAGAAACCAAATGGGAGACGCAGTTCGTTCCGGCAGGATATGCGCTTCCGAAAACTGAGCTTTTATTTCAGCGGATTGATAAAAGCGCCATAGATGAGGAGACGGAAAAGTTGAACAGGCAGATCCCTGTTTGGTTGACAGATCATCGGTAAAATAGTATCTTATTTTTGGGATAAAAATGATAGAATTATCGGTAAAATGTGTTTCAAAACAAGGGTGAATGAAAATAGCGGGAGGGAAACGGCATGCGGGCAATCATGGAAACCTTATTTGATGCGGTCTATCTGATCACGGTGATCACATTGGGAATCACGATGATCCTAAAATGTAGGGGAAACGGGCAATACCGCTTATTTGGCATCATGGCGGTCGTGCTGGGATTGGGAGATTCGTTTCATCTCATTCCGAGAGCTTATGCGCTCTGCACGACAGGGCTTGAGAATTACACGGCGGCATTGGGAATCGGAAAGTTCATTACGTCTATTACCATGACGCTGTTTTATATCATCCTGTATTATGTCTGGCGCTTGCGTTACCATGTAGAAGGTAAAAAAGGAATTACCTATGCGGTATATCTGTTCGGGATTCTGAGGATTGCGTTATGCCTGTTCCCGCAGAACCGATGGACCGATGCCGATGCGCCGCTGTCATGGGGCATTTATCGCAATATTCCCTTTACGGTCTTAGGGATTTTGATCATTGTGCTTTTTTATAAAAGTGCAAGAGAGAAACAGGATACCCTGTTTCAGAATATGTGGCTCACGATCGTCATCAGTTTTGGATTTTATATACCGGTCGTGTTATTTGCGGATGCCGTGCCGATGATCGGCATGCTGATGATACCTAAGACCTGCGCCTATGTCTGGACGGTGCTGATCGGATTTCATGCTATGAAAAAAGAAAATGAAAATCAAAGCAGATAGGAGAAAAGGAAAATGAATCCAAAATTATTTGACCACACGCTGTTAAAAGCGGACGCGACGAAAGAACAGATCATGAAAGTATGTGAGGAGGCGCGGCAGTACGGCTTTGCCTCCGTCTGCGTGAACAGCTATTATACGGCGCTTGTGGCGGGGCAGCTCGCGGGTACGGATGTTAAGACCTGCACGGTGGTCGGCTTCCCGCTCGGACAGATGAGTACACGGGCAAAATGCGCGGAGACAAGCGCGGCAGTGGAAGACGGGGCGCAGGAGATTGACATGGTGATCAATGTCGGCGCGTTAAAAGAGCATGACGACGAGGCGGTGCTTTCCGATATTGCATCGGTCAAAAAAGCATGCGGCGAAAAAGCACTCTTAAAGGTCATCATTGAGACCTGCCTGCTGACGGACGAAGAAAAAGTGCGCGCCTGTGAACTGGCGGTGAAAGCGGGAGCGGATTTTGTCAAGACATCGACAGGATTTTCGACAGGTGGCGCAACGGCGCAGGATGTGGCGCTGATGAGAAAAACGGTGGGAGAGCATGTCGGCGTAAAGGCGTCCGGCGGTATCCGCGATACCAAGACGGCGCAGGAGATGCTTGCCGCAGGCGCGAGCAGACTCGGCACGAGCGCAACGATCGCGATCGTAGAAGGATAAGAGCATGGTACCGATATTGGCGAGACAGGCAGTGATCATCAAATGTCTGGCGGGGAACGGAATTTTGATCAGTAATTATGAATGTGCCTATGGAATCGGTCTGCTCTATTGTCTCTCCGGCATGCCCGCTCCGGAATGGGGAGAGGAAACGGTCACGGAGCTTCTGACAGCGGCGTTGTCCGCGCATGAGGGCGTATCCTTTGCGGAGGAGCCCGCGCGGCGGCTTCTTACCATGCTGCGCGCTTATAAGCCGGATGAGGCGCGGGACGAGCAGGTCGAAGAGCTCTACCGCATGGGAGCCGCAGAACAGCATCCGTGGAAAAAATAAAGGTTATGGCAGAGACGCAGAGATACAAAGATGACAAAGAAAACAAAGACAAATAACACAACGCAATCCCTGAAGCAGGGTAAAAGCGGTGCGCAGAATACAAACGATGCACGTAAGCCCGCACTTCCGACAGCGTTCATCGATCGTATGCGGGGCATGCTCGGCGTGGAATTTCCGGCGTTTCTTGACAGTTATGAAAAAGAGAGCGCCTATGGGCTTCGCTATAATCTGCTGAAAGCAGAACGTGAACAGTTTGAGCAGACAGCGGGCATATTCCTGCTGCATGAAATTCCCTGGGCAAAAGAAGGCTATGTGTGTAAAAGAGAGCTGCATCCGGGAAAGCATGTGCTCCATGAGGCGGGAGCATACTACATCCAGGATCCGAGCGCGATGTCGGCGGCGGAGGCGCTTGGCGTACAGCCGGGCGAACGTATTTTAGATCTGTGCGCGGCGCCGGGCGGAAAGACGACGCAGCTTGCGGGCAAGTTGGATGGGAGCGGGCTTTTGGTATCCAATGAGATCGTTCCTTCGAGGGCAAGAATCCTGTCGCAGAACGTGGAGCGCTTCGGCATCCGCAACTGTGTTGTATTGAATGAGGAGCCGTCGCGGCTTGCAGAGCATTTTCCGCGCTTTTTTCACCGGATTTTGGTGGATGCACCCTGCTCCGGCGAGGGAATGTTTCGAAAAGATGAGAACGCCCGCGCGGAATGGAGCACGGAGCGGGTCGTGCAATGTGCCGAGCGGCAGCTTTCCATCTTGGAGAGCGCCGACCGGATGCTGAGGCCGGGCGGCATGTTACTCTATGCGACCTGCACGTTTGCGCCGATGGAGGATGAGGGCGTGATCATACGCTTTTTAAGGCGGCATCCGGAATATGAACTGGCGGAGCTTCCTTTCTATGAGGGAATGGAGCACGGGCGTCCCGAATGGGCGGCGGCCTATGGCGGCGTGCCGGATTTTGATACCAATAAAGAGAACGAGATCCTGCACATGGAGCGCTGCCTGCGTCTGTTTCCGCATCGGCTGACGGGGGAAGGTCATTTTTTAGCGGGACTGATAAAGCGGGGGGAACCGCATGCAGAGGATCATATGGACGAGTCCTATCCCCGTGTGCCCCGGTCAAAAAGAAAAGAGCTTCTCGCATTATGGGAGCAGTTTGCGGGTGAGACGTTTACCGTTGTGCCGGATGGCGTTCCGGTCACGTTCGGCGAACAGCTTTATCTGGTACCGCCTGAGATGCGGGATTTTAAGAATCTGAAGGTGGAGCGCGCCGGACTGCACTTGGGCGAATATAAAAAGAACCGCTTTGAACCGGCGCATGCGCTGGCGCGCGCGCTGGGCGCGCAGGACGTAGTGCGCAGCCGGGAACTATCCTTGGAGGAGGCGGAGCGCTATTTCCGGGGAGAAACCATCATGACAAATGAAGAACTGCGCGGATGGGTTTTGCTGACCTTTGAAGGGTATGCGCTTGGCTGGGGAAAGGCAAGCGGCACCCAGATCAAAAATCATTATCCGAAAGGACTGCGTACGCTGGGGTAAAATGGGAGAAGGATATGGCAGAAAAACAACGGATCCGGTTAAATAAATTTTTGGCGGAGAGCGGCGTGTGCTCCCGCAGGGAAGCGGATAAGCTGATCGCAGAGGGACGGGTCGCCATCAACGGAAAGGCGGCGGGACTCGGCGCGTCAGTGCATGACGGCGTATCGGTAACGGTAAACGGAAAGCCGGTGCAGAGAAAGGATCAAAAGGTGGTGCTTGCTTACTATAAACCGGTCGGCGTTACCTGCACGGAGAAGGACCGCCATGCGGAAAAAACGATCACGGACGTACTGCAATATCCTGTCCGCGTGACCTATGCGGGCAGATTGGATAAGGATTCCGAGGGACTCATGCTGATGACGAACGACGGAGACCTGATCCATGCGATGATGCAGGGCGCGAACCGGCATGAAAAGGAATATATCGTCAAGGTCAATAAGGAAGTGACCGATGCGCATCTGTGGACGATGACGGAGGGCGTATATCTGGAGGAATTAGAACAGCGCACCAGACCGTGCCGGATCGAGCGCATGGGAAAATACACCTGCCGCGTTGTATTGACGCAGGGGCTGAATCGTCAGATCCGCAGAATGTTTCACAAATTCGGCTACCATGTGGTGTCCATACGGCGTATCCGCGTGCTGAATATCCAATTAGGGGAGCTGCGCGCGGGAGCATACCGCGTTGTGGAGGGCGAGGAGCTTATGGAGTTGTACAGGCAGGCGGGACTTGCGCGGGCAGGTCAGGGCCTGCAGGATTCTGTAAACGGAGCAGAAAAGAAGATGCCTGCGCAGGCAGGTCAGCGCAGTCGGATCCGCATGAACGAAACAGGAGAGGCAGAGCTTAGGCGGATGCTTAAAAGCAAGCGGACAGAGCAAAACAATCGGGATGTCGATGGAACAGGACAGACAGAAACGGAGACGGAAGGGCATGAGTGAGAAGGGAAAAAAAGAACAGACAAAAGAGCGGTACGAGGAGCTTGTGACGCTGGTGAACCGCTACAATCAGCAATATCATGAGGAGAATGCTTCCGATATATCCGATTATGAATTTGATATGCTCAATCTGGAGCTGCGGGAGTTGGAAAAAGCACATCCGGAGTGGCGGAGCAAAGAGAGCCCGACCGGAAAAGTGGGCGGCGCGGTCAAGCGCGAGTCGGGCGTCAGTGTGACGCACCGTGTTCCGATGCTCAGTATCCAGGATGTGTTTACCAAGGAGGAAGTATTAAACTGGGTGCATGAGGTGCGTGAAATGCACCCCGACGTGCTTTTTTCCGTGGAGCATAAGATTGACGGGCTTTCCATGACGCTGCGCTATGAGAACGGCGCGCTCAACCTTGCGGAGACAAGAGGAAACGGACTGATCGGAGAGGACGTGACCTTAAATGCGCGCGTGATCCCCGATGTGCAGGACACGATTGATATGGACGGCTATGTGGAGCTGCGCGGCGAGGTTTATATGACGCATGCGGATTTTGAACGCTACAATGAGGAACAGGAGCAGGCGGGAAAGCAGCTTGCGGCAAATCCGCGCAATTTGGCGGCGGGTACGCTGCGCCAGCTTGACCCTTCCGTTACGGAAAAGCGCGGTCTTCGGATGTTTGTATTTAATGTGCAGGATGCGTCGGGCGGCGCACAGAGCGAACGGCTCATGGAGGCGCACACGCAGGGTCTTGCACGGTTAGCGGAAGCGGGGGTTGCGGTCGTGCCGCATCGCTGCTGTAAGACAGATGAGGAAATTCTTGCCGCGATTGACGAGATCGGGGAGGCGCGCGGCGAGTATGCATATGATATTGACGGCGCGGTCGTGAAGATTGAGCAGATCGCGTATCGCAGCGATTTTCCTGCGGGAAGCAAATATTCGGCAGGACACATCGCTTATAAGTATCCGCCGGAGGAGAAGGAGGCCGTCATCGGAGAGATCGAGCTGACGGTCGGCAGGACCGGAAAAATCGCGCCGACTGCGATATTCAAGGAGCCGGTGCGGCTGTGCGGGACATGGGTCTCACGTGCAACGCTGCACAATCAGGATTATATCGATAAGCTCGGTATTGATCTGGGCGCGTCCGTGCTTGTCTATAAATCGGGAGAGATCATCCCGCGCGTCAAGGAGGTAGTGCGCTCCACGGGCAGCGTATTCCGCATTCCGAAGCGTTGTCCGGTCTGCGGCGAGGAGATCGTTCAGGAGAGCGACACCGCCGATTATAAATGCGTCAATCCCTCCTGCCCTGCACAGCTTTTGCGCACGATCGCTTATTTTGCGGGCAGGGATGCCATGGACATCAAAGCGCTCGGAGAGTCCTATGTGAAAATTCTGATCGAGGAAGGGTATCTCCGCGACTATACGGATATTTATTATTTGAAGGATCAGCGTGATGAACTGATCGAGCGGAAGCTGGTCGGGAAAGAAAAAAACACGGACCGCATCTTAAAGGCGATCGAGGATTCCAAGAATAACAGCGTCGATCAGCTTTTGACCGGGCTCGGCATTGATAATGTCGGAAAGACGACGGCAAAGGGTATCATGAGACAGTTTGCGGATATGGACGAGCTGATGGCGGCGGATTTTGAGACGCTGACCGCGATTCCCGATGTGGGACCGACCACGGCGCAGAGCATTCTTGCTTTTTTTGAAAAAGAAGCAAACAGGCAGATGATCGCGCGTTTCAAGGAGGCGGGAGTCAACATGAAATCCGCCAAGGAAGAAGGCGCGGGTACAGGCCTGTTGAATCAGACCTTTGTCATCACCGGGACGCTGCCGACGATGGAGCGGAAACAGGCGCAGGAGCTGATCGAAAAGCATGGCGGAAAGGTGACCGGTTCGGTATCCAAAAAAACAAATTATGTTTTGGCGGGAGAGGCGGCAGGCTCGAAGCTGACAAAGGCGAACGAACTCGGCATACCGGTGCTCTCGGAGGAGGAGCTGCTTCGAATGCTTGCGGATTTTGGACAAGCGTGATATGATGAGCGTTAGATTGAAAAATCTTTGATTTTTCAATCGGCGAGATTTGTGCTGGCGCCCAAACTCGCAAAGCGAACTTGTTCGCTTTGGTGGTGATAGCATGGACGATTAGCGTGAGAAGAAAAAAGAGGAAAGGCAGGCGTTAACTATGCCGATTAAGACACAGAGTAAGCTGCCGGCAAAAGAAATACTGGAAAATGAGAATATATTTGTGATGGATGAAAACCGCGCGAGCCATCAGGACATCCGCCCGCTTCAAGTGGGAATCTTAAACCTGATGCCGTTAAAAGAGGACACGGAGCTGCAGCTTCTGCGCGCGTTTTCCAATACCCCGCTGCAGGTGGATGTTACGTTTGTCAATGTGCGGACGCATATTGCACAGAATACGCCGCAGAGTCATTTGAACCAGTTTTATACGACCTTTGATGAGATCGAAGGTCGGAATTTTGACGGGTTCATCATTACCGGAGCGCCGGTAGAGCAGATGGAATATGAGGAAGTCGATTATTGGCAGGAGCTTTGCCATATCATGGATTGGACAACGACTCATGTGACGAGCACGCTGCATATCTGCTGGGGTGCGCAGGCGGGGCTTTATCACCATTACGGAATCCAGAAGCATCTGCTTGACCAAAAACTGTTCGGCATTTATCCGCATCACGTGATGAATCGGAAGATTCCGCTTGTCAGAGGCTTTGACGACATATTCATGGCACCGCACTCCAGACATACGGAAATCCATGCGGGGGATGTCAGAAACTGTTCGGAGCTTACGGTACTGGCGGAGTCCGATGAAGCGGGAATCTATCTGTTGATGGCAAAGCAGGGCGCACAGGTTTTTGTGATGGGGCATCCTGAATACGATCGTGTGACATTGGATAAGGAATACCGCCGGGATCTGGAGCGGGGGCTGCCGATCACGGTACCGAAAAATTATTATCCCGAGGATGATCCCTCCTTAAAACCGAATTTACAATGGAGGGCACATTGTAACATCCTTTACAGCAATTGGCTGAATTATTATGTTTATCAGCAGACGCCGTATGAGTGGTAGCAGAAGATTTTTTGTCAGAATATGAAACCCCAAAATACTAAAAACGGAAAATCTTAGAATAATTTGCCAAATTTGGCTGGTTATGGTATGATTTTCTGTGACTGAGAAAAGTTTCCCATGATGTTTTATTTGATGGGAAATTTAAGGGAGGGTACGGATGATAGAGGTATTTGCGGGGGTCTGCCTTTCATTGGCATTGACGTTAATGATAGGAATGATCGTACTGAAAAGAGTCAAAAATGCGGTCACGCCATCCATCCGTTATTTGTTTGCAATGGCGGCGATCACGATCGTCGGCTATGTGACTGCAGTGATCGTGCAGGATCAGCGTGCGGCGACGCTCGCATATGGGTTGTATTTTGCGTTCACGGACTGGCTCGTGATCGTTTTACTGATGTATGCGGAAAAATACACGGAGATCGTGCGCAGAAACAGAGTGGGCAAGATTCTCATTTATGCCGGAGCGCTTTTAGACACGGTTTCCATGGTCGTGAATGTGTTTACGCACCATGTATTTAAGGTGGAGCAGACGGAGCTGCTCATCGGAGGAGAAAGTTATTTTGCGGTTGCGGATAAGCAGCCGATGTATCGTGTACACTTAGCGATTGTGTATACGCTTGTTGTTTTGGTTTTGGTGCTCCTGATCGTGAAGGTCAGGCAGACTTTGAAGCTGTACAGAAGAAAATATCGCATGGTATTATATTCTTTTGTATGTGTGTTAGTGCTAAATGTCGGATATCGTTTTACGAAATTTTCACTTGATATTTCCGTGATTGCCTATAGCTTGATCGCAATCGCAGTCTGTTATTTTTCTCTGTTTTATGTTCCCAAAATTATTGTAGTACGCCTGTTATCTTTCGTTGTGAGAGAAATGGAAGGCGGTATCATGTGCTTTGACCTGGAGGGAAAATGCGTGTATGCCAATCAAATGGCATATCGTCTGCTCCAAGTGACGGAAAAGGTCAAAAACGGAAGTATGGAGCGTTTCTTTGCCGAGTGGCTTGCGGGAAAGCAGGCGGGGGAGCTTGAGGACCGGACATGGCATGAGGAATATACGATTGATGGGGAAGTTCGATATTTTGAGTCGAAGTTCAGGAGGCTGTTAGACGAAGATAAGAATTATGTCGGGTGTTATTTTTTGATGCAGGACCGAACGGAGGAACTGCGTAAGATCGAGTACGAACGTTATCGTGCAACTCATGATGAGTTGACCGGAATTTATAATAAGACCGGATTTTATGAAGCAGTAAGGGAAAAGCTGAATCAGGAGCCGGAGCGCAGGCGTTATATGATCTGCTCCGATATTAAGGATTTTAAGCTGGTAAACGAACTGTTCGGTTTAGAGCAGGGAGACCGGGTTTTGAAGCGGATCGCGGAGATTCTGGGGAGAGAAGCCCTGGAGGGAAGCGTTTACGGAAGGTTGAGCGGGGATCGCTTTGCAATCTGTCTCTACGAAGAAAATTTCCGGGAATGGCTGTTTAACGACTACATAAAGGAACTGGCAACGATGGTGCCGAGCGCGGTTTATCGGATGCATATCCATGTCGGTGTCTACCCGATCACGGAGCCGGATTTGGAAGTCAGCGTTATGTGCGACAGGGCGCACCTTGCCGTACAAACAGTGAAAGATGATTATCAGAGAGTCGTTGTTTATTATGACGATGCGATCAGCGACGCAATGCAGCATGAGAGAATGCTGATCGGAGAGTTTGACACGGCGATCAGTGAGGGACAGTTTACGATCTTTGTACAGCCTCAGGTTGCAAGGACGGGAGAGCTTCTTGGCGGAGAAGCACTGGTGAGATGGAATCATCCGCAGAGAGGAATGGTTCCGCCCGGTGATTTTATTCCCGTATTTGAGCGGACCGGATTTATTCATAAGCTTGACCGCTATGTGTGGGAGCTTGCCTGCAAACAGTTAAAACAGTGGAAAGAGCAGGGGAAGGGGCATCTGCATCTTTCCGTTAATATCTCACCGAAGGACTTTTATAATGTGGATATCTATGAAACGTTCACCGGACTGGTTGAAAAATATCAGATCGATCCCAAGATGCTGAAACTGGAGATTACCGAAACGGCGATCATGGAAGGTTTGAAGCAGCAGCTTTCTCTGTTAGAGCGGTTAAGGTCATATGGCTTTGAGATTGAGATTGACGATTTCGGCAGCGGTTATTCCTCGTTGAATACGCTGAAAGATATTGCGGTCGATGTAGTAAAACTGGATATGGGCTTCTTAAGCAAGACGGAGCACGGTGACCGGAGCAGAACGATCATGAATGCGATGATCGCTATGTCGAAGCAGTTGGGACTTACCGTTGTTGCGGAGGGTGTTGAGACAGAAGAACAGGTGGCATATCTGACAGACGCCGGATGCGATATTTTCCAAGGCTATTATTTCTCTAAGCCGCTCAAAGTCAGTGATTTTGAGGCAAAATATGAATCGGAGCTTTCTGCGGGATAAAGGCAATTTATGCGGATTAAAAAAGCACGTGTATTATAACACGTGCTTTTTTAATGCCTCAAAGCTTTCCGCACTGATCACATGCTCAATACGGCAGGCGTCCTCGGTCGCGATCTTTTCGGGAACGCCAAGCTTGCACAGCCATGCGGAGAGCAGCTCGTGACGCTCGTAGATCATTTCGGCAATTCCCTGTCCGGATTCGGTCAGATAGATAAAACCGGCATCCGTCACGGTAATATGGTGTTTTTCCCGCAGGTTCTTCATGGCAATGCTGACGCTTGATTTCTTAAAGCCAAGCTCGTTGGCAATGTCAACAGAACGCACAACCGGAAGCTTTTTACTCAGGATCAGGATGGTTTCCAAATAGTTTTCTGCGGATTCATTTGTTGCAGGCATAATGTTTCCTTTCAATAGTAAACTTTTTCTCAGTATAACACGCACAGAGCATTTTTTCAAATGGAACAAAAATTTTGCAAAAAATTATTGACATCTAATGTGAGTTTGAATATACTAACCTTGGAAAGGTTAAACATACTGGACAAAGCGCGTGGAAAGAAGGTGGAGATATGCCGTTATCTATGGCGAGAGAAGGAGAACCATATACCGTCAAAAAGGTCGGCGGAAAAGAGGACACACGCAGATTTATTGAGAACCTTGGTTTTGTTGCAGGGAGCGTTGTCACCGTGGTTTCAGAAATCGGCGGAAATCTGATCGTCAATGTCAAAGAAGCACGGATCGCGATCGGGAAAGATATGGCGAATAAGATCATGGTATAGTCGTCAGACATGATACTGCGCCCGAAGGGGCATGCTATGATAGGTAAAACAGGAGGATGGAACATGAAAACGTTAAAGGAAGTTGCATGCGGACAGACCGTGACGGTAAAAAAGCTGACGGGAACGGGTCCGGTAAAAAGACGCATTATGGATATGGGAATCACGAAAGGAGTCAGCGTCTATGTCAGAAAGGTGGCCCCGCTCGGTGATCCGGTCGAGGTAACGGTCAGGGGATATGAGCTTTCGCTCAGAAAAGCGGATGCGGAAATGATCGAAGTGGAATAAATTTTTTTTACACAATAGTTAGTAATGACTAATAAAAAGAAGTTATAGGTAACAAAAAGAAGTTTCAAATAACAGAAAAGGAGTAAGAGCGATGTCTATCAAAATTGCATTGGCAGGTAATCCAAACTGCGGGAAAACAACGCTGTTTAACGCCTTGACGGGTGCAAATCAGTTTGTCGGTAACTGGCCGGGCGTAACAGTTGAGAAAAAAGAAGGGAAGCTGAAGGAGAACAAGGATGTTACTGTCATGGATCTTCCCGGAATCTATTCCTTATCCCCTTATACCTTGGAGGAAGTCGTTGCGAGAAATTATCTGATCGGCGGCGATCCGAACGTCATCATCAATATCGTGGACGGCACGAATATTGAGCGAAATCTTTATTTATCCACCCAGCTTTTGGAGCTTGGCATCCCTGTTGTCATGGCGGTCAATATGATGGATATTGTGGAGAAAAGCGGGGACAGCATTCGTGTTGATGAATTATCCAAAAGCCTTGGCTGTGAGGTTGTAGAAATCTCAGCCTTGAAGGGAAAAGGCGTCAAAGAAGTGGTCGGAAAAGCGATTGCGGCAGCACAGAAGAAGGCGGCGCCTCCGGTACATACCTTTGCGGCTGAGGTAGAAGACGCCATTCACGTGGTATCTGAGCGGCTGCAGGATGTTGCAGCGGACAAAAGACGCTTTTTCGCCATCAAGCTGTTGGAAAAGGATGACAAGATCACACAGCAGATGACCTCCGTACCAGATGTATCAAATGAGATTCAGACGCTGGAAGAACATTTTGATGACGATACGGAGAGTATTTTTACGAACGAGCGCTACAATTACATTGCATCCGTGATTCATACATGTTATAAAAAGGCAAGCGGAGAAAAGTTGACGCTTTCCGATAAAATTGATAAAATCGTAACACACCGAATTTTGGCGCTGCCGATTTTTGCGGTGATCATGTTCCTTGTATATTATATTGCGATGGTAACGGTCGGCGCATTTTGTACGGACTGGACGAACGACGTATTGTTCGGAGAGATCGTACCGGGAGCGGTTGACAGCGTGCTGACGGCGGTTGGCTGTGACGGCTGGCTGTACGGACTGATCCAGGACGGTATCGTTGCGGGTGTCGGCGCAGTGCTCGGCTTTGTACCGCAGATGCTGGTACTGTTTATCCTGCTTGCCTTTTTGGAAGGCTGCGGTTATATGGCGCGTATCGCGTTTATCATGGACCGTATTTTCCGCAAATTCGGCTTGTCCGGCAAGTCGTTCATTCCGATGCTGGTCGGCGTCGGCTGCGGCGTTCCCGGCGTGATGGCATCCCGTACGATCGAGAATGACAGAGACCGGAAAATGACAATCATGACGACGACCTTTATTCCCTGCGGCGCAAAGATGCCGATCGTCGGTCTGATCGCGGGCGCGTTGTTCGGCGGTGCGGCATGGGTTGCAACGAGCGCATATTTTATCGGTGTCGCAGCAATTGTGATATCCGGTATCATCTTAAAGAAGACAAAAATGTTCGCGGGCGATCCGGCGCCGTTTGTCATGGAGCTTCCGGCATATCATATGCCGACGGTCGGCAGTCTGCTAAGGAGCATGTGGGAGCGTGGCTGGTCTTTCATCAAAAAAGCGGGAACGATCATCCTGTTATCGACCATCGTACTTTGGTTCCTGATGAACTTCGGATGGGGCGGAGACGGTTTCGGTATGCTTGACTTTGAGGGGCTGGAAGGAGTTGCACTTGAGGAAGCGGAGGCGGGAAGCATTCTCGCTAAGATCGGAAGCGGCATCGCATGGATTTTTATTCCGCTCGGTTTCGGTGACTGGAAGATGGCGGTTGCGTCTGTGACTGGATTGATCGCAAAAGAGAACGTGGTCGGCACATTCGGCGTTCTGTTCGGTGTGGCGGAGGTTGCTGAGGAGGGAAATGAGATTTGGGCGTCCCTTGCGGCATGCATGACACAGACTGCCGCTTATGCATTCCTTGTATTCAACCTCTTATGCGCACCGTGCTTTGCGGCGATGGGCGCGATCAAGCGGGAGATGAACAACCGAAAGTGGTTCTGGTTTGCGATCGGTTATCAATGCCTGTTTGCTTACGTCGTGTCTCTCTGTGTTTATCAGATCGGCGCATTGATCTTTGAGGGCGCGTTCGGCGTATGGACAGTCGTAGCATTTCTGCTTGTGGCCGGTTTGATCTTTTTACTTGTCAGACCGTATCGGCAAAGCAGTACGCTGCAATTTACCATGGGCAAAAAGATGTCGAAGGCAAGTTAAAAAATGAAATCATAAATCTGCGGCATGCGCGCAAGATGTCATGCCGCAGATCATAGAAAGATGGGGGAATCAGGATGGGAAATCTGATCGTCGGTGCAATACTGATCGCGGCAGTCGCGTTTGTTATACGGGGCATGGTGCGCGATAAGAAAAACGGCAAATCCCTGCAATGCGGCTGCGATTGTAGTCATTGCAGCGGACATTGTACAGAGGCAAAGAAATAATTCTCCATAAAATCATAGGACGAAGGGCTGCTTTGTGTTATAATAAAAAAGATTATTATGACACGGGGCAGCCTTTCAATTGTTTTTTGCGGATAAAGGCTTTCCGAACGGAAGGAAAGAGCATGGAACAGACAGGACAGAACAAAGGGATTTTGCAACACAACTACTATTTATACCTCACGGAGTTTTTTGCAGGCATGTCCGTGATGGCGGTGGAGCTTGGGGCGAGCAGACTGTTGGCGCCGTATT
Organism: Lachnospiraceae bacterium; assembly: GCA_014804425.1. Classification (GTDB taxonomy): domain Bacteria; phylum Bacillota; class Clostridia; order Lachnospirales; family Lachnospiraceae; genus DLAJ01. The sequence goes on from JAAUZV010000002.1 coordinate 38,604, forward strand.
TTAGTTCATCGCAGATCGTTTGGACGATCATTATCGGAACGATCATGATTGCGATGGCGCTCGGCAATATTTACGGCGGACGCAGCGCGGACAAGCACCCAGAGCCGGCAAGGCTGTACCGGCGGATATTGATCGCAGCAATCTGGATCGCGGCGATTCCCGTCGTCGGAAAGTATATCATTTTGGGAATCGCCGGACTGCTTGTTGTCACGATCAACAGCAATTTCCTGATCATTGCGGCGTTTCTTGCCTGTATGGTCATTTTTGTGTTTCCGCTTTTTTTGCTCGGAACGGTGACGCCGTCCCTTGTTAAATATACGGTGGACAGTCTCGACGACAGCGGAAAAGTCGTCGGTACGCTCGGCGCGTACAATACGATCGGCAGTATTATCGGCACATTTCTGCCGACTTTTGTGACGATTCCGACGGTCGGAACGACAATGACGTTCTTTATCTTCGGCGGAATCCTGCTTGTGCTGGCGCTCATTTATTTTTTTACGACGAGCAGAAGGTTTACGCGGACGGGACTGCCGATCGTGTTTTTTATCGTCTGTCTGGTTTGCGGGCATTCAACGAGCTTTGCGTTTTGGGAGTCCGATTTAGTGTATGAGGGAGAGTCCGTGTACAATTATCTGCAGGTGAAGGATACGGGGAACAGCGTGATCCTCTCCACGAACGTGCTGTTCGGCGTGCAGTCGGTGACGATGAAAAATAAGGAGCTGACCGGCATGTATTATGATTATGCGATGGCGGCGCCGCTCATGAACCCGGATTATCCGTACGACGGACAGCTTCAAATGCTCATACTCGGGATGGGGACCGGAACATATGCGAGACAGTGTCTTGCGTATCGCGACGGTATGGGTATTGCGGATATGGACATTGTCGGTGTGGAGATTGATGAAAAGATCACGGATTTATCGGAGCGCTATTTTGACCTTCCGCAGTCGGTGCGCACGGTCAATTATGACGGCAGGGCGTATTTACAGGCGGCGGACGAGCATTATGACGTCATCATGGTGGACGCGTATCAGGATATCACGATCCCGTTTCAGATGTCCTCCGTTGAGTTTTTTACGCTGGTAAAAGAGCATTTAACGGAAAATGGTGTTATGGTCGTCAATATGAATATGCATAGCAACAGTGAGAGCAGCATCAACGCGTATCTGGCGGATACGATCGCCGCTGTTTTTCCCTATGTCTATACGGTGGACGTGCCGGGAACGACAAACAGGGAACTGTTTGCCTCACAGCACGCGGATATGCTGCCGCTGCTCGAGGCGCAAGAGGAGACGTTTACGGATGATGCGCTGCGGTCTTTGATGCAGGAGGTTCGGGTTCGCATTGTTTCTTATGAGGCGGGAGCGCATCTTTTGACGGACGATCAGGCGCCGGTGGAACTGCTTGGCATGGAGGTTATTGATTCTTTGATTCAGGATGAACTCGGTTATTATAAAGAACGGTTTCAGCAGGACGGCATTTCGGGGATTTTGGGTGACTTATGAAAAAACTGGTATGCGGAATTCTCGCACATGTGGATTCTGGAAAAACAACCTTATCCGAGGCGCTGCTTTATACGGGCGGAACGATCAAAAAGGCGGGAAGGGTCGATAAGCAGGATGCTTTTTTAGACAATTTCGAGATGGAGCGGGAGCGGGGGATCACGATATTTTCGAAGCAGGCCATGATCCGGACCCCCAAGCTGCAATTAACGCTGGTCGATACGCCGGGACATGTGGATTTTTCGGCAGAGACGGAGCGCGCGCTGCAGATATTGGATGCGGCGATCTTAGTCGTCAGCGCGCCGGACGGGGTACAGGGGCATACGGAGACCTTGTGGCGGCTGCTTGCACGATACCGGATTCCCGTGTTTGTATTTATCAATAAAACGGATTTACCCTGCCGGGAAAGAGAGGCGCTCATGGCGGAGCTGACGGCGAAGCTGTCCGCGGGCTGTCTGGATTTTGAAACGCAGGGAACGGAAGCGTTTTATGAGCAGGCGGCGCTTGTCTGTGAGCAGGCATTGGAGCAATATCTGGCAAGCGGCGTATTGGCGGATGCGCAGCTTACCGCGCTGATTGCCGATCGTAAGATGTTTCCGTGCTTTTTTGGCTCCGCGCTGAAAAACGAGGGTGTTCGGGAGCTGCTTGACGCACTGGAACGCTATGCGCCTGAGAAGTCCTATGGGGAGGCGTTTGCGGCGAGGGTGTATAAAATCGGCAGGGACGCGCAGGGAAACCGTTTGACTTACTTAAAAATAACGGGAGGCTCTCTTGCGGTGCGCGATGTGGTCAACTACGGCGACGGCGAGCGCGCGCATAGTGAAAAAATCAATCAGATCCGCATCTATTCGGGCGCGCGGTACGAAACGCCCGCATCGGTGCAGGCGGGAGAGGTCTGCACGGTCACGGGGCTTACCGCTACCGCGGCGGGAGAGGGCTTAGGAGCGGAAAGCGCGTCGGCACAGCCGTTTTTTGTTCCCGTGCTGACCTATCGGCTCATCCTGCCCGACGATGTTTCGGCGGCACAGTTTTTGCCGAAGCTCTGTCAGCTTGAGGAGGAGGAGCCGCAGCTTCATGTATGCTGGGACGAGCGCCTTTCGGAGATTCATGTGCAGCTCATGGGCGAGGTGCAGACCGAGGTGCTTCAGAGGATGATCGCGGAGCGGTTTGACGTGACGGTGCATTTCGGAGCGGGGAAGATCGTGTATCGGGAGACGCTTGCCGAGCCGGTGGAGGGTGTCGGCCATTATGAGCCGCTTAGGCATTATGCGGAGGTACATCTTCTCATGGAGCCGGGCGAGCCGGGGAGCGGCCTTGTGTTTGCGAGTGCCTGCAGCGAGGAGATCCTTGAAAAGAACTGGCAGCGGCTGGTTCTGACGCATTTAGAGGAAAAGGAGCATGTCGGCGTGCTGACGGGTGCGCCGATCACGGATATGAAGATCACGCTCGTGTCGGGGCGGGCGCATTTGAAACATACCGAGGGCGGTGATTTCAGGCAGGCTACCTACCGGGCGGTGAGGCAGGGACTTCGGAGCGCGCGGTGCATGCTGTTGGAGCCCTATTATCGTTTTAACATTACCGTGCCTGCACAGCAGATCGGCAGAGTCATGACCGATATGGAAAAAAAGCATGCACAGTTTGGCGCGCCGGAAGCGTCCGAAGAGCAGATGATGCTTGAGGGAATCGTTCCGGCATCGGAGATGGCGGATTATGCAAAAGAGCTTGCCGCCTATACAAAAGGACGCGGCAGGATGAATCTATCCCTGCACGGTTACGAACGCTGCCATAATGCGCAGGAGATCGTCTCAGAAAGCGGCTATGACCCGGAGGCGGATACAGAGAATCCGACAGGCTCGATTTTTTGCGGGCACGGCGCCGGATTTTATGTGCCGTGGAATGAGGTATATGATTACATGCATATGGAAGCCGTTCCTTTGGCAGAGAAACGGACTGCGGAAGCAGGAGAAGGCGGCGTGTATCTGGGCGGGGATATGCCGACAGATGAGGCCGGCATATATGCGTCTGATTTTGCAAAAGAAAATGTGGAGCGTGCGATCGGTACGGAGGAGATCGACGAGATCATAAAAAGAAGCGGCGGTGCAAACCGGAAGGAAGATGTAACCGAGAGAAAAATCTGGAGCAGGCGCTATGATGGCGGAGGGCTGGCGGACAGCGGGAATGCGGCAGATGGTGTGCGTGCTTCGAACAGGGAGAAAAGCATAGCAGGTGATAGGAATGCGGCAGTCAAGATGCAGAAAGCAGGAACTGCGGCGAACGAAGAATATCTCCTTGTAGATGGCTACAACGTGATCTTTGCATGGGAGGATCTCAGTGCGCTTGCCGGGGCGAATGTGGATGCGGCGCGCGGTAAGCTCATGGATGTGCTGTGCAATTATCAGGCGATGCGGGGCTGTGAGGTCATTGTGGTATTTGACGCGTACCGCGTGCAGGGACATGCTGAGGAGATCATTGATTATCACAACATACATGTGGTCTTTACAAAGGAAGCGGAGACTGCAGATCAATATATTGAAAAATTTGCGCATGAGAACGGCAGAAAATACCGGATCACAGTGGCAACGTCGGATGGCCTGGAGCAGATTATCATTCGCGGACAGGGCTGCGCGCTGCTCTCGTCAAGAGAACTGCGCGAGGAGATTGCATTGCGGAGTGAGCAGCTGCGGAGGGAACATATGATGCAGACAAAACGGCTTGGAAATACGATGGAGGAGAAGCTGAAGGCGCTGGATACGGAAGGGTGAAACGGGGATAGAAGAGACGGCCTTTTTGGTATATAATAATCGAAAGAGAAAAGGAATGATGCTAATCTTGGAAGTATATCATATCTTGTGAAAGGAAAAGGATATGCTTACGATAAAGCAGTCGCATTGTTTAATGAGGTAGTCAGTTCAAGCAACGAGGCCAAAGATTTGAAGGGTTTGCAGAAAGCAGCAGATCATTTTCTAAAGAATTGTTATATGGTTGGCATTGATTATGATAATCGATAGGAAGGAGACCGTCATGGAAGAACATGTAATTTTAAGTGAACGGTTAGAAGATCAACTGAAAGCAGTTGAGTGGGCGAAAGCAGAGCAGAAAAGACTCTTGAAAGAAAAGGGTGAGCGCATATCAAAAGAGCTTATGGAGACAATGACTCCATTCATTTTGAAACAGCAAAAAGGATAGAATTGTCTGCTTCTAGAGAATCTCATCTGTGTTTTGCAAGAGAACCAATACAAAACATGCCCCTTCATGGATAGGAAAAGAAATTAGGGTGCTTTATTGTCCATATGAATTAAGTGAATGGGGGCAGAATAAATGTAACAATCAGTTGGTAGATGAGTTGAAGACATATTTGACTGCAAATGGAATAGCGTATACTTATTTATAAACTATGGCGTTGAATAATTGAAATTATAAAAACACTTTATTTTTCCTTTGTTTCAAAATATCAACTTGTCATAGTGTACATTGTATTAAGTATTATGTTTTGGACAATCTTGTGAGCGTGGGGCTTTGAATCGCAAATGTTCCGCGCTCATGTTATAATTCTATATAAATCAGGAGGAGTAACGATAGATGAAAGGTTCGGAATGCAAATTTGTTAAATACATGGAAGGCTCCGATAAGCGTTTTGTCATCCCGGTTTACCAGAGGAATTACGACTGGAAGACAGAGAACTGCAAGCAGTTGTATGATGACCTCGTAAAGATCATCAAGGGACACCGGAAGAGTCACTTCTTCGGGAGCCTTGTTTCCGTATATAATCCGGATGGTCACAACGAGGAGTTCCTGATTATCGACGGCCAGCAGCGCCTCACAACAGTTTCACTGCTGTTTCTCGCAATGTATAACTTGATCGACAAGGGCGTTATCATTCCGGAGACCGCCAATCTGAAGCAGCGCATTTTCGAGGAATATCTCGTTGATAAATGGAAGCCGGAGGATACCCGCATCAAGCTCAAGCCGGTCAAAAACGACCAGACGGCCTTCGGTAAGCTGTTCTCTGATCCTACAGAACACATCCGTGAGTCTAATTTGACCGTGAACTACGATTATTTCTATGACCGTATTCAGAAGCAGGAAATCACCATTGACCAGCTTTACGATGCGATCTGTTGTTTGGAGATTATAAACATCCGACTGGATATGGACGATAATCCTCAGCTCATTTTTGAGAGCCTGAACTCGACTGGTCTTGACCTCAGTGAAGGTGACAAGATCAGGAACTTTATACTGATGGGCTTGCCCTCCAAGGAGCAGGAGAACTACTACGAGAAATACTGGAACAAGATCGAGGTCTGCACGAAATATGACGTCAGTGCATTCATCAGGGATTATCTGAGTATAAAGCAGCAGGCCATTCCGCAGCAGAAGAAAATCTATATCAATTTTAAGGATTTTGTAGAGCTCGGAAAGATTGAAACGGAGCCGCTGCTCGCAGAGATGCTGGCCTATGCAAAACGCTATCAGATTCTTCTTGACGGTAATTCCGGTAGTGCAGCACTTGACGCATGTATCGACCGGCTGAACCGCTTGGAGACTACGGTAACAAGGCCATACTTTCTTGAGGTGCTTCGCCTGTATAACGAAAATAAGCTGACACTGGCACAGGTTACAGAGATTTTTCTTACGACAGAAAATTATCTATTCCGCAGGACGATATGCGACCTGCCGACAAATGCTCTGAATAAAATATTCCTCATGCTGCACCGGGAGATCATTCGATATGACGGCACCGAGGATAATTATGTCGAGAAGCTGAAGTGTGCGCTGCTTTCAAAGAGAGAGCGTGCCCGCTTCCCTGATGATGAGGAGTTTAAGGCAGCATTTGAAGAACGTCCAGTTTATTTGATGAACAGCAAGAATAAGATTTACATTCTTGAGCGTTTCGAAAACTTCGGTACTTCGGAGGACAAGGATGTGTACCGTCATTGTGATGATGGTACATATTCAATTGAGCATATTATGCCCCAGCATCTTACGCCAGTATGGCAGAAAGAGCTGGGTGATGACTACGAGCAAATCCATGAACAGTGGCTGCATAGGATGGCCAACTTGACGCTAACGGCCTATAACTCGAAATATAGCAATAGTTCGTTCACGGAAAAGAAAACCATGCAGAATGGTTTCGATGATAGCGGCATCCGCATGAACACCTGGATTGCCAAAAAGGATAAGTGGACGCTGGCAGAGTTGGAAGAACGCAGCGAATATCTCATAGGCAGAGCACTGACGATCTGGGCAGCGCCTGTCACAGAATATAAGCCGGAAGAAAAGCAGCTTGATACCTATACCCTTGAGGATGAGGGAGAGCTAACCGGTCGCCTGATCGCTAAGTTTACCTTTAAGAACGCTGAGCAGCCGATAACGAGCTGGGTCGAGATGTTCCAGAAGGTTATTCAGATTCTTTATGCGGAAAACAAGGCCATCATAACAAAACTGGCTATGTCCGAAGAAGAAAATATTGCGCTCCACTTTAGCACAAATCCAGATGTATTTACAAAATCGCTGGAGATCGGTGATGGCATCTATGTATGGACAAATACCAATACACAGAGCAAGTTGTCCGTTTTGAGTCGCCTGTTCAAACTTTATGATGAAGATCCGGCGGACTTGGTATTCTACCTGCGTGACGAGAATGAAGCCAATGCAGATGAGCCGGGAAGCCGTCATGAGCTTCGGAGAAAATACTGGACGTATGCACTTCCGATTATCCAGAAGGCACATGGTGAGGGCGGTTCCTTCTCCAATGTCAATCCGTCGAGGGATAATTGGATCAATGGCTTCTTCGGCATCGGTGGATTCTATCTGTGCTGCGTAGCGAACTACGATGCAGTACGGGCAGAGGTTGTCTTTGGCAGAGGAAATAAACAAGAAAACAAGGATGCATTCGACAGCCTTTACACACATAAGGCAGAGATCGAATCGGCGCTGGGCATGACGCTGCAATGGAACCGTGGCGATGACATCAAGTCATCCAAGGTGTTCATTCAGCTGAATAATGTAAGCATCGAGAATGAGACGGACTGGCTTCAAATGGCTAACTTCCACGCCAACTGGACAAAGAAGTTCTACGATGTGATTGTGCCGTATATTCAACAGGCAAGCGAACCTTGATAAGGGGACGATTGTATAATTTCAGAAGAAAGCCATAAAGTAAAATTGCCGGAGAAATATAAAGAGTGGCTTCAGCATTCCGATGGTGGGACTGCTTCCTCCCTTAATGACAGGCCAGTCGATTCTTATGTTGTTATTGGTTCTCTCGATACCGATGATCCGGTTCTCTTCAAAAGGGAAAGCGAGCAGATTTCAATTTACAGTCAGGAGGCTGGACGAATTGAAGAAGACGAAGTATATGATGATTTCTTTGCGTTTTTAAATGAGCTCTATGACTTATTTGGGATGGAAGATTACATGAAATCTATTGAAACTAAGGTTTGCGATTCTCCTTCTGGCCTACAAGCATTATTAAAATGAGATATGCCCAAATTGCAGTAAGTGCATGAAAAGACTTCCTATCCAAGATAAAATATTGCAAAAAATAAAATGCGCCATAAGACAGAAAGACTGCAAAGGGTAGAATTTTTGCAATGGTAGATGACGGAGTGATATAGCCAGTGTATTGCTTTTTTATCTGTTTTCGGCTAAAATGGAATAAAAATATAAATTAGCCGGAGGCTAGCATGAAGTATATAAGCAGAAACTTGGAGCGTATCGTCAGTCAGGTAACCAAGGAATATCCGGTCGTACTGGTTACAGGACCAAGACAGGTCGGCAAGACGACGATGCTTCAGAAAATGATGGAAGGTACCAATAGGGGTTATGTGTCTTTGGACGATTTGAATGAGAGGGCGATTGCAAAGACAGATCCGGAGATGTTTTTACAATTACACAAACCACCGGTGCTAATTGATGAAGTACAGTATGCACCGGAGTTGTTTACCTATATTAAGATGCATGTAGATCGCGATCATGAGCCGGGAGCGTTTTGGCTGACCGGTTCTCAGGTATTTAAGCTGATGCGCGGTGTACAGGAGTCACTTGCGGGAAGGGTGGCGGTACTTTCTTTAACTTCCTTATCACAGGCAGAAATAAGCGGTGTGGAGACGGAGCCGTTCACAATCGATCTGGAGGCGTTGTCGGACAGGAGAAAAGAGAGAGAAACGGCGGATACAAGAGCAGTTTTTGAACGCATTTACAAAGGTTCGATGCCGGCTATCGTGAGTGGGGCAAACAGCAGCAGCCAGATTTTTTACAGCAGTTATTTAAGAACGTATATTGAAAGGGATGTAAGGGAACTGTCGGATGCAATAGATTCTTTGAAATTTCTTCGTTTTATGACAGCAGCGGCGGCAAGATGCGGTCAGATGCTGAATGTGGCTGATATTGCCCAAGATGCGGATATCAATCAAAAACAGGCAAAGGACTGGCTGGTTATTTTGGAGACGCTTGGTATCATTTTTTATCTGCATCCCTATTTCAACAATCTGTTAAAACGTCTTGTAAAAACGCCAAAACTGTATTTCTACGATACGGGGCTGGTTTGTTATCTGACAAAATGGAGCAGCGCGGAGACGTTGGAGAGCGGAGCCATGAATGGGGCTATATTGGAAAATTATGTTGTGGCTGAGATCATGAAAACGTATCTGAATAACGGCAGAGAACCCTATATGTATTACTATCGTGACAAAGATGCGAAGGAGATCGATATTGTGTTGGAGCACGACGGCGTGCTCAATCCGATTGAGATCAAAAAAACTTCGAACCCCGGAGCAGAGTTGATAAAGGCGTTCAGCCTGCTGGATAGAGCTTCCGTACCACGTTCTAAGGGAGCAGTGATCTGCATGAAGCCGGAGCTTGGCGCGATCGACCGGGATAATTATATCGTGCCGGTTTGGATGATATAATGAGCGTTAGCGAGAAGAATGAGTTTACTCATTCGGCGAGCGGCGAATGTTGATCATGAATCGAAGATTCATGATATAATAGCCGCAAAGTGATTAATTGATCGGAGTGGAGGATTGGATGAAATTGCGTATCCCAAATATCGTTGTGCTTATGTTTTGCCTATTTGTATTCAGTGGCTGCAGTGTTTCAAAAGATAATAGTGAAGTATCGAACGCGGAAATGCGGGAAACAAACGCATGGGAGAGCACGCAGGAAACAGATGAGGAAGACATGGTTGTAGCTGAGCCTGAACCGGAAGAATTGCTGGATGCATTTCTTGCCGGTGAAATTCCGGCATTTTATGACGATGAGGATGAAAGGGGTATCCTGTTTGACCAGCTGTCACATGATGAGGATGAGTGGGATTGTCATTCTGTCGGAGAGCGGATTGATCTGGATAATGATGGTGAAAATGAGCAAATTGTGAATGGACCATACGGAGGGATTTATTTTGACGCAAGAGACGGAAAAGTATATGTGTTAGCAGAAGGGGAGGGAACTGCAGGGGTTTTGTCTTATGCAGTCTACGATCATGCGACATGGATCGTACATAGTGATACTACGCATGGGGGAAGGCAGACCTATTGGTTGACGAGGTACGATGGCGGAGGGAATATTGCAGACGAATTTAAGCTGGGAGCGGAATACTGGGAGTCGCCTGATGACACCTATGATGAAAACAGTGAGTTTACTTATCGTGATGAAGAAATATCCATGGAAGAATATGAGGAGTTAATAAAAGAAATTTTTGGCTGGTGAAGCTATTTATATGAATAATGGTCGTATGACACTGACCCACAGGAGGAATTTGCCCATGTTACCGTCTGTTGAAGAAGCAAAAAGAGAATTATTAATTGCAGGAGAAATGAATCCGGGACCGTGGGTGGAGCATTCTGTAAATGTGGGGATAGCAGCAAGAAACATAGCGCGAAAGGTTCCGGATCTCGATGAGAATAAAGCTTATATTGTTGGAATGCTGCATGATATAGGCAGAAGAGCAGGCATTGTAAATATTCCAAAGCATGTATACGAAGGGTACAAGTATTCTTTGGAAAAGGGTTGGGATGAAGTTGCGAAAATCTGTATGACGCATTCGTATCCGCTTATGAAGGAAGAATTTCAGTATGTGCCCGCCACAGAGGAAGAAATAACGATAAAAGAATATCTATTAAATTGTGAAGAAGATGATTATGACAGGTTGATTCAGATATGTGATGCGCTTGCCACAGATTATGGTTTTGTTATTTTGGAAAAAAGATTTGTGGATGTAACTCGCAGATATGGAATTATGGAAACATACATACGAGGATGGGAGATTACATTTCAAAACAAGGAATATTTTGAGGAGAAGATGGGATGTTCCATTTATGACGTTCTGCCTGATATTGGTAAAACAACCCTGCTATGTCCTCCGCCTTGGAAACCTACTGCAAAAAGTGAATAGACAAAGGAAACAGAAATGAAAAACAACGATTACAACAAAACGACGTACGCGTGCTTTGTCGGCTATATTGTTCAGGCGATCGTCAATAATTTTGCGCCGCTTTTGTTTTTGACCTTCCATTCGCAGTATGGCATTTCCCTTTCGCGTATCACGATGTTAGTGACGGTCAATTTCGGACTGCAGCTCTTGGTCGATCTCTTGTCCATCGGATTGGTCGATCGCATCGGCTATCGCGTATCCGCCGTACTGGCGCATGTATTTGCGGCTGCGGGACTGATTTTTTTAACGGTACTGCCGGAAATTTTCAGTGATTCGTTTTACGGGCTGCTGATTGCGGTGATGGTTTATGCGGTCGGAGGCGGGCTTTTGGAGGTGCTTGTCAGCCCGATCGTGGAGGCGTGCCCGTCCGATAATAAGGAAAAGGCAATGAGCCTTCTGCATTCATTTTATTGCTGGGGGCATGTGGCGGTCGTGCTGCTCTCTACGGCGTTTTTTGCTGTTGCAGGCATTGAGCGCTGGAAATGGCTGGCGCTGTTATGGGCGCTTGTTCCCGTGTGCAACGCGGCAGCGTTTTTGAAAGTGCCGATCGCGCCGCTGATCGAAGACGGCGAAAAGGGCATGAGCGTAAAGGAGCTTGCGGGCATGAAGCTGTTTTGGGTGCTCATGCTTCTCATGCTGTGCGCTGGAGCATGCGAGCAGGCGGTGAGCCAGTGGGCGTCCACCTTTGCCGAAAAGGGGTTACAGGTCAATAAGACGGTCGGCGATCTGGCGGGACCGATGCTGTTTGCAATTTTGATGGGGAGTGCGAGGGCGTTTTACGGGAAAGCCGGAGAACGTATTAATCTGAAGCATTTTATGTATGCGAGCGGTGCGCTCTGTCTGGGAACGTATTTTTTGATCGCGCTTGTGCCGAATCCGGTGATCGGACTGATCGGCTGCGGACTGTGCGGAATGTCCGTCGGTATTTTGTGGCCAGGTACGTTCAGCATTGCGGCAGCATCCGTGAAAAGAGGAGGAACGGCGCTGTTTGCACTTTTGGCGCTTGCGGGAGATTTGGGCTGCTCGGGAGGTCCGACGCTTGTCGGTATCGTTTCGGGGGCGTTCGGAGATCATTTGCAGAGCGGCATTCTGGCGGCGGTGATATTCCCGATTCTTTTGCTTCTCGGACTGGCGGCGCACACGCATCTTGCGGTAAGGGCAAAACAATAAATAAGGTTCTTTTTTTCGGGACATGCACATATACTATAGAGAGTCGTAAAAGAAAACCGGAAAAGGAATTTTTGCCGGATCAAAAAATGAACGATGGAGGTGCAGCATGTCCAGAGGACCGAGAAAAACGATAGAGGACAAGATCAGGGAGAAAGAAGAACTGATTCAGGGGCTAAAGACGAGGCTTCAATCCGAGAATAAGGAACTGGAAGCGCTCAGGCAGGAAAAACGCGCAAAGGAGATCGCGGAGATCGCAGGGTTCTTAGAGGAATCAGGCGTGACGATCGAACAGGCCCGCGATATTTTAGAGCAGCACATCGCGCAGGAAAACGAGGACGAAGCGGACTGCGCGTAAACAAAGTGCGAAAATCAAAAAACGAAAGACTATGCAAAGCAGAAAAGACGGTGAAACAATAGAAATAAACAGGTAAAGAAACGGAGGATGAATATGAGCGGAATTACCAAAAAGAGAATGGCAAAGATTGATGCCATGCTGGCGCGCAGTGTAGCGCAGCGGTCAGTGCGTCAGGCGGCGTTAACGGCGCGGACGGCGGGAAAAGAGAAAGCGATTTCGCAGGGAGTCTTGGAAGCGCGTGATTACCATGTGAGCGGCAGTGCACTGACACCGGCTGCGGCGCTGATGCATACGGGAAAAAGACATGTATCGCACAGACCGGATTATACGGCACCGTTCAGAAGAAGGCGGAGAAGCGTGTCAAGGGGAAGGCTGCTTACGGCGGCGATGATCGTTCTGGTCATTGCGATGGCATTGTTTCTGTCAAACGGCTGCGGCGCATATGAATCATATACGCTGAAGACAACGCCCGAAGCGGATCCGGATCAGGATGACGCCGGGGATACGCAGACAGATAGCGCCGATGGGCAGGAAAATGAGGACGGAAGCGGGGACGTGCAGGCAGACGCAGAAGGAAGCGGAGACGCGCAGGCAGACGATGAGGGGAGCGGAAACGCGGATGACGATGCGGAGCCGTCCTATGAGATTCCGGAGGTCGTTATCGCGGAATTTGAAATACCGGATAACGATGCGCTTGCCTTTGTGCACGATATGAAGATCGGCTGGTCGCTCGGCAATACGCTGGATGCGTTTTTGACCGGCGGTTATGCGAATGAGCTTGACAGTGAAACATGCTGGGTTTCTGTTGCCACGACAAAGGAAATGATTGACGATATTGCCGCAGCCGGCTTTCATACGATGCGTGTTCCGGTGACATGGCACGGACATTTTGTGGATGATGATTTTACGATTTCCGAGGTATGGCTGAACCGCGTGCAGGAAGTTGTCGATTATGGGATCGACAACGGGATGTATATTATCTTAAATATTCATCATGACACGCAGGAGGATTGCTATTTTCCTGATACCGCACATTTAGAGCAGTCCATCCGTTATATTACCGCAATTTGGACACAGCTTTCCGCGCGGTTTGCCGATTATGACGAGCATTTGATTTTTGAGGGAATGAATGAGCCGCGTCTGGTCGGGAGCTCCCATGAATGGTGGATTGATAATAATAGCGAGGAATGTCTGGATGCGATCGCGTGCATTAACACGCTCAATCAGGTGTTTGTGAATACGGTGCGTGCAGGCGGAGGAAACAATGGTTCCCGTTACCTGATGGTTCCCGGCTATGATGCGTCGCCTGACGGTGCGCTGCACAATGATTTTGTCCTTCCGATGGATCCGGGGGAAGCAGAAAATCGGATCATTGTGTCCGTACATGCATATACGCCGTATAATTTCGCGCTTCAGTCACCGGATGATTCCGGAAGCAAATCAACCTTTGATGCCGGAGCGACGGTCTCCACAAGGGATATTGATTATTTCATGGACAAGCTTTATGACCGCTATATCAGTCAGGGAATCCCGGTGGTGATCGGCGAATTCGGCGCGCGCGATAAAGACCATAACACACAGGACCGCGTGGAGTATGCCGCATACTATATTGCAGCGGCCAGAGCGAGGGGAATCACCTGTTTATGGTGGGACAACGGAGCGTTTGACGGGACGGGCGAGAACTTTGGACTCTATTACCGCAGAGGAGGCTATTTTGTTTATCCCGACATTGTGGATGCGCTCATGAAATATGCGGACTAAAAAAGAATGGCGCATTCGCGCCATTCTTTCAAAGAAATGCCAAAGGCATTTCTTTTGGGTGGCACATTGTCTGAATTAAACATACGGAAAGGAGCAGATACGATGAAAGTACTTTTGATCAACGGAAGTCCCCACAAGGAGGGGAGCACTTATACTGCGCTGCATGAGATGGAGCAGATATTTCTAAAGGAGGGAATGGAAACAGAGATCATCCATATCGGAAATCAGGATATTCGCGGCTGTATCGGCTGCGGTTCCTGTTATAAGAACGGACATTGCGTGTTTGATGACGCAGTCAATGCGATCGCGCCGAAGTTTGAGGCGTGCGACGGACTGGTCGTGGGAAGTCCCGTATATTATGCGTCGGCGAATGCGACGCTGATCGCGTTTCTTGACCGTCTGTTTTACAGTACGCATTTTGATAAGACGATGAAAGTCGGCGCGGCTGTGGCTTCGGCAAGGCGCGGCGGACTGACGTCTACCTTTGATGAGCTGAATAAATATTTTACAATCTGCGGCATGCCGGTTGCGTCCGGGCAATATTGGAACGGCATTCACGGCAACAACGCGGACGAAGCGAGGCAGGATGCGGAGGGGATGCAGATGATGCGTACGCTTGCGGCGAACATGAGCTTTTTAATGAAAAGCATTGCCCTCGGGAAACAGACTTACGGACTTCCTGAAAAGGAGCCGCGCGTCAGCACGAATTTTGTGCGGGCGCTGTAAGATAAACACGATCGCGGATGGGAACATTTACGGAGGATGGAGCGCATGAGACCGGTCGATGGAAAGAAAAAATCATCTGTTGAATTCCATACGATTAACATGGAAATGACGGGGAAGAGACTGCATCGAATCTTTTGTGAAAAGGGTGTTTCTGTGAAAGAGATTGCTGATTTATGCGGATGTTCTAAGACTGCGATATACAAATGGTTTCGCGGAGAAACGAATCCGTCGATCGACAATTATTATGCGATCAGCAGGTTTTTAGGCGTTCATATGGAGGAGCTCATCGCGGGGGACGATGAGCTCTTTCCGCTTGTATTTGCGCAATGAGCATTTCGTGTCCGCTTGGTTGGCCGGTGAACCGCAGGTTTACTGCAAAGTTTTGGTGGGTGTGCTATAATAGCCGCAAAGGAAAAAAGCGACCGTAAAAAGCAGCAAGGTATTGACACATTTTCACACAGGAGGTTTCATCAATGTCGGGCATCGAGAACATGCAACATGGAAAGAAAAAGCAAATAAAAATAGGAACCTGCATCAGAGGCGCGCATTTATTGGAGGATTTAAGAAATGCTGTCTCCATGGGATTTGATACCGTAGAATTATATTATAATGATACGCTTTCCGGTGCGGATTTCGATGTGCTGATTCCTCAAATAAGGGAAATCATCGGAGATTCCGGCGTTGAAATTTCCGGAATCGGACTGTATTGTAACCCTTTGATCAATGAGAGTGCGAGACAGGAGCTGGTATCTTGTATCAAAAAAGCGCGCGATCTCGGCACTGATTTTGTTGGTACCTTTGCCGGAGCAATTCCGGGAAAAAGTGTGGATGACGCGATGCCTGCGTTTAAGAATTGTTTTTCTGAACTGACAGCAATTGCTGAGGCATATGGTGTCAGGATCGGTATTGAAAATGCGCCGATGTACGGACATTGGTACAGCGCAACCTGTAATATCGGTTTTTGCCCGCGGGCGTGGGAAATGATGTTTGAGGAGGTACCGAGCGGGCATTTGGGCTTAGAATGGGAACCGAGCCATCAGGTTCAACAGTTGATCGATCCGATTGCACAGCTGAAAGCATATTTGCCGAAAGTATTCCATATTCACGGGAAGGATGCTTCCGTTGATTGGAATGCGGTCAGGACATACGGTATCTGGTTTGGTTCCCACTATTGCGACCACCGGTTTCCGGGAATGGGAGATACGGATTGGAAAGAGATCATGAAATTGCTTTACGAAGCGGGTTATGAGGGAGACATCACGGTCGAAGGCTACCATGATCCTGTCTATTGCAGCGATAGAGAACTGGAAGGACAGAAGCTGGCGTTGGAATATTTAAGAGGAAACCAAAGCAGGTAAGGAGAGGAGAGAGTACATATGGAATATGCGGCAGTCAGACATTTTGCGGACAGACGGTATTGCTATGCGTTAGAAAAGGGACGTTTTCTCATCCGGCTTGAGACAAAAAAAGGTGATGCGGCAAGGGTGACGCTCCACGTGCAGGATAAGTATATGCCGTTAAAATATATGGACACGAGGCAGGCATATAGTATGAAAAAAGCCTGTTCGGACAATTATCGGGATTATTATGAGATCGAGCAGGAGATGGATGTGATCTGTCTTCGATATTTTTTTGAAATAGAAGATGTATCAGGAAATGTTGCCTATTATGGGAATCATGATTTTTATGATGAGCCGATCACGGATATTGAAAAGATGTATGACTGTCCGCAGAATCTTCGGGAGGATGAACTGTTTGAAGTACCTCGTTGGGCAAAAAACAAGGTGATATACCAGATTTTTCCGTCCCGTTTTGCCTCGGACAAGGACGTCCCGGAAGACGTCTGGTATCAGGCGCCAATCGGTCATAAAGAAGATCTGAAAGGGTCCTTAAGGGGAATCATTGATCATTTGGACTATATTAGAGAGCTTGGCGTGGATATGATTTATATGACGCCGATCTTTCGGTCCGATTCCGTTCACAAGTACAACATTGAGGATTACTATCAGATCGATCCGTCCTTTGGGAAGAAAGAGGACTTAAAGGAACTGGTATCAAAGGCGCATGAGCTGGGAATGTACGTGATCCTGGACGGCGTATTCAATCATACGGGACTGGACTTTTTTGCTTTTCGGGATGTCAGGGAAAAAAAGGAGCAGTCAGAATATCTGAACTGGTATTACGCCAAAGAATTTCCGCTTATCATGGAATGGGGCAAAAAGCCGAATTACAAGACCTTCGGCTATGCCGCGTATATGCCGAAGCTGAATCTGCAAAATAAAGAAACGGCGGATTATTTCATTGACGTTGCATCCTATTGGATCAGGGAATGCGATATTGATGGCTGGCGTTTGGATGTGGCGGATGAGATTGATCATGCTTTTTGGAAACGGTTTCGAAAAGAGATCAAAGCGATAAAGAAGGATGTTCTGCTCATCGGCGAGATCTGGCATTTTGCAGGTGATTTTTTGGAGGGGGATGAGTGGGATTGTGCCATGAATTATCCGTTCTATCAGGCGGTACAGGATTTNGTTGCNNCGGAGACNATCTGCGCCTCCGAATTTGTGGGAANGCTTCANTTTATCAAAGGAAATCTGCATAACGGTCTGCAGGGCTATCTTTGGAANTTGATCGACAGTCATGATACGGAGCGTTTTTTGCACAGNGCACAGCATGATATCGGGAAGCAGAGGATGGCGGCAGCCATGCAGCTTTTACTTCCCGGTATGCCCATGATCTATTATGGAGACGAGGTGGCTTTGGATGGCGGCCGTGATCCGGATTGCAGACGCGGTATGCTGTGGGATGANNNCAGNCANNATCGGGAAATGCTTNNNTATTATCGGACGCTNATTAAAATNCGACATACCTATCCGGTTCTGACAGAAGGCGTGATCACGAAACAGTACACGGATGACCGCAACGGACTGATCTATACAGAAAGAGAAAGGNACGGTCAAAGGATCATTTTGATCTTTCATANCGGAAAAGGAGAGGTGTGTCTTCCNGAACTGAAAGGGNAGNANAACCTNATAAGCGNTGGGGAATTTNCNGGCAGTCTTGGNGATTATGAGACAGCAGTGCTGGTGGACNGGCAATCAGTGTGAAAAGAGTTCCGCTGTATGACAGCGGAACTCTTTTTATAGCGATCGTTAATTTCTCAATAGGAAACTCTTTTTATGATACCTCCCGCTTTTCCTCGGAATCGGAATGCTGCGCGTTGTTNTTTGCGAGATTCTTCGANAGATTTTTCTGNGCCGTGGAGAGCATCAGCTTAATACGATTTAACTGATTGACCTCGCTGGCGCCCGGATCGTAGTCGATCGCAACGATGTTGGCCTCGGGATACCGACGGCGGATCTCCTTGATCACGCCCTTGCCGACAACATGGTTCGGCAGNCAGGCAAACGGCTGTGTGCAGACAATGTTCGGCGTATTGTCGTGAATCAGCTCTAACATTTCTCCGGTCAAAAACCATCCTTCNCCGGTCTGATTGCCAATGGAAACAATCGTCTGCGCGTTGTTTACCGTATCATAAATATTTGCGGGCGGCGTAAAATGTTCGCTTTGGGAAAGCGCTTTTGCAGCCGCGCCCCGAAAGCGCTGNATCGCCCAAATGCCGAGCTTTGCCAGTCTGGCAGAACGCTTGCTCGTGCCGAGGTTCTCGGACTTATAAATCTGATTGTAGAAGCAGTAGAGCATAAAGTCCATCAGATCGGGAACAACCGCCTCCGCGCCTTCCGCTTCCAGCAGCTCCACCAAATGGTTATTTGCGGCGGGCATGAATTTGACTAAGATCTCGCCGACCACGCCGACACGCGGCTTCTTCACATCCGTGATCGGGATATTGTCAAAATCATGGACGATCTCGCGGCACATTTTCTGGAATTTGCGGTAGGAGATATGCTTTGCCGTGATCAGCTTCTCACAGCGGGCCTCCCATTCGCGGTGCAGTTTGTCAACGGAACCCGGGACTGCCTCGTAAGGGCGCATCCGGTAGACGCAGCGCATGAACAGGTCGCCGAGCGTAACTGCATACACGGCGCGCATGAGCATTTCCGCGTTGATCTTAAAGCCCGGGTTGCTCTCCAGCTTGGAAAGATTGATGGAGATGACCGGAATATAACCGTAGCCCGCCTTGGCAAGCGCACGGCGGATAAAACCGATATAGTTGGTCGCACGGCAGCCGCCGCCCGTCTGTGACATCACAAAAGCGAGCTTGTGCGTATCATATTTTCCCGACAGGACCGCGGACATGATCTGTCCGACGACCATCAGGGAAGGATAGCAGGCGTCGTTATTGACATATTTTAAGCCGACGTTGACCGCCTGTTTTCCGTCGTTGTCCATGACCTCCAAATGATAGCCGCATTGATTAAACGCCGCCTGCAAAAGACCGAAGTGGATCGGCGACATCTGCGGACACAGGATCGTATACTCTTTGCGCATTTCTTCCGTGAAAAGAACACGGTTCATGGCGGAGGAACGGATCTCGCGTTTCTGCTGTTTTGCCTCCCGCACACGGATCGCAGAGAGCAGGGAACGGATACGGATCCTTGCCGCGCCGAGATTGTTGACCTCATCAATTTTCAGGCAGGTATAAATCTTGCCGGAATCGGAAAGAATATCATTTACCTGATCCGTCGTGACAGCATCCAGACCGCATCCGAAAGAATTGAGCTGAATGAGGTCTAAGTTATCCACCGCTTTGACATAGCTTGCCGCCGCATACAGGCGGGAGTGATACATCCACTGGTCGGAGACGATGAGCGGACGCTCCGGCTTTGCCAGGTGGGAGATGGAATCCTCCGTCAAAACGGCAATGTCATACGAATTGATCAGCTCGGGAATCCCGTGGTTGATCTCCGGGTCAATATGATAAGGCCGTCCCGCAAGAACGATACCGCGTTTGTTGTTTTCTTTTAACCANGCAAGCGTTTCCTCGCCCTTTTTCTGAATGTCCTNTCTTGCCGCTTCCTGTTCCAGCCATGCGTCGTGAACCGCGCTCTTGATCTCGGCGGGGGTAAGCTCGCCAAACTCCTTGATGAGCTGGGAGGAAATCGTCTCCTCGCTTGTAAACGCCATGAACGGATTGCGGAAAATGACCTCACCGCGTCCGATTTCCTCCACATTGTTCTTGATATTTTCGGAATAGGAGGTCACGATCGGGCAGTTATAGTGGTTGTTGGCATCCGAAAACTCATTGCGCTCATAAAACAGGGCGGGATAAAAAATGAAATCCACCTCCTGATTGATGAGCCACATGATATGACCGTGTACGAGCTTTGCCGGATAGCACTCGGACTCGCTCGGAATGGACTCAATACCGAGCTCGTAAATCTTGCGGTTGGAGTTCGGAGAGAGCATGACNCGGTAGCCAAGTTTGGTAAAAAACGTATACCAAAACGGATAATTTTCATACATGTTTAANACGCGNGGAATCCCGACCGTNCCGCGTNNGGCTNNNTCNGGNGNAAGNGGTTCATAGCCGAAAATGCGCGAAAGCTTGTATTCGTACAGATTCGGTACGTTNTGNTCNTTTTTNTGCTTGCCGAGNCCGCGNTCACAGCGGTTNCCGGANATANANNGTCTNCCGCCGNNNAAANGGTTGATGGTCAGNCGGCAGTTGTTNGTNCAGCCCTTGCATTTTGCCATGCTNGTCGTNAACTCCAGCGCATTGATCTGTTCGATCGAAAGCATGGTGGTCCGNTAACCGCAGGTTGACATAAAACGTTCTCTTGCGACNAGCGCCGCGCCGAACGCACCCATGATGCCCGCNATGTCGGGACGGATCGCCTCGCANCCGGCNATNCTTTCAAAGCTGCGCAGAACGGCNTCATTATAAAACGTACCGCCCTGAACGACGATATGGCTGCCGAGCTCGGACGCGTCGGACACCTTAATGACCTTAAACAGTGCGTTTTTGATGACGGAATAGGCAAGTCCGGCGGAAATATCGGAGACGGACGCGCCTTCCTTCTGCGCCTGCTTGACCTTGGAATTCATAAACACGGTACAGCGTGTGCCGAGATCGATCGGGTGTTCCGCAAACAGCGCAGCCTTCGCAAAATCCTGCACGCTGTAATTCAAGGATTTGGCAAAGGTCTCGATGAACGAGCCGCAGCCGGACGAGCATGCCTCATTTAACTGCACGCTGTCCACGGTCTGGTTTTTGATCTTGATACATTTCATATCCTGACCGCCGATGTCTAAGATGCAGTCCACCTTCGGATCAAAAAACGCGGCGGCATAGTAGTGCGCGACGGTCTCAACCTCGCCGTCGTCTAACAGAAAGGCGGCCTTGATCAGCGCCTCACCGTAGCCGGTGGAGCAGGAGCGGACGATATGCGCGCCCTTTGGCAGGAGAGAATAAATCTCCTGAATGGATGAAATGGCGGTCTTTAAGGGACTGCCGTTGTTATTGCTGTAAAACGAATATAAAAGATCGCCGGATTCGCTGATGAGCGCGACCTTGGTGGTCGTCGAGCCCGCATCGATGCCCAAGAAACAATTTCCCTGATACTGCTTTAATTCCGCTGTCCTGACACAATGACTGTCATGCCGTGCGCGGAAAGCGTCATATTCTTCTTCGGAGGCAAACAGCGGCTCCATACGCTCGACCTCAAATTCCATCTTTATATCGGAGGAGAGCTTTGCGACCATTTCTTCCATAGAAAAAGAAACCTCATCCTTTGCGTTCATGGCGGAGCCGATGGCGGCAAACAGGTGGGAATTATCCGTGTCAATGATATGCTCCTCGTCGAGCTTTAACGTGCGGATAAACGCCTCCTTTAACTCGCTTAAAAAATGAAGCGGTCCGCCGAGAAACGCAACGTGTCCGCGGATCGGCTTGCCGCAGGCAAGACCGGAGATCGTCTGATTGACGACTGCCTGAAAAATGGATGCGGCAAGATCCTCTTTCGTAGCGCCCTCATTGATGAGCGGCTGAATATCGGATTTTGCAAAAACGCCGCAGCGTGCGGCAATCGTATAAAGAGAGTGGTAGCTTTTGGCATATTCATTTAAGCCGGGCGCATCCGTCTGCAAAAGGGATGCCATCTGGTCGATAAAAGAGCCCGTGCCTCCGGCGCAGATGCCGTTCATACGCTGCTCGACATTGCCGCCCTCAAAATAAATGATCTTAGCGTCCTCGCCGCCAAGCTCAATGGCAACATCGGTTTTCGGCGCAAGCTCGGTTAAAGCGGTCGCAACAGCGATCACTTCCTGATTAAAGGGAACGCCCAAATGGTTGGCAAGCGTTAAGCCGCCCGAGCCTGTGATCATCGGGTGCAATGTAAGGTCGCCGAGTTTTTCGTACGCGTCCGACAAAAGTCCCTGCAGGGTCTCGCGGATATTGGCATAATGCCTGCGATAATCGGAAAAAAGAATCTCGTGCGAAGAATCAAGAATGGCGATCTTGACTGTGGTGGAACCAATGTCGATTCCGAGTGTATACCTTTCGGCTGCGTTTGCGGTCGATGAAGTGTTCATGTTTGACACCGTCTTTCTTCATAATAAGATTTCATTTACATTGGCATTATACGCTACGCGATAAAAAAGTTCAATGAAAAAAGAATAAAGAACGCATCTGCTTTGTTTACTTTTTCTGGAAGGAATGATAAGATGTGTTACATAAAAGCGGTTTTAAGAGGAGAGAGAAAATGAAATTTTTGAATAAATTGGAAAAAAAATTAGGAAAATATGCCATTCCGAATCTGTCATTATATCTGATCTTATGCTATGCGGCGGGCTATCTGATCCAGTTGATCAACAGCAGCTTTGTGAGTTATCTGACCCTGAATCCGTATGCGATCTTAAGAGGTCAGGTCTGGCGGCTTGTCAGCTGGGTGCTCATTCCGCCCGGTTCGAGTAATATTTTCTTTTTGCTGATCATGTTGATGTTATACTATTCTCTTGGCACGACCTTAGAGAGAACATGGGGAACCTTCTATTATAATGTTTATATTTTTGGCGGAATTTTGTTTACGGTGATCGCGAGCTTCCTGCTTGCAGGCTGGCTTGCCGTTTTTGATTTCCCGCAGGTGAATGATCTCGCGCTTATGATTCGCGGCATCAACCCGCAGGGGATGGGAACGCTTGCAAAGATGCAGGTCTGGTATCAGTATGATTTTTGGGTATTGTTCAGTACCTACTATATTAATATGTCAATTTTTCTTGCGTTTTCGGCGACTTATCCCGATATGCAGGTGATGCTATGGTTTATCATTCCGATGAAAGTAAAATATCTCGGTATCGTGTATGTCGTGCTGATGATCCTGGATATTTTGCAGACGGGCTGGCTGCTCGCGTTTACGATCGGCGCGTCCCTCTTAAACTTTATCATTTTCTTTATGATGACGCGCGGAAGACCGCGCAGGACGCTCAAACAGAGGAAGCGCCAGATGGAGTATCGGCATGCCGCAAAACCGAAGGGCGGCGGTATTACGAGGCATAAATGCGCGATCTGCGGCAGGACGGAGGAAGATGATCCGACGTTGGAATTCCGCTTCTGTTCCAAATGCGAGGGAAATTATGAGTATTGCCAGAATCATCTTTTCACGCATGAGCATGTGAAGAGAAATTAGGGAGCGGGATGATGAGCGGGGAAGAACGATTTTTGAAAAGACTTGCCGAGTTAAAGGATACGGCGCGCTTACAGGGGCATATGCTGTCTGAGGAGCAGGTCGGAGAATTTGTAAAGGAGCTTCAGCTTGATTCGGAGAAGAAGCAGCTTCTCTATGATTATTTTAAACAGAATCACATCGGGATTGGCGAGCCGGCCGATGAGGAGGAATATCTAAACGACGATGAGCGGAGTTATCTGGAGCTTTATCTTGGGGAGTTACAGGCGCTTCCTAAGGTGAGCGACGGCGAGAGACGGGCGATTTCCATGGCAGCCATGGCGGGAGAAACGGCGGCAAAGAAAAAGCTGGTGGAGGCGTATCTGCCGGAGGTTGTGGAGATTTCCAAGCTGTATGCAGGACAGGGCGTATATCTGGAGGACCTGATCGGCGAGGGGAATGTGGCGCTCACGCTCGGCGTGGAAATGCTTGGCGCTCTGGAGCAGCCGGACGAGGTTTCCGGCATGCTCGGTAAAATGATCATGGACGCCATGGAGGAATACATCGGCGAAAACGTGGATGAAAAAAAGGTCAACCAAAAGGTGCTCGCACGCGTCCAAAAGACAGCGGAGCAGGCAAAGGCGCTTGCGGGGGAGCTTCGAAGAAAAGTCACAGTCGAGGAACTCATGCAGGAGGGCAGCTTGAGCGAAAAAGAAATCCGCGATGCCATTCGGATCTCGGCAGGCGGAATCGAGGAGATCGACGACAGCGCGCAGGGCATGTAGGAAAACGCAGTACCGCAGGGAGTGTCAGCGGTATGCAGAGGTATCAAAATGGAATATCAGGACTTTAAGTATATCATGGGCGATGTGTCGAAAATCTATATCGGCGCGGAAATGTCCTATGAGGAAATCTGTGCGCATGATTTTGCGCCGTTTAAGCTTATTGCGGTCATTGAGCAGTATTTATATAAGGAAGCATCGCCCGATATGACGCTGAAAGAGCATCTGTTCGCGATGACAAAGGATTCTTTTTCCTATCAGACGCTGCATCATCTGAAGGTGTCGCTGAAAATGAATATCTATTCGCAGACGACGGACAGGCATGGGCGGACGACAGAAAAATGGCTGATCGACCAGATCGTCGATGTGGATTCGTATGTCGGCGAGGAGTCCTATCATCAATATCCGGAGCATGCCATTGTGACGGAGCTGATCATAAAGAAACTGCCGCTTATGATGTTTTCGATATAAGCGCGTGGCAATCATGGTATCATGTCTGACGACATGATACCAGCCCGAATGGGCATGTACTTTAGCATGATTGCGTAGCAATCATGGTATAAATGGTAAAAATCAGGCAATGATGGAGATAACAGACAGGCAGCCTGCGGCGTACGTTTTTTGCAATCCGGGCTGCGAGAGACAGAAAGGGATAGGTGTCAGAATGAGACAAACAAAAACAGGATGGACAAAAAGAATCCTTGCATGTATCCTCTCGACGGCAATGCTGTTTGCCGTATCGTGCGGAAAGGATGATAACGCCGCGCAGGGCGGCTCCGTACAGGGTACGGGAAACGGAAATACATCGGATGGGTCGGACGTAAGTCAGCCGACCGGCGGCAATGAGCCGGGCGGTATTGACGACACGGTCACGATCGACGCTATTTATCAGGCGGTGAAGGAGGCGTATGGAGAGGAGTACCTTCCCACTATGCTTCTTTCGGAGGATGAGATCCAGGTGATTTACGGCATTGAGCCGGACTGGTGCGAGGAATTTCTGATTGAGGTTCCGATGATGAGCGCGCATGTCGATACGTTTGTTGCGGTGAAAGCGAAGCCGGAGCATCTTTCGCAGGTATCGGACGCGATCAATGCCTATGTCGAGAACTTAAAAAATGATACGATGCAGTATCCGAGTAACTTAAATAAGATCGCGGCATCTTCGGTTGTCACAATGGGGAATTATGTGTTCTATGTGATGCTTGGGATGCTGACCCCTGAGCAGGAAGATGCGGATGAGGATGTACAGATCGCCGCTTATGCGGAGCGCAATCAGGTTGCCATTGATGTGATCGAGAGCATGCTTCTGAAATGAGGTTTTTATGATATTTGCAGGTTTTACGTTTCTTTTTCGGTTTCTGCCGATCGTCTTGATCGCATATATTCTATGCCCAAAGCAATTCAGAAATGGATTGCTTTTTTTGGCGTCTCTTATTTTCTATGCATGGGGCGAGCCGGTCTATGTGCTGCTGATGCTGTTTTCCACGGTGTCGGATTATTGGCATGGCAGGCGGATTGACGCGGCGCGCAGGACCGGCAGACAAAAAGCCGCGAAAGGCTGGCTGATCTCTTCCATTGTCATTAATCTCGCGATGCTTGGTTTTTTCAAATATGCGGATTGGCTGATCGGGATATGGAACGGCGTGATGGGCAGTCATGTGCCGCTTTTTAAGCTGCCGCTGCCGCTCGGGATTTCCTTTTATACCTTTCAGACGATGTCGTACAGCATCGACGTCTACCGCGGGGATGCAAAGGTGCAAACGAATATCATTGATTTCGGTATGTTTGTCTCCCTGTTTCCGCAGCTGATCGCGGGGCCGATCGTGCGCTATGCGGATATAGAGGACAGGATGAAGGAACGCCCGCTTTGCATCGGGAGAATGAGTGAGGGCGCGCTGCGGTTTGCTGTCGGACTTGCCAAAAAAGTATTGCTTGCCAATCAGTTTGGTGTTTTGTGGGAAACGATCGCGGCGTTGCCGCCGACAGAAATGCCGGTGCTCACGGGCTGGCTCGGCATCATTGCTTACGGGCTTCAGATTTATTATGATTTTTCCGGTTATTCAGACATGGCGATCGGATTAGGTGCAATTTTTGGGTTTCACTTTCCCGAAAATTTCGATCATCCGTATGAGTCGCGCAGCGTTTCCGAGTTTTTCCGAAGGTGGCATATGACGCTGCAAAAATGGTTTGCGTCGTATGTGTATTATCCGCTCGGAGGAAACAGAAAGGGAATGAAGAGGCAGATCCTTAATCTGCTTGTTGTGTGGGCGCTGACCGGGATCTGGCATGGCGCGAGCGGTAATTTCATGGCATGGGGATTATACTTTGCATGCTTTCTCATCTTGGAAAAGGTGTGTTTGCAGAAAGTGCTTGCATGCATGCCACGTGTGTTCGGACATTTGTATACGCTGATCGTTGTGCTGTTCGGCTGGGTGCTGTTCACCCATACGAATCTTTTTGAGGCGGTTCAGTATATGGCACGAATGCTTGCGATCCCGCTCCGCGCTGCGGGCAGCGCCGCCGGAGTGCCGGGAGGCGGTTTGGGAGGATTATACAACGCACGGACATGGTATTACCTGTTTCAATATGGCGGATTATTGCTGTTAGGAGCGGTCGGAGCGACAAATTTGCCTGTTTTTCTTGCAAAAAAACTGAAATTTTATGGGAAAAATTGGAATTCTGCAATTTTTATTGCAATTTTACTCCTTTTATGCATCGCATCGCTGGTCGATGCAAGCTACAACCCGTTTTTGTATTTCCGGTTTTAAGCAGGGAAAGGGCGCTGCGCATTTGGATTTTGGAAACCTGTGTGGGGAGCGGTTGAGAAAGTAAGGATTGTTCTGACGCAGGATCGGAGGCGACGGTATGGAGAACAAAAAGAAAAAATCATGGTGGGATACATGCTGCGAGGCCCTGCCGTTCGTGCTGTTGCTAGGCATGCTTGTTTTTTTCGGCATGTGGCAGATGGCGGCGAAGAAGCGCGTTTACTCGCCTTCGGAGCGGAGACTGCTTGCAACAAAGCCCGTTCTGACAAAAGAGAGCGTGCTTGACGCCTCTTATATGAGCGCATATGAGGAGTATCTGACGGATCAGTTTCCGATGCGCGACCAATGGATCACGCTGAAGACCTACTGCGGGCTGCTTTTGGGAAGAAGGGAATCCGGCGGTGTCTATATCGCGCGTGACCGCAGTCTGATCGAGCTGCATATGCCGGAGATCGCGGCGGGGGAGACCGCGGAGCGCAATGAGGAATGCCTGATCGGATTTTTGAGGGATATGAATGCAGCCGGAGTGAGGAATGCGCGCGTGATGCTCGTGCCGACGGCGGACGGCATTTGGCGGGATAAAGTATCACCCTTTGCGGCGCAGTTTGACCAGCAGGCGTATTTGGAACAGCTTTCTGCCGGGTTGTCGGAGCAGGGGCTTTCTCAGTGCTATGTGGATGTATGGGAGGGACTTGCGGCGTGTGCCGACGAGCCGATCTATTACAAGACCGATCATCATTGGACGATGCAGGGGGCGCATGCCGGTTATGCGGCGTATGTGCGGTCGTTTACTGATATGGGCGGTGCGGACGGCGCGCTTCTGCCGGGTGAAAGCAGCGCGGTTCTTCCCTGGTCCGATTATGAGACAGAGATCGTACGCGCGGATTTTCATGGTACGACGGCCGCAAAATGCGGTCTTTATGATGTTGAGGATGCGATCATGCTTGTGTATCCGCCGGGGAGAGGCACAGAGCGGTACCGGGTCGTATATGACGGGGGAGAATCGGAATCGGATTCCCTTTATGCGCTTTTGAGCGCACAGGGCGATGATCCGTACAGTGTCTATCTCGACGGCAATCATGCCATGACGGAGATTTTTGTGATGAGGGAACATGCGGTGGCGGAAGCTTCGGGCGCGGAGACGGGGAAACGGAGTCTTCTTTTGATCAAGGACTCTTATGCCAATTGCTTTGTGCCGTATCTGACAGGGATTTATGATGAGATCACGCTCATCGACCTGCGTTATTATAACGGAAGTCTGCGCGCGCTGGTGGAGGAGCATGGGTATACGGATGTGCTTGTGTTATATAATCTGCCGAATTTCCTGACGGAGACAACGGTGTATCGGCTGAAGAAGTAAAGGGTGGCTGAACGTTGATAAGGATAAACAATCAGAAATTGCAAGCAAATAAAAGGGTAAATAAAATGTAAACCAAACAGAAAAAATGGTTGACGATAGGAACGCGTTTTGATATAATGCCTAAAGAGTTTTGAACAGAAGAAAGGCAGGATATTAATCGTGAATACTGGAACAATGAATGCGGCAAATCAACGTCCGGCGCAGGAGAGGAACGGAAAAAGAGGGGGGCGAAAGCTGTCAACGCGCACGCTTGTCTACATTGGCATGTTCGCCGCCGTACTCTCGGTGCTTTCTCAGATCTCGATCCCGATGCCGACGGGGATGCCGCTGACGCTTCAGACATTTGCGGTCGCCCTGACGGGCGCTGTACTCGGATGGCGGCTTTCGCTGGCAAGTACGGCGGTCTGGGTATTGCTCGGTGCGGTCGGTGTGCCCGTGTTTGCGAATTTCAGTGGAGGCTTCCGCATCCTGGTCGGATATACGGGAGGCTTTATCTGGGGCTTTTTCTTTATGGCGGCGCTCTGCGGTATCGGTTCGGCAATGAAAAATAAACCGTTCGGTCTGGAACTTGGTTTTTTGGGACTCCTGATCTGTCATGCGCTCGGTTCGCTGCAATATGCGCTGATCGCGAATGTCGGCTTCTTAAACTCGGTGCTTTTGGTATCTGTGCCGTATCTGGTTAAGGATGTGCTCTCCGTTGTGCTGGCGTTTTCCGTCGGGGCGGTGATCCGCAGAAGGCTGGCAAGAGCCGGACTTTCTTAGATTCCAAATATGAACAAAATGTTAATAATTATTTTTTGACAAAAAAAGACTTGAAATGACGTGAATCGTTTGCTATTCTTACTACTGTAAAGCATTCACTGTTTTACATCCGGTA
Organism: Lachnospiraceae bacterium; assembly: GCA_014804425.1. Taxonomy (GTDB): domain Bacteria; phylum Bacillota; class Clostridia; order Lachnospirales; family Lachnospiraceae; genus DLAJ01. Next base: position 67,896 of record JAAUZV010000002.1, read on the forward strand.
TGATCTGCCGGGAGTTTTTGTCAATCAGGTCTGAATCTTATCTGAAAGACAAATCTTTGACCAATTCGTGTGTATGAGAAATCCGATCGACCAATGAGATATTTCTTATGATGGGTAGTATTGAGGCGGGATACGTGCTTTTCTAAGATTATCTGGGGATTCTTTTACGTCTCTGTGTTTCTTGTATTTTCCGAAATTTTTTAGAGGAGACTGAAAAAATCGTGCGGTCGGATGACCGGATTCTTTTGTTGACGGCTCCCGGCAGCCCTTCGTGGGTTTACAGCAAAGATCAGGCAGGTTCGCGAAAAGCGGATGAACCGTTATATAAAAATCAAAGAAACCCAAATCCATGCTTGGGTAATTTGGTAAAGTATGGTATAATATGCGAATAGGACAGAGTCAAGCGGACAAAGAAGTATCTGCAAGCTTGCTTGGGTAGATACTTCTTTGTCCATTTGACGAGCGAAGCGAACCCGGAAAAACGTTAGTTTTTTCGGGTATCTGTCCGTTTGTTATGGGCATGCCTTATATTAGAAAGCGGGAACAGAAAGGAGCTTAAGGATCAAAATGAGAGTAGAGGATGTAAAAGCATACGAGATTTTGCAGAACAAAGAGATCAAAGACCTAAATTCACAGGGTTATCTCTTAAAGCACAAAAAGACCGGCGCGCGTGTCGTGCTGTTGAGTAACGATGATGAGAACAAGGTGTTTTATATCGGTTTTCGGACGCCGCCGACGGATTCGACCGGCGTAGCGCATATTATTGAGCACACGGTGCTGTGCGGTTCTGAGAAATATCCGATCAAAGATCCGTTTGTGGAGCTGATCAAGGGCTCGCTCAATACGTTCTTAAATGCGATCACGTATCCGGATAAGACGTTATATCCGGTCGCAAGCTGTAATGATAAGGATTTCCAGAATCTCTGTGATGTGTATATGGATGCCGTTCTGCATCCGAACATTTATAAGACCGATCTGATCTTTGCGCAGGAGGGCTGGCATTACGAGTTAGAGGACGCGGATAGCGAGCTGAAGTTAAACGGCGTTGTGTACAGTGAGATGAAGGGCGCGTTTTCCTCACCGGACGGCGTGCTTTCGAGAGAGGTGTTCAGTTCCCTTTTCCCGGATACGATCTACGGTGTGGAGTCCGGCGGTGATCCGGATGTGATCCCGACGCTGACCTATGAGAACTATTTGAATTTCCACCGTACCTATTATCATCCGAGCAACAGCTATATTTATTTGTACGGCAATATGGATATGGCACAAAAGCTTGCCTGGCTGGATGAGGAGTATCTTTCTAAGTATGATCATCTGGATGTGGACTCCGCCGTTGCGTATCAAAAGGAATTCGGAAAGGGAGCCATTCGGGAGATTGAAAAGAGCTATCCGATCACCGATGCGGAATCGGAGGAAAATTCGGGTTATCTGACCTATAACTGTGCGCTGGGTTCCGTCTTAGATCAAAAGAAGCAGCTGGCGTTCCAGATTCTTGATTACGCGTTATGCTCGGCGCCGGGCGCACCCTTAAAGCAGGCGCTGACCGAAAAGGGAATCGGACAGGAAATCTCCAGTGCGCTGGATAATGAAATTTTGCAGCCGTATTATACGATCGCGGCAAAGAAAGCGGACATCGGACGCAAAGAGGAGTTTCTTACAACGATCCGTGAGGTGCTCAGTGATCTGGTAAAGAACGGTATTGAAGAGAAATCGCTTCGCGCCGCGGTGAATTGTTTAGAGTTCCGGTATCGCGAGGCAGATTTCGGCACCTTACCCAAGGGCTTGATCTATGGACTTCAGATGCTCGGAAGCTGGCTGTATGATGACGATGAGCCGTTCATGTATGCGGAGATCAGCGATACATTTGCTTTTTTGAGAGAGCAGATCGGCACGGATTATTATACAAATCTTGTGCGCGACTATCTGCTTGACAGCGCGCATGCATCCACCGTTACCTTAAAGCCGGAAAAAGGCTTAACGGCAAAGAAGGACAAGGAGCTTGCGGAGAAGCTTGCCGCTTATAAGGCATCGCTCAGTGAGGAAGAAAAAGAAGCGGTGATCGTGCGCACGAAGGCGCTCCGCGAATTCCAGGAGGCAGTGGATAAAAAGGAAGATCTTGAGAAGATTCCTCTTTTAACAAGACAGGATATTGATCCGAAGGCAGCAAAACTGGTCAATGAGGTACGTGATGAGAACGGAACGAAGGTTCTGTATCATGATATTTTCACAAACGGTATCGGCTATGTGCGATTTGTATTTGATATGAGCAAGCTGCCGTCCGAGCTGTATCCGTACGCGGGATTGCTGAGGTGCGTGCTCGGCAAGATTGACACGGAGCACTATTCCTACAATGACTTAAATAACGAGATCGGTATTCATACCGGCGGGTTTTCTGCAGGAAACAATACTTATACCAATCAGAAAAAGCCGGATGAGTTTAAGACGGTTTTTGATCTGAGTATTAAGGCATTCTATGACAGTCTGCCGGAGGCGTTTACACTTTTGACAGAGCTGATGCTCCGCTCGAAGCTGGACGACAGCAAGCGCTTAAAAGAGATCATTGATGAGACACGCTCCCAGATGGAGTCCTATATGATGAGTGCGGGACATGTTTTTGCGTTTGGACGCGCAATGTCATATTTCTCCAAAGTGTCGCTGGTAGCGAACATGACGGAAGGATATGATTTTTACTGCCTGCTCAAGGAATTGAGCGATCATTTTGAGGAACACAAGGACGATGTGACGAAGAAGCTTGTGCAGGTAATGAAAACCGTATTCCGTCCGGAGAATCTGATGCTTGATTATACGGCGGAGGAAAAAGGATATCAGCTTATTCCGCAGTTGCTTGCCGCATCGGTGCAGGAGCTTTATACGGAGCCGGTTGAGCTGAAAAGCTTTGATTGCGAGCCGCAGAAAAAGAACGAGGGCTTCTTTACGGCCGGAAAGATACAGTATGTGTGCCGTGCCGGAAATTTTGTTCATGCCGGACTGCCTTATACGGGCGCGCTTCTCGTGATGCGGACGATCATGAGCTACGATTATCTGTGGTTCAATGTGCGCGTAAAGGGCGGCGCATACGGATGTATGACGATCTTGAGGAAAAATGGAGATGCCTGCTTTGTCTCTTATCGGGATCCAAACCTGCAAAAGACCGTGGAAACCTATGAGGGTGCGGTGGAATACTTAAAGCAGTTTGCGGCGGATGAGAGAGAGATGACAAAGTACGTGATCGGTACAATGTCCGAACTGGATACGCCGCTGACCCCGTCGTTAAAGGGAGCGCGTTCCCTTACGGCTTATCTGAGCGGCTACGGGGATGAGGAAATCCAGAAGGAGCGGGATGAGGTATTAAAAGTGACGGTTGACGATATCCGCGCGCTTGCCGACTATATCAAGGCAATGCTGGATGGCGATAATATCTGCGTTGTCGGCAATGAGGAGGAAATCCGCAATAACGATTCGCTCTTTATGAATATGGGCAATTTGATTTCATAATATCACAAAAAAGAAGGACGGCAGATTGAGCAGAAGTAACGCTCAATCTGCCGTATCAGAATGGAGAGATTACAATGGATACACAGTACAGATCCGGATTCGCAGCGTTGATCGGCCGCCCGAATGTCGGAAAATCCACGCTGATGAATACGATGATCGGACAAAAGATCGCGATCACATCAAGCAAGCCGCAGACAACGCGTAACCGGATACGGACCGTGTATACCAGCGAGAAGGCACAGATTGTTTTTTTGGATACGCCGGGAATCCATAAGGCGAAAAACAAGCTTGGCAGCTATATGGTGCATACGGCGGAGCAGACGCTTTCGGATGCGGATGTGATCTTGTTTTTGGTGGAGCCAACCGTCTATATCGGCGCGGGGGAGCAGCACATCATCGACCAGCTGAAACAGACGCGCACGCCCGTGATCTTAGTCGTGAACAAAATTGACACTGTCAAAAAGAATGATCTTTTTGCCGTCATTGATGCGTACCGCAGGCAGATGGATTTTGCGGAGATCGTGCCGGTATCGGCATTTCAAAATACGAATACGGACGAGCTGCTTTCCTGTATTATCAAATATCTGCCGTACGGACCGGCGTTTTATGATGAGGACACCGTGACCGATCAGCCGGAGCGTCAGATCGTGGCGGAGCTGATCAGGGAGCAGGCGCTCCGCATGCTGGACGAGGAGCTTCCGCACGGCATAGCGGTGACGATTGAGAGCATGAAGCGTCTGAAAAGGATCACGGAAATTCAAGCGACTATTGTGTGTGAAAGAGATTCCCATAAAGGAATGATCATCGGTAAGGGCGGCGCAATGTTAAAGCGCATCGGCTCGCAGGCGCGAATCGGGATTGAGGATTTATTAGGCTGTCAGGTAAACTTAAAACTTTGGGTGAAAGTAAAGAAAGACTGGAGAGACAGCGATTATTTATTGAAAAACTTCGGCTACCGGCAGGACGACATGGAGTGAAAAAATTCCTATTCATGGTGCAAAAGTCGTTTGCTCAAGCCTCTTTTGTGCAATTTGACGAGTAATGTTTATGAATAGGACTTTTGACACCCTAACCCTATAAGTTAGATAGTTTGTGTGTAAAACATATGCCGCGCCGCATAGAAAAAAGAAAACTGCGCAATCTAAGCTTATGATCGGAAACGGTCATATACGGGGAAAACAGGGGGCGCAGGGATGAAACAGGATGAGTACTGGGATCGATTTATGAAAAGCGGGAGCGTGCAGGATTATTTGGGATTTTGTGATGTGAGAGACAGGGAGCAGGCATTATCCGAGGACGGGAGAAATACGGAATATGCAGGATTTTCTGACGGTCACGGGGATGGTATTAAAGACAATTCCTGTGGGTGAGTATGACAGGCATGTATGCATCTTGACAAAGGAGCGTGGCAAGATCACGGCGTATGCCAGAGGCGCAAGGCGGCAGAACAATCGTCTTTTGGCGGCGACCAATCCGTTCTGCTTCGGAGAATTTAAGCTGTATGCCACAAGAAGCTCCTATAATCTGTCGGAGGCGTCGATCAGTCACTATTTTGAAGAACTGCGCATGGACGTCGAGGGCGCTTATTACGGAATGTATTTTTTGGAAATGGCGGATTACTACACAAGAGAAAACAATGACGAACGGGAGATGCTGAAGCTGGTGTTTCAATCGCTGCGGGCGCTATCCAGAGAGGCGCTTCCGCGCAGGCTTGTGCGCTATGTCTTTGAGCAGAAGGCGATGGTGGTAAACGGAGAGTTTCCGGGAATGCCGCAGGACGGCAAACTCTATTCGGAGGCTGTCGCATATACTATGGAGTACGTTACGGCGAGCAGTATCGAAAAGCTCTATACCTTTGCGTTAAAGGACGAAGTGCTGGAAGAATACAGTGCGATACTTGACGGGTATCGGAAAAGATACATAGATAGGCATTTTAAGAGTCTTGAGGTGCTAAGTGAGCTGGGGATGTAAGGACTGTCAGGGTCAAATAGTGCAAATATCTCCGCTTGTTTTGCGTTACTCCTGAGAGGATAAACAATCTTGAAAAAGAATAAGCTGAAAATGTATGGCATCTTTTCTTTCCTTGTGGCTGTTATTTTACTTCTCTTTTGTCTGGGTAGGATATTTGCCCGAAGGATATCTTGGGAAGGCGATTATTTTGTCGATGAATATACGTACGGCGAGGGCGGAGAAGGTTCTTACAGGCGTCAGGTAATTGAACTGCATATAGAAGAGGCGGAAGAGTTGCATATCAGGCTTGAGGCAAGAACATATTTTGGGCAAGAAGCCGGTCTTGACGTGACAGCATGGAATATTATTTCAAATGAGACGGAAGTGCCAAAACAATCTAAGGACACACAGATTTCCTTTTCCATGCCGGCGTTTCCCGACAGGGAGGAAATAATCTATGTGGTATTGAAGAGAGATGGCAAAGACGGTATCCGTATCAAATATTCTTTTCTGGAGACCGAATTGGAGGAAATTCCGTTTATGCAATCAGAGCGGCGGTAGATGATGGAAGAAATGTGCTAAAAACGAGGGAAATCTTACTCAAAATTCCTACATTCAAATCGCTTGTCAATTATAAGAATCTGTGATATTCTGTATCTGTTTTCAAAGCATGATAAATAAGAATGTATGTGTATCCGACATGTGTTTGGTTCCTCTGGAACTTAAGTTTGATACAGGACGCATGAAAGAAACATGGAATCGGGTGAGAAGCCCGGCGAGTCGGTCACTGTGATACCGCGCACGAAGCTCAGGGGCAGCGGTTGAGTCAGATACATGGACACGTACAGTTGTTTTTGCCGGAACCGAAAACGACGCATTTCTGATCAGGTCTGCAGCTGGACGTGGGCGGGGTTTTTATACCCGAAAACGAGAAGCGGGGCGTGGTTTACTTTGGTGTGTGGTTAAAAATCGCGGTTTTGGCAAAGGTCATTGCTGGAAACGCGATTTTTGCTGTTGCAGAATGCGGCAGCGGAAAAACTGCGAGACAGGTGCGGTCAAATCCTGTCACACATCAAAGGAGGAGAAAGAAATGAGAGAAACAGAGAAAAAAGTGAGAGAAACAGGATGGAGAGCCGGATTCAGAAAGACGGCGGCGCTGCTTGTATTGACGGTCTTTATGAGCGTTCTTGCCGCATGCGGCAGCAAGGATGAGGGCAAGTACAAGATCACGGTAGAGGTGGTGAACGATCAGGGGGAGACCAAGAGCTATCAGTCCTCCACCGACGCGGAAATGCTCTATGACGCGCTGCTTGAGATCGACGGATTGACATTGGATGGTTATGAGTCCGATTACGGCTATTACATTACCGGAGTAAACGGTCTCACGGCGGATTTTGATGCGGACGGCGCATATTGGTCCCTGTATGTGAACGGGGAGTACGGCTCTTACGGCGTGGAATCTCAGCCGGTTGCGGACGGGGATACCTATCGTCTGGCCTATGAGGTTTATGTAGCAGAATAAAAAAGAGTATGAGAATGAAGACACGTTCAGATCAAAAAAGAACAATAACGGGTGGTATACTTGCGATAGTCTGTATCCTGCTTTGCTTTGTCAGCGTATGGGGCTTTCATAAAGAATCTGAGGCAGGGGAAGGCATTACGCCGGATTCGGTTACCCGGACGATGGAAGGGATTCTTTTATGGCAGTGTGCGGAGTATGGTGTTTCTGATGTGCAGGAGCTCCTAAACAAAGCCTATGCCGGGCGTGCGTTAAACGGCACCGTACAGACCTATGTGATAGGGCTGTACGGGTATCAGCCGGGATATGATTACACATGTTACTTATCGAGCGTGCAGGATGCGCTCAAAGAAGATCAGGCAGGCACTATGTCTCTGCAAAAATCGGCGATGGTGCTTTCGGCGCTGCAGGCGGAGAATCCGGTTTCCGTAGAATTATTGGANGAAACNATCGGGGAACAGGGAATGATGTCCNATCTCTATGGTCTGCTGATGCTGAACGGGATGNCGGTGCNGGACGGGGTATGGACAAGGGAAGCGCTNGTACAGGAGATTTTGNTAAGGCAGCTTTCGGACGGCGGNTTTGCGATCACAGGAACGGAAGGGGACGTCGATGTCACNGCGATGGCNCTGCAGGCGCTTGCCCCGTATTATAAGGAAGCGCNGGAGANTGAAAACGATGCGCGNATTGTGCAGGCGGTGGAAAAAGCACTTGTTTTTTTATCGGAGANNCAGCTTGNNACAGGGGATTTTGAAAACAGAGGNACGCCCAANGCGGAGAGTACGGCGCAGGTCATCTTAGCGCTCTGTGCGCTGGAGAGGGATGTGTGGNCGGATGAGNCGTTTATNAAGGAGGGCGTNACCTTATTGGANGGGCTTTCCCGTTATCNGAANGCGGACGGAGGGTTTTGCCATACGGAGCAGACCGCCTCCAATGANATGGCGGCNTCGCAGGTATTTGCCGCNNTNTCCGCAGTCAACCGATCCATGCAGGGAAAAAGCTTTTTGTTTGATTTTGCGGGTTACGGGAGAGATGATACCTTTCAAGTAAGCACAGAGGAAAGGATAACATATGTTATAGATGAGCAGGGCGGCAGGGCGAAAGACGGCGGCATGGATATGCGCGTGGCGCTGATCCTTTTGATTTTTGCGGCGGGCTGCGGTTATCTTGCGTATCTGTGTTTTACGAAAAAATACTGCCGCAAGCGGCTCGGCGGCACATTGCTTGTCGTAGCCGTTTTGTCAGCGGCAGTTTGGTTCATTCGAATACAGACGCGGGAAGAATATCNTCGGCAGGATAACGGGCAAAGCGGAGAAAACCCCATTACCGTATCAATGGAGATTCGCTGTGATACGGTTGCCGGAGCGGAGGATTATCTGCCGCAGGACGGCGTGATCCTTGCGAAAACATCGATATCCGCATATGAGGGAGACAGTGCGTTTGATGTGCTGCGTGAAACGGCAAGGGTATATGATATTCCCGTGGAGTATGAGGGAACGGCGGCAGGCGATGNGTTTGCTTATATTGAAGGGATCGCTTATCTTTACGAATATGATNATGGGGAATTNTCGGGATGGATTTTTNTGGTNAACGGGGAAACGCCNAATGTCGGCTGCGGTGCGTATCGGGTTGCNGACGGTGATGAGATCGTCTGGTATTATTCAAAAGAACTCGGCAGAGATGTGAANNGGGATTCCTNAACGAGTAGAGGAANNGNGTNGAAAGAGTNNAGANAGAAAGGAAGGACNNGGAATGCAGGAGAACAAACGGCTGCTNATGCGGCTGCANCCGATCACGACACTCTGTTATATGACGGCGGTGNTNGGAATNGCCATGTTTTGTGTNAATCCGGTCATGCAGGGNTGTTCTCTNNTTTGTGCCTGCATTTTTCTGCGGATGCTGTCGGAGCGCATAGTGTGGCGGCGTGTTCCGGNATTTGTGCTTTTTTTNGNGGTCATTGCGGGAATCAATCCGCTGTTTTATCATAATGGNGCNACNGTGCTTTTTTATCTGAATGGGAACCGGATCACCTTGGAGGCGGTGCGGTACGGCATATGTACGGCGTGCATGCTCNGCGGCGTGTTTTTATGGTGCCGCAGTCTGTCGCAGATATTCAGCAGTGACAGGATATTATGNCTGCTCGGAGCNGTTTCNCCGAANGCGTCGCTTGTCTGNTCCATGACGCTGCNCTTTTTGCCGATGTATGCGCGTCAGATGGAAAANACAAAGGCGCAGCAGNGGCTTCTCGGCCTGTANCGGGAGAACACGCTGATCGACCGGATCAGGGGAAGCATGAAAGTGTTTGCGGCGGTCACGACTTGGGCNCTGGAACATTCCATGCACACGGCGGACTCCATGCAGGCGCGGGGCTATGGAGCATGCAGACGGACGCAGTATCGNCGNTGGCGNTTCGGAAGNCTGGANGCGGCTTTGTGCGGTTGGATGCTNCTGTTATTCATAGCGATTGTTATTGAAATAAACCGCGGGAGCGTTTCCATGCGTTTTTATCCCGTGACGGATGCAATCCCGCTTGGGGCGGAAAGTCTGTTTGTCTATCTTTGTTATGCCGCGGTCTGCCTCGCGCTGCCTGCGGCGCTTTGTGTGTTACGGTTTCGGCGTATGATGAGAGAAAGGAAGTAATGATGGAGCTGTATCGGGTCGAACATCTGACGTTTGCGTACCCTGCCTGCGGGTTAAGTGACATGCAGCGCGGCGACGGCGGGAGGGAAATAACGGTTTTGCAGGATTGCTCTTTTCAGGTGAAGGAGGGCAGCTTTGTGACGCTGTGCGGCGGGTCGGGCAGCGGAAAGACGACGCTGCTGCACCTGTTAAAAAAGGAATTGCAGCCGGTGGGGAGGCTGACCGGAATCATCCGCTACCGTGACAGGGAGCTTTCGGACTATGCGTACGGCGAGACGGCGGCCGAGGTTGGTTTTGTCATGCAGAATCCGGACGAACAGCCTGTTACGGACAAGGTGTGGCATGAGCTTGCGTTCGGGTTGGAAAATATGGGCGTGCCCTCGGAGGAGATCAGGCGGCGGGTCGCGGAAATATCGGCGTATTTCGGAATCGACGATTGGTATGAAAAGGCGGTGGAGGAGCTTTCCGGCGGACAAAAGCAGCTTTTGAATCTGGCGGCGGTCATGGTCATGCGTCCGCGGGTGCTGCTGCTTGACGAACCGACCGCACAGCTTGATCCGATCGCCGCGCAGAATTTTATGAATATGATCGTGCGCTTAAACCGGGAGCTTGGTATGACAATTCTTTTGGCGGAGCATCGGCTTGAGGAGGCGCTTGCGGTATCCGACAGGGTGCTCGTGCTGCAGGACGGAAGGCTTCTGCATGATGGGACGCCGCAGCAGATCGCGCGCGCCATCGGTCAGAAGGAGCGTATTTATATGGCGCTGCCTTGTTCGGCAAGGCTCTGCCGCGCACTTCGGGACGGGGGAGAGGAAAAGCCGGAACGGGCGGATGGATGTTCGGAGGCGGAGAAGAAAGCGGAGGCGGATACAATCCCGCTCACGATCACGCAGGGGCGGCAATGGCTGTGGGCGCGCTACGGAGACATTCGAAAAGACGATGCGGAGCAGGATGGATACCAAGACGCTTCGAAGACATTGTCCGCGAAAAAAGAAAGGCAGGTGTCCGGTGCGGGAGACAGGACGCAGGAGCATAGAAAAACAAATCCGATATTGGAGTGTAAACAGGTTTGGTTTCATTATAAAAAAGCATGTGATATTCTTTGCGGCATTCAATTTCGGATGAATGAGGGTGAGATTGTCAGTTTACTTGGCAGCAACGGTTCGGGAAAGACGACATTTCTGCATGTGATCGCGGGCATCCTGCATGCCTGCGGCGGGAAGGTGCGCGTGGGCGCAGAGCGGGTCGGGTATCTGCCGCAGAATATCGAAACGCTGTTTGCTGCGGATACCGTGGAGGAAGAGCTTCGTCTTGTCGGCGCAGAGCCTTCCGAACGGCTGGTATCGTACCGTCAGGTACATCCCTATGACTTAAGCGGCGGGGAGAAGCAGATTCTCGCATGGGAAAAGGTGCTTGCGGGGAAACCGCAGCTTCTTCTTTTGGACGAGCCGACAAAGGGACTCGATGCGGCGGCGCGAAGGGAGGTCGGCATCCGGCTGCGTGCGCTTGCGGACGAGGGCGTCTCTGTGCTTATGGTAACACATGATATTGAACTTGCGGCGGCTGTGAGCGACAGGTGCGGACTGCTGTTTCGCGGAGAGCTTTTGGCGCTCGGCAGGACGCGGGAATTTTTTCATGGAAACAGATTTTATACAACGGCGGCGGCAAGGCTCTCGCAGAATTTGTTTGCGGATGTACTGACGGCGGAGGAGCTGACAGAGCGCTGCCGGACACTTGACGGGAAAAGAGCCCGATAGGGGGATTCCCAAAGAAGCGGAGGAAACGTGAAACAGACACGAAAGAAAGCGATGATTTCAATAACGATATTGCTGTTTGGGAGCATCCTGCTTCTTGTTCTCGGCGCAGCGGTCTTTCAGGAAAAGCGGTATGCATGGATTTCCCTCGGTATAGCCGTTTTGTCCTGTGCAGTCATGCTGCACAGCTTTGACAGGCGGCATACGCATATCAGGCGTCTGGTATTCATTGCGGTCATGACGGCGCTTTCCGTGGCGGGAAGGTTTTTGTTTGCCATGATACCGGCTTTTAAGCCGGTGACGGCAGTGATCGTCATGACAGGAATGTATTTTGGCACGGAGGCGGGATTTTTGTGTGGGGCGTTTACCGCCGTACTGTCAAATTTTTATTTCGGGCAGGGTCCGTGGACGCCGTTTCAGATGGTTTCCTTCGGTGTGATCGGGCTTTTGGCGGGCGTCTGCCATAAACCGCTGAAAGCAAGCCGCATGGCGCTTGTTTGTTACGGGATATTTGCAGGTGCCTTTTATTCTTTGATCATGGATGTGTGGACGGTTCTGTGGAGTCAGGCGGCGTTTGATCCTGACCTATATGCGGCGGCCATTTTAGCGGCGGCGCCGTTCACCTTTCTCTATTCTATATCGAATGTTATTTTTCTGCTCCTGATGAGAAAGCCGCTTGGCGCGCGTCTGCAGAGGGTGATCACCAAATACGGCGTGTGACAGATATGCGATAAGTGAGCGCACACGGCATAAATTAAAGGTTGAAATACCATACTTTTTTATATATAATAAGAAGTCAGCTAGAGTGAGGAGAATTTGTCGGATGGAAATGAAAAACGGCATCTATTCGTTAAGAAAAAGTGTGATATGGCTGTTTGCGGTGCTGATGCTTACAGGATGCGCAAAATCCGGACAGGAGCCGCAGCCGGAAAAAGAGGATTCTTTTACCGCGGCTGAGGACACGATCATTGTCACAAGGGAGAACAAACTGATCGGGTATATTTGTGAGGCGTTTGATGAGAGCCGGTATAGCTTTACGGATTTCGAAGAAATGCTGAACTCCGAAGTGGAGGATTATAATTCGCAGATGGGCGGAGGCGGTATTGAGGTTAAGGAATGCACGCTTGCGGACGGCATCGCGCAGATTTCTTTATCCTACACTGATGCCGCGGATTATGAGAAATTTAACGGCGTACAGTTTTCCTGCGGTCAGACGCCGGAGGAAGGGGCGCGGCGGTTTGCGCTTCCTGCGAATCTGACGCTTGTGGACGCGCATGACCCGACACGTACGATCACATTGGGAGAGCTTGACGACGGACAGGATTATCGGATGCTTGTCACGGACGATGATTCTAATATCCGCATACACGGAAGCGATATTTATTATATCGGCGAGGGCGATACGCTTATGGGCGATGGCGATGTCAAAACCGCGGACGATGCGGCGCTGCATGTCATTATCTATTGAGGTGATCGGGCTTAAAATGCAGGAATACCTGATTATATCAGTTCAAAAGGAGAAAAAACATGGAAAAAACAATGGAGAAAATCGTTGCGCTGTCGAAAGCGAGAGGGTTTGTTTATCCCGGCTCTGAGATTTACGGCGGTCTTGCCAACACATGGGACTTTGGAAACTTGGGTGTGGAGCTCAAGAACAATATCAAGAAGGCGTGGTGGCAGAAATTTGTAATGGAGAGCCCCTATAATGTGGGCGTTGACTGCGCAATCCTGATGAACCCTCAGACATGGGTCGCTTCCGGTCATTTAGGCAGCTTTTCCGATCCGCTTATGGATTGCAGGGAGTGTCATGAGAGATTCCGGGCGGATAAGATCATCGAGGATTTTGTGGCGGAACAGGGCATGAAGCTGGACAGCTCCGTAGACGGCTGGAGTCAGCAGCAGATGAAAGACTTTATTGAGGAACATCAGATTCCCTGCCCCACCTGCGGCAAACATAATTTTACCGACATCAGACAGTTTAATCTGATGTTCAAGACGTTTCAGGGTGTCACCGAGGATGCAAAAAACACGGTATACCTGCGTCCCGAGACGGCGCAGGGCATTTTCGTGAACTTTAAGAACGTACAGAGAACATCCCGCAAGAAGATCCCTTTTGGTATCTGTCAGGTGGGTAAATCGTTCCGAAATGAGATCACACCGGGCAACTTCATTTTCCGTGTGCGCGAGTTCGAGCAGATGGAAATGGAATTTTTCTGTGAGCCGGACACGGATCTGGAATGGTTCGCGTATTGGAAAAAGTATTGTATTGACTTCTTAAAGAGCCTGGGGATGAAAGAAGAGGAGATGCGCGTACGTGATCATGATCCGGAAGAGCTTTCTTTCTATTCCAAGGCAACCACGGACATAGAATTTTTATTCCCGTTCGGCTGGGGAGAGCTGTGGGGTATCGCGGACAGAACCAATTATGATCTGACGCAGCACCAGACGGTATCCGGAGAGGATATGTCCTATTTTGACGATACCAAGAATGAGAAATACATTCCTTATGTCATTGAGCCTTCGCTCGGCGTGGAGAGACTGTTCTTAGCGGTGCTGTGCGGTGCCTATGACGAGGAGGAGATCGGCGAGGGCGATGTGCGTACAGTCCTCCATTTCCATCCGGCATTGGCGCCGGTGAAGATCGCCGTGCTTCCCCTTTCCAAAAAATTAAACGAGGGTGCGGAGCCGATCTTTGAGAAGCTCAGCAAAAAATATAACTGCGAGTTTGATGACCGCGGCAATATCGGCAAGCGTTACCGCAGACAGGATGAGATCGGAACACCGTTCTGCGTTACCTATGATTTTGATTCCGAGACAGATGGGTGCGTGACCGTTCGTTTCAGGGATTCCATGGAGCAGGAGCGCGTTGCGATCGAAAAGCTGGATGAATATTTTGCGGATAAATTTACTTTTTAATCACATGTCTTACAAAATTGTCAGATACGCGTAAGTGAAAGCGATGGCATGAAATACAGCCTTTTTGTAGAATGAACCTAAATCAGACACCGTCCTGGCGGCGGAGACGATAGGAGGAGATTCTATGAAAAGGCTGTTTCGATTTGCGGCTGTCGCATGCATTGCGCTGATACTTACGGGAACGCTGGTGGTCGGGCATTATGTTGTTTTGGGATATCGGATGTATCAGGACGCCGTGTTTGTTCAGAATGTGGAGGAAAAAGCCGGACAGATCCGGTGCAGAGACGATTACATAGCGTTTGATGACATTTCGGAGACGTTTCTTGATGAACTACTTTATCGGGAAGACCGGAATTTTTACAGTCATTCGGGCGTGGATCTCGTTGCTATTGCGCGCGCCGCATGGCATGACCTTCAGGCGGGGCGTTATGTGGAGGGCGGCTCTACGATCACGCAGCAGCTCGCAAAGAATCTTTATTTTTCCAGCGAAAAAGAATTAGAGCGCAAGGTGGCGGAGCTGTTTGTGGCGTTTGAATTGGAGCGGTTGTTCACGAAAGAAGAAATTTTGGAATTATATTGTAATGTGGTCTATTTCGGGGAGGGCTGTTACGGGATTGACGAGGCGGCACAGCATTATTACGGTGTGGCGGCGGCGGATCTGAATGAGGAACAGGCCGAGGCGCTTGTTTACACATTAAAATGTCCGGGATACTATAACCCGAATGCGCGCCTGACTGCAGAAAATTGAGAAAAAGTAAGGCAGTGATCATCGGCTGAAAGAGGAGGAAGCAGTTATGAAGAAGAAAAAGAAAGGGTTGCGGATCGTCGGTTTTGCGGCGCTGCTTGTGGGAACGGCATACATTTTAATGCGGGTCGGCAAGGATGTTCGCATCAGGGATTATTTATAATTTTTTTTCTGCAAAAATATTATTAAAATTTGACAAAAAAATGTGAGATAGAAGTGGATATATATACAAATTTATGGTATAATCTACCCATGTGTGCAGGAAAAATATTCCTGTCGGTCGGACGAAGGGGTTTCGTCCGGTTACCATTATAATAATGTTCAAAGGGGGACATGAAGAATGGCAAAATGGGTTTACCTATTTAAGGAAGGCAACGCAGATATGAGAAATCTTCTCGGCGGAAAGGGCGCGAATCTTGCCGAGATGACGAATCTGGGACTTCCGGTACCGCAGGGCTTTACGATCACGACAGAGGCGTGTACGAAGTACTACGAGGACGGACGAAAGATCAATGATGAGATCATGGGACAGATCATGGAGTATATCGACCAGATGCAGGAGATCACCGGCAAGAAATTCGGCGATAAAGAAAATCCCCTTCTGGTATCCGTTCGTTCCGGCGCACGCGCGTCCATGCCCGGCATGATGGATACAATCTTAAATCTTGGTCTGAATGAGGAAGTTGTGGAGGTTCTGGCCAAGAAGTCGGGCAATCCCCGTTGGGCTTGGGACTGCTACCGCAGATTTATCCAGATGTATTCCGATGTCGTTATGGAGGTCGGAAAGAAGTATTTTGAGGAGCTGATCGACCGCATGAAACTGGAGCGCGGCGTGAAGCAGGATGTGGAGTTGACCGCAGACGACTTAAAGCAGCTTGCGGATCAGTTTAAGGCGGAGTATAAGAGCAAGATCGGCAAGGATTTCCCGAGCGATCCGAAGGAGCAGCTTGTCGGAGCGATTGAGGCGGTATTCCGCTCCTGGGACAACCCCCGTGCGAATGTATACCGCCGTGATAACGATATTCCGTATAGCTGGGGTACGGCGGTCAATGTTCAGATGATGGCATTCGGTAACATGGGAGACACATCCGGTACGGGTGTTGCCTTTACGAGAAATCCGGCAACAGGCGAGAAGCAGTTGATGGGCGAGTTCCTCTTAAATGCACAGGGTGAGGACGTTGTTGCGGGTGTTCGTACGCCGCAGCCGATCGACCAGTTAAAGCAGATCATGCCGGAGGTATACGAGCAGTTTACGCAGATCTGTAACACACTGGAAAATCATTACCGTGATATGCAGGATATGGAATTTACGATTGAGGATCGTCATTTATATATGCTGCAGACGAGAAATGGGAAGCGTACGGCGAAAGCAGCGTTAAAGATTGCCTGCGACCTTGTGGATGAGGGCATGATCGATGAGAAGAAAGCGGTCAGCATGATCGATCCGAGAAACTTGGATTCCTTATTGCATCCTCAGTTTGATTCCTATGTGATCAGCAAGGCGATCCCCGTAGCAAAGGGACTTGCGGCAGCGCCCGGTGCGGCATGCGGTAAGATCGTGTTTACGGCGGAGGACGCTAAGAGATGGGCGGCAAGAGGCGAGAAGGTTGTGCTTGTCCGTCTGGAGACCTCACCTGAGGATATTGAGGGTATGAAAGCAGCGCAGGGTATCCTGACCGTGCGCGGCGGTATGACAAGCCATGCGGCGGTCGTTGCACGCGGTATGGGTGCCTGCTGTGTATCCGGCTGTTCGGCGATCGAGATGGACGAGGCGCACAAGGTGTTCCGCATCGGTGAGCAGGAGTTCCATGAGGGAGATATTATTTCCTTTGACGGCACGACCGGAAATATTTATGACAGGGCGATCCCGACTGTGGATGCGACGATCGCGGGTGAGTTTGGCCGGATCATGGAATGGGCGGACAAGTACCGCACATTAAAAGTCCGTACGAATGCGGATACGCCTGCCGATGCGAAAAAAGCAAGAGAGCTTGGCGCGGAAGGTATCGGACTCTGCCGTACCGAGCACATGTTCTTCGGCGGACATCGTATCGACGCGTTCCGTGAGATGATCTGTTCCGATACGCTTGAGGAGAGAGAGGAAGCGCTTGCGAAGCTCTTGCCGCTTCAGCAGGGCGACTTTGAGAAGCTGTTTGAGGCAATGGAAGGCGATCCGGTCACAATCCGTTTCTTAGATCCGCCTCTGCATGAATTTGTTCCGACCGAGGAGGAGGACATCAGAAAGCTTGCGGATGCGAAGGGCAAGACGATGGACGAAATCCGCAAATTCATCGCGACGCTGCATGAGATGAACCCGATGATGGGACACAGAGGATGCCGTTTAACGGTTACGTTCCCCGAAATTGCCAGAATGCAGACCCAGGCAGTTATCCGCGCAGCGATCAATGTGCAGAAGGCACATCCCGAGTGGAGCATTACGCCGGAGATCATGATCCCGCTGATCGGTGATGACAAGGAATTAAAATATGTCAAGAAGAGTGTTGTGGAGACGGCGGATGCCGAGATCAAAGCAGCGGGTGTTGACTTAAAATACGAGGTCGGCACGATGATCGAGATCCCGAGAGCGGCGCTGACCGCGGGCGATCTTGCCAAGGAAGCGGAGTTCTTCTGCTTCGGTACGAACGACTTGACGCAGATGACCTACGGCTTCTCGCGTGATGATGCAGGTAAGTTCCTTGAGGCATATTACAAGGCGAAGATCTTTGAGAACGATCCGTTTGCAAAGCTTGACCGCAACGGCGTCGGACTCCTGATGGAGATGGCGATCAAGAAGGGCAAGGAGACAAGACCGACGATCCACTGCGGTATCTGCGGTGAGCACGGCGGCGATCCGTCCTCCGTTGAGTTCTGCCACAACATCGGCTTGGATTATGTATCCTGCTCGCCGTTCAGAGTGCCGATCGCAAGATTAGCAGCAGCACAGGCGGCTATCAATCAAGGGTAGGCGAAAAAATAAAAGAATGGTTTGAAAAAGCTGAAAGCAAGGATTTCAGCTAGGAATTTCAGGCTTAGAGGGGTTCACCGGAGCGACTGGTGAGCCCCTCTTTTTGCGCGGATATAGTTTTGCCAAATTGTATGGTTTTTACAAATCGGTTTGGAGTTTCGCTGAAAGGTATGCGAAATATGTCAAGGCGATGAATATTGCAGAGATTCATGGTATAGATATAGTAACAAAAAGCATGGAGCCTTATGAAAAAATATAGGCTAATTATTGTCTGCCTGCTGATATTGCTGGTCTTATTGCTATTCAACCTTTATAGGAATAGAAGCTCAACCATAGAAACATTCAATATGGATTCAACATCAAAAGAAGAAATGACGGATGAACTGGTCATAGCATTATTTATTGAAGATATCACAAAGGAGATTACGGGGGTCTATTCGGAATATTATTCGGGAGAGATTGCGGTTTATAATTATGAAGTAAATATTGTGGATATTGGAAAAATAGAGCCGGGATCTATTTCTGTTATATTCGGTGTCACACCACAGGTAGGGGCGCATAATCCTTTAGGATATGATGAGCTGGCTTATCGCGTTGATTCAAGTGGGAACAAAGAACTGGTCGGCTATGAACATCTAAAAACCTATGAAGTGCCGGAGAAGTTTCAAAAGTACATAATAAAACCGCTTGAATGAGGTAGATTTGTCTGTAAATGCTATTGAAAACTGGGCGGTATTGTCGATCCTGTCAGGGTGTATCCGGCACAAGGGATGAGACTCTTGCGCCATTTTATAAGGTCAATGTGAAAAGTTTTTTTACCCTTATTTTTACATTTTCTCTCAGATTTTCACATTAATTCACAGTGTCATAAAAATGATTGACAAAAATACAATACTATAGTATCATCGCTAATATATTAAGTCATATAGCTTGAAAGATAAGCGGATGCTATCAATATTTGATAAGCGAGCAGATACCTCATCAAGAGGGATAGTCTGCCCTTTTGAAGATATTGATGTATCGGCTTTTTTGTTGTGCCGATTTTCCGTTCTTTGACAACTTCATCCGCAAATTTGCCGGAAGACCGACCGGGTAAGTATCGCTATGACCTGCTGATGCTGTGAGCGTGCCAAGGAATCGTCCGACAAGGATTGCGACACAAAACGAAACCATTATTTTAAGAAAGAGAGGCACAGCTTATGTCAAACTATATGATGAATTCAATGTTACATGAAACGTCAAACGTGACGGTTTTGTCATTAAAACCGTGGGATGATACCTATGCCGGATCGGATACCGCCGTCAAAGCGGGGGTAAGGTTCCTGCAATCGGCAGCCCTGCTTAAAAGAGAGCAATTTCTTGGCTTGCAGATTAAAAGGGACGAAGAAGGAAAAAGTCAAGTCTGCGCATTTTCAAGCATGGACGCAGAGGTGACCGCAGAGGATTTTATGTGGATGTTTCAAGGATGCGCGGATATTGGCTCATTTTCCGCAAACTCTCCCCTTATTCAGAACGGTAACCTAAACAAGATTTATGAATTGCGCTGGATACCCGGAAATACATGGGAACAACATGACAGCTATGGAAGCAAGCCGTTAAAATACAGCAGTTCAATTTCAAAGGACTATTTTCTGCAGTTGCTTGATGAAATGAAAAAAAACGACGCAGCAATTCAGATCAGAGCCGGTGTAACGAATGATGGCATGGCTGCAGGAACGTTCACTTTAATCCTGCCCGGCGAGATGCCCTTGAGGATGAGAACGATGCTCTCCCTGACTTTTCTGAACACAAAGGTGAGCATGCCATTTGGGAGCGCTGAAAGCCATACCGACAACGCGATCCCGATGAAATGCCTGCTGGAGAGTATGTCGGAAATATTGGAAATGCTGATGAAGGAACGCCGTGAGGAGAAAACTGTCGAAGAAGAACGTGATGGATTTGAGGATGGTTCCTTCAAACCCTTTGACCTTGAGCCAAAGTGCGATCCGGAAAGCAGTACGGAAGCTGACGGCTTCACACCGATTGATGAATTGGATTTAAGTATACGCCCCTATAATTGTCTAAAGAGGGCCGGAATTAACAGTGTAGAGGAACTCAGGCGTTTGAGCGATGAGGATTACCATCATATTCGAAATTTGGGCAGGAGGAGTATTGAAGAGATCAAACAGAAGCTTTCAGAATTCGGGACTTTGACAGCGGCGCCGCTGCTGCCGGCACACGGTTATGCAGATGCGTTGAATGAACTGATCGGACTTAAGGAGGTAAAAGACCAGGTCCGGAAGATAACGGCATTTGTTAAGATGAAGCAGGATATGAAAAAACACGGCATGCCTGAGACTCCTGCAGCATTCAACATGGAATTCGTTGGCAATCCCGGAACCGCAAAGACAACGGTAGCCCGGATACTGGCAGGTATTTTTTACGAGATAGGCCTGCTTAACAGTAATGAAATTGTTGAAGTGGGACGGGCGGATCTGGTGGCCAAATATGTAGGTCAGACTGCCGATAAGGTAAAATCAGTGTTCCGGCGGGCCAAAGGAAAACTGTTATTCATAGACGAGGCATACTCCCTCGTGGAAAACGGGGAAGGGAAGTATGGGGACGAGGCGATCAACACGATTGTGCAGGAAATGGAGAATAACCGCAATGATACGATTGTCATTTTTGCAGGCTATCCTGACAAGATGAAAGAGTTCTTTTCCCGAAATCCCGGGTTGAGATCCCGCGTTCCGTTTCGCATTGTTTTCTCTGATTATTCCGCTGAAGAAATGGTTCAGATTATCGAATTGGAAGCCGGGAAAAGAGGTTTCTCGTTTGGAGCCAATGCCAGAGAGCTGGCATCATCCATTTGTAAGAAAGCGCTACGATACCCGGACGCGGGGAACGGACGTTTTTGCAGGAATCTGGTAGAAAATGCGATACTTAGATATGCTCTTCGAGTCTATGGAACGGATGACGAGGGAAGCGCAGACAAGGATTTCCTGTTGCAGGAGGAGGATTTTGCTTTCCCTGAAAATATGTCGGAAATAAAGGGTTCCGCACCGATTGGTTTCAGAGTATCGTAGTCGGAGCAAGATTTATGTATTTCCTGCCAACTGTTTTCATGCATATAAATGCGATTATGATTAAGAAAATGTAAGAGTAAAAATAAGAAAGAATAAAGGAACGAACGATGAAAAAGGAAATAATAAAAGATCTGCAAAGCATTTTTCATGAATGTATTTCTGAACTGAAAGCACTTGGTATTGCGGTGAATGATGAGACTTCGCTAGAACTTATATGCAAAACCGAACGGATACAAGATCCCGTCTACCTCCACTTTTTTGATGATAGAACCGAGCTGACGGTTTCCGAGAAGCTGTTATCGTTTCCTTTGGATATTGCAAAGGCGGAGATTATCGGGAGCATTCTCAGTATAGATAATGGCAGGCAGATATATGGAAAAGGCTGGCTTGAAAAAGCGGCAAAGGTACAGCGTGCATATGGTTATGACATGTTGAATGAGCTCGATGAGGACAATTTGAACGGACTTCCGGTAATTGGAATTTTGCGATGCAAAAAGTGCGGTTCCCGCTATGAATTAAGGGGGACGGAAAATTACAACGATTATCTCGATCATGGATGTACGGAAAAGCAGTGCAGGCATTGTGGAAGCCACATGTGGCCGGATATGCATGCGCCGGCTGACGGAGAACCGGATCTTCAGGCTTTACTGGAGGAATGTCTTGCAGAAGTACATGCCGCGGGCATCAAAACAAATCCCATCCGCTGCATCAGATGGAAAAAGCATTCCGCCGGTGCATGGGGGCAGTGCTGTGACCACGATGGTGAGTTTGAAATTCTGATAAATGAAATATATCGAAAGGGGAAAAAGGATCTTGCCCACTTAAAGGAAACGATGATCCATGAAATTCTTCATACCTGTGATAGATGCCAAAATCATGGGCAGGAATTTTGGGATCATGCAAAGAAAATGGATGAAATGTATGGGTATCATATTTTTTCAACAGATTTAGAGGAAGAGGAAACGTCAAAATCTCCTTTGCATCATCCTGTGATCTGTCCGAACTGCGGCATAAAGAGTGAGATTCATAGCAAAGACAGCTTTAAAATGTTGAAAGAAAAGAAGATTTTGTGCCAATACTGCCTTGTTCCGTATGTTTCCATAGAAAATTATGAGCAGGCTGTAAAAGAACTGCTGAAAGAGAAAAACCTTCAGACGATATTGGAGGAATGCACAGTCAGATTAAAGGAGCTTGGGATTCCAATCAGCGATCGAATACGGATTGAGTGGGTCCGCGAATATATAGAATTTGCCATATGTAAAAAGGAGAAGGATTGTTTCCTTATTCAGATTTCCGATCAATGTAAACAGATACAGATTTGTACGGATGATTTAAGAGATATGATCATCCACCAAATGCTTCATACCTGTGACGGCTGTGATACCCATAGTCAGAAATGGGTGGATTATGCGAAACAGGTGGATGCTGCTTTTCATTATCAGGTAGCTGTCTGTAAATCGAAGTATGAATATTTCCATCACGATAAGCGGGTCAGAACTTTCATGAAATGCCATAAATGCGGTGCCTTAAGAACGGTAAGGGACGATGATCTCTATGATTCCTATTCACGGGGAGAACATTGCACCTGTGACTGGTGCGGTTCCCAGATGCTTCTTATTGACAAAAAAAGAAGCAAAGTCCATAATCTAAATAAGCTGCTGAAGCAGTGTATCAGTGAATTGGAGGCCATAGAGATTTATGCCGGAAAGATTGTAAATATCATTTATGTGTTCCTTGGCAAAGATTATGGAGAATGTATTCCGATTGATGACGATAAGTATGAAATCCAGATTCCCTATGAATACAGGAAGAATACCACTGATGAAAAACGGCTGAAAGCCCTGATCATTCATCAGATACTACATACCTGTACAGAGAGTGGCAAGCATAACAGACAGTGGATGGTCTATGCAAGAGAGATAGAGGAAGCATATGGATATGAGATATTGAGGGATTGCCCTTTTGACCCGTTAAATATGTGGAAGGTTGAAAGTGTGTACAAAGGCACATGCCCCAATTGCGGATGCAGGGTGGAGATTAAGGGAGAGCGAAATCTTGCTTATATCCTCAACCATCATAAGAGATTTTGCAGCTTTTGCTCCGCTGATCTTGAAATCATGGAGAATGTGGATGCGGCGACAAGGATGCGCTTAAATCATATATGATAAGAGAGACTGCGGTCCGGGTGATCAGTACAATTTCAAAGAGTATTTAATAAATATGGAAAGCAGGATGAAAACACATGTTGAGCAATGTGAAAAATAGTATTAATGATTTGCAATTAACAGTTTTGCAGGATTTTTTTGAACTTCGGATGAGGGAATACGCTGGGGATTCCTGGAAACAGGAAGTAAAACAGGTAGTTACGAAAAGGTCACTGGCGAATGATCAGTATTCTCCTACCTATCGGAGTGTTTATGATGTCATTAAAGAGAAGGGGATTGAAACGATCAATAAAAGATCATTCGATATTACCCTTGTTACGGCTTTCCTGATGTTTGATTTTCATGATGAGTGTAAAGTCGGAACCGCATTTAAGAAACAGATCAAATGCATCAGAGAGGATAAAAATGGATTTATCAGTCACAATTCTGATATGGAAGATAGATTGACAAACAGTATCATGGCTTTATCCTGCTTGAAAAACCTGAAGATATTTGTGGAGTACTTAGAACAAGCCGATTGGAGCGGGAGTGATAAGGAATTATTTGTAGAGACATATAAGAATAAAGTGAATCGGGTGATACAGGAGTTTTATGCCAATATTGAGGATCGTGAATTAGAAGCGATCGAAATAAAAAGTGATGTCGATGTTTATTTGAAGGGGATTCTTCAAGAGCAGGAAGAACATGCGGAACAGTACATACCCTTATCTTATAAGAGATTGGATAATTTGAATGATCAATATGATCTTGAGGAGATCAACAAACAAAATAAGAGAGGGTTTGTGCTATTTGCGGAGGCAGGTTACGGAAAAACATGGAGCTTGCTAAAACTGGCGTCAGGCTATGCGGATGATTACTTAAATGCGAAATCAGACGTGATTCCGATTTTTATCAAGATGGGGCAAGTAGCATCGGATAGCAGACAGATCATTAGAGAATATATAAGGGAAAAGCTTTTTGGCAATAAAATACAAAATGATGATGTCATTTCCTTTCTCAGAAAGAATCAAATCGTGCTGTTTATTGATGGATTTGATGAGGCGATATCAAGCGTAAAAGAAGCAGTGAAAGCCGAAATGGCTGGCTTGTTCTCGGATTATAAACAGATTGCGATCATTGGTGGAACCCGGGAAGCGGATCGATTCAAATTTCCTGAGAAACTGGTGCAATATCATATTTGCGATCTGTCGGAATGGCAGTTGGAACAATTTGTGGAGAAGTTTGTCGAGCCGCAATATAGGGAGAAGGTGAAAGGGCTTTTATTGAATCCGGATAGCTTTTTTTCTAAAATAAGAACGCCGTTTTATATAACCTGTTATGCGAATATTGTGAATGAAGGAGTGGTAAGTCCAAGTTCCATTACAGAGATTGTTTCTATATGCTTAGATAAGATGATCGAAAGAGAAATTCGGATAAAAGGATTTCATTGCACAGAAGCGTACATGAATGAATTTTTGTTCGCGTTTGGCAGTGCTTTGGGAGAAAAAAGCAGTATGTTAGAAAGGGAAGCATTGCAGATGATAGAAAGTCAGACAAAAAACACGATTCCGGAAGGCGTCAGTATCTCAGCAGTGGAGGAGCGTCTGATAGAGATGCATGTGATAAAAGCTTACATGGCAGGCAGAAAAAAATATTTAGCGTTTCATTCTGTGCACTACAGAATGTTGTTTTCTGAAACGGGAAACGATGATTCACTTTTGGACTTTTAATGTTTCTGAGGTAGGGATCGGTGAAAAAAACGTATTGCGATCATCATGAACTTGTAGTGTTTCCTGATGATTTTAAGGAAAAGAAAATATATCAGATTTGCTCCGACTTATATGTCTCGGAAAGAAAAATGGGCGAATTGATCACTTGTTTTAACAAAGCGTATATGTCAGGTGCATGGTCGCTGGAGCAATTAGAAACGCAGATATGGAAAGTGTTTTGGGTGAATCCGTTCATCGCGGTCAAAATGTTTGAAAGCTGTTGTTTATATGAAACGGTGAATCTATACGGGGCATTAAAATCGGTTTGGTATGGCCTGTTTGATCCTGATCGCATGGGCAGGCAAAGCAGTCCGGATCAATATATACAAGTTGACAAGCTGCAATTTACTGTGTTGATGATCGTTGTTTGTTTTTCGACGATCGTGCAGAGTGACAGAGATAACCGGCATGTGATTGACGCAATGCTAAAGTATGCATATGGCTTATATAGCAAAGCGGGAGTAGCTTGTTTTTCTGCCAGAAATTTGTACTTTATATACTATCATATACCGAATCAATACAAAATTAAATTCTTGAATTGGTTTTGCAAAAAGTACAGGTATGAGGCGGCCGCGAAAAGGGTGAATAAATACGGAAAGAAGACGACAGATAAACCGTTGCGATGCATTAAGACGATTGTGGAGGAGACAAAGACAGACTGTTTATGGAAATATTTCAGTGATGAAAATGGGGATGAATATGCCGAGGTTGTGCAAATTCTTCGGGAGGAGCATGAGGATTTTCTTTTTTCCATCTTAGGCGGAGATGATATGGAGAAGAAAATAGAACGGATAGAGGCTTATGCGGGCTGATGACGAATATAAGGCAGCATGAGCTGCTATAAAAACAGTTTTTATTTGAAGTGATGCTTTTAAAAAAGCATTGCAATCTCATATAGAATATTGTAAAATGAATTCAAATTTGATGAAAGGTGGTGAGAGATATGAAGCAATGCGAAGTCCTGATGGCTAAAAAGTTATTTGACGGCAGTGATATCATACGCAGATTCACATACAAAGCAGGAACCGCAGGGGATAACTATGCCCTTTTTTGGGAAACGGATTGTTTTGTATGCAGCTCACCATTTGACGGAATAGACGGGAGGATGGCGGTCTTGTAACCTATGGCTTACAGGAACCTTTCCTTTCGTTGTGCGTTGGATTTGCGGTTGAAAGCGAGTGCCTTGTGCGGACAAAACAGTCTGTGCAGGGCATTTTTTATGCCCAAAAATAAATGGAGTGAGCAATATCGCCGCAGCAGCGGCAGAATGAGAGGAATGAAAATGATAAGTAAATATATGGCGACTGCCCGGATGGCCGTGAAAGGTAAAATGGGCGGCGGTGTGCTTTATCTGTTTCCGGAT
Organism: Lachnospiraceae bacterium; assembly: GCA_014804425.1. Taxonomy (GTDB): domain Bacteria; phylum Bacillota; class Clostridia; order Lachnospirales; family Lachnospiraceae; genus DLAJ01. The sequence goes on from JAAUZV010000002.1 coordinate 94,221, forward strand.
ATGATCATGAAGGTAGTGTATCTGGTGCCGGTAATGTTTATCTGGAGAACGCTGGCGGAAAGCGGATATGAGGCGGAAATGTCGATTTCACAGCTTCTGAGCTATACGTATGTCAATGCGCTGCTGGCAGACATGATGGTGGTAAATACCTGTTTATCGGCGTGGGATTACGATACAAAAAGCATGGAAATGTTTACCCGTCCCCTGCCGGTGTTCGGGCAGGTCATCTCGAGGACGATCGGAGAGTGGATACCGATGCTGCTTTTGTTTTCGATGCCGATGGTCTTGGCTGCGCCACTTTTAAAAATCAGGATACTTCCAAGGACGCTGTGGATAATACCGTCACTGGTGTTAAGCGTATCTCTTGGGTTTGCCTTTGAATTTCTGTTTTACTGTGTTACGGTCAGACTGCGTAATGTTTCATGGCTTACCTATGTGATCAGGAGCGCTGTGACCTCCTTTTTTTCCGGCACAGTGATACCATTCAAAATCCTGCCCTTTGGCATGGACAGGTGGATTCACTATCAGCCCTTCGGCAGTCTGGGCGGTGCTTTTTTATCACTATATGTAGGAAGTGCAGAGGCCTCAGAGATCATTCCGGTACAGCTTTTCTGGAATGTTGTGATATGGATTGCCGCAGCCGTGTGGTTCCGAAAATCCAGAGAGAGGATGGTGAGCTTTGGTGGATAAAAGGAAAAGAAAACTGTTTTATGGAATAAAGAGATACTTTCAACTGCTGAAAATTTATGCCCGCATGGACTTAGCTTCCCTGATGCGGGATGGGAAGTTTATGGCGATCGTCATCATTGCTGATATTGTCTCCAATATATCGTCGATTTCAGGAATATTTCTTCTGGCGTGGAAATTTGGCGGAATTGGCGGCATGGACCGGTTTGAAGTTTTGTTCATGCTGGCATATGGCAATATTGTGATGGGCTTTCTCAATATGATGGGCGGATGTAATGCGCTGTTTCCAAGCAGGATCATCGGCAGAGGGCAGTGGGAGCATATGTTTATTATGCCCGTTCCTTATGCCGTGCAGCTGACAGTAGGAATCTTCCCTTTTACCGGTTCCAGCAGCTTTCTGTCAGGAATCGGGATGCTGTGGGCGGCCGTATGCCATATGGAAATGGTTATGCCCTGGTGGTGGCCGGGAATGCTGATTCTCCAGCTGATCATCAGTATGGTAATCGTGGTGGCGTTTTCTTATTTGTTTTCAAGTCTTGCCTTTTATGCGCCGGTGCAGTGTGAGGAGATATCCGGTGCGGTAGTTTACAGTATGGAGCGTACCATGACGTTTCCGTTATCCGGTATGCCGAGGTATATCCGGTATCCTTTACTGACGATTTTTCCGGCAGGTCTGATGGCATGGTTTCCGACAATGATTCTGTTAGGAAAGGCAGCAACATTGGAAGGTATTTATCCGGCGATATTTGCGCTGCTGATATCGCTGACGGCAACTTATTATTTTAGGAAAGGATTTCGATATTATGTTAAAAAGGGAATCAACAGATATGTTTCAGGCGGCCACCGCTCCTGAGGAGATTGCGGTAAGGGTGGAGTCCGTGAGTAAATTATTTACACAGTGGCAACGGAATGAAGAAAATTCCAAGAAGAAAGGCGATAGCGAAAAGAAAATCGCACACTTGTTCAGGCAGGAAAGGAAAACAGTGTCGGCACTTGACAATGTTTCTTTCCGGATCAGGAAAGGCGAGTTTGTAGCGTATGCAGGTCCGAACGGAGCAGGAAAAAGCACCACAATGAAGCTGCTGTCGGGTATCCTTCAGCCCACAGAAGGGACGATATCCGTGCTGGGGATGTCGCCGGAGAAAGACAGAATCGCGCTGATGAAAAAGCTTGGCGTGTTATTCGGAAACCGAACAGAGCTTTGGTGGGATCATCCGGTGATGCAGAGCTTTGAATGGAAAAAGGTTGTGTGGGACATCCCGGATACGGTGTACAAACGGAATCTGGATATGGTGACGGAATTGTTGGATATTGGTGAGATTCGGAACACCTTTGCCAGAGAATTGTCACTGGGGCAGCGAATGAGAGCAGATCTGGCAATGATGCTGCTGCATTCGCCGGAGCTGATCCTGTTGGATGAACCGACGCTGGGATTGGATGTGGTGGCAAAGCGGCAGATGATTGATTTTTTGAAAAAGATCAATCGGGAGGAAGGTGTGACAATTCTGGTGACCAGTCATGATATGGATGATCTGGAGGAGATGGCGCGGAGGATTTTGATGATCTCCAAAGGAAAGCTTGCCTTTGACGGCAGCTTCGATGGATTGCGCGACATTACGGGAAATCTCACACATTTCATCGTTACCACGGACGGCAGAGAGCTTCAGCTTGAAGACTGCAGGCTCCTAAGCGAAAATCGCGGCGTTTTTGAATTCGAAGTGGATCTGTCCAGTCTGCCTGTCAAAGTATTGCTGGAGAGGCTGTCGAAGGCGGATGGGGTCATGGACGTGGAAATTAGAAAAGCGCCGATTGAACAGGTGATTGCACAGATATATCAGACATGGGCAGAACCCACATCCGGGCCGGAAAAAAATGGAAAAGATAGTTGACAAATCAAAATCGATTGCGTACAATCTAAATAAAGATTTTACAAAATTTAATTTTACACAATTTTATTGATGAAGGAGGATATGATGAATATTTATGATTTTAATGTAGAAAATGCTGCCGGTGTTGAGGTATCGTTAAAGGACTATGCGGGACAGGTAATTTTGATAATCAACTCTGCGACAGAGTGTGGTTTTACTCCGCAATATGACAATCTGCAGGATCTCTTTGAAAAATATGGCAGTGATGGTTTCGTTATTCTTGATTTCCCTTGCAATCAGTTCGGACATCAGGCGCCCGGCAGTAATGAGGAAATTGTCAGCTTTTGTGACTCCAGATATGGTATTACATTTCCGATTTTTTCAAAGATTGAAGTGAATGGAGAGAATGAGAGTCCGCTCTATACTTTTCTGAAATCCAAAAAGGGATTTGCCGGTTTTGATCCGGAACATCCCCTGACACCAATGATGGAAAGCGTGTTGAGCAGGACTGCTCCGAATTATTTGCAAAGCAGCGATATTAAATGGAATTTCACCAAATTTCTGATTGACAGGGACGGAAATGTGGTAGAACGTTTTGAGCCGACGGCTGACATGGCTGAAGTGGAAGAAAAGATTGCAAACTTATTATAGGAATCGATTGGAGGATGATGATGGAATACACTTATAAGACACAGGATACCTGTTCCACTGAAATAAAACTCAATATTGATGGAAATGTGGTCACAAATATTTCTTTTACAGGAGGATGCAATGGAAACCTGAAAGCGATACCTCTGCTTGTAGACGGATGGACGGTGGAAGAAATTGAGAAAAAACTGTCGGGCGTGATTTGCGGACGAAGACCGACTTCCTGCGCGGATCAGCTTGCCAAAGCTTGCAGGGCGGCATATGAAGAACAAAGAGAGGTGGGACAGGCATGAAAATAGAAGTAAGATATTACACAAGATCGGGAAATACAAAAAAGCTGGCGGATGCGATTGCAAAAGCGGTAGGAGCAGAGGCAAAGACGGTGGAAGAGCCGCTTCGGGAAGACGTTGATATCCTCTTTCTTGGCAGTTCTGTCTATGCGTATGGGGTAGATGACAATATTAAAAAATTTATTTCTAACATCGATGTAACAGTGGGGAAAGTTGTAAACTTTAGTACAGCAGCTTTAATAAAATCCACATATAAGCAGGTGGGAAAGCTCCTTGCGGAAAAAGGAATTGTGCAGGCAAAAGAAGAATTCTACTGCAAAGGGTCTTTTGGTCCCATTCATAAAGGAAAACCGGATGAAAAGGACTGCGAGGCTGCTGCGGCATTTGCCAAAAAGATCATATCGTGATAAATTGTGTAGCATAAAAATGGTATGAGGAGTTATGATACTATGCCAAACAACAAATACGACAGCTTAAAACTTGAAAATCAGTTATGTTTTCCGCTCTATGCCTGTTCCAAAGAAGTGATAAGGAGATATAAACCGTATCTTGACAAGCTGGACCTGACATATACCCAGTATATCGCAATGATGGTCATGTGGGAGAAAAAGGAGGTAACAGTCAAGGAGCTTGGGAAATGCCTTTATCTGGATTCCGGTACGCTTACTCCTGTGCTGAAAAAGCTGGAGGAAAAAAATTATGTGGTACGGAACCGCTCCAAAGCAGATGAACGGAATCTGATCGTTTCCATTACACAGGAAGGCGAGGACTTAAAGGAGCAGGCTGTTGAGATACCGGTGAGCCTGGGAGCCTGTGTTAATGTGGAACCGCAGGAGGCGCAGCAATTATACCGGCTTTTGTATAAGCTGCTTGACGGGTTATCTTAACACGGAAAAGGAATTGTAATATGAAAATTCAGGAGGAAACATGATGAGTATTTTTGATTTTACAGTACAAACACAGGATGGAAATGCAGTATCGCTTTCCGAGTATCAAGGGAAAGTGCTTTTGATCGTCAATACCGCTACAGGATGTGGATTTACACCACAGTATGATGCTCTGCAGGATTTATATGAGCTTCACCAGAAGGACGGGCTTGAGATCCTGGACTTCCCATGCAATCAGTTTGCCGATCAGGCTCCCGGTAGTGATGAGGAGATCCATTCCTTCTGCACCGGCCGCTACGGGATCACTTTCCCGCAGTTTTCCAAAGTTGAGGTGCTGGGCGAAAATGCCAGCCCGCTATTTCAATATCTTTCTGACCATACTTCCTTTGACGGTTTTGGCAAGAGTCCGATGACGCTGATACTGAAAGGCGTTGTCAAGAAGATGGATAAGGATTATAAAAACAACGGCAACATCAAGTGGAATTTTACAAAATTTCTGATTGACCGTGAAGGGAAGATCGTTGCCCGGTTTGAGCCGACGGAGTCCATGGAACATGTAAAAAAGAAAGTGGAGGAGATTTTGTAAATAAAACAGCTATTGAAATGCGGATTCCGTGAGGAAGTGGATATCAATAGCTGTTTTTGGTGCTTTCTAATTTAATAGATAGATGGATAAGTTTAAGTAGCCTGCAAAAGTTACCCACAGTAGATAGGGAACCATCAGATATCCGGCAGGTTTTGATATTTCATAGAACAAAATGGTTGTTTTGAGGATCAGCAGCCATAACAGAACAAGCCAGATAAATGCAAACAGGTATAGCTCTAAATTAAAAAAGATAATTGACCAGAAAAAGTTAAATATAAGCTGAATGCCATATGTGGTTAGGGCATGATCGTTTGGCTTTCCGGATGTAAGTACCAGATAGGATGCAATTCCCATAAGGACATACAGAATTGTCCACACAACCGGAAACAGCCAGCCTGGCGGAGCCAGACCCGGTTTTGTGATTGATTGAAAGGTTTCCATACTATTTCGTGTCAATAGCGCAGAAAGACTGCCGACGGCAAGCGGTATGGCAATACAGGTAATTAAATTTTTCCATTGAATTTTCAAAAAGCATCACCCTCTACTACCAATATGATGTGACTTGCTTTTTTATTCCATATGATATTGTTTCTATTGTTGTGTATCATGTTAATATGGTGTATGATAATGTGCGGAGCCGGAGAGTCGTGTAGGGTATCATGTCGATAGACATGATACCCGCCCGAATGGGCGGCTTGTGAAATAAAGAAACCTTGGAGGATAGAAATGAAATATAGACCTGACCGATATGGCAATCAAATTTCCCAATTGGGTTACGGCTGCATGAGATTCAGCAGAAAGGGAAATAGCATCGACTTTGAAAAAGCTGAGAAGGAAGTTCTTCTTGCAATCGAAAAAGGTGTCAATTATTTTGATACCGCATACATTTATCCGGGCAGTGAGGAATGCCTTGGAAAGATTCTTTACAAAAACAAGTGCCGTGAAAAGGTGTATATTGCCACCAAGCTCCCGCAGTACATCATACGTTCCTCTGCGGCGATTGACAAAACCTTTAACGAGGAGCTATCCCGTCTTCGCACAGACTATATTGATTACTATCTGATGCATATGTTTACGGATTATGCAGAATGGGAGCATCTTAAGGCTCTGGGAATTGAGGATTGGATCAAAAGGCAGAAAGCGGAAGGTCGTATTCGTAACCTCGGTTTTTCCTACCATGGTGAAACGGAAATGTTCCTGAAAATTCTGAATGCTTATGATTGGGACTTCTGCCAGATACAGTATAACTATCTGGATGAGCATACCCAGGCGGGAAAGAAGGGACTTCAGGCAGCGGCAGAGAAGGGGATTCCGGTTATCATTATGGAGCCTCTTCGCGGCGGCAAGCTGGTCAATCTTCCGGATAAAGCGAAGGAGGTGCTTGCCTCGGACAGCAAGGGCTATTCGCCTGCTGAGCTGGGACTGCGCTGGCTGTGGAATCAGCCGGAGGTCACCTGTGTGCTTTCCGGTATGAATTCTGAGGATATGGTGAATGAAAATATACGTATCGCATCCGAGGCAGAACCGGGGCATTTTACAGAAGAAGATATGGAGATCATTGAACGGATCAAGCAGATCATTCGTGAACGGGAAAAAGTAGGCTGTACGGGCTGCCGATATTGTATGCCCTGTCCAAAGGGTGTGGATATTCCGGGCAATTTCTACTATTATAATCTGATGTATATGGAGAAGAAAACCTCAGCACGCTTTGAGTTTGCCCAGAACATGGGGATGCGGAAGGAACCCGGTTTTGCATCACAATGCATTGGCTGCGGCAAATGTGAAAAACATTGTCCTCAGCATATCAATATTCGTGAAAAACTAAAGGAGGCGGATCATGACCTCAGGCCTCTGCCTTATAAAATCGGTATCCATGCAGCGCGCAAGTTTATCATTCGATAAAGCGAAAGGGTGATCATGAATCGAAAAAAGCAGAGGATGCGAATCATTGCGGCGACATTCCTTATCGTTTGTATCGCAGCCTGCGGAAAGCAGACGGATACCGATCGCGAAACAGTACCGGAATATGGAAATGTAGATGTGGAAGATGGTGCGGAGACGGAAGCCGGAACAGAAGAAGCGGCAGGAGAAGATGCCGCGGATACGGTAGAAGATACCGCAACAGCGGGGGATGAAGCGACTGATGTGATGGAAGGTACTGCAGATACAGAGGAACCGGAAGCGGTAATCACGGTATATGTATCAGAAGATATCGAGTATAGCGATGAGGTCATACCTGTACAGTATGCGGATGATCTGTCCATGCTGGATGATATGAAATATACGAACAGCACTTATGCTTATCAGGATGGTAACGTGTATTATCGCAGGTATCATGAAGATTCCTATGAGGAAGCAGCTTTATGGGCAATGTACAATTCCCAACCGATTCCGGGAGCCAAAAAGGAGATTGTCTGTATGGATTCTGACGGAGCGGAAACAGAGCTGTTTACGGATGAGGGCTATGGTGATATTTATCTGGTCAATGGCCGGTTTTACATGACAGACGGGGTAAACATGGAGGACTATATGGGTCTGCAGTTGTATTCCGTGGATATGCAGGGAAATAACCGGATTGATTATGGAAACGGAAAGATTCTCGCGATCGACAGAGAGAGAAATGTGATGGTTTTGCAAATGTGGGAGGAGGAAGGCAGCAGCTATTGGGATCGTACCCGATACTATGCGATGAACTACGAAACAGGAGAAACGGAACCAATCAATTTTGATGACAGCCATATTCGTGTGGAAGCCTATCAGGATGGATGGCTTTATTATACAAAATACGATAAGGATGATGCAGCTGTTCATATGCTGTGTGCGGTTTCCTTAGAGGGGGAGCAGAGAGAGATCCTGGCACTTACCTCGAATTACAATATTTACAATGAAGATCAGTCCCCTTTTGCTGATGAATACATATTGCATGTGGAGGTAGATGAGGACAGGATCTATTTTCTATACGGCGGGTATGCCGGAAGTGCCGGTATGTTTCAAGGCGGATTATTGATCAGTGTCAGGCTGGATGGTACAGATTATAGGGCAGTCATGATTCCGGAGGATTTTTTTTATCTGAGTCATAACAATGGAAAAACAATGATTTATTTTCCGCGTTATTTCTTTCCGGATGAAGCAGATTCTTTTCAAGAGCATAATATGTGGGCATGGGACATGGATGCCAATACATGCTGTTTTACGGATTTTCCCGAACGAATCTTAAGAGACTATGATTTGCAAACGAGGAGAATGCTGTGGTATTATCCGGCAGAAAAAGGCGTTTTGTGCGAATGGAGTCTCTATGGAGAGAATCCTCAAACGAATATTTATGCTCTGCCTGACGATTCCGGCACAATTGTGAGGGTTGCCACGGATTTGGGAGATTGTATCTCAAAATGGGAGGATGAGGAGACAGATTGGATAAGATATAGGGATTTGTATTATGCGGATGGATTCTTATATTTTACCATAGAGTATAGTACTTACGACGAAACCGCTTCTATCGGCTGGCGGGATGGCTATCGCAGACTGCGCTCGGAAGTATACCGGCTGAAAACGGGGGAGAGTACAGCTAACATGCTTTATTCGTATTAAGGAATGAGATCGGGCTGCACGTGCGTGCAGCCCTTATCTTATTTTTCTGACAGTGCGGAGTCAGAAATGGCATTTATAAAGATCGCGTTGAATTTTTCCAGCTGGTCATACATGATCCCGTGCCCGCTGTCGGATAAGGTGATGAGTTTGGAACCGCAGATGCACTTGTGCTGTATTTCAGCAAGTTCATTGGAGACGATCACATCCTGAGCACCGTGGATGATATCGGTGGGGACATGGACGCAGGGGAGATCTTTTCGACAGTCCTCATCACGAAGCGAGATCGCGCACTTGACCGTTCCGATGCCGGATGCGGACAATGCGATGCTTCGGAACCAGTCAACAACGGCGTCAGAATGCGGACATGCAAGAAGCTGTTTGCTGAAGTTTTGACAAAGCTGCGGCCTGTCGGTTTCGGCAAGGCAGATCAGATCATTCACTTCCTGCATGGTTTTTCCGTATGGAAAGCCGGGACGTTTTGTAAAGCACGGGGCAGCGGCGGAAAGCAGGATGAGTCTGCATACGCCGAATCCGTTGTAGCGATTCATATATCGTAAAGCGATCGCTCCGCCCATGGAAAACCCAACTAAAATGAAGTTTTTCAGGCGAAGGCGACGGACGATCTGAAACAGATCGGCAGACATTTGATCATAAGAATATCCGCATGCAGGCGTATCCGACCTGCCAAAGCCTCTTAAATCCACTGTAATTACGCGGTATCCGCAATCCGTAAGCAGATTGACCTGATATTCAAAAATCTGATGGGACAGCGGCCATCCGTGAAGGAGAAGGACGGTCTGTTTTCCATGCGGACAATAGTCATAGACGGCAATTTTTACGCCGTCGGTCGAGGGGATATAAAACATAAATTTCCTCGTTATCAGACTTTTTTTATTTTATGCGCTTGGAAGCAGAAACGTGATTGTGCTATGATAAGTATTGATAAGAGAAGAATTGAAGGGCAGGAAAACGCATGCAAATTCAGATCAGGAACGCAAAAAAGGAAGAAATCGGATAAGGAGAATCATCACTTGCAGAATTCATTCATTTTACAAAATATTGACGGGATTCCTTACAAAATGAAGGAGCCGTTTGATTTTAGTTTTTTAAGCCGGTACGGGAAGGTGTTTCAAGTATTTGACGATCAGGATTCAGGCAATATTTGTTTTGGGACGGAGAAAGACGGCGAACGATACTTTGTGAAATTTGCGGGAGCTCCGACGGAGGCATATACCGGAACGCGGGAGGATGCGATTGAACGCCTGCGATCGGCATTGCCTGTCTACGAGAAACTGAAGCATGAAAAACTCATTGAATTTGTTCGGGCGGAGGAGATTGCCGGTGGGTTTGCAATGATCTTCAAATGGGCAGAAGGAGATTGTATGGGCAGAATGTATCCGGCAGAGCACCGCACCTTTATGCAGATGCCGGTGGAGGAGAGAATGATTGTATTTTGCGATGTTCTTGACTTTCTGGCATATGTTGCGGCAAGCGGATATGTGGCAGTTGATTTTTATGACGGCAGTGTGATGTATGATCCCGCCAAACACTGTACAACGGTCTGTGATATTGATTTTTTTAGAAATATGCCATGTGTCAATGACATGGGGCGGATGTGGGGCAGTTCGCTTTTTCAGGCGCCTGAGGAATATCAGTTCGGAGCGGAGATTGACGAGATTACGAACGTTTATACCGCCGGCGCCATGGCGTTTGCGCTGTTTGGCAATTATGAGCGCATCCGCGAGGCGTGGCAGCTTTCGGATGAAAGCTTTGAGGTTGCGAAAAAGGCGGTCAGCGACAACAGGAAAGATCGTTATCGGTCCATCAAAGAGCTTGCGGAAGCATGGAAGCGGACGGTTGAAAAAATTTAAAAAATGAATTTAAGCATATAGATTATTTCAAATTTCTGCTATAATAGAAACGATGGACAAGGGTCTTATATGTCTGATTTGATACGGCGCAAGGAGCCGGTCATATAAAGGGGGAACGAGGGACATGATAAAAAGAAAAACGAGGGGAATCGGTATTCGAGCCAAAATCCTATTTCCGACGAGCGTGGCGATCATATTGCTGTGTGCGGTGATGGGCTTTAATTCCTATCAACGTACAAAAGAGGGATTGGTCGAGATGGGCGTCGAGGAAGCGCAGATGGCGGCAGTCATTTCCACAAGAGTGATCGATGCGGAACTGGTGGCAGAAATGTCGGCGGAGACACAGAATAGTGAGGAAGTGAACGCCCTGCTGCAGACAATGTTGGAATTGAAGCAGAGCTGCGGGATCAAATATCTGTACACCCTATATACGGACGGAAATAGAGTATACTACGGAATTGATGCGGACAATACGGACAGAAAAAATGCTTATGGCGTTGTCTTTGAGTCGTCCTATCAGGAACTGAAATCCGTTTTTGACGGTAACATGTATGTACAGGACTATATTGATTCTACGGATGACGGCGATCTGATTTCGGCGTATATGCCTTTGACAGACACAAGCGGGAAGGTCGTGGCAATTGTCGGCTGTGATTATGATGCGGCGGGCGTGGTGGAGCGCTTGCAAATGGCATTGACGCGGGTGATACAGATTTCGCTGATCTGTATGGTCATTGCGCTGGTAGTTCTGAATCTCATGGTCGGCAAAGTGATCAGGAGACTGCGTAAGGTAGACGACAAAATATATGAATTGGTACATAGCGAGGGGGATCTGACAAAGACATTAGATGTTCATACCGGCGATGAGATGGAAATGATCGCGGAAAATGTCAACAAGCTGCTTCAGCATATACGGGAGATCATGCTGAATATCTCTGCAAATTCGCAGCAGTTAAAAGAATCTTCGCGTACGGTATCAAACAAATTGTCTCACGCGGAAGAGGAAGTCACGGATGTTTCCTCTGTGATGGAAGAGATGTGTGCGGCAATGGAGGAATCCAGCGCGTCGTTAGACCGGGTCAATGAGTCGATCCGGCAGATTTTTGAATCCATAGAGAGTATTGACGGACAGGCGGAAGAAGGAAGAATCTCTTCTGACGGGATCATGAAGACCGCTTCGGAAATATATCGGCGTGCAGTAGAAGAAAAGCAGGAGGCGATGAATCAGGTTGCCGAGATGGCGGGAGAGGTTCAACAGAAAATAGAAAAATCCAAGGATGTAGAAAAAATCAGAGAACTGACAACGAATATTATCAGCATTACCGAAGCAACCAATCTTTTAGCGTTAAATGCGAGCATTGAAGCTGCGCGGGCGGGAGAAGCAGGCAAAGGATTTGCGGTTGTTGCGGACGAGATCGGAAAGCTGGCATCTAATTCCGCGGCTTCTGCAACAGAGATACAGAACGTGACAAGTGATGTGATCCGGACAGTGGATGAGTTGGCAGCGGAAGCGGAAGAAATGATCAAATTCATGAACACGACTGCGGTCGGCGGCTATGAAAAGCTGTTGGAGACCAGTGAGAGCTATCAGAGTAACGTTGGGGATATGAATGTGATGATGCAGCGCTTTGCGAGCGAAAGCGAGCAGTTGAAGCTAAATATGGACGCGATCAGGGAAGCGTTGAGAGAAGTGAAGAACGCGGTAAATGAGAGTGCGATAGGGGTAACCAATGTAACGGAAACGGCAGTGAGACTGACGAGTGATGTGAGCGATATAGGAGAAGAAGCGGCTTCCAATTTGGAGATCGTCGAAAGATTGAACGGCGAAGTAGGCAAATTCAAATTATAAGCGGGGGTATCTTTGGCACGTAATAAGTGATACTGCAAGGACATTTCTCTTGCGATAAAATGCAGAGAAATGTCCTTTTTTCAGGTTTATTACTTTACAAAGAGATGTTCAAGCTGCCGATATAATACATGGAAGCCGACAAGAATCTTTGCAAAGAAATTGAGGTGTCAAAATTGAATATCGCAGTCGTTGATGATGAGGAGATTATCAGGAGGCAGGTAAAAGGTCTGATCGAAAAGCAGGGAACAGAATTTGATGTGGAAGTCTATGCTTCCGGTGAAGCGCTGCTTTGTTCAGGGAAATCTTATGATATGATTTTTCTGGACATACAGCTGGACGGAATGAACGGTATTGAGACAGCCAAAAGGATTCGGGAGCAGAGCGAAGATGCCGTTTTAGTCTTTATTTCCGGTTTGAAGGATTATGTATTTGAGGCTTTTGATGTCGCCGCGTTTCATTATCTGCTAAAGCCAATAGAAGAAAACAGGTTTCGGGAGATATTTGGCAGGGCGGTAAAAGAAGCGGAAAAGCAAACGGAAAAAGGGCGGGAGCAGCTTTTTATCAAAACAAAATACCGGCATATTACTTTGTACCATCGGGACATTCTGTATGCGGAAAACAGAGGGAGAAAAGTGGAGCTCCATACCAAGGGGGACACCATAGAGATTTATGCTGTCATGAATGAATTGGAGACGCAGCTCGGAGAAAGCTTTTTTCGCTGCCACAGAGGGTATCTTGTGAATATGGCGCATATCGCGGAATATGACAACGGCATGATCCGGCTGGGGAACGGGGAGTGTATTTATCTGGCAAAGAAACGGTACAATGAATTTGTCAAAGCGTATATGCGGTATTTACGGAACGGAGGAACAGCCTGTGTCTGATGTGATAGGTGCGGTGCAGGAGGTATTCTATGCATTGTTTCAGGGATACTGCCTGCAATATTTCATGGAAGCGTTTTTGGAAAGCAGATTTGCGAAACAAAAATGGAGCGGCTTTATGGCTGCCATCCTGTTTGGGGTGATAAAGATAGGGCTGCGTCTGCGCCCGCCGTCAAATGATGCGAGCGTGGAGATCCTAAAAAAACAGATCGCTTTATTTTTGATCCTGTTTGTGCTGACGTTCTGTTTTTATCAGGCGTTTCATATCATTACCGTATTTTTGGTGATCACGTTCATGGCAGTCAGTGAGATCAGTTTCTTTTTGGCGTATTTGGTCATGGAGTTTGGAAGTCTTTTGTTTGAGTTTTGGAATTGGTGCGTAGGACAGGCGTATATCACTTCCGTGGAAACGTTTGAGTATGTCATAAAAGGCACCATGATCGGCTTGTATATTCTCATGTATCTCTCCTTTTGTGTCATATTTTATTTTGCGTTAAAAAAAATAGTAAAGAGTTATCGGGAAAAAGACTATGTCATTCACAGGACGGAGCTTTTGTTCATTCTCACACCGGGGCTGGTCGGATGGCTGATATGCCTGTTGCTGCGCATCATCATCATTACCGTGGAAAACGGGATATTGAATTTCTGGTATGATAAATATCCCGTTCTGTTATTGATCGTCCTGGCAATCCTGCTGTTATCGCTGTTATCCATTGTGTATGGCGTTAAGCTGTTTCAGGATATGATTTATTTTAACAGAGAAAAAAACAGCAGGATCATTCTGGAAAATCAGATTGGCAGTATGCAGGAGCACATGACGGAAATGGAGCGTATTTTTTCAGGTATACGGAGCATGAAGCATGACATGAAAAATACGCTTTCCGTGATCATGCAGCTTTCCGCGGGAAATGAGGAAAAGGAACAGGAGGAGCTGCAGGATTACCTGTCTGAGCTGAATCAGACGATGGACAGACTGGAATTTCAGTTCCGCACGGGAAATGCAGTGATCGATACGCTGCTGAATATGAAGTATCATGAAGCGATAAAGGCAATTCCGGATATACGAATGGATGCGGAATGGCTGCTGTTTTCGGAGAGTCTTCTGATACAAAGCTATGACATCGGCATTATTCTGGGAAATGCATTGGATAATGCGATCGAGGCATGCAGGAAGCTCAAGGAGAAAGAACCGGAGGCGGAAACGTTTATCCGGTTGTCCTCTGTTCAAAAAGGAAACATGATTTTAATAGAAATAGAAAACAGCTTTGACGGAACTGTGATACGGAAACGGCAATCGGAATTTCCGGTAACGGATAAGGCGGATAAGGAAGCGCACGGGATCGGGTTTTCCAATATCAAAAAGGCGGCAGAAAACTATCATGGCGCGGTCGATTGGTCTGTCGATCATAAAGTGTTTCTGTTATCCGTTATGCTGCAAAATGAAAAGAGCAGGGGAGGTTGAAATCGTAAATGAAATTTGAAGCGGCGATTTTTGACTTGGACGGAACACTTTTAGATTCGATGGGAATATGGGAACAGATTGATATTTCTTTTTTGCGGAAGCGGAATCTGTCCGTACCGGAGGATTATGCGGCGAAGATCAGCAGCCTCAGCTTTGCGGAAACAGCGCATTATACGATCGCGCGATTTGGGCTGGAGGAAAAGGCAGAAGACATTATGCAGGAGTGGAGTGAAATGGCGGCGTACGAGTATGCGCATAACGTCAGGCTGCTGCCGCATGCGTTGGATTATCTGTTGAAGCTGAAGGAGGCGGGCATCCGGCTGGCAGTCGCTACGGGGATGACCGTAAAGCTGGCGATACCCTGCCTGAAAAATAATGCCATATTAGAGTTATTTGACGCCGTATGCTCCACGGATGAAGTGGCGCACGGGAAAGAATATCCGGATGTATTTGAACTTGCCGCGGACAGGATCGGAGTGCTGCCGGAAAAGTGTATTGTTTTTGACGATGTTCTTCCGGCAATCAAGAGTGCTAAGCAGGCTCATATGATTACCTGCGGTGTGTATGATCAATATTCGGAGCGTCAGCGGGCGGAGATAGAAAAGCTTGCGGATTACTACCTGCTTGACTGGCGGGATGCGCCGCTGCCTGACAGCGGAAAATAATGAAATTATTTATTCTGATTTCTCCAAATGCGCGGAGAAACACCATATGTTGTTTTGAATGCGCGTGAAAAATGAAGCTGATTTTCATATCCCACAGCAGAACTGATATCTGCAATGGATAGGGAAGTCAGCTTTAATAATTCAGTTGCCTTTATCATGCGGTAATTGATCAAAAATTCCTGGGGCGATTTTCCCATGGACTTATGAAAAATCTTGCCAAAATAACTGCGGTTGATTCCGCATACTGATGCAATATCTTCAACTGTTATATTATTCTGAAAATTCTGTTCTATAAAGCTGACCGCTTCCTTGATATAAAAATCACTCATTTTACTGCTGCTGAGCAAATTAGCGGATTTTGTTGATTGGATCAGATAATCGAAAAAAAGGTAAAGGTGCCCAATTAGATGAAAAGGAGATTTCCCCGAGTTTTGTACGATATACATGATTTCATTTACCATCAGTTCTCTTAATTCTTTGGAATGAGAGTGATAGACAGGCTGATTTAATGACAGGTCAGTTCTGTCAAATGCTTCTTTGACCCTCAGACCGTCAAATTCTATCCATGCGTATTCCCAGGGAAGCTGATGATCCGCAATGTAGGTAGTGATCTGGCCGGGAAAGATCAGGAATCCCTGTCCGCTTTTGACAGAATAGGTTTGAGTTTCACCCTTTGCATTGTCCGCCATCAGAGTTCCTGTGCCGTAAATGATATAGTGGAACAAGTAATGATTTCTTGCAGCCGGCCCGAAAGAGTGCGATGGTCTGCAGTGCTCCCAACCGTACTGATATAATCCCAAATCTATAAAATTTTCATTCGGAAAAACAGAAAAGAGCAAGTCGTTCATCAGATACCTCCGATTTCAAATATACCAAAATGCGTCATCAATATGTATTATAGCACAAATTCAAGCATTTTGGTATAAAACTTCAAAAATGATGGTATTTATAGGTAGCATATTGGTATGTTAAACTTTAATTAATAAAAATCAAAACGCAGAAAACAGCGAAAGGAGATAAAAAATATGGCGAAAAGGAACATGGCAGAAAGGGTTATGGCAGTCATGCTGGTAATGCTTAGCATCCTGAGCATATCGGGCTGTGGGAAAAATGAACACGACGGTAAGGTGGTGGTGGAATTAGTTTCTTATAAACCCGAGGCTGTTGCGGCATTTGAACAGATAGCACAGCGCTTCAATGAGACGCATGACGATATCTATCTGTCGGTCGAATCACCGAATGAAGCGATGACAATTTTGAAAACCCGTTTTGTGAGAGAGGATTATCCTGATATTGTCGGAATCGGCGGAGACAGTAATTATTCAAATTTTTTGGATGCGGATCTGTTCATGGACATTTCTGATTTTGAGGGGATCACACAAGTAAAGCCTTCTTATATGGAGATGCTTGAAGAACTGGAGTTTATTCCGACGGAAGGCGCGTATGCACTTCCTTATGCGGCAAATGCAGCCGGAATTCTTTATAACAAAGATATGTTTGAGGAGTATGGCTGGAGCGTGCCTGAAACATGGAGTGAATTTCTTTCCCTATGCGAAGAAATACAGAACAGTGGTATACAGCCGTTATATTTGGGCTATAAGGATACATGGACCTGTCTAGCACCCTGGAATGCATTAGCAGTGGGACTATCTGATTCTGATACCTGTAATCAAGTGAATATGGGAAATACAACATTTGAGTCAGCGTATCGGGAAACAGCAGAGAAAATAAGAAAGTTGTTGGATTATGCAGAGCCCAATCCGTATGCTTACGGGTACAATGATGCCTGTACGGCTTTTGCCAGAGGAGAATCTGCGATGTATCCGATCGGCAGTTATGCAATTCCGCAGATTCGGTCGGTAAATCCGGATATGAATATCGGCTCCTTTGTATTTCCGGCAAATGAGAACGAAGCCGACAATGTGTTGAATTCGGGCATCGACCTTCAGTTCTGTGTGATGAAGGAATCTGAGAATAAAGAGGCGGTTTATGAGGTGCTGCGATTCTTATATGAGGATGAGACGATTCAGATTTATCTCAATGATCAGGGAGGAATCGCTTGCAAAGAGGGCGACTTTGACTTGCCGGTCGAGCTTCAGGATATGAGTGCCTATATCCAAAATGACAGAATGGCTGACTTTCAGGATCACCATTATCCGAGTGAAATGAGTGTGGACGCTATGATACAGACATTTCTGTTAGATCAGAGTGAAGATTCGGTTACTGCTTTTTTACAGCGCTTTGATACGGAATGGAAAAGGTATAATAGAGATTTGATTAGAAAGGTGCAGCAATATCAGGAGGAAATGGAGGGTGCAAGATGAAGAAGATGTCAAGTCGTAATAAAACCTATTGGGCAATTATCACACCGGTGGTGATTCTCTTTTTCACGTTCAATACGCTGCCGATGATTAAAGGAGTAATCTACAGCTTTACAAATTACCGTGGCTATGGAACCTATGACTATGTAGGAATCCGAAACTATATTGATCTGTTTACTGACGCAAGAGTAGGAAAAAGCTATTTATTTACCTTTAAATATGCAATCGTGGGAACGGTATTAGTGAATGTTCTGAGTCTGATCATGGCGTTAGGATTAAACAGCCGTATCCGATTTAAGAGCGCGTTAAGGGGAATCTATTTTGTGCCCAATGTTTTGGGCGGACTTGTTATTGGTTACATTTTCAGCTTCATTTTTACATATATCATTCCGGCAGTCGGAACCACATTTCATATCGGATGGATGCAGAACAGCATTCTTGCAAGTGAAAAATATGCATGGATCGGCGTGTTGATCGTCGGCGTCTGGCAGGCGGTAGCAATGAATACTATTATTTATATTTCGGGCTTACAGACCGTGCCGGGTGATGTATATGAGGCATGTATGCTGGACGGTGCAAGTAAATGGCAGGAATTTTTCAAGGTAACACTGCCGCTGGTAGTTCCTTTTATTACGATCAATCTCGTACTCAGCACCAAGAATCTTTTGATGGTATTTGATCAGATCATGTCATTGACGAAGGGCGGGCCGGCTCAAAGCACGGAATCTATTTCCTACTTGATCTACAGAAACGGTATGGATGGCGGTCAGTTCGGCTTTCAAAGTGCAAATGCGGTGATTTTCTTTTTGGTGATTGTTGCAATATCGATTTTCCAAATGACCGTGCTTGGTAAGAAGGAGGAGCAGTTATGATGGGTAGGGATAAAGATAGTAAAACGAATTGGATGCTGACCATTGTATTGATCTTAGGGACGGTTACTGTATTCTTCCCATTATACATGGCATTCATCATTGCTTTTAAGCAGCAGAGTGAAATGACAAATGATGTGGCGGGCGCATTAGCGTTTCCTGCAAGATGGAGTCTGGATAATTTTAGGCAGGCAATGGAGGTGACAGATTTTGGGCATTCACTGGGGAACAGCCTGTTGATCACACTGGCTACGATCGCACTTTCCATTTTGGTTCATTCGGTGGCAGGATATGCAATAGGAAGAAATATGGCAAAGAAAAAGAGCTTTCGGTTTATCTATTTGTATATCGTAAGCGGTATGTTTGTGCCGTTTTCCATCCTGATGATGCCGCTTGTCAAGCAGACTGCACAGATGGGATTGGGAAATAAGGTCGGAGTCATTCTGCTGTATTTAGTATTCTATATGCCGATGAATATACTGCTTTATACAGGGTATCTGAAAAATATACCGGTGGTATTGGAGGAAGCGGCCGGCATTGACGGGGCAAGCACATGGAAAACTTATTGGAAAATTATTTTCCCGATGATGGGACCAATGCACGCGACTGTTGCGGTATTGACTGCGCTTGGAACATGGAATGATGTCATGACGCCGCTTGTCATTATGTCCGGTACGGGTGAAAATACCCTGCCGTTGGCGCAGCTAAATTTCCAGACACAGTTCGGAACCAATTACAATTTGGCGTTTGCATCCTATATTCTTTCGCTGATTCCGATCCTGATTTTCTACATTGTCTGCCAGAAACAGATTTTGAGCGGAGTTGCAAACGGCGCGGTAAAGGGTTAAAGGAGTGAGTCGAAGCCGCATCCGGGATAGTAGGGAAGGGAGAGAAAACGATGGCAGTCTGTGTACAGGACAATCGGTTTGATATTGTGACTAAAAATACGTTATACCAAATAAAGGCGGATGAATACGGAGTATTGTGTCACCTCTGGTATGGTGCAAGGACAGACTGCCATATGGACTATCTGCTGGATTATCCGGATGTTGGGTTTTCCGGCAATCCATATGATGTCGGAGATAAGAGGACGTATTCGCTGGATACCCTTCCGCTGGAGTATGCATGTGAAGGAACGGGAGATTTCAGAACCCCTGCCATATCGATCACACATGAAGATGGAAGTACGGCATTGGATTTGCGGTTTCTAGAGTATCGTTTAACGAAAGGAAAATATTCGATTCCGGGATTGCCTGCAGTGTATGCTGATGAGAAAGAGGCGGAGACGTTAGAGATTGTTTTAAAAGATACGGCATCAGATGTGCAGGTTGTTTTGAAGTATGGCGTTTTGGAGCAGGCGGATGTCATTACGAGAAGTGTGGTCGTCACAAACAAGGGAGAGAGCGCCGTTGTGATAAAAAAGGCTCACAGCCTTTGCATGGATATTCCTTATGGCGATTGGGACTGGGTACATTTTCATGGAAGACATACGATGGAACGTCAGATGGAATGTGCGCCCCTCATTCACGGCATACAGGAAAGCGGAAGCGGCAGAGGGACCTCCAGCCACCAGCAGAACCCGACCGTTTTATTATGTGAAAAGGATTGCACGGAAAACGCCGGTTTTTGTATTGGTGCGGCATTGATGTACAGCGGCGGCTTTCAGACGCAGATTGAAAAGGATCAGCTTGATCAGGTTCGTCTTGTCATGGGCATTCATCCGAAAACCTTTTCTTGGAAGCTGGCTGCGGGTGAAAACTTTTATACGCCGGAGGTTATCTTATCCTGCTCCGTCGAGGGAACCGCTAAACTGTCACAGCGATTTCATCATGTGATCCGAAATCATGTGTGCAGGGGAAAGTATCAGTTTTCGGAAAGACCGGTTTTGATCAATAACTGGGAAGCGACCTATTTTGATTTTACAGAGCAGAAAATATTGGATATCGCAAAACAGGCGTCGGAATTGGGAATTGACATGATGGTTCTGGATGATGGATGGTTTGGAAAAAGGGAATCCGACACATCCGGACTCGGAGATTGGTTTGTCAATGATAATAAGTTAGTGGGTGGTTTACAGAGCCTGATCGGGCAGATCAATCAAATGGGAATGAGGTTTGGCATTTGGGTTGAGCCGGAGGCGGTGTCCGAAGACAGCGAGCTGTATCGGAAACATTCGGAATGGGTGATACGCATTCCAGGGAGGATGCCAGTAAGAGCGCGGTATCAGTTGATTCTTGATCTTTCCAATCCGGTAGTCGTGGATTACCTGTATGATAGGATCAGTAAAATATTAAGCGAAAATCATATAGAGTATGTGAAATGGGATTTGAACAGAAGTATTTGCGACTGGTATACGGATCGTTTACCGCAGGATCGTCAAATGGAAATGCCGCATAGATACGTTCTTGGATTATATGAATTGCTGGAGAGGCTGACACATGATTTTCCGGATGTGTTGTTCGAAGGGTGCAGCGGAGGCGGCGGTAGATATGATGCAGGGATGCTCTATTATTGTCCGCAGATATGGTGCAGTGATGATACGGATGCACATGAACGGACATTGATTCAATACGGAACGAGTTTTTTTTATCCGACGTCCACAGTGGGGGCTCATGTTTCGGCGGTACCCAATCATCAGACCGGACGTGATACCTCTTTGAAAACGCGAGGTATTGTCGCTATGGCGGGAAGCTTCGGATACGAACTGGATTTAAGCACGTTAAACAACGAAGAAAAAAAAGAAGTTGCAGAGCAGGTAAAAAAATATAAGGAGTATCAGAAGCTGATTTATGAGGGAACCTATTATCGGCTCAGTAATCCGTTTGAAGATGGGATGGCAGCGTGGTCCTGGATATCTAAAGAGGAGGCGCAGATATTGGTGCAGGGAGTGGTGTACCGTTCAGCTTCCAATACATTAAGAAGAAGACTTCGGCTGACCGGACTGAATGAACATGCAAGTTATAAGGAGTCGGAAAGCGGCAGGGTCTTTACCGGAGCGGCGCTCATGTCAGGAGGTATTCTTTTGCCGCGGCTGACAGGGGATGACGCAGCTTTTGAAATAACTCTTATAAAATGGAAATGAGGGCGATATCATATGTCGTATGAAAAATATAATAGCGCCTTAAAAGCCGGACAGAGGGAATACCGTGCCCGCCTGTCGAAAGGCGATTATCCGTATCTGCCTGCGCTGAGCGAAATCTTATCATATACAGCGGTGGAACATGAAGTGAGCCTTGGTGTGTGTGAAATTCCATTGGAGCTGATCATTGGTACCAGGATGAAGGGGCGGACTAATTCTTTTGCATCTAACTTCATGCCGCTTTTAGATGCCGGCACAGAATTTGCTGTCAAATGGATACGCCTATATGCATCGCTTCAGGAAGAGGGTCTTCAGGAGCCCGTGAAGGTTTATGAGTTTATGAACCGGTTTTATGTGCAGGAAGGAAATAAACGGATCAGCATTTTGAAATATCTGAATGCGTATAGTGTTCCATGTTCGGTTGTGCGGATCGTACCAAAGCGTACGGATGCAAAAGAAAATAAGATTTATTATGAATTTTTAGAATTTTATGAGGTTACTGGGATTCATACGGTCAATTTCAGCGAGGAAGGTCGTTTTGCCAAGCTCTTAAAGCAAATCGGTACGCCAGAGGGGACGAAATGGACATCCGATGACCGGATGGAATTTCAGGATGTCTATTGCTGTTTTGGGAAGGCATTTCGGTCGAAGGGCGGCGACAGACTCCCTATCACGGTGGGCGATGCTTTTTTGACATTTATTACTATGTTTGGATATGAGGAGACAAAACAGAAAGCGGTGCAGGAGATTAAAAAGGATCTCTCTAAGATTTGGGATGAATTTTTGGCACTGACGGAGAAGCAGACGATTGAGCTGTCTATGGATCCTCCCCAGAAGGACGTTTTGCATCGTTCCTATAAAAATCTGCTGAATCTGATCATTCCAAGCAATGTGAATAGGGTTAAGATTGCATTTTTATATGAGAAGGATCATAGAACCTCCGGTTGGACTTACAGTCATGAACTTGGACGGCTATATTTAGAGAATGTATTTCCGGGGCGTGTGGAAACAACGGCTTTTGAGAACGTAATTGCGGGAGAGAATGATCTGGAAATAATGGAACAGGCTATTCGGGACGGATATAACATGTTTTTTACCACCAGTCCGGTGATGGTATCTGCCAGCTTAAAGATTGCGGCCAATCACCCGAACGTGATTATTTTGAATTGTTCTTTGAATGTTTCTCACCCCAGCATGCGAACCTATTATGCCAGAATGTACGAAGCAAAGTTTCTTGCGGGTGCCATTGCCGGGATCATGACGACCACAAATAAAATCGGTTATATCGCCAATTACCCGATCTATGGCATGGCGTCCAACATCAATGCCTTTGCCCTGGGGGCCAAGATGGTAAATCCCTATGTGAAGGTCTATTTGGACTGGAGCACTCTAAAAGATCGAAAGGTACATATTGTTGACGATCCGGAAATTAATTACATTATGGATCGGGATATGATATCGCCTGATAAAAGATCACGACATTTCGGACTTTACTATATGCACGGGGAAGCACCAAATAATTTGGCGATGACCACTTGGCATTGGGGAAAGCTTTATGAAAAGATCGTACGCATTGTGTTGAATGGTACATGGAAGGATGATGATGCCGCCATAAGGAATCGGGCAGTCAATTATTGGTGGGGAATGTCCGCAGGTGTAGTTGACCTGATTTATTCGCAGAACTTGCCTCAGGGTACCCAGCGATTGGTAGAGCTGCTGCGTAATCAGATTTGTTCGGATGCACTCATACCTTTTTACGGTGAGCTAAAGGCGCAGGATGGTACGGTCAGGAATACATCCGAACAGGCGATTTCGCCGGAGGATGTGATTACGATGGACTGGCTGGCCGAAAATGTGGTAGGAAGTATTCCGTCGGTCTCAGATCTGACAGAGGAAGCGCAGGCGGTTACCAAGCTGCAGGGGATGGAAAAAGGCGTAGAATTTATTTCTAACGTACGATAGAGGAACGGATGAAATAAAAAGGAATTATAAATGAAAATTTTAGCGATTGCGGATCATGAATCAGAATGGTTATGGGACTATTTTGACAGGAGTCATCTGAAGGGGATCGATCTGATTCTCTCTTGCGGGGATTTAAAGCCTCAATATCTCTCGTTTTTGGCAACCTTTACGACTGCTCCGGTTTTGTATGTACATGGAAATCATGATAACCGGTATGCGGAGGGTAAGCCTGATGGATGCATTTGCATTGAGGATAAAATCTATATGCATAATGGCATTCGGATATTGGGGCTGGGAGGTTCCATGCGTTATAAGCCCGGTAGTCATCAGTATACACAAGTCCAGATGCGCAGACGAGTGCGAAAGCTCTGGTGGAGACTGAAACGGCAGCGGGGCTTTGACATTTTATTGACACATGCGCCCGCTTATCAGCTCAATGACGGCGATGATCTGCCACACAGAGGTTTTGAAGCGTTTCGAACTCTGCTTGACAAATATCATCCCGCATTTTTTGTTCATGGGCATGTACACTTAAACTATGGGCGAAAATTTCTGCGTTTGACCGACTATCACGGGACACAGGTCGTCAATGCATATGAAAAATATATATTTGAAATAGACGAAACGAAATAAGGGGGCTTCAAGTTGAAAAAGAAGACAGAAACACAGGATACCGTTTTTCAGAGAAGACTGGAGCGGCATCATGACGAATTACGCTGGCTGTACATGGAACTGTATGACAACAGTTCTATGTTTGCGGAATTGTGCGATGAACTGTATCATTTTTACCATGAGAGAAACAAAGCGCTAAAAAAACAGGATGAAAAGCGCGAGGCGCATCCGGACTGGTATAAGCAAAATGATATGCTTGGCATGATGTTTTATATAGACAATTTTGCGGGCAACATGCGCGGGGTTGAAGAGAACCTGGATTATCTCGAAAAATGTAATGTAAACTATCTTCATTTAATGCCGTTTTTAGAGACTCCGAAAGGACGGTCAGACGGGGGATATGCGGTATCTGATTTCCGAAAGGTGCAGGAAAAATTCGGTACAATGAAGGATTTGGAGCATCTGACCGCCGCATGTCATAAAAAGAATATGAATGTCTGCATGGATTTCGTAATGAACCATACATCGGAGGATCATGAATGGGCAAAAAAGGCCCGTCAGGGAGATGGTGAATACCAGAGTCGTTATTTCTTTTTTGACAGTGATACCATTCCGAACATGTATGAAAAGACAGTGCCGCAGGTCTTTCCGACAACTGCGCCGGGAAATTTCACATGGCTGCCGGATGCAGGACATTATGTCATGACATCGTTTTATCCGTATCAATGGGACTTAAATTATCGGAATCCGCGCGTGTTTAATGAGATGATGTACAATTTCCTTTATCTGGCGAATCGTGGCATCGATATCATTCGGATTGACGCGGTTCCGTATATTTGGAAAGAACTGCATACGCAATGTCGGAATCTCAAACAGGTGCATACGATCGTTCGAATGATGCGGATCATTAGTGAGATTGTCTGTCCGGGTGTATTGCTGCTCGGGGAGGTTGTCATGGAGCCGGAAAAGGTTGTGCCGTATTTTGGAACAATAGAAAAACCTGAATGCCATATGCTTTATAACGTGACAACGATGGCGACAACCTGGCATACTGTGGCGACACGAAATGTGCGCCTGCTGAAAAAACAATTGGATATCGTGAATGCGTTGCCGAAGGACGAAGTGTTTTTGAATTACCTGCGCTGCCATGATGACATTGGCTGGGGGCTGGACTATGATGCGCTGCTTCGCGAAGGGATAGAGGAACGCTCTCATAAGCGATATTTGAATTGCTATTTTCAGGGGCTTGAAGGAAGCAGCAACAGCAGAGGAGAGCTGTACAATGCCGATCCGGTATCGGGAGACGCGCGCTTTTGCGGGACCACTGCATCTATGTGTGGGATTGAAAAGGCTTTGGCGGAACAGGATGAGGAAGTTATAGAGCGAGCTGTCAGACTGGATGTGACGCTTCACGCCTATATGTTTATGCAGTCGGGAATTCCAGTGCTTTACAGCGGAGATGAAATAGGGCAGGTCAATGATTACACCTATAAAGAAGACCCGGATAAAGCAGATGATTCACGCTATATTCACCGTGGCGCGTTCGACTGGAAGCAGGCGGAGCAGATTGATGATAAAACCAGTGTGGCAAGCCGGATTTTTAACAGGCTGGATCGATTGGAAAGAATCAGAAAATCGGAAAAAGTGTTTGTCTGCAAAGCCAATACATGGACGGTCGATACTTACGATCCCAGTGTGCTGTGCATGGGAAGATATTATGACGGTGAGAAGGTTCTTGGCATATTTAATTTCAGCGAGTATAATAAAACAGCATGGATCAATGAGGCAGACGGAGTATATACGGATATGATAACTGGAGAGATGATGAGAGCAGCCGATGTGAATATTCCTGCCTATGGTTTTCTCTATTTGAAAAGAAACGGAGAGGGTTCAGATGAAAAAATATGATGTGGCGGCGTTAGGGGAATTGTTGGTGGATTTCACAAGGAACGGAACGAGCGGACAGGGAAATCCCCTGTTTGAAGCGAATCCGGGAGGAGCGCCCTGCAATGTGCTGTCAATGCTGCAGCGCTTGGGAAAGCAAACGGCATTTATCGGAAAGGTCGGAGAAGATTCTTTCGGTAAAATGCTTCGGGATGCCGTGGCGGAGCAGGGAATTGATATCAGCAATCTGGTTGCTGACAAGGATGTACCGACGACGCTTGCGTTTGTTCATACGGCTTTTGACGGGGATCGCAGTTTTTCTTTTTACCGGAATCCGGGAGCGGACATGATGCTTCGAAAGGAAGATGTGGATTTTTCTTTATTGAAAGATGCCCGTATCTTTCATTTCGGGAGCCTGTCCATGACGGATGAAGGAATCGAGTCCGTGACAAAGATGGCTGTGGAGGCGGCAAAAGAGGGAGGCGCATGGATTTCGTTTGATCCGAATCTGCGTCCGCCTTTATGGAAAAGCCTGGACAGGGCAAAAGAAAAAATCGCCTATGGGATCAGCCGGTGTGATATTTTGAAAATATCGGATGATGAAATTGAGTTTTTTACCGGGACAGCGGATATTGATGAAGGTGTGGCAAAGATTCTGGGCGAGTATCATACGCCGCTGATCTGCGCAACAATGGGAAGGCTGGGAAGCAGAAGTTATTATCGCGGCGAGCGGGTGGAATGCGAACCGTTTTTAAGTGAGGATACGATCGAGACGACCGGTGCGGGGGATACGTTTATGGCATGTGTGTTGAATGCGGTTCTGGAACAGGGATTAGATGGATTGGACAGGCAGAAATTATATGAAATGCTGGAGTTTGCCAATGCCGCCGCTTCCATTATCACGACAAAAAAGGGCGCATTAAGGGTCATGCCGCGTAAAGAGGAGATCCTGCGCCTGATACAGGAAAGAAAACGATAACAGCGCAAATTCTTTTAACTGATCAAAGAAAGGGAGTATCGTCATGGAAGAGAAACAAACCTTTTTGTGGGAAAAAATGACAATGGGTACCTGCTATTACCCGGAGCACTGGGAGGAAAGTCTGTGGGAAAGCGATTTGGACAGGATGCTTCAGACAGGGATTTCCGTCATTCGGATCGCAGAATTCGCATGGAGCAGGATTGAGCTGCGTGAAGGAGAATATGATTTTTCTTTTTATGACCGTTTTCTGGAACTGTGTGCGCAAAAGGAAATGAAAGTCATCTTCTGTACCCCTACGGCAACGCCGCCCGCATGGCTGACGGAAAAATATCCGGAAGTATTAAACGCGCGGAAAGACGGCGTACTGTACCGGCATGGCGGAAGAAAGCATTATAACTATAACTCCCCCGTTTATCTTGCGTATTGTGAAAAAATTGTGACACAGAGCGCGGCGCATTATGGAAAGCATCCATCCATTGTGGGATGGCAGATTGATAATGAATTAAATTGCGAACTGAGCGAATTTTATTCGGATGCGGATGATCAGGCATTCCGTGATTTTTTAATAGATAAATACAAAGGGATAGACAGTCTGAATAAAGCATGGGGCAATGCATTTTGGAATCAGACTTATACGGCATGGAAAGAAGTTCATCTGCCGAGGCTAACGCCAGGTCAGGGAATCAATCCGCATATGCATTTGGATTATGATCGGTTTATCGCGGAAAGCACCTTCCGTTTCTGTAAGATGCAGGCGGATATCATTAAGAAGTACCGTAAAAAAGGAGATTTTATTACCACAAACGGGATGTTTCCCAATATTGACAATCATCGGATGACAAAGGAATGCCTTGATGTTTATACCTATGATTCCTACCCGAATTTTGCGTTCGGACTGGACCGAAGACCGAAAGAAGATTGTCTGAATGACCGTTGGAATTCCAAGAGTCAGAATGAGGTGCGCTCCGTCTGCCCGCATTATGGGATCATGGAACAGCAGGCGGGAGCGGGCGGCTGGACAACGAGAATGGAGGGCCCCTCTCCCAGACCGGGACAACTTACCTTATGGGCGATGCAGAGCGTGGCGCACGGCGCGGATTACATTTCCTTTTTTCGGTGGAGAACCTGCACGTTTGGGACGGAAATCTATTGGCATGGCATTTTGGATTATGACAATCGGGATAACAGAAAACTTCGCGAGGTGACGGATTTTTACGGAAAGCTGCAAAAATTGGATGCGGTCTGCGGTGCGGATTACATCGCCTCTTTTGGTCTGGTCAAGGATTATGATAATGTATGGGATCAGACAGTGGATGCATGGCACAGAAGGATTGCCGAACACAGCGAAAATGAGATTTTTGCGGGAGCGGAGCTTGCGAATCTGCCTTATGATGTGATCTATCTGCAAAAAGACACCATAATTTCCGAATTGGCAAAATACCCGGTTCTTATTTATCCGCATCCGGTCATCATGAACAAAGAGCGGGCGGCGCTGCTTCAAAGCTATGTCGAGCAAGGAGGCACATTGATCGTAGGCTGCCGCAGCGGACTGAAAAACCAAAACGGAATCTGCGAGATGATGCCGCAGCCGGGACTCCTGCAAACCTTGACCGGTACGGATGTCAGAGACTTTACCTATACCAGTCCCGCAGAGGAGGATACTTATGCCCTGTGGAGGGGAAAAATGCTGAACACACCGGTATTCAACGATGTGTTGACGCCGCTTGAGGGAACAGCGGTGCTGGCAGAATATGCAAACAGTTATTATGCCGGCAGCGCGGCGCTTACGGAACATCAGATAGGAGCGGGCAGAGTGCTTCATTTCGGCAGCGCGTTTTCCAGAGAAAATATATCCGATCTGCTGGAATATGCCGGTGTGGTATCTCCTTTTTCAGAATTCATTGAAGCAGAGGGAAGAGAGGTAGAACTCACGCTTCGGCAAAAAGACGGAAGAACCTTTTTGTTTGTTCTCAATTATAATGCGGAAGAAGCCGCTTTCGTGTTAAAAAAGAAAATGGTTTCTTTATTTGATGAGCAGGAGACGTTTGGCAGGGTAAGCCTGCCGGGATTCGGAACCGCAGTGTATGAGGTGCGATAGCGAGCGGGGCTATTGGTTACGTCCGATTGTGCCTGCAAAAAAGGGCAATTTTCATGAAGACGGCGCGTGTTTGAGAGAGTAGAATGTTATGGCAGAAAGAAAAAATAATCTGCCGTGAAGCGGACAAAGACCAAAAGGAGCTGTTTTTATGAAGGGCAAATCAGTAGTAAATCGTATCCTCTCGTATGTAGAAAGAAATTTAGAAAACGATCTGACGCTGGAGGGAATTGCAAAAGAATTTCATTATTCCAAATTTTATGTAGAGAGGGTGTTCAAGGAACACACAGGACAGACGCTGTACCGGTATATGAAAAACAGGCGGCTAAATGAAGCGGCAAAAAAACTGGTTGAAACAAGGCGGCCCATTGTGGAGATTGCGTTGGAGGCAGGCTATCATTCTTAGCAGGCATTTACGCAGGCTTTTCATGAGGTATATGGATTATCGCCTCAGAAATACAGAAAGCTCGAAAATTTTGTACCGATACAGACGCGGATTGACTTAAGCGCCATCCGGGCATATGGAATATCACGATTACGGCATATGGACGGGAGGATGGCGGCATGAGCGTGATTCCTTATGTGGTGGAACAGACGGGCAGAGGCGAACGGAGCTACGATATTTATTCAAGACTCCTCTCGGATCGGATTGTTTTTTTAGGGGAGGAGGTCAGCGATCAATCCGCAGGCATCGTGATTGCGCAGATGCTTTTTTTAGAGGCGGAAGATCCCGAAAAAGACATTCAGTTTTATATCAACAGTCCGGGCGGCTCCATATCGGCGGGACTTGCAATGTATGATACCATGCAGTATATCCGCTGCGATGTTTCAACGATCTGTCTTGGCATGGCGGCAAGCTTCGGCGCATTTCTGCTGGCGGGCGGAGCGAGGGGAAAACGCAGGGCGCTCCCGAATGCGGAGATCATGATACATCAGCCGGCAATTGGCGGGAAAGGCGTGCAGGGGCAGGCGACGGATATTCAGATCGTGTCCGACCATCTTCTTCGTAGCAAAAAAAGACTCAACAGGATATTGGCGCAGAACACCGGAAGAACGGTTGCGGAGATCGAGGCGGCGACCGAGAGGGACAACTACTTATCGGCTGAGGAGGCGCTTGCGTTCGGTTTGATCGATGAGATTATTTCAGGGCGTGAGAAAATCTGAAAATAAGTGTCAAGAATGAAAATTGAGAATAAGATCAAGAAACTGTTTCTGATTGCAGGAACAGTTTTTTTCTGCTATGATTTGTTTTGGAGATGGAGGATTAGCAAATGGACAACAGTACCCAGCTAAATAGAGATTTGAATGTAACCGCTTTGAATACACAGGTTTCCGGCAATGGCACGGTACTAAATAATAAGGTTATGAACGCAGAAACCTATGCTGTTGGAGAAACATTGGGTGGAAAATACATAATTCAATCCAAAATGGATGTGTCTTCAGGCGAGGCAGATTTATATATTTGTTCAGATGGTGTTAGTAGTTATGTGGCAAAGATATATAGGCGAAAGGTTGCAATCAAGGAAGAAGTATCCGAAAAATTACAGGCGATTGATTCTCCATATGTTTCAAAAGTATATGCAACCGGAGAAATAGGTGGGTATCCGTATGAAATCATACCGTATTATCAGAACGGAAGTCTCGAAGGGAAAAAATTTACCTATGACCAGCTGAAAGGAAGTATTATTCCGGCCCTGAATGAAGGATTACGAGTGTTACACGATAATGGAATCATACATAAAGATTTAAAACCGTCAAACATCATGTTGGCTGACAATGGTAAGGATGTAGCCATTATTGATTTCGGGATCAGCTCAATCAAAGAGGATGGAAATACGGTCATTGTAACAAGAACGGGAATGACACCGGAGTACGCTGCGCCGGAAACATTTAAGAATTTGTTTTTAAGTGAGTCGGATTACTATTCCCTGGGAATTACTTTATTTGAATTGTATTGCGGACATACACCATATGCGAAAATGAGTCAGGATGAAATTGAACAGTTTGTATCGGTACAGAAAGTACCACTTCCTTCAGATATGGAGGAAGAATTCAAGGTTTTAATTAGCGCTCTGACTTATCCGGATATTACAAACAGAAAAAATAAATCCAATCCGAATCGACGTTGGGGATATGAAGAAATATTAAAATGGTGTGTTGGAGTCAAACAGCCTGTTCCGGGAGAAATGATCGGTACAACAGGTGTGTCGGGAGATATTAGACCATATAAGTTTTTGGGAGTAACCTATACCGAGAAGAATAAATTGATAGAGGCACTTACAGATCATTGGGAGGATGGAAAGAAGCAGTTATTCAGAGGTTTGTTGTCCGCGTATTTCAAGGAATTTGACGCAGAAGCTGCCGGATACTGTATGGATGCTGAAGACGAAGTGTCAGGTGGAGATGAGGATTTGATTTTTTTCAAAACTCTATATAAGATAGATTCTACTATGACAAGATTTCTTTGGAAAGGAAAGCAGTATGAAGATATTTCGGAGTTGGGAAAAGAATTTCTTAAGTCATTGTGGGCAAGCGATACATCAATGAATGTGTTTGTGGATGAATTATTAAAAAAGGGAGTTTTGTCGCAGTATATCATTTGCATGGACAAGACTGATACGCAAAGGATAAATGCAGTAAGCGCGATAGAATCGTCATACCGTGCTTTTAAGAATGATAGCAAACAAAGAATGAAGAACTATTATTTGATTGCGTATATGTTATCCGGAATAAAAGTATTTTATAAAGAAGGAGTTGGGTTTAAAAACGTTGATGAATTGACGAATTTTTTAATGAATGCGCTGGATCGCTCTTATGAGGAGTTTGAAAAGATATGTCTTGAATTGATAGATTATAATAATAATATTGATCCTCAATTTGAGGGGTGGCTGTTGGCGTTAGGCAAGAAGAAGGAAATAGAGCAGTGGAGAAAAAGCTTACAAGGTTAGCATGTATTATATGAGACAGCGGTATGTGGAGGAGTGTTCATGAGTGGACCTAAAACATCCAGATATGTTTTAACGGAAGAGCAAAGAAAACGAATTGCAGAACAACAGAGAATCATTAGAGAGACCCAAATTGCGCAGAAAAAATGTGATAATTTGCTCAGAAAATGTTCCAGTCAAATTTCTGATATTGATGAGATCATAGAAGACCTAAAAATCTTATGTACTGAATCCGGAAAGGGAATAGAAGAACTACATTCCTTGAAAACGGAAAAGTCAGAAGCAGCCAAGCTGATCGTTAAAAATAATTCTGGTTCTCTTGAGTCCTTAAATAAAGAAAATCAGCGTCTGGAGATGCTCTTACGGAGAATTCAGCAACTCAAATTGAACGGAAGAAATGTAACAAGAAGGATAGGCTTGGATTACCAACAAGAACTATCAGACATAATGTCTGGGGGCTTCAATTTATCTTTTGCGGGATTAGGTAAGGATCAAAAGATAAAAGACAATCCATTCGTTGTAAAGATCAACAAGGCGCTTGCAGGAGTAGAGGATATAGAGTTAACGCCTGAATTAGAAGAAAAGTTTTCTGTATTAAGGAAACGTGCCGATGAAATAAAAAACTTGGATTTTCTCGAAAATTTCTGTTCAATGCAAGTATACCCGTTTGTTCATGACTGTGAATTTTATAGAGATCATATTGATGAATTTGAAGAACTTCTGGCTCATTATTCTTTTTTGACAGCAGAGGTAGGAGAACCGGAAAAGTTTTTTACATTTTCGGAAGAAAATATTGGGAAACTACAGTCAGAGATATCAAGATTGAATCAAATTATGATGTCCCAAAAAGAACAGGAATACATCAGTACTGCTGTTGATGAAGCAATGATTGAAATGGGATACGAACTAATAGGTGAAAAAACAGTAACGAAAAAGAACGGAAAGAAATTCAGAAATGGACTTTATACATTGGAGGAAGGAACTGCGGTAAATGTTACTTTCTCAGATTCCGGACAGATATCGATGGAATTGGGTGCCTTAGATATTTTGGACCGTGTTCCAACAGAAGCCGAAGCTGCAGAGCTGGCAAAGGACATGCATGCTTTCTGTTCAGATTATGCAGCTCTTGAAAAGAAACTGGCTGAGAAAGGTATTACAACGAATAGAATATCTATATTACCGCCATCAGAGGAATATGCACAGATATTCAACACATCGGATTATGATCTAAAGCGTCAAGTTGATACATATAAAAAAAGAAGAAAGAAGGCTGCTGCGGGAAAGCAGTTATATAAAGAAGGATGAGTATGGAAAAATACAAGGTATGCCCATATTGTGGAAAACATAATCCGCCCAAAATGCTGGAATGTATTCAGTGTGAAACGGATTTATCAAATATTCGGGTAATAGATGAAGAAATAGAGAAAAAAAGCCTTGAAAAAAATGAACAAACAAAAACTGCTGTTAAGATGGTCAGAATATGCGATTGTGGAACGCATAACCCGGTTAATACACGAAAATGTAATAACTGTGGAGAAGATATATCAGATATAATACCCATTGAAGAGCAAGAAGGGGAATTGGTAACCAACCGTTTTGTGTTTGCATCTCTCGATGGCGCATACGCCTATGAATTGGCGGAGGCACCGGCCATTATAGGACGCGAGGCGGTGATGCAAGAATATCTTTCGACAAAGCCGTTTGTGAGTAGACAACATGCGGAATTGATTATAGAGGATAATGATCTGTTTATAAGAAATATCAGCCAGACGAATTATACCTATGTGAACAATGTAAAAATTCCAGAGGGAAAATATGAACTTCATGATGGTGATGAGGTAGGTCTTGGCGGTAATATTCATAATGGGAATAGACAAGCTGAAGCAGCTTATTTTCAAGTGAGGATTGGCTCATGTATATAGCGAGAATCCTATATCCGGTAAAGGTTTTGGGCCCGGGAAATAGATTGGGACTTTGGTTTTCAGGGTGCGAACATCATTGTTTTGGATGTAGTAATCCTGAATTATGGGAACAGAAGGAGAAACATAACATTTCATTAGAAGGTCTTATGAAACTTTTGAAGCCCATCTGTGATAATTACAACGTTGATGGGTTCACGTTAACCGGTGGAGATCCTTTTTTTCAACCAAATGCATTAAGAGAGTTGTTACCATGTTTACATATGATAAGTGATGATATCTTAGTTTATACTGGATATCGATATGAGGAGCTGACTGGTCGATACAAAGATATATTAAGAGATATTTCTGTGATAATAGACGGACAGTATGTGGAAGCTGAGAATCATGGGACGATATTAAAAGGATCGGATAATCAGCGTATTATTTATTTGAACCGGTTATTTGAGGCAAGATATAACGAATACCTATCTCACGAGAATAGTAGGATTCAGAACTTTACAACGCAAGATGGTATCATATCTGTGGGAATACATTTGCCTGAGTACGAAGACAGGCTAAGAATTATAACACAAAAGAAAGGTCTGGAGGAAGCTTAGAATGGAGGAATTTATACCTAAATGGCATAAGGAACTGGATATATTCTGTAAGATAAAGCCAATCATAATATTAGAGGGCAATATTCTTGATCGTTACCAATATCCGGTTGATGGAAGCGTAGATAAGGGAAGTATATTGAGATTAGCAGAATACTTGCATTACTTTTTTAAAGATCAGGGATATCAAAACATTGCTTTTTATGATAGTATCCGTGGTTTTTACAATAATTGTGAGGAAGGATATGCTCAGCAGTTTGCTGAATTAGTTGGCGGAAAGCTGGATGACGGTACAATTAAAGCCGAATTTAAAGGGAAAAATAATACAGCGGCAACATATATCAGAACCGCGATGACACAATCAGAACAGGCGTCTGTCATTGTCTTGGACTTTGCATCAAGATATATTACAGATCCAACAAATATGGACCAGACCGAAATAGATGCGTTTACAATAATGGTCCAAACATCTGTTGAAGGTAAGGATGTAAGAACAGAACAGGGAATACTAAAAAATCTTGTTGTTGTTCTGGTAAACAAGGTGAATGATATTCCGGCATGGTTTTATTTGGATAATCCGAACGTAAAGACTGTGATGTTAAGAACACCGGCAAAGGAAGAACGAGAACAACTTGTTAAGGGAGATAATTTTCCTAGTTTTTTTGCAGGAGATATCTATGTTGATGAATATCCGCATTATGAAGAATTTCCGGAAGAGTTAGAGAAGATTCAGGATAGATTTGTAGGTCTTACAGAGGGATTTTCGTTCACGGAATTGAATGGCTTAAGGCGTCTATGTAAAAATCAGAGAATTCACATCAAGAATATGTGTGATGTGATAGACCTTTACAAGTTTGGTATTAAAGAAAATCCATGGAATTCTTTAGATTATACCGAAATGAAGAATGCATATGAAGATATTAGTAAACGTGTTAAGGGGCAAGAGTTTGCACTGACAAAGACGCTCGATGTAGTAAAGCGAGCGATAACCGGAATGACCGGGCTGCAATCATCTTCTCATGGCAGACCTAAGGGGGTTCTGTTTTTTGCAGGACCAACGGGTACCGGAAAAACAGAAACGGCGAAAGCGCTTGCAGAAAAACTATTCGGAGACGAGTCTTGTTGCATTAGATTTGATATGAGTGAATATGGTCAATCTCATAGTGACCAGAGACTGTTAGGGGCACCTCCGGGATATGTAGGTTATGAAGCAGGTGGACAGCTTACGAATGCAGTAAGGAATAATCCGTTTTCAATCCTTCTATTTGACGAGATTGAAAAAGCGCATCCGACAATTCTGGATAAATTCCTTCAGATTTTGGAAGATGGTCGTATGACCGACGGTCAGGGAAATACTGTCTATTTCTCGGAAACGATCATCATATTCACGAGTAATCTTGGAATATACAGTATCAATAATCAGGGTGAAAGGTACCTGAGCGTTTCCTCTGATATGACATATGATCAAGTACAAGAGAAGGTACGAAGGGGGATAGAGGATTATTTTAAATTGCAGCTCGGCAGACCGGAGATTCTAAACAGAATTGGTGAGAATATTGTGGTCTTTGATTTTATTCGTGAAAGTGCTGCGGACGAAATATTACGGTCTCAGATCAAAAAGATTAACAGTGCATTAAAGATGAACAAAAATATTGATTTGATCATATCGGAAACTGCATTTAATACTTTGAGGCAGAAAGCGATTGATAATCTTGATAATGGAGGACGCGGAGTTGGTAATATTGTAGAGAGTCTTCTAATAAATCCCCTATCAAGGTATCTGTTTGATCATGAGCTCTTTTCGAATTGTGAGATTACAATTACCTCTATTGAAGCTGTAAATATGCCATATTCGATGGAATGTATAGTGAATAAATAGTAGAGAGGTGAATTTGGTTGAATTTAATAATTGGAATAGTATTATTAATAATATTTTGTGGTTCAGGAACTCTTTTTTGCATTGTTTATTTGGTCGAGGCGCAGACATCCGGACCGTGGATTGCAACGATTATCTGCATAATAATCACATGCATTGTTATTTGTTGTGTCAGAATAGAGGGCATGTGGTCGATGGGTGCCGCATTAATTATTATGGGCTGTTCCGGATTAGTACAGTTTATTATTATAAGCACAATCGAAACCCCTGACTTTTGGCGTGAAATGAAAAATGATGAGTGGTTTATTAGACTTGCGAGTGGTTTCTTTAGTCAGCCGTTAGTATGTTTGTTTGGGTATGGTATTTCCAGATCAGTTGAGTATGGTTTTGAGAGCAGGGCAAGGAATTTAGCCAATAAAATCGAACAAAAGCTTGTCACTCAAATTAATGCGTTGAAGAGCATCGAGAGTGAAATATCAGTCGCAAATCGTTCATATAAAGTTTCCGATAATTTGGTTTTGCTGATAAGTAATGTGGCTGATAAGACATTAGAAAATGCATATATTAAATCGCGAGAAAAAAAGGATTCAGAGTTGATTTCTCAAATAGCAAAGGTTTCTTCTAAAAATAACTTTCATATAGTTACGGAAGGAAAAACATTATCAGTTATACATACCGATATTAAAAACAGGATGCAAGACAGATATGAACTATTAGCGCAGATAGTGAAAGGCAGGTTTTTAGGGAAAGACTATAAAGAACTGAAAAGGAAATGGAAAGTGTTGAGACGGTAGTGCGAAGGAGAGATCGTGATGATAATCACATATAAAATACAAAAAGGAATCAATAAAGATAAATGTGATGATTCAGCGCTCATTGGCTCTCAAGTTGTTAATAATGAAATAGGCAGCACTGTAATGAATGGCATGGGAAGAGTCTTTATATGCGATGGTGTTGGTGGAAATGCAGGTGGAGATGAAGCATCTTTGTTTGTATTAAATCAAATATCAGATATCAGGTTAGAAGATTCAAAAGAAGCAATAAGAACAAAGCTATTATCTGTCAATGATGCACTTATTTCCTATGCTAAAACTGTAAAAGGGCATGAGTCGATGGCCACAACATTGACAGGACTCTTTTTTGAAGAGAATCGTGTAATATTAGCTCATTGCGGAAATACGAGGATATATGTAATCCAAGGCAGCTTTTTAAAGCAAATGACATCGGATCAAACCACATATCAATGGTTATTAGATACAAACAATCATGATGCAGCAGAGCATTGCAATAAAAGTGAAATCAGAGGCGCCTTTGGAGGTGGAACATCAAAGTTTGCAAATACACTTATCGTAGAGGAGGTTTTTGAACGAGGACTTCCGGGTAAGATTTTGATGACATCGGACGGGATTCATGATGTTGTAGATATTGATACAATTGAAGATATCGTGACCAATGACAATTTGGTTTCGAAAGATAAGGTACAGCAATTAATATCATTAGCTGTGGAAAATGGAAGTACGGATGATTGTTCTGCGGTATTAATTGAAATGAGTGAAAATGGGATCACCGATGAATGAAAAAACAATCAAAATCTGATAATTGTATCAAGGAAAAAGAGAGAGAACAAAAGAATGTTAAAGAAACCGAAAATGATATGGTTCGATTATGGCCAGACCTTGGTAAAGGAAGCAAATTTTAATGGCGTAAAAGGAACGGAAGCGGTATTGCAATATGCCGTAACTAATAAATATGATCTGACTGCCGCACAGGTACAGGCGGAGGCGGAAAAGATCAATCAGGAATTGGGTAGATTTGATCCGGCAAAACGGCATCTGTTTCAGGTGGAAGTGCCGAACCATATGTTTACGGCTTATTTGTATGAATCTCTGGGTATTCAGCTTTCGATCGATTCGAAGGAAATCGACCGCGTATTTTGGGATGCGGCAGGACCGGGGACACCGACAGAGGGGATTGAATCCTTTTTGGAATTTTTGTATCAAAATGAAATTCGGACGGGCGTGCTGAGCAATATCAGTTATGCAGGGACAGTGGTGGAAGAACGTATCAGCAGACTGCTTCCGAATCATCATTTTGAATTTATCATTGCCACGAGTGAATACATGTACCGTAAGCCCCATAAGAGAATCTTTGAATTTATTTTGGAAAAATCGGAATTGAGACCGGAGGATGTCTGGTATATCGGCGATCAGTACCAATGTGATGTGGTAGGCGCAAAAAGCGTCGGAATATTTCCAATCTGGTATCGGGGCGCGATCGACATGCCGTATGAGGAAAAAGAAGACGTACTGAAGATTGCGGATTGGAAGGATTTGCAGGCGATGCTCACGTAAAATGCTTTCACGGGGGAGGATATGACATGGTGAGCAGATAATACAGGAATCGAATTCTAACGGACAGAGTTTACACAAAAAACTCTGTCCGTTTTTCTTCGAATATGCTTTTCAATTTGAAAACTGCATGTTGAGAAAAAGCTTGGAAAATGATAACATGGTCTTTGAAAACAGATCATTCCTATTTGGAAAATACAATTTTTGTTCACATTGCGGAGGGGAGTATGGAAACAAAGATCAAAGAAGTGAAAAGCAGCCGCGTCACCATTTCAGATCCGTTCTGGTCTAAAATGCAGGAAAAGGTCATTGACGTCGTTATTCCGTTTCAGGAAAAAGTATTAAACGATGAAGTACCCGGTGTGGAGAAAAGCCATGCGATCGAAAATTTCCGTATCGCGGCGGGCTTAGCGGAAGGGGAATTCTATGGGATGGTATTTCAGGACAGCGATGTGGCGAAATGGCTGGAGGGCGTTGCCTATTCGCTGATTGTCAAGCCGGACGCGGAATTGGAAAAAAGAGCGGATGCGATCATTGAGATCATTGAAAAGGCACAGCAGCTGGACGGTTATCTGGATACCTATTTTATCATCAAAGAGCCGGAACACCGCTGGCAGAATCTGCATGAATGTCATGAGCTGTACTGCGCGGGACATATGATGGAGGCTGCGGCGGCGTATTATGACGCGACGGGGAAGGATAAGCTGCTGCATGTGACGGAGCGGCTGGCGGACGCGATCATAAGCAGGTTCGGCGCGGAGGAAGGAAAAGAACACGGGATTCCCGGACATCAAGAGGTAGAGATCGGACTGATGAAGCTCTATCATACGACGGGAAAAGAAAAGTATAAGGACATGGCAAGGTATTTCCTTGAGGAGAGAGGAAAAAATCCGGATTATTTTTATCAGGAAAAAGTGAAAAGAGGATGGCAGCATTGGGGGCAATACAGCTTAGATAAGCTGGATGTGACCTATAACCAGGCACATCAGACGATCTATGAGCAGAAAGAGGCGGTAGGTCATGCCGTCCGCGCGCTGTATATGTATACCGCCATGGCGGACTTGGCGGGAACCGATGGGGACGAGAGACTGTATGCAGCCTGCAGAACCCTGTGGGATAATATCGTGGGCAAGAAGTTGTATATTACCGGCGGGCTTGGCGGAAATTCCGAGGGAGAGGCCTTTTCCGTGAATTATGAACTGCCGAACGATATGGCGTATGCAGAAACCTGCGCATCCATTGCCATGGTATTTTTTGCACATCACATGCTGGAAATGGATATGGACGGCGCTTATGCGGACATTATCGAGAAAGAATTATACAACAGCACGATCAGCGGAATGCAGTTGGACGGGGAAAAGTATTTTTACGTCAATCCGCTGGAGTGTGAGCCGGGCGTATCCGGGAAGCTGTTTGGGTACCGGCATGCGCTGCCGGTGCGGCCGGGATGGTATGCGTGCGCATGCTGCCCGCCCAATCTGATCAGACTGGTCACTTCCCTGGGGAAATATTGCTTCAGCGAAAGTGACTCCACGATTTATTCCCATCTGATGATCGGACAGAAGGCGAAAATGGAAAAAGCCGACATTACGATCGAGACGCGCTATCCGTGGGAAGGAGAGGCGGTGTATCGTGTTACGCCGAAAACGGAGCAGGAATTTACGCTGGCGATCCACATTCCCTACTATGTGAATTTTGAGAAGCAAGAAGCGTATCTGACAGTGAACGGGGAAAAACTGGATGCGCAAGGTCTCATGAAAAAAGGATACGTGTACATTAAGAGACAGTGGAAAGCGGGCGATCAGGTCGTCCTTCACTTCCCGATGGAGGTGCGCAGGGCATATGCCAATGAGCATGTGCGCGAGGATGCGGGCTGTGTTGCGCTGCTGCGCGGTCCTGTTGTATATTGCTTTGAAGGGGCGGACAACGACGGGCTGCTTCAGAGCCTTCGTATTCCCAAAGATTTGAAAGCGGTACCGGAGCTCTGTGAGGACGGTATTCTGAAAGGAAATGTCCTGCTGAAGATCGAGGGCGTTCGCATGACAGGAAGCGGGGAACTCTACAGCGAAAAACCGCCGGTTAAGGAAAGAGCGACGCTCACGGCAATCCCATATTATGCATGGGCGAACCGCGGCGAAAACCAGATGAGAGTCTGGATGCTGGAGGAGTCGTAGGAGCATATGATCGGTGTTGTAACGCATACGGGACTGAGAATGATCGAAATCTTGAAATTTATCAATTTTTGAAGAATCAGATCAATCGTTGACGAATCTGTGACAAATATCATAAAAAATGTGACAAATGTCATGATAAAAAGGTGACACATGTGAGATGTACATGTGTCACCTTTTTCATATACTTGTATTACAAACAAAAATAAATGGAAGAATAGTAGAAGGAGGGATTGAAATGAAATATGTGTTATTGGTCAGTCATGGCATGTTTGCACCGGGATTGCACAGCGCGCTCGATATGCTTGCGGGAGAAGGAAGAGAAGACATTCTGTCAGTAAGTCTTGAGAACGGTATGAGTTCGGATGTATATGCAGACAATGTAAGAAAATGCCTTGAGGTGGTCGGACCGGAAGATGAGATCCTGTTGTTCGGCGATCTGGTAGGCGGTTCGCCGCTGACGACAGCGGCAAATGTCATCGCGGAAAAGAATCTGTTAGAAAGAACCGTGATGATGGGAGGCATGAGCCTTCCGCTCGTGTTAAGCGCTGCCCTGATGAAGGACAGTATGGATTTAAAGGAGCTTCCGGGAATGCTGATTCCCGAGGCAAGGGAAGAACTAAAAGAGTTTCAGATCACAAGTGAAGAATCAGAGGATGACATCTAAAAGGAGGGAAAGAAAATGGCAGTATCATTTATTCGAGTGGACGATCGTATGATCCATGGACAGACATGTACCAGATGGGCGTTGGAGTATCCCTGCGACGGATTGATCGCAGTCAACAATGCGGCGGCAGGAAATTCCGTGCTGAAAGCAGCGTACAAGAGTGCGAGCGGAAAGAAAACGTTCGTATGGACGCTGGATGAGTTCAAGGAAAAGAGCGGCAAGGTGCTGGAGAGCAAGGACAATTATTTTTTGATCACCAAAAATCCGTTGGATATGGAGAAGATTCTGGTGGAGCAGGGATTTCAGCCGGGAATCAAGGATGTGATCATCGGTCCCTGCAACGACAGACCGGGCACCACGAAGCTTGGGAATAATCAGTCGATCACGCAGGAGGAAGCGCAGGCGCTTGAAAATATCATGAACGCGGGCTACAATGTGGAGTTTGCGCTGCTCAAGGATGAGGCGATCGGTAACTGGAAAAAGTTCAGAGGTCAGTTTGGTTTTCACTAGACAATGAAATCATTTTAACAAGCAATAGGACAGGTATAGGAGGGAACAATATGGAAATCAGTTGGATACAGGCAGCCATCTTAGGGTTGTTTGCCTGCCTGGCGAGTATGCCGGGCTTAGGAGGCACTTCCATTGGTAACTTTACGCTGGGAAGGCCTTTGATCGGCGGTCTTGTGTGCGGAATTGTTTTAGGGGATCTCAGAGCAGGTATTTTAGTCGGATGCGCGACGCAGATTGTTTACATCGCACTGGTTACGCCGGGAGGAACGGTATCGGCGGATGTCCGTGCCGTCAGCTACATTGGTATTCCGCTGGCAATGGTCGCGTTAAAGAGCTATGGTCTGGATGCGGATACGACTGAGGGATCGGCGCTTGCAACCTCATTCGGCACGATGGTAGGTACCTTAGGAACCGTATTATTCTACGGAACGGCGACCATCAATCTGGCATGGCAGCATATCGGCTGGAAAGCGGTGGAGAAGCGGCAGTATAAAAAGCTGTATCTGGTAGATATGGGACTGCCCTGGATTTCCCACCTCGCATGCTCTTTCATCCCTACTTTGGTCATGTGTAAATTGGGAGCAAGCGTCGTGGATGCGATCAAGACCGCGCTTCCAATGGACGGCATTGCGATGAAGACCTTATTTACCGTAGGAGCGCTGCTTCCCTGTGTGGGTATTGCGATCCTGCTAAAGCAGATCGTAAAGAGCGCGGCGGACTTTATACCGTTCCTGTTCGGTTTTGTGCTGGCGGCATCGCTGGGGATCAATTTGGTATCCGCAACCGTAGTAGCAGGCATGTTTGCGATCATTATCTATAGGATCAAAATGCTTTCCGCAAGAAAGCCGGAGCTTGCAGGCGGGATGGATGATGAAGAGGAGGAGATCTGACCATGGAAAAGAAATTATCAAAAAAAGCATTGTCAAAGTCCTTTCATAATTGGTACTATGGTCATCTTACCTGTTTCTCTCAGGAGCATATGCAGACATTTGGTTATCTGTGCGCCATGCTTCCGCTTGTAGAGGAGCTATATCAGGATGAAGATGAAAAAGCAAACGCGATGAACACATACACGGCGTTCTTTAATACCGAGCCTCAGCTTGGTACGGTTATCGTCGGTATGACGGCAGGTTTGGAGGAAGCGAGGGCAAACGGAGCGGATGACGTGGATGATGAGACCATCAACAGTCTGCGTGCCGGTCTGATGGGACCGGTGGCCGGAATCGGCGACTCATTGGTCGTAGGAACCGTGATTCCGATCTTACTCGGTATCGCATTGGGAATGTCCACGGGCGGATCACCGATTGGTGCGATCTTTTACATTATCGTATGGAACCTGTTTGCTTATTTCGGCATGAGATTCCTTTATTTCAAAGGTTATCAGCTCGGCGGAAAAGCGGTGGACTTTCTGATCGGGGCGCAGGGAGAGGCGCTCAGGGAATCTGTTTCCACATTGGGCGGCATCGTGATCGGTGCGGTCGCGGCGACATGGGTAAGCGTCACGACCTCATTGCAATTGTTTAATGAGGAAGGGGAAGCCTACCTGACTTTGCAGGATAAGCTGGACGAAGTATTTCCAGGCTTGTTGACAGCGGTGGTGATTGTGGTATGCTGGTTCTTGATGGCAAAGAAAAAAATGTCTCCCATCAAGGTGATGCTGCTCTTAGTTGTTGTTGCGCTTGTCGGCGTACTGGTTGGATTCTTTGATCCGCAACTGGTATACTAATGTTGGGAGGTTATGCCATGAATGCTGTAGAAAAAGAAAAATTGATGTCAGAAGCAAAAATGCAGATGACGGCTCTTAAAAAGATTAACGGATGGAAAAATCTTGCCATTGTCCTTTCTGCCGTTGGTGCAGCAATCGCCTACGGAGGGTTTGCGGGAACACCCTCGCATCTTTTCCTCGGCATTCTTGGCATTTTTCTCATGGTAGCGGGCTTTGCTGCTGCGGCTGTTTTCGGACTCGGTCTGAAAAACGGACGCCGGAATGTAGAAAAGATGCTCTGTGTGCTTGGCGGGGGCAGGGAATCATGAAATACAAATTGTTCTGCGTTGATCTGGATGGAACATTGCTTACAGACCAAAAAGAGATGAACGGGCAGGACATCGAGGCGCTTAGAAAGGCTTCTGAGCAGGGCGTGAAAATCGCGCTGATCACGGGAAGGATGCCGGCGGCGACGGACATGATCGTAAGGAAGCTTGCGATCCCGTGCATTCGTGCCTGCAATGCCGGCACCTATATTCTGAAAAACGAGCGCTGCATCCATACCGAATATTTATCCGTAGAGACGATGACGGAAATTTATGAGCGCGTCAGGGATTTTGGTATCCCGCTTTGGATTTTTCGCGGCAGACAGTGGTATGTTACGTCAAAAGATTCTTACGTGTATACGGAGGAAGGATTGATCGATCATAGGGCGGAGGAGACGTCGGTGGAGGCGCTTGCAAAAAAGTGGCGGCATG
This sequence comes from Lachnospiraceae bacterium, assembly GCA_014804425.1. Lineage (GTDB taxonomy): Bacteria > Bacillota > Clostridia > Lachnospirales > Lachnospiraceae > DLAJ01. The sequence continues at coordinate 138,799 of JAAUZV010000002.1, forward strand.
AGCAGACGGGACCGAACAAATTGCTGATCGGGGCAGATCCGCCGATCGTACAGAATGTTTACGCAGTATTAAGAAACCGGCAGGATGCGGATATGGCATGTTCGTCGGAGAATTATCTGGAAATCTTTCCCAAAGGAATGAATAAGGGGAAGGCGCTGCGCGTGATCTGTGAAAAAGAAGATATTCCGATTCGGGAAACGGCAGCGTTCGGAGATCAGGAGCTGGATATTCCGATGATAGAAGCGGCAGGTACCGCGGTCGCTATGGGGAATGCCATAGAGGAATTAAAGCAAAAGGCGGATTATATCACAAAAACAAACAACGAAGCGGGAATCGCATATGCGATAGAATATTTTCTGAATTCGTAGAAATGACGAAAATGGGATTGGGATTGAAAGGAGAGAGCAATATGGTAAAATTTACATTTACAGTCAAAGATGAGATGGGACTTCATGCAAGACCGGCAGGGCTGCTTGTCAAGGAAGCGGCGAAATGCACGAGCAAGGTCACGGTTAAAAAAGGGGACAAATCCGGTGATGCCAAGCGCATTTTTAATCTGATGGGACTTTCAATCAAGCACGGTGAGGAAGTGGAAGTGATGGTCGAGGGAGAAAAGGAGCAGGAAGAAGCGGCTGCATTGGAAGCGTTTATCGCAGAGAATATTTAGTGTTTTCGGAAATGGGGTGAGGGCATGAAGAGATATAGCGGAAAAGCGGTTTTCCATGGGATTGCCATTGGAAAGATACAACTATTGAAGAAAAAAGAAACGAATGTTTTCAGAAATCATATAGAGGATGTAGAGCAGGAAATCGCGAGAGCCAAAAAGGCTGTGACGGAGACAGAGGAACAGCTTAAAAAATTGTATGACAAAGCGCTGCTTGAAGTAGGAGAATCCGGTGCGGCAATCTTTGAGGTGCATCAGATGATGCTGCAGGATCAGGATTATCAGGAGTCCATTCAGAATATCATCCGTACCCAGCAGGTGAACGCGGAGTACGCGGTGGCGATTACAGCGGATAATTTTTCTGAAATGTTCGCCCAGATGGACGATGCGTATATGAAGGAGCGGGCGGCGGATGTCAAAGACATTTCCGAGAGACTGATCCGGGTGTTGTCTGCGGAAGAAAAAGAGGATCTTGATACGGAGGGAGCCACGATCATTGTCGCGGATGATCTTTCTCCGAGCGAGACGGTTCAGATGGATAAGAGTAAGGTGAAATCCTTCGTGACGCGTTACGGCTCGTCGAATTCCCACACGGCAATTCTGGCAAGAACCATGAATGTACCGGCATTGATCGGGGTTGCATACGAGGATGACATCGACGGCAAGACGGCGGTCGTGGACGGCTTCAAGGGAGAATTGATCGTAGAGCCGGATGCGGACGTGCTTGCGGAGTATGAGAAAAAAGCAGCCGAAGAAGCAGAAAAACAAAAACTGCTACAGGAGTTAAAAGGCAAGGAGACCGTGACGCAGAGCGGTAAACAGATTCGGCTTTATGCAAACATCGGAGGTATTTCCGATCTGCAGGCAGTCATGCAGAATGACGCTGCGGGTATCGGATTGTTCAGGAGCGAGTTCCTGTATTTGGAGAAGGATGATTATCCGACCGAGGATGAACAGTTTAAGGTCTATCGCTCCGTGGCGGAAACGATGGCGGGGAAAAAAGTCATTATCCGGACATTGGACATCGGTGCGGATAAACAGATCGGCTATTTCGGATTGGATAAGGAAGACAATCCGGCGATGGGCTACCGCGCGATCCGTATCTGCTTAACACGTATTGATATTTTTAAGACACAGCTCCGCGCACTGTATCGTGCAAGCGCGTACGGGAACATCGGAATCATGTTTCCGATGATCATCTCCGTGAACGAGGTAAAGCGGATCAAGGAGATCGTGGAGGAAGTGAAGCAGGAGCTGAAGGAAAACGGTATTGCGTACGGGGAAGTGGAGCTGGGGGTCATGATCGAGACGCCGGCCGCCGTGATGGTCAGTGAGGAGCTCGCAAAAGAAGTGGACTTCTTCAGCATCGGGACGAATGATCTGACGCAGTACACGCTTGCCATCGACAGACAGAATGCAAAGCTGGATGATTTTTATGATGCGCACCATCCCGCCATTCTGCGGATGATCCGGATGGTGGTCGAAAACGGGCACAAAGGCGGGGCGTGGGTAGGAATCTGCGGCGAGCTTGGTGCGGATTTAGAATTAACAGATGAATTTGTGGAAATGGGAATTGACGAATTGAGCGTATCTCCTTCCTGTATTCTTCCGATCCGAAAGAAGATACGGGATCATCAATGACAGCCCTCATTTCATCCCAATTTTGATAAAGCCGTCGGCCAAAGGAATTTTGACCGGCGGCTTTGCATGACGTTTTGGACAGGAGGAACATTATATGCAGATGGAACAGATCAGAATTTCGCATCATAACAGAACAGTGGATGGAATGTATTACAAACCGGGTGAAAAAGGGCGGTTCCCGTTGGTGATTTTCAGTCATGGCTATAATGGGTCCAAAGAGGATTTTGCCATTTCTGCAAAATATTATGCTGAAAACGGGATCGGCGCGGTCTGCATTAATTTTTGCGGCGGCAGTACGAGGGATACCAGCGGATTTCCGACGACGGAAATGACATTGTTTACGGAAAAAGAAGACTTAAACGCGGTGATAGATGAGGTTAAGACTTGGAATTGGGTTGACAGCGGCAATCTCTATTTATTCGGCGGCAGTCAGGGGGGAATGGTATCTGCCTTAGCTGCAGAGGAAAGAAGCGATGATATTCGGGCGCTCTTATTATTATTCCCTGCGTTTTGCATTGCGGATGACTGGAATGCGCGATTTCAGCGGATGGAAGATATTCCGGACACGGAGGAATTGTGGGGGATGAAGCTGGGGCGCAGATTTTTTGAGACGATACGTGATTTTCAGATCAAGGATCGGATTGGCAGGTTTTCGGGGAAGGTTCTGATCATGCATGGGTCGGATGATCCTGTGGTCAATCTGGATTATGCAGTATGGGCATCGACACAGTATGCAAATGCCGTATTAGAAATCTTTCAGGGCGAGGGACATGGTTTTTCTGAGGAGGGAAACAGGCGGATGGAAGCCATGGCACTCTATTTTATTCATGAGTGTATGAGGGGAGAAGGACGAAGATAATAGTTGCATCCGCTGAAAAACTATGCTATGATGATTTTACATACAAAAATAAGTGATTATGGGGTGCGGATTGAAAAGCAGGGAACTATTCAGGTTTATCTACGATCAGCTAAAAGAATTTAAGCTTCGGATACTGGTGATCATTATGACCATGATCTTTATCACGATCATTGGCGTGATCACACCACTGTTCGGGCAAAAGCTGTTCGATGAAGGAATCCTGAAGGGGGATTATCAGAGGGTATTGCATTACATAGTACTCATAGCCGGACTGTTTTTACTGGAACAGGGGATTCAATTTTTACAGTTTACACAGTACGAATATATCAATCGGATCATCCCCTATCAACTGCTCAAAAAAGCATTTCAGCATTCATTGGATTTGAAAATTTCCTATTATAGGGACAATAGCTTTTACAAGGTCATTAATAATACTTTTTCTGATATGAACTATCTATCGCAGATCGCGAATGCGGATATGATACAGACGGTTGTAAATGTGTTTAAGATCATTGGCGGGATGATCGGGCTTGCGATCATTAACTGGAAAATGATGCTGCTGACAATCTGTATCATTCCGGTCAGCCTGCTCCTTTCGCATTTTTTCTCTGGAAAAAAGAGAAAATGCTTTCAAGATTTGTTAAGGGAGAACGAGAAGTTTTCCATGTGGTTCAGTGAAACCTTAAACGGGGTTGAATTGATCAAACTGTGGAATTTGAAGAAACGTAAATATCAGGAATTTGAACGTTACCAGCAGGATGTCATGAAACAGAACAGGAGGATGGCATATCTCGACAACGCGAATGGAATTGCTGATACCGGCATCAGTTTCCTGTTGAATTACGGACTGATCCTGTTAGGCGCTTTTTATATGATGAGAGGCAGTCTTACGGTAGGCGGTCTCTATGCTTTTATCTCGTATTCAGCGCTGATCATTCAGCCGATGGAGTTGATTGCGGGAGTGGTAGGAAGATTATTGAGCAGCATGCCGTCTTTGGAACGGTACATGAGTTATTTTCGTAATGATACGGAAGATAACGACAGCGAAAATAAATTCATTTTATCGGATGTTATGCCGATTGAAAAGATTACTTTTGATCAAGTGGATTTTGGATATACCGGGGAAAAAAAGCTGTTAAAGCAGATCAGCTTTTCGGTTCATAAGGGAGAAAAGGCGGCTTTTATCGGACTGAACGGTTCCGGCAAGTCCTCCATATTAAGCCTTCTCCTTCGGTTATATGAACCGGATCGAGGCAGGATTTTATTCGGAGATGTGGATATCAACCGGATCAGATTGGATGAATACAGAGAATTATTCAGTGTTATGACACAGCATGCGCATTTGCTGAATGATACAATCAAAAATAATATTAATATTCGTGAAGAATTGTCGGAGGAAGAAATCGGGCAGGTAGTAGAAATCGTTATGCTGAAAGAGTATCTGGCAGGACTGCCGGACGGCATGGATACAAAGGTCGGGTATAACGGGTCTAAGCTGTCAGGAGGCGAACGGCAGAGGATCGCGCTGGCGAGGAGCCTTGGAAAAAAATGCAGAATCCTTGTGCTGGATGAGGCGACGGCAAATTTTGACTTGAAAGTCGAACAGTCCTTTCATGAATATATTCGTAACACAGAGCGCTATGATTTTGTGTTTCTGGTTACACATCGGCTGGATATTTTGAAGGATATGGATCGGATCTTTGTGCTTGAGGATGGAGAAATCGTAGAATCCGGCAGTTATCAGGAATTGATCGATAAGGGGATAGACATACGCGAGCTTCTACTGAGGGAGGAAAACGGCAATGGGAGTCATAATTAAAACCTTTCAGACACCGCTTGGCTGTTATGTATATGACAGAAGTTCTAATATGATCATACGTGTGGAGGAAGACGACTATCCTGCATTTCAAAAGTTGGAGAACGGAAAGGAAGACGATGAAACTGCGGTTCTGCTTGTGAAATATCGCGAGCAGGGTATCTGCAGGGAGAATGTCCTTGAAAAAATCGAACATCCTGCAACGCAGACTCTTTCCTATCATTTGGAGCATCGGGTTCAGAAGATTACATTACAGCTTACACAGAATTGTAATCTTCGCTGTGATTATTGTGCGTATTCCGGAAAATATAACCAACGCACGCATAACAGCGGCAGAATGAGTCTTGATACGGTCAAAAAAAGCATTGATTATGCAATCGAACATTCGGATGGGGTGGAAAATCTGAATATCGGATTTTATGGCGGCGAACCGCTTTTGGAATTTGAGAATCTGAAAAATGCAGTAGAGTATGTGGGTGAAAAGTATCACGGAAGAAAAGTGAATTACTCCATCACGACGAACGGCACGATCATGAGCGACGAGATTGTCAAATTTTTGATGGAACATGATTTTTCGGTTTTGATCAGCCTGGACGGACCGAAAGAATTACATAACAAAAATCGCGTTTTTGCAAATGGGGAAGGTTCGTTTGACAAGATCATGCAAAATTTGCGGTATGTCAAGGACAATTATCCTGTATTTTTTGAGAAGATCAGCTTTAATACCGTTGTACCGCCGGGAAGTGATTATCAATGTATCGATCATTTTTTCTCGGCGAATGATATAATAGAAGATAATCAGTTATCGAAAACCACAGTCAGTGAATTTAACTTAAAAGATGCAATCAGCTATGATGACCGGTATTTTGTTACCTATAAATATCAGAGCCTGAAGATTCTGATGGCAGCTTTGGGATTCTATAGCAAAAAGAAAATTTCCAAATTGTTTTCAACCGATTTTGTGGAGATTCAGCGGTTTTACGATCATCTGGGTAAGATGCCGGTGTGCGCTTCCTGTGCGCATCCGGGTGGTCCGTGCATTCCGGGGGCGCGAAGACCGATGGTGGACATCGACGGCAATATTTTTCCGTGTGAAAGAGTCAGCGAACAGTCGGATGCCATGAGGATCGGACATGTCAATGCGGGATGCGATACGGATAAAGTGGACAGGCTCTTAAATATCGGTAAACTGACGGAGCACGAATGCAAGAGGTGTTGGAATTTTGCGCACTGTGGTCTATGTGCTTCAGCGGCAGACGACGGAAAGGCGTTAGTAAAAGAAAAAAAGTTATCCTTTTGTGATAGCAGTAAAAGAGGGACGCTGAATACGATGAGATCGCTCTGTCTGCTCCATGAATATCATTATGATTTTGAGGGGGATTTTTTCAATGAAGAAGATCGCATTGTTTCCGGTACAGAAAAGTAATGCAGCCCTTGCAAGACATTGTGATATGCTGGAAAACTGTCAGGTGATTCCAATCTTGGCTCCTGCGCATGCGACGATGCAAGGGAAAGATCTGTCTGCACTGGACGGCGGTAATCCTGCGGGAATTGTGATGAGGGCGGATTTTGCAGAGGCGATCGAGGACTGTGATCTCCTTTATTTGGACGACAGCCGATTCCTGCCAAACGACGAAATCTATGAGGAATGTCGAAAGCTTGCGGAGAATAAGAATATCGGAGTAATCTATGGGCGCACGCTTTTGGAACGACTGGGTTTATATGACGAGGAAAAAGAGCGCATCGAATGGAAAGCGGCCGGATTCTACGAATCCGAGCAATTGGTTTTTATAGATGTTCCGATTATTTCCGTTTTCACCATGGGAAACGAAAACGATCAGGGCAATGTGGAACTGAGCCTGCGGAGATTTTTCCTGAATAAGGGATATCGGGTTTCCCAGATCGGGACGCAGGAATACAGCACGTTGTTCGGCTTTCGGGCGGCACCGCATTTTCTGTTTGCAGATATGGACGGAAAGCGCAAGAGGCTGATGTTCAATCAATATGTCCGTCAGATCGTAAAAGGGGAAAAACCGGATTTACTGATCATTGGTGTGCCGGAAGCGGTCATGAAATATAATAATCAAATTCCGGCAGGAATGGGGGATGTGCCCTGCATCGTGCAGGATGCGGTTCAGAGCGATATTGGCGTATTGTGTACCTGCTGTCAGCCGTACACGGAGGAATACTTTAAGGAGTTGTCCCTGTTTGGGCGCTATCGGTTGAACTGTGAGATCAACTATTTTCATATTTCCAACTCCATGATCATCAATGACGAGGATTATCATGGCAGATTGGAACACCTGCCATTAGATAGCGCGTTTGTAGTGACGCATATGCATGACGGAATTTGTTCAGACTGTGGATTCGAAATCTTCAATTCCTTTGATGAAGCGTCAGCACAAAGCGCGTTTCAGAGAATGGAGGAGGAGCTGACGGAAAATTATGAGGTTCTGCAGGGAGGCGATTAAGTGGAAAAGACGGCAGATCAATTATTGACGATCATCCGGTCGGTAAAGCCGATAGAGATAGATGATTTAGATGACAGTATTTTCAGTTCAAAATACGGACTGGAACCGAGCGATCTTGCTTATATATTATTGTTTGCGAGTGAGCAGATGGAATTTTTAATTACGGAAGAACTCATCGATTCTTTGGAGGAGCATAACAGCTTTAGGAATCTGATCGATTATATCAGCGGGCATATGGAGCAGCAATAGGCATGTATGTGGGCTGCTTTGACTCGCAAGTGCTTATGGATAGATTAGAAAAAGGAGGAGAGACAATGAGTAGAAGTTTAGGAAAGAAAATGAATAAGAGAGTTCGAACAGAGAACTCCGTGCAGGCGTATGCTTGTGTCTGTATTTGTAGCTGTGCCTGCTCTTGCGGATTATTGCATGGCGGGGCAACCAACGTGGCAGTTAATAAGATTTCGGGGCAGATGGCAACGGACGCAAACACAAAGGCATTGAATTGATGGGGCTGAGCATGTAATCAATGTTACTTACGAAAAATCCATTTATCATAACGCGCACACCGGAAAGGAAGGATTTGCAATGAAGAAAATGAAGAAAGGTATGAGAAGATTCAGAGATTCCGTAGAAGCCTATGCATGTCAGTGTTACTGTGCCTGCACTTGTAAGTGCAGCTGTGATACGGTCATAGGCAGCTTTAGCAGAAAATCGTCTGCAGATACGAACGGAGCCACGAAAACTTCTATCGCAACGGCAGCAGCGAACGAGATTTGATCAGAAAAACGCACATGAGAACCTTATATAAGCTGGAACTTGAAAAATTATTTCGCAGGCTGTCCGCTCTTATTTGTCTTGCACTCCTGCTTGCATATGGTATTGTGACATATGACGAGTGGGTCGATCCGTTCGGAAAAGGGTTATATCTGATGGATGAGGACGGGACGATCCGGCATGGCAGAGATGCAATCCGACTGGAGAGAGAATGGATGGAGCCGTATCGGGGCGTGCTGACCGATGCGCATGTAGAAGAAATATCACAGGAATCCTATCGGCATGCCAAACAGCAGGCAACCTATCTGCAGCAAATGATCGAGAGCGGAACGCAATTGAATGAAATGGATATGCCCTATGCGGAACGTGTCATGATACATTTTTTCTTGACGGAAGAAGTGTCCCTACGGGAATATACAGAAAATGGTCGGACGGTGGAGGATTCGATTTCGATTTCGCTTGATACGCCGCGGCAGATCGGGGAAATCTTTCCGGACAGCGCCCTGCCGCTTCGGCTGGAGTATTCCCCTCCGTGGAGCGGTATGATGGAAAGCATGATCGTTTTACTATTTCTATTGAATCTGGTCGTGTTACTTGTGATTTCTCCAGTTTTTTCTGAGGAGCATACGCGGCAGATGAACGCGCTGTTATTTACATCCAAATTGGGAAAAAGAAAATGCTTTCGCGCCAAAATTGCTGCCGCCTATAGTATTGGGATTTTTTTTGTGCTGACGATCATTCTGACCCATATGCTGATCACGTTTCTGTTTTTTGGAGGGGATGGACTTGCGGGAAGTATCCAAATATCGGGGGAATATCTATTTTATGGGGATTTCCCCTACGCGAAGACGGTCGGTTCCGCGATTTTTGACGCAGCGCTGCTCTATACGGCAGATGTGCTTTTCGCGGTCAGCCTGACGGTGTTAGGATCTGTTCTGGCATCCAATGTATTGAGCGGCATGGTCATTTCATTGGCGCTTTGGATGGCGCCGATAGTATTGGCGGTTATAGATGCGGTTCCGCGACAGGTCAAAATGATCGCGCCGGTTATCCATAAGACTGATTTGAATGCGCTTCTGCGTCTGCCGGATGTGACATTGGGTTCGATTACCATACGGTATAGCCATGCGGCTTCAGGTGTTTTGGTGTTGCTTTCTGTACTGATCGCATTGTGTGCGGCATGGACATACCGTCATGTGACAGGAGAATAGGCGGATGAGAGTTGCATTGATCGATGGTGCGGTCAATATGGATTTTCTGCAGGAAATAAAAAATTCAAATGTCCGTGTGGCAGGCGTATATGCTGTCTGTAACGGCAAAGTAACCGTGGAGCAACAAAACGTTCATGAGATTACGCATGCCTCTGTATGCGCAGGAATTTTTTTGCGTGAAATACATTGTCCATGCGAACTATTATTGATCCGGGTTTTGGATGCGGATTCGCTGCGGGGAAATATTCATGCGTTAGTTGCCGCGTTGGATTTTTGCATAGGCAGTCGGATTGATGTGATCAATCTGAGTTTGGGAACGTCGCGCATTCGGGATGCGGAGCTGCTGCAGGATAAAGTCAGCGAATTGACACGGCATCATATGATCATTGTCGCGGCGGAATCCAATCGAAACCAACTGACGTTTCCTGCGGCCTTTGAGAATGTGATCGGCGTCCGGGAGCTGACGCGTGCAAATCGAAGGGCACCATCGGACAGTATCCTGTATCGCAGTAAAAAAAGATGCTTTTCCTATCAGGGAAAGTCTGTCATGACGGGCGGATATAACAGTTATGCAGCACCGGCGGTCACTGCAAGGGTTTGTGACTGTCTTGCCGGAGGTATTACGGAAGTAAAGCGTATCAAACGAGTGCTGCTTCGTCAAAGAAACATAAAAAAAAGCAGAAAAAGAAAACGCGGGAGCTTGGATAAGCCGGTGATCTGTCTGAATATGCGGGACGAAAAGAAAGCGGCAGGGGAAGTAAAAAAAATACTGCACTTTTTTGCTTCTCATGGATATGAAGGGGTCTGCATCTCGGATACGCTGCAGACAGATTATGCCATCGGTATCTTAAATATTTGGCAGTTTCAACGGATTCTGCGCAGGGCAAACGATCGGTTTTGGCTGTTGACGAATACGGCGGATGTCGATTTTGTCATATGGCATGCCGTCCGAATGAATTTTGACAAAAGGAACCGTAGAAGCATAGATAGGATGGTAACAGATGGTGAGGGATACAGACGGATGCCGAAAGCCGATGAACTCACCGGACCTCTGGATGGGGATGGGCTGAAAGAGATGTTAAAAAGTCTTACCTAGCGGAATAGGAATTCCTGCGGGATGGAAGTGAAGAGGGTGAACGTTTATGGTTACATTGGCAAAACTGGAAATATACAAGCTCGTGCGAAAACAGTCTTTTTGGCTCAGTCTGCTCATTATGCTTGCTTTTTTTGCAGAGACCTATTTATCATGGATGAATTCGACCGAAGCGATATTGGCGAAGGACGGCACTCTTTTGAAAGGACTTGCCGCGGGCAGACAGGATAAAGAAATCTCTGAAGCATATCAGGGGATTATGACAGATGATGTAGTGGAACAAATTTTGCGCAATGAGAGATATAATGAAGCGCAGATGGAGGAATTGTGGATATTATACAATTCCGAAAAAAGTACGTATGTATCGGCGGTGAATCGCCTTGTCGGGTATTATTTTTTACGCATGGACATAACGGAGGGCGAAGTCTATGATGCATGGGGTTATCGTTATGGGGAAGAAGAACTTTATAAAATCGGGGATGTCTTTCCTGAAAGCGCTTTGCCGCTATACTATGAATATTCCGTTCCATGGGGCGGTACGCTTGAAAGTATCATCAGTTGTATCTTTCTGTTAAATGTTTTCCTGATCATTGGTATTTCGCCCATATTTTCTGAAGAACGCACACAGAATATGAATCAGCTTCTGTTTACTTCCAAATTTGGCAGAAGGAAATGCTTTTGGGCGAAAGCAGGAGTGGCGTATGTGCTTAGCAGTGCGCTCGCTTTCGGCGTGATCCTGTTGCTGCTGCTCATTACGCTTTCAATTTATGGGACAACGGGGTTAGCGTGCAGCATTCAGTTAGTGGAACCGTTTTTATATCAGGATTATCAGTTTGTCAGGACGCTCGGGGCAGTGATCGTTGATGCGGTGATCCTTTCCGTGGCGGGAATATGGTTTACCGTCAGTCTGATTCTTTTGGTTTCCGTACTTGCGAAGAATGCACTAAACACGGTGGTCCTGTCTTTCGTGCTTTTTGTGGCACCCATGATCGTGCGGATTTTTCCGCTTGCAGATCAGGTCAAACTGATCGCTCCGATCAATCGTATGGCAGATTTTTCGGATGTCTTGTGCCTTCCTGATATGCGGATCGGGGAGATTGGAATACCGTACAGCTACGTGATCTCCGGAATCTTATTATTGAGTTCCGTCGCGCTTACGGTAGGTACGGCTGTGATCTATGAAAAACAATCGGATGAATGAAAGGATAGAGAAAGGGAGAGTGTCGATGATGGAGCTGCGGTTGGAAAATGTATCAAAGAATTATGGCACATTAAGAGCATTATCAAATGTTACTTATACGTTTTCGGAAGGCATTTATGGGCTTTTGGGTGCGAATGGAAGCGGAAAAACGACGATGATGCGTTTGTTATGCAATCTGCAGACACCATCGGAGGGCAGGATTCTGTTTGACGGTAAAGACATAAAAGCTGTTGGAGAGGATTACCGTGATCAGTTAGGGTATTTGCCGCAGAACTTTGGTTATTATCCGGATTTTACCTGTTACAAATTTTTAATGTACGTGGCAACAATCAAAGGAATTTCAAAAAAGCAGGCGCCGAACAAAATCATGGAGGTGCTGACACTGGTGGATCTTGTGGATGTGAAAGATAAGCAGGTCAGGAATCTTTCGGGTGGAATGCGGCAGCGTTTGGGAATTGCGCAATCCATATTGAACGATCCGAAGCTGTTGATCCTTGATGAACCAACGGTGGGCGTGGATCCGCAGGAACGTGTGAAATTTCGGAATCTGATCCACAGAATCGCACATGGCAGGACAGTCATTCTTTCCACTCATATCGTGTCGGACATTGAATATACCGCAACGGAGCTTGTTTTCATGCGCATGGGGGAAATCGTAGGAGCCGGAACGCCGGACCGGCTGTTGCAGGAACTGGACGGACAGATTTGGGAATGCGACGTCCCGCACCGTGAAGCGGATAAATATTATGATAGATTTCGGGTAATCAGCCAGACAAACCATGAGGAGAACTGCACACTGCGCCTGTTTTACGATGGGCAGCCAATGAAAGGTGCAAGACAGGTAAAGGCAAATCTCGAAGACCTTTATTTGTATCATTTTGAAAAGCGGGTGTAACGCGATACCGGAAAGCGGGTAGTTGAAAGGAGCGCTTTTTGCGCCGGCGGTTTCGAAAGGAGTATGGAAAATGAAAAATAAAAAATTGCAAAAGAGAGCGAAGCATCCTTCTCATTCGGTTGAGGCCTATGCCGCGTGCGGATGTTATTGCGCATGCAGCTGCGCATGCGGATGCAGGGGGATTTTTTCAAACAGATTCAGGAATGATATTCCAGGCCGCATATCCTCACTGATGAGAAGCGGGGCGCTGAACGGAAATTCGAATGAGATTTCGCTATGATTCTTAAGCGTGATGCGTTTTTCGTTGGATGTGATTGATTTTTGGGAGGAAACGGACGGATGAGGAACTTGATCTTATTGGAGATTGATAAAATGATCCATAAAAAATCATTTTATATCAGCCTTGCGTTGGTGTTTTGTTATTGTGTGGCAATTTATATGAATAAGACAGGACTTTTAGTAAGCAGCTTTTTTCGTGATACTGATGATACGCAGCGGGTTTTGTACGGACCGTGGAATGGGATGCTTCAAAGTCTGGTTACAGGGTTGTTTTCAATCAATCTGTTTGTGCTGATTGCTGTCTCTCCCCTCTTTTCCGAGGAACATACGTTTCGGATGAACGCGCTTCTGTTCACCTCGAAATGCGGCAGAAAAAAATGCTTTGCGGCAAAGAACGCTGCTGCTTATCTCATGGGGCTTGCGCTTGTGCTGACCGTTGTGCTGTTACATGTTTTTGCAACGCTTATTCTGTTTGGCAAAGAGGGGGTTACGTGCAGTATTCAGCCGTCGGAAATTAAGACGGTTGGTTCTGCGGTCGTTGATGCAATATGGCTCTATACCGCAGATGTTCTGTTCACAATCAGCTTAACGGTCTTAGCGTCTGTATTAACGTCCGGTGTATTGACGGGGACGGTGCTCTCGTTTGCTTTTTTCGCTGCTCCGGTGATCTTTTTGGAGGGATTCCAGAATGTACGGATAAAGTTCGTTATGCCTGCCGTTCATAGGACTGATTTTGAGGAAATCATGTCCATCTATCCGTTGAACGTCGGGTCGATCGGAATCCCGTACAGTTATGTGATCGCGGGTATCTTGCTTTTGTTTACGGTAATTATCATGGCAGTTACTAAAAGAATCTATGAAACGCTTCCGGAGGAAGGAATCATGTGGTTTTAGGCTTTAGCCATGTGATCCTTTGTCTTTGCATTTCTCGTTTCGCCTGTTTTGGAAAATATTACATTGACTGCATGTCTTTGGAACTCGTCTTTCCTATCTTGAGAATCCATAAAAAAAGTGCTATAATAAATCCATATGTCAGAAAGGCGTGAGGATTATGATGAAAAGAGAACGGATGAATGCCGGGGTCGCGGAGGAGACTGTGGAACTGGTGCTTGCCTTTGAACGGGACGGCGGTATTTCATACGGAAACCGTTCTGCGCTGGAGAAGCTCGGTTATGCGCAGGAAGAGCTGCTGTCAGGCAGAATGTGCGAAGTATTCAGACAGGAATTTCAAAAGGAAGACGGAAGCTACGCCGATTTTGACAGGACGCTTCTGAAAGACGGTCAGGAGACGGTCATGTATCGTAAGAATAACGCCTGCTTTCCGGTGATGCTGCGACTCTTTGAGGACGAAGACGGAGGCGGCTATCTGATGGCGGAGGACATCGCCTATCGGAAAAATACGGACGTCCGCATCCGCCAGCTCAAGGAGGAAGAGGAGGCAAACCAGAAAGCGCGCAATGAGTTTACCGCAAATGTGACGCATGAGCTGCGTACCCCTGTCAACGGAATCAAAGGGCATGTAACGGCGCTCTCGGAGAATGTACAGGATGCGGAAGTCAAAAAGACGCTCGACATTATCCTTTACTGCTGTGATAATATGTCCGCCATCATCAACAATATTCTCGATTTCTCTAAAATGGAAGCGGGTAAGTTCACACTTGAGGATAAAGAATTTGATTTTTATAACATGATGGATCAGATCGTTGCGACGCATACGGTGGCGATCAATAAAAAGGAGCTTCAGTTCAGGGTACATATCGACGAGACCATCCCGCAGCGCCTGATCGGAGATGAGCTGCGCGTCGGACAGATTTTAAATAACCTGCTCTCCAATGCCGTGAAGTTCACAACGGTCGGACAGGTCAGCGTGGACGTGAGCAGAACCATGCAGACAGGGGATGAGGTGGAGCTGTTTTTTATGGTGCGCGACAGCGGGATCGGCATCTCAATGGAGGAGCAGGATAAGCTCTTTCAAAGCTTTAAGCAGGTGGATGCTTCCATTACCAGACGGTTTGGCGGCACGGGCTTAGGACTTTCCATTACGAAGCAGCTTGTGGAAATGATGAACGGAACGATCCATGTGGAGAGTGAAAAAGGAAAGGGAAGCTGCTTTTCTTTCAGCATCCGTCTCCGCACGGGTGAGAATGTGGATGAAAGCCGTGATATGAGCGAGACTTACCGCAACTGGAACAATCTGATGGGGAGCATGGAGGAGGTCGGACAGGAGGAGCGTCTGACATTCGGAACAAAGGCGAATCGGGAAGAACTGAAAAAACGATTGGAGAAGCTCGTTCTTTCCATTGAGCTGGCTTCGTGGGAGAAGGCGGAGACACTCGCGCAGACGATCAAAACGCTCACAAAGGATCGGGAGCGCGACTTAAAGCGTCCGATCCTGCAGATGGAAATGGCACTCCGCAAAGAAAATTATGAGAAAAGCATTGCGGCGTATGAGAATGTGAAAGCGGCGATCACAGCGCTGCTTGAGGATACCGGAGAGGTACGGTAGCAGAGAGAGGGGGCTTATCAGGTGGCAGAAAAAAAGAATCCGGCGAAAATACTGATTGTGGACGACTTGAGCGTCAACGTGAAGATTTTGGAGAATATCATACAGGCGGAAGGACATGAGGCGCTTTGCGCGTTAAGCGTGCACAGAGCGCTTGATATTATGAATCAGACGATGCCCCAGCTCATTTTATCCGATTTTTCGATGCCGGGCATGAACGGATTGGAATTTTGCAAGCTGTTAAAAAGCAATCCGCGTACGCGGGAAATCCCGTTTATCTTTATCACGGTTGCCAATTCGGGCGAGGATAAGCGCGCGGCGTTTGAGGCGGGGGCGGTTGATTTCATTCCGAAGCCCTTTGAACCGATTGAAGTGGTCATGCGTGTGAATAACCAACTGAACAGCTACCGCATCAAGCAGGAGATGGAAAATTATAACCGCATGATGCACCGCATGGTCGAGGAACAGAAAAAACAGGTGCTTGAGGAGCAGGAGCGCGTGCTGCTTGCATTGGCAAAGATCGTGGAACGGCGTAACACAAACACGGATAACCATTTTGAAAAGGTTGGACACAATAGCCGTTTGATCGCACAGAGCCTTCAGCTGGTACCTGAGTATGAGAATCTGATCACGGATGAGTTTGTGGATACGATCTCAACAGCGTCCGTTCTGCATGACATCGGCGACATTTTTTTCAATGATGGGATCGCTTCTCAGCAGGAAAGCGGAAATATCAGTATGGAAGAGATCAGGCTGCACACGGAGGAGGGCGCGAAGATATTAGAAGAGATCAACGGCGGCAGTCACACAAGTCCCGCATTAAATATGGCGATCCTGATCGCGCGCAATCATCACGCAAACTGGGACGGAAGCGGCTATCCTGAGGGNCTTTCGGGAACGGATATTCCGCTGGAAGCGCGGATCACGGCGGTGGCGAATGATTTTGACGCATATCTCGGGCATCGNCACGGCGGNGTCGGACATACGGTGGAGGAGAGNATCCNNATGATCAANGACAAGAGCGGNACCGTATATGACCCGCATATTGTGGATGTGTTTAACAAAATATACAAACAGTTGCGTATTGAATGAGAATAAATACAAAATAACCNCTGAAATTTTATTGACAGACAGGNNNGAAACGATTACTATATTATAGANTAGCAATNTNTTTTTACTAAANAATAATANAATAATGTGGGTGATATAGGTGTTAACGGACAGTGAATTTCAGAAAACNGTCGCTTATGTAAAGGCACATTACGGAATTGACNTAAGTGAAAAGCGGGTTTTGGTGAANGGGAGACTGGAAACCTANTTTCTGAGAAACGGCTACAACAGCTTTGACGAGTTCATGAAAAAGGTAATGGACAATCCGAAAGGCGAGGAAGCGGAAAGCCTGATCAATGTATTNACAACGAACCATACCTATTTTATGAGAGAGTCGGAGCATTTTGACTATTTAGTAAAANTAGTACTTCCATATCTAAAGGTGCGGGCGGCNGNNACGAAGGATCTNCGTATCTGGTCGGCGGCATCATCTACGGGGGAAGAGCCGTACGCGCTNGCCATGTACTTAATGGAATATTTNGGACTNGATCATGCNTGGGATACAAGNATANTGGCAACGGACATTTCGACGAGGGTGTTAGAGCATGCCATCAAAGGCGTGTACCTGAAGGAACAGATAGAACCGCTNCCNGAAAAGTGGAAAAGNCGNTTNTTTCAGGACATAGGAAATGAACAGTTCCGCGTGAAGGANGANCTGAAGAATCAGGTGTTTTACCGCCGNTTCAATNTGATGGANCCTTTCCCGTTTAANAGACGATTCCATGTTGTNTTTTTNCNCNATGTNATGATNTATTTCAAGGATGANGTNAAGTATAATNTGGTNCAAAAAGTATATGANTTCATGGAACCGGGCGGTTATCTGTTCATCGGNCAGACGGAGTCTTTAGACAAGACGAAAATGAAATTTGATTACATACAGCCATCTATTTACAGGAAAAGGGAATGAGCCNATGAGACCGATTAAAGTATTAGTAGTGGACGACTCGATTCTGTTTCGNAATCTGCTTGTACAGAGCTTGGAGTCGGATCCCAATATTCAGGTGGTCGCGCAGGTNGCGGATGCCTTTGNGGCGCGCGACGCGATCATNCAGTATAAGCCGGATGTCATGACGCTTGACGTGGAGATGCCGAAGATGAGCGGCATTGAATTTTTAAGAAGGCTGCTGCCGCAGTATCCGCTGCCGGTTGTCATGATCAGTTCGCTCAATGATAAGGTATTTGATGCGCTTGCCGCGGGAGCCGTTGATTTCATCAATAAGCCTTCCAACTTGGACAGAGCACAGCTNAGNGTGTTCTTAAAGCAGGAGCTTGTCACAAAGATCAAGATCGCCTCAACGGCGAAAGTCGGGAAATTTAAGCATGCTGCCGTGATGAATGCCGATCACTCGCTTAATCCGGCGTATCGCGATAAAATTGTCGCGATCGGCGCGTCCACGGGCGGAACAGAAGCAATCTATGAAGTGGTAAAGCAGTTTAAGCGTGACATTCCGGGGGTTGTCATTGTACAGCATATGCCGCCCGGATTTACAAAAATGTATGCGGACAGACTGAACAATCAGTGTGAGGTCGCCGTAAAGGAAGCGACATCGGGAGACAGGGTCATTCCGGGACAGGTGCTGATCGCGCCCGGAGACAGGCAGATGCGCCTTGTCAGAGTCGGAGATGAGTTTCAGGTAGAATGCAGGGGAACCGATAAGGTGAGCGGACACTGCCCTTCTGTTGATGTGCTGTTTGATTCTGTCGCACGGGTGGCAGGCAAGAAGGCAGTCGGTGTCATTCTGACGGGCATGGGAGGCGACGGTGCGCGGGGACTCTTGAAAATGCGTGAGGCGGGTGCGCTGACAGTCGGACAGGATGAAGCAAGCTGTGTGGTATACGGCATGCCGAAGGTCGCATATGATTTAGGAGCGGTCCAGCATCAATGTACNTTGACGGCAATTGCTAAAAAAGTATATAGCCTTTTGGATAATAAGTAGCAGATACCATACGGAAAGGAGAGAGGAAGATGAAGACACTATTGGCCGAAGATGATTTCGCCAGCCGGAAGTTCATGGACAAATATTTGTCACAGTTTGGCGAATGTGATGTGACCGTGGATGGCGAAGAAGCCGTGGATGCCTTTATGATGGCGCTTGAGGCTGATGATCCATATGATTTGGTCTGCCTCGATGTAATGATGCCGGTTTTGGACGGCTATCAGGTTTTAAAAGCGATCCGTGATATTGAAGCAGGAAACGGAACNCCGAAGGAAGACCGGGTAAAGATCATTATGACCACCGCATTGAACGAAGAGCGCAATGTAAAAATGGCGTTTGAGTTGGGCTGTGAAGCGTATTCCGGCAAGCCGATCGATGTGGAGAAGTTTGAGCAGGTGCTCAAAAAGATGAAGTTGATCTGAGAATCGGCTTAATGCCAGTAATTACGGCATGGATAAAAGCGGTGCGCGGGAAACGGGCGTCCGCTGGAAAGGGAGAATATGGCAGAAGAATTTAACACAGACGGAATGCTTGATATGTTCCTNTTTGAGAGCAGTCAGCTTTTGGAAAAGCTGGAAGGCATCATATTGGAAAAGCAGGACGCGGAGTGTTTTGATGATTCCGACATCAATGAAATTTTCCGCATCATGCATACGATCAAGGGTTCCTCGGGAATTATGCTTTTTGAGAACATCACAAAGGTTGCTCATAAGCTGGAAGATGTATTCTACTATTTAAGAGAATCCCATCCGGAAAACGTTCCTCACTTGGAGCTTGTGCAGAAGGTGCTTGCCGTATCCGATTTCGTCAATGCGGAGATGGATAAGATTCGGGATGGCAACAAGTCGGATGGTGACGAGAAAGAGATCGTCGCAGATTTGGATGCGTTTTTGAAGCAGCTCAAGGGAGAGATCAAAGAGCAGGGAATCAAGCTTCCGAGAGAAAATAAACATGAAGAGCCGACACAGTTCTATATCGCGCCGGTGGCGAGTCCGGACAGTCTGTTTTACAGGATCGTGATTCATTACAGAAACGATACACAGATGAGCAATATCAGAGCGTATTCTGCGACTTACGCGCTGAAAGAGATTGCCGAAGATTTGTTGTATTCGCCTGAGGACATCATCAGTAATGAGGAAAGCTCCGAGGTCATTTTATCGGAAGGCTTTTACATGCTGCTTCAGACGAAGAACAGCAAAGAAGACATTTTAGCCTTGATCGACAGCGTGGAAGCGGAAAAAATTGACATAGACCAGATTACGGCGGAGCAATTCGGAAAGGGACTTGCGGAGATCAATCATGAACCGATCATGTTGGAACAATCGGTGCAGGCGGCAGAAGCGCCGACAGCCGCGCCGGCGGTAGAAGTACCGCAGACAGATAAGTCGAAGCCGATCGCGCCCGGTGATTATGTCGTTAAGTCGAAAGAGACCGGTAAGGGCAAGACGCTGGCAAAGAACCAGCCGAAGCAGCAGAGCATCATCAGCGTCAGCATAGAGAAGATGGACGCCTTGATGGATCTGATCGGAGAGCTTGTTATATCCGAAGCAGTGGTGTTACAGAACCCGGACTTAAAGGTGCCTGGCTTAGAGCTTTCCAATTTCCAAAAAGCATCCGGACAGCTGGCGAAGATTACGACAGAACTTCAGGAAACGATCATGTCGATGAGAATGATGCCGCTGACGAACACATTCCAAAAGATGCGAAGGATCGTGTTCGATGTATCCAGAAAGCTGGGTAAGGAAATCGAGCTCGAGGTGATCGGTGAGAGTACCGAGGTGGATAAGAACATCATTGAGCACATCTCAGATCCTTTGATGCATTTGGTGAGAAACTCCGTAGACCACGGTATCGAGGAAAATGCCGATGACCGTGTGGCTGCAGGAAAGCCGGCAAAAGGAACGATCACGCTGGAGGCGAAGAACGAGGGCGGTAAGGTTTATATCAGCGTAAAAGATGACGGCAAAGGCTTGAATAAAGAAAAGCTGTATACGAAGGCAAAAGAAAAGGGACTGCTTGGAACGAAGGAGATCACTGATTTTACGGAGAGCGAAATTTACCGTTTTATCACACTTCCGGGCTTTTCAACAAAAGAAGCGGTGACGGAATATTCGGGAAGAGGCGTCGGAATGGACGTCGTTGTAAAGAATATTCAGGGAATCGGCGGAAGATTGGAGATCACCAGTGAAGAGGGATTAGGATCGGAGATGACATTGATCATCCCGCTGACGCTGGCGATCGTAAACGGAATCGTAGTAAAGGTAGGAAATTCTTCTTTTGTAATTGCGACGTCTTCCGTAAAACAATTCGTAAGACTGAGCCAGGATGCCATTGTGACAGAGCCGAGCGGCGAAGAATATATCATTTTGAGAGGCACCTATTATCCTTTCATCCGCCTGAACAAAAAATATCAGATAGAAGACTCACAGGAAGACATAGAGAACGGTATAGTTGTAATCTTGGAGCATGAGGGAAAGCAGATCTGTATACTGATCGACAGTCTGGTACAGGAGCAGGAGATCGTTGTAAAACCGATTCCTCCCTATATAAAGAAGGTCAAAGGTCTGTCCGGTTGTACGCAGCTTGGCGATGGCAGCATCGCACTCATTCTCGATATTGCGGGTCTGATAGAAGATGAGGAAAGGAGCTAGCGAATGGCAGAAGAACAAAATGATAAAGAAGAGGAACTGCTTGAGGAAGATGCCGAAAAGGGCAAATTCATGACGTTCCAAACGGGAAAGGAATATTTTGGCATCAGTATCAGCTTTGTAAACGAGATCATCCCGATGCAGGCGATTACCAAAGTTCCGGAGGTAGAAGATTACATCAAAGGTCTGATCAATCTCCGAGGAAAGATTATTCCCGTTATTGATGTCCGTGTAAGATTCAGGATGGAACCGGTTGAATATACGGACAGAACCTGTATCATCGTCATCAATGTAAAATCGACGGTCATCGGATTGATCGTAGAGAGAATTGCAGGGGTTGACACCATACAGGATGAAGACATCGTACCGCCGCCTGCACTCGGCAAGCGGGAAAACGAACAGAGTAAATATGTTTACGGCTTGGCACGGACGGGCGATACGGTGAAACTCCTTCTTGATCCGGAAAAACTGATCAGGGAAGAGGATATCCAAGCGATTGAAGAAATACAGGATGAGGAAGAATAATCATAAAAAGGAGAGGTTACCATGAAGAAGAGATTTTCAATCAATGATATGAGTGTAAGAGCGAAGATAACGGTATTTGGCGTAGTTATGCTGCTGTTTCTATTAGCCTCTACGTTTATCGGTCTGTTTGCTGCAAGAACTGTGAGCAGTGAGAACCAGAAAAGATACGACAATTACGGCATGGGGCAGGTTTATCTGAGTGATGCATTCACGGATTTCAGCCTGATTCAGGTTCGTGTCCGCAATATTATATTCATGTACCATGATGATGCAAACAAGATGAAGGAGCAGGAGAATGAGATCTCTGCATATTATACTGATATGCGCACCAACTTAGACAAGTTTGAGGGCGTGATGAATGTATTCTCCAAAGAGATCCAGTCGGAGTATCAGGATGTTGAGGACGCCCTTGAGAGCTGGATAGCAAACATGAGCAATGAGATTTCCATGGTAGAGAGCGGAAAGCAGGAACAGGCGGCAGAGGATCTGATGTCGAACGGAGGCCCGCTCGCATCTGCGGCTAGGACGGAATTAGAACAACTGACCGCACTGCTTCATAATGAGTCTGAGGAAAGCGAAAGCAGAACGGCATCGACCCTTGTGATCATGGAATGGATTTTGATCGGAGCGGCGGCGGTTGCAGTACTCATTGCAATACTCTATGCAACTGCGCTGATCAAGAATATCACGATCCCGGTTAAGAAACTGGTTGAGGCGGCAAGTAAGCTTGCGAAGGGCGATGTTGATGTAGACTGCACGAAAATCAATAATGACGATCTGGGCGCGTTAATGGATGAGTTTGCTGAGATGGTTAAGGAGACGAAGACGCAGGCACAGATTGCGGATATGGTTGCGAAAGGTGATTTGACTATTCAAGTCAATCCGAGAGGTGATAAAGATCTGCTGGGAACGGCGTTATATCGTCTGGTAAAGGATAACAACGAGATCCTTGGTAATATTAAAGAGTCCACCATGCAGGTAACGGTTGGCTCCGAGCAGGTAGCGAGTGCGAGTCAGTCTTTGGCACAGGGCGCAACGGAGCAGGCAAGCGCATTACAGCAGGTAACTGCTTCCATGGATGAGATCGCAGAGCGTACCAAGCAGAATGCATCTCAGGCTTCTCAGGCGGATGAGCTGGCACACAGCGTTAGAGCAATGGCGATTTCCGGCAATGACCAGATGAAATCCATGATCAGCGCAATGAATGATATTAATGAGTCTTCCGAGACGATTTCTAAGGTTATTAAGACGATCGATGATATTGCATTCCAGACCAATATTCTTGCATTGAACGCAGCGGTTGAGGCAGCGCGTGCAGGCATACACGGCAAGGGATTTGCAGTCGTAGCGGAGGAAGTCAGAAACCTTGCGGCAAAATCCGCATCTGCGGCAGGTGAAACAGCGAGCATGATCGAGGATTCCATCCATAAGGTAAATAACGGTACCAAGATTGCCGAGGGAACGGCACAGGCTTTGGATGAGATCGTTGTTTCCATCGAGAAGGTTGTTAACCTGATCAGCACGATCGCAACGGCTTCCAATGATCAGGCAACGGCAGTATCTCAGGTAGATCAGGCGATCGGTCAGGTTTCTCAGGTTGTACAGACAAACTCTGCTACGAGTCAGCAGTGTGCGGCTGCAAGTGAGGAGCTTTCCAATCAGGCTGCAATGCTCAGAAGCATGATGGCAAATTACAAACTGAATACTTCAAGCAAACAGAGCAACTTTGGTGTACCGGCGGAGACCAGTTCCACATTCAGTGTAGCAAATCCGAATGAGCAGATCATTTCACTGAGCGGAGAGTTCGGCAAATATTGATCACCGTAGGGCAGTTACAATTAGGAAGGTAAAGACAGAATGGAAGATAGCAGAAAAGACGCTCTGTTAAGAGCGGGTGTTAATGTGGATGAGGCGTTGGAACGCTTCATGGGGAATGAGGAGTTGTTGGTGCGCTTTTTGAAAAAGTTTGCCAATGATTCCAGCTATCAATCTCTCAAAAAAGCAATGAGCGAGCAAAACTATAAGGATGCATTTGAGGCGGCGCATGCATTAAAGGGCGTGTGCGGGAATCTATCGATCGCAAAGCTGTTTGAATTGGTTTGCAAAGAAGTAGAGCTTCTGCGCGGCGGTACTGCGGGAGAAGGAGTGGAACAGTGCCATCTTGAGGTTATAGCGGAATATGAGAGAGTGATTGTCGAATTGGAGAACCTTTAAGAACTGCTAAAAGGATGCAATGGAAAGCGCGTTTTGCGAATACTCCATTGAGATGAATTACAAAAAACACCCACAGACCGGATGATACGGCCTGTGGGTGTTTTTTCAAAGATAATCCTGAAGCTTTGTACTCAGCTTTTCTTCTATATCGATCAGCCGGTGACACACATCCTTTGCAGAATGATCGGCTGCTTTATATTGATGCAGATATTTATGCAGGGATTTGACTCCCATATTGCAGCCGTCCGTGATCAGATCGGCGATCGTTCGATCACTTCCGTCAAGTCCCATTTTTACGCTTGTTTTGATGCTTGCCATGCTTTTAGCCACCGGATTCGGGTCTTTTTCTGTACTGTGGTGCTGGATGAGCAGACCGTGCAGGTCGTTCCCAAGCTTTTCGTGATGCGAGCGGCTTTCCTTTAATAATTTTTTCAGATCGGTATTGCTCACTTTGTCCATCACCTGATCAATGACAGATACAGCCATTTTTGATCCGGAATCACATTCTTTTAAGAGATAAACGGTATCCTGATTTTCCATTTTGCCTCACCATGCCTTTCCAGTAGTTGTTTTTACCGATTTGACATTAGTTTGTCCGTTTTTATGAAGGATATGAGACAAAACAGTTGAAAAAAAAATCCATGAAAGCTATAATAAGAATAGTGAAAAAAGTTTATGCTTTTTTTGTAGAAATTTTTAACAAAGAACAAAGAATAGGAGAATACCCGTGAGACTGATTACAAGATCTGATTTTGATGGACTTGCGTGCGGCGCGCTGTTAAAAGAAGCCGGCATTATTGACAATTGGAAATTTGCGCATCCGAAGGATTTACAGGACGGTTTAGTGGAAGTAACGGAGGATGACTGTCTGGCAAACGTACCTTATGTAGAGGGCTGCGGACTTTGGTTCGATCATCATTCCAGCGAACATGAACGCCTTCAGTTAAAAGGAAAGTACAAGGGTGAGAGCCGGATCACACCTTCCTGTGCACGTATCATTTATGAATATTATGGAGGAAGGGAGCGCTTTCCGCAGTTTGACGATATGATGGTAGCTGTGGATAAGGTGGATTCCGGTGATCTGACGATCGATGAGATTCAGAATCCCAAGGGCTGGATCTTAGTTGGATTTTTAATGGATCCGAGAACCGGACTCGGCAGATGGCGCAATTTTACGATCTCTAACTATCAGTTAATGGAGAAGCTCATTGATGCATGCCGTACCATGTCAACGGATGAAATACTTGCGATGCCGGATGTGCAGGAACGGATCGATACATATCTTGAGCAGACAGCAAAGTTTAAGGAGATGGTTCTGGCGCACACCGTTGTGGAGGGCAATCTGATCATATCTGATCTGCGCGGCGTTGACCCGATTTATTCCGGAAACCGCTTTTTGATTTACAGCATGTATCCTGAGCAGAATATCTCTGCATGGATCGTCAGCGGCAGGGGTGGAAAGGGATGCAGTGCCGCGGTTGGCTACAGTATTTTGAATAAGACCTCCAATGTAGATGTCGGCAGCCTGATGCTAAAATATAACGGCGGCGGTCACCGGAAGGTAGGTACCTGCCAGTTCTCAGATGAGAATATGGAGTCCGAGCTTCCGAAGATGCTGGAGGAATTAAAGACATTAAGCAATTCATAAAAAAGAACGCAAAGAATGCAGAGCATTCTTTGCGTTCTTTTTTATTGATAGATCAAATGCAGATAATCCATCTTTGCGGAGAGATTGGCGAGCATGAGATCCAGTACGGAGAGCGCGCACATGGATTCCACGACCACGACGGCACGCGGTACAATGATCGGATCGTGCCGTCCTTTGATGGAGACGCAGAGGGGAGTGCCGTCCTGACGAACAGTATGCTGCTCCTTAAAAATAGAAGCCGTCGGCTTGATATGGACGGTGAGAAGTACATCCGAGCCGTCGCTGATGCCGCCGAGAATGCCGCCCGCATGATTGCTTGCTTTTTGAATGCCATGCGCAGTAGAGAGAAATTCGTCATTGTTTTCAGAGCCTTTTGCGGTGGAGACGCGGATACCGTCGCCGATTTCAACTGCTTTCACCGCACCGATGGACATGAGGGCTTCCGAGAGAACGGCGTCGAGCTTGCCGAACACCGGCTCGCCGATACCGGCGGGAAGTCCGCTGATTCTGCATTTGATCGAGCCGCCCGAGGAATCATGTTCCTCCATGCATGCCGAAAGGTATTGCTCTGCGCGCGCGCTTGCTTCGGTGTCGGGCATGGCGGTCGGAGTCGTGAGGATCGCATCTTTAGAGAAACGGGATTCATCGATCGTAACCGGTCCGATCGAATACGTATAAGCCGTGATATTCACACCAAGCTCTGCAAGGATTTTGCAGGCGACAGCGCCGGCGGCAACCCTGCCGATTGTCTCGCGCCCTGAGGAGCGACCGCCGCCGCGGTAATCACGGAAACCATATTTTTGGTCAAAGGTATAATCCGCATGCCCGGGACGATAATAGGAAGCAATTTCACTATAATCGGCGGAGCGCTGCGAGGTGTTAAAAACGAGCAGGGAGATCGGGGTGCCCGTTGTACGTCCTTCGAAAATGCCCGAGAGGATCTGTACTTCGTCGGACTCCTTTCGCGGTGTTGTATAGCGCGACTGCCCCGGTTTTCTGCGGTCTAAATAGATCTGAATGTCCGAGGCGTTTAGAGAAAGTCCTGCGGGGCAGCCATCGATCACAACGCCGAGCGCCTCTCCGTGAGATTCCCCCCATGTCGTGATACGAAACAGATTACCGAATGTAGAGCCTGCCGTCATAATCGTACCTCCTTTAGGATCTTTTGTTACATTATATCTGTGCAAAATCGAAAATACAAGTTTTTCCAAAATAAGTTTATCATTTTTCGTTTGATTTTGTTCTAAAGTATGATATAGTAACATTGGACTATAACGTAAACCTACGGTTGGATAGAATATGAAAGATAGAGTACTTACGAAACTGATCAAAGTTTCCAAAAAAAGAAAGTGGCTGCGTTATCCGATGCTGTGCGTCATATTTGTCTTTTTGGGCGTATGTCATTTCGGACGCTTTTTGGTGAATCTGATACCGCGTGTGATTGGCGTGGCTTTTGTTGCTGTCATTTTTTTGTTAAGTTCGAGTTTTGCGCTTCCGGTGCTGCTTGACATTGATATGGAGCGGAAGCCGGAGATTGTTTTTGAGTCAGATTTGGAAGAACTGCTGCAGACCGGAGAATTGAATGAGATTCTGCTGGAAGACGGAGAAATTGTTGATGACGGCTTAAACGGCTACGAGACCTATGATGTGAACGAGGTGGAAACCTATTCCCTTGATGAGATTCTTTTGGAACATGAGGAGTATTTGACGAGCAGAGCGGAGGAGGAAACGCAGGAGACATTTCAGCAGGATGAGGAGAGCATGGTCTTTACTGCGGATGACTGGCGGCTTGTTTTGATCAATAAGCAGCATCCGATACCGAATGATTATGATTTTTCTCTGACGACGATCACCGGAAAGATGCAGTGTGATGAGCGGATTTTGGAAGATTTGCTTTTGATGCTTCAGGCGGCGAAAAATGACAATGTGAACCTGATCATTTGTTCGCCGTACCGCACGGATGCAAGTCAGGAATCCATCTTTGAGAAACATGTCAGAGCGTATATGAATAAAGGACTCAATTATATGGATTCCTTTAAGCTGGCGTCACAGGAGACGACGGTGCCGGGCTACAGTGAGCATCAGATCGGCTTATCGCTTGATATTTATACGGCAAGTCATATGATCTTGGATGCTGCCTATGGGGAGACCGCGGCGGGCAGGTGGCTTGCGGAAAATTGCAGCGATTACGGATTTATTCTCCGCTATCCGAAAGGAAAAGAGTATATCACGAGCATTGGCTATGAACCGTGGCATTTCCGCTATGTCGGCAGAGAGGCAGCGAAGATCATTATGAGCGAAGGCATCACGCTCGAGGAATTTTGGGAGCGGTATGTGAACGGGTAAATTTTGAGGTATGCTGTTTGATCATCACAGCATACCTTCTTCGGGAAAGGATGGCACAGCTTTGAAATATACCGTGATCAAGCAGGAGGGGGCAGCGAAACGTGCCTGTTTTGAAACAGTGCACGGCACGGTGCAGACTCCTGTTTTTATGAATGTAGGAACTGTCGGAGCAATCAAGGGCGCAGTATCCACAGCAGATCTGGAGGAGATCGGAACGCAGATCGAGCTTTCCAATACCTATCATCTTCATGTGCGAACCGGAGACAAACTGATCAAGCAGTTTGGCGGTTTACATAAATTCATGTCTTGGAACAGGCCCATTCTTACGGATTCCGGTGGGTTTCAAGTGTTTTCTCTTGCGGGACTGCGAAAAATCAAAGAAGAGGGCGTGTATTTTCAATCCCATATAGACGGCAGAAAAATATTTATGGGACCGGAGGAAAGCATGCAGATTCAGTCCAATCTGGCGTCCACGATCGCAATGGCGTTTGACGAGTGCGCGCCGAGTAAGGCGGAACGCGATTATGTGCAGGCATCCGTGGAGCGGACAACAAGATGGCTGCTTCGGTGCCAAAAGGAAATGCAGCGCTTAAACGGGCTTGAGGATACGATCAATCGGGAACAGCTTTTGTTCGGCATCAATCAGGGCGCCGTATATGATGACATTCGGACGGCGCATGCAAAGCAGATCTGTGAATTGGATTTGGACGGGTATGCCATCGGCGGGCTTGCGGTCGGAGAGTCTCATGAGGAAATGTATCGCATCATTGAGCAGGTGACGCCGATCCTGCCCAAGGACAAGCCGACCTATTTGATGGGGGTTGGTACGCCCGCCAATATTTTGGAGGCAGTGGAGCGCGGCGTAGACTTTTTTGACTGCGTATACCCGTCGCGCAACGGCAGGCACGGACATCTGTATACAAACCGCGGCAAGATCAATCTTTTTAATGCGAAATATGAGCTGGACGCGCGCCCGATCGAGGAGGGCTGCACCTGTCCCGCATGCAGACGTTATTCGCGTGCCTATATCCGTCATCTGCTCAAAGCGAAAGAGATGCTCGGCATGCGGTTGTGTGTGACGCATAATCTGTTTTTCTATAACAGAATGATGGCGGAGATCCGGGATGCGCTCGATGAGGGACGTTTTGCGGCATATAAGAGGGAGAAGCTTGCCGGATTTGCGGCAGGGGAATCGTAAGCGGTTTTTCAGCGGAATTCTAAAATTCGTATAAAAGACTTGATGTGCCGTGTTTTTTTGTGTATGATGAATAGTGATGGAAAAATCAGTGATTTGATGGATGGAGGACAACATGGGCGTATTATTAACAGAAACAGACGCTGCGGCAGGCGGTGGATCGATGGGAATCAGCTGGATAATTATTTATATGGTGGGTATCGTTGCTGTTTTTTATTTTTTTATGATCAGACCCCAGAAAAAAGAACAGAAAAAAATGGCGGCGCTGCTTTCTACACTGGAGATCGGGGACAGTGTGCTGACAACGAGCGGCTTTTATGGGATCATCATTGATATTACGGATGATACCGTGATTGTAGAGTTCGGTAATAATAAGAATTGCAGAATTCCGATGCAGAAATCGGCAATCGTGCAGGTCGAGAAGCCTGACGCCGAATAGAAACAGATGAAAAGAGGCGCATGGCATGACGCCTCTTTTTTTGCGATTACAGAAAGGATGTGGAAAGCAATGAATTATCGGATCACGAGTATTCCGGGCGACGGGATCGGACCGGAAATCGTTACCGAGGCCAAAAAGGTATTACAGAAAATCGGTGAACGGTACGGACATACCTTTACATTTACGGACATTTTGATGGGCGGCGCGTCCATTGACGTTCATGGTGTTCCCCTGACGGACGAGGCGATTCAGACAGCGAAGGATGCGGATGCGGTGCTTATGGGGTCCATCGGCGGAAACACGGTAACGTCCCCTTGGTATCGGCTTGCGCCCGACAAACGTCCGGAGGCAGGGCTGTTAAAGATCCGTAAGGCGCTGGGATTGTTTGCGAACCTGCGTCCGGCGATGCTCTATGATGAACTGGCGGCGGCATGTCCCTTAAAAGCGGAGATCAGCCGTGCCGGCTTTGACATGATGATGCTGCGCGAGCTGACGGGCGGATTGTATTTCGGCGAGCGGAAAACGGAGATGATCGACGGTAAAATGACGGCGGTCGATACGCTGACCTATAATGAAGACGAGATTTGGAGAGCCGCTGTCAAAGGCTTTGAGATTGCCATGAAGCGCCGGAAAAAGGTGACGAGCGTGGATAAGGCGAACGTGCTTGACTCCTCCAGATTATGGAGAAAGGTCGTCGAGGAAGTGGCGGCGGATTATCCGGAGGTGACGTTAGAGCATATGCTGGTGGACAACTGCGCGATGCAGCTTGTAAAGAATCCGGCACAGTTTGACGTGGTGCTGACCGAGAATATGTTCGGCGATATTTTATCCGATGAGGCGAGTATGATCACAGGCTCGCTCGGTATGCTGCCGAGTGCATCCTTAAACGATACTAAATTTGGATTGTATGAGCCGAGCGGCGGTTCCGCGCCGGATATTGCGGGAAAGGGCATAGCGAATCCGATCGCAACGATTTTAAGTGCGGCGATGATGCTTCGGTACTCCTTTGACTTAGATCAGGAAGCGGATGCGATCGAGGCGGCCGTGAAGCAGACCTTAAAGGATGGTTACCGCACGATCGACATCATGCCGCAGGATGGGAATACGGACGGCGTGACACAGGTCGGCACCGCAAAGATGGGCGATTTGATCTGTGAAAGAATCGTGTGAGAAGAACCAATAGAGAGAAAGGAAGATCATAATGAAAAGTGATAATGTAAAAAAAGGAATGCAGCAGGCGCCGCATCGTTCATTGTTTCATGCGCTTGGATTTACGGAAGAAGAAATGCGTAAGCCGATGGTCGGTATCGTCAGCTCCTACAATGAGATCGTACCGGGACATATGAACCTTGATAAAATTGTCAATGCCGTCAAGCTGGGCGTTGCGGAGGCGGGCGGCGTGCCGGTCGTATTTCCGGCGATCGCGGTCTGCGACGGAATTGCGATGGGACATATCGGCATGAAATATTCTCTGGTAACGCGCGATCTGATCGCAGACAGCACCGAATGCATGGCGCTTGCGCATCAGTTTGATGCGCTGGTCATGGTACCGAACTGTGATAAAAACGTTCCCGGACTGCTGATGGCGGCGGCAAGGATCAATGTGCCGACCGTATTTGTGTCGGGAGGACCGATGCTTGCCGGTCATGTAAAAGGGCAGAAAAGAAGCCTTTCTTCCATGTTTGAGGCGGTCGGTGCGCATTCAGCGGGGACGATGACGGAAGAAGAAGTGCGGGAGTTTGAGGAAAAGGTGTGTCCGACCTGCGGTTCCTGTTCCGGAATGTATACGGCAAACTCCATGAACTGTCTGACTGAGGCGCTCGGCATGGGACTGCCCGGAAACGGGACGATCCCGGCGGTTTATTCAGACCGTATCAAGCTTGCAAAGCATGCGGGCATGGCGGTTATGGAGCTGTTAAAGAAAAATATCTGTCCGCGGGACATTATGACAAAAGAAGCGGTCTTAAACGCATTGACGGTGGATATGGCGCTCGGCTGTTCCACAAACAGCATGCTGCATCTTCCGGCGATTGCGCACGAGATCGGTTTTGATTTTGATATTTCATTTGCGAATGAGATCAGTGAAAAAACGCCGAATCTCTGTCATTTGGCGCCTGCGGGTCCGACCTATATGGAGGACTTAAACGAAGCGGGCGGTGTCTATGCCGTGATGAACGAGCTGATGGAAGCCGGACTGCTCCATACGGACTGCATGACGGTGACAGGAAAAACGATCGGCGAGAATGTGACCGGATCGGTCAATTCCAATCCCGAGGTCATCAGACCGCTGAACAATCCTTACAGCAAGACGGGTGGTCTTGCCGTGTTAAAAGGAAATCTGGCTCCGGACGGTTCGGTCGTGAAGCGTTCCGCAGTCTGTGAGGAAATGATGGTGCATACCGGCCCTGCCCGCGTATTTGAATGCGAGGAGGACGCGATCGAGGCGATCAAGGGCGGACGCATTCAGGCAGGCGATGTGGTCGTCATCCGTTATGAAGGACCCAAGGGCGGCCCCGGCATGAGGGAAATGCTTAACCCGACCTCTGCCATTGCGGGAATGGGACTTGGCTCCAGTGTTGCGCTGATCACGGACGGACGTTTTTCCGGTGCGTCAAGGGGGGCGTCTATCGGGCATGTATCTCCGGAGGCGGCGGTCGGCGGACCGATCGCGCTGATCGAGGAGGGGGATATGATCACGGTGGACATTCCGAATTATTCTTTGAGCGTGGATGTTCCCGATGAGGAGCTTGCCCAAAGAAAAGCCGCATGGAAGCCGAGAGAGCCGAAGGTGACAAGCGGATACCTTGCAAGATACCGCGAGCTTGTGACAAGCGGAAACCGCGGCGCAATCTTAGAACTTCCGCATAACGCGTGAAAGCGTGTCGGTTGGGGCGAAAAAAATCAATAACGTTGCGTTTGGATTCTGATAGGAAAAGCGCGTAAAGTGTGCTTTTCACACGTTGATAAGTAAGGAGTGCAGATACCGTATGAAATTAACAGGAGCAGAAATTGTGATCGAGTGCTTAAAGGAACAGGGTGTGGATACCGTGTTTGGTTATCCCGGCGGCACGATCTTAAATGTGTACGACGAATTATACAAGCATCAGGATGAGATCCGTCATGTGTTGACGTCCCATGAGCAGGGCGCGGCGCATGCGGCGGACGGTTATGCAAGGGCGACCGGAAAAGTCGGCGTCTGCATGGCGACGAGCGGACCGGGCGCAACGAATCTGGTAACGGGGATCGCCACGGCATATATGGATTCTATTCCGGTTGTCGCGATCACTGCAAACGTCAATCTTCCGGCGCTTGGAAAGGATTCTTTTCAGGAGGTCGATATTGCGGGCGTTGTCATGCCGATCACAAAGCACAGCTACATTGTCAAGGATGTGAATCAGCTTGCCGACACACTGCGCAAGGCGTTTCTGATCGCAAAAAGCGAGAGACCGGGACCGGTGCTTGTCGATATTACGAAGGATGTGACCGCAAATACCTGCGAATACAAGCCTGTAAAAAAAGAAGAAATCTGCCTGCCGAAAACCTATTCTGAGGCGGACATCAACCGTGCTGCGGATTTGATCTGTGAAGCGAAAAAACCGTTTTTCTATATCGGCGGCGGCATTATTTTATCCGAGGCGTCCGCGGAGCTCCGTGAACTGGTGGACAAAGTACATGCGCCGGTCTGCGATACGCTGATGGGCAAGGGCGGCTTTGACGGCAGGTATCCGCTCTATACCGGAATGATCGGGATGCACGGCACGAAAGCATCCAATCTCGGCGTGCAGGAATGTGATCTGCTGATCAGCCTCGGCGTCCGGTTTTCTGACAGAGTTGTCGGAAATGCGCAGAAGTTCGCGCCGAACGCGAAGATCCTCCATATTGATGTGGATGCGGCGGAGATTGATAAGAACATTAAGACTACGGCGTCCGTTGTCGGAGACTTAAAAGATATTTTACAAAAACTGAATACCCTGATCCCGAAAAAGCGTCATGAGGAGTGGGTTGCCCATGTGATGGACTTAAAGGAGCGCTATCCGCTGAATTATCCGAAGGAAAGCCTGACCTGCCCTTATATCATCGAAGAGCTTGACCGCGTGACCAAGGGGGAAGCGATCATCACAACGGATGTCGGCCAGCATCAGATGTGGGCGTCTCAGTATTATCGTTATTCCGAACCGCGTACATTTCTTTCTTCGGGCGGTCTCGGTACGATGGGGTACGGTCTCGGCGCATGTATCGGCGCAAAGGTCGGACGTCCCGAAAAGATCTGCGTAAATATTGCGGGAGACGGCTGTTTCCGAATGAATATGAACGAGCTGGCGACGGCAAGCCGTTACAATATTCCGATCATACAGGTGATCATTAACAATCATGTGCTCGGCATGGTTCGCCAGTGGCAGACACTGTTTTATGATAAGCGTTATTCCCAGACCGTATTAAACGATCGGGTTGATTTTGTGAAGGTTGCGGAGGGTCTCGGCTGTAAAGCGATCCGTATCACGAAAAAAGAAGAAGTTGCTCCGGCCCTGGAGGAAGCAGTCAAAGCGGGCGGGCCCGTTGTTTTGGACTGCATCATTGCAGAGGACGACAAGGTATTTCCGATGGTATCGCCCGGAAGCTCTATCAGTGAAGTGTTCGATGCGGAGGATCTGCAAAAAAACACGCAGAACTGAGCAGGCGCAGGGAATCGGTGCGCATAGCATAAAAAGCGCAGAGTGGTAGTCGGCACAAAAGAGTATAAAGGAAACGAATGAAGACAAACAGATTAAGGGCGGTTCTGATTACCGTGATCAGCGGCGTTCTTGCGACACTTGCCGCGGTATATATATTTCTTGCCGTTTACTATGCAAAAGGGTATAGTCTCGGAACGTACATCAATGGAATTTATTGTACGGGGAAAACACCCACCGAGGTCAATGCGCTTTTGCAGGGGGAGCCGGTCCGCGAAGAACTGATCGTACAGATATCCGAGGAAGAACGGGAAATGCTGGATTTATCGGGTGTTTCCAGGCGGATGGATTATATGCCGCAGTTAGAGCAGCTTCTTGCGAGCCAGAATCCCTTTTTATGGTGCCGGAATCTGTTTGGCTTCGGGCATTATCAATTGGAACCCGAAGTCCTGTTTAACGAGGAAGCTTTGAATGACGGGATTTTGGCGCTTTCCTGCATGGCGGAGGAAGGTGTGCAGCCTTCCCATGATCTGAACATCCGGTACACGGAGCAGGGCTATGTTTTGGAGGATCATACGAAGCATATTTTTGATCGTGAGCGGGCGTTCGAGGTGATCAGGGATGCAGCGATCCACAGAAGAAACCATGTGGATCTTGTTCAGAAAGGGTGCTATTATGACCTTGCGCTGACACCAGATATGGAGGAGCTGTATGCGGTCTGGGATAAGATCGACGCGTTTCAGTCCTTTTCCGTGAAATATCTGTTCGGTGACAGTGAGGAGATCGTGGATGCTTCCGTCACAAGCAAATGGATCATGCTGGATGAGTCGATGGACTTTGTGACGGATGAAAACGGCCTTCTTGTGTTAAACGAACAGGCAGTTGCCGATTATGTCGCGTCCCTTGCACAGAAGTATGATACTTATGGATTAGAACGGCGTTACGAGACCTATACGGGAAAGACCGTAACGGTTAATGGCGGAATTTACGGTAATCAGCTTGATCAGGAAGCGGAATGCGCGTATCTGACGCAGGCGTTTTATGAGCACAATACGGCGGACCGGGAGCCGGAATATGTGCAGAGGGCACTGTATCAGGGCAGCGATGACGTGGGACCGGATTATATTGAGATAAATTTAACGGAACAGACGCTCTACTATATTAAGGGCGGAGAACTGTTCTTAAAGACGGATATCGTATCGGGCAGTATCCGCTCGGGACACCGGACGCCGTCAAGAATCTGCTATGTGCAGGGAAAATACAGAAATACGGTGCTGCGCGGACCGGATTATGCGTCGTTTGTCTATTACTGGGTTCCTGTTTATAAAGCGATCGGCATTCATGATGCGACATGGAGAAACCGTTTTGGTGGGGAAATTTATCTGACAAACGGTTCGCATGGTTGTGTGAATGTGCCGCTTGAGCAGATGAAGATTTTATATGCGGATATTGAAACAGGGCTCCCCGTGATCCTGTTTTATGAGGATGAGGAGAAAGCGGCTGAATAGTTTAACGCTTTAATTAAACAAAGTTTTTCTTGACGGATGGCTTGAAGAACTGTAGAATGAAATTTGTTAGCCGACGGTGACGGACGCAGACAGCATCTGAAAGCCGCAGCATGGAAAATGAGGAGGAGAGAACAGTGTCCAGAGTGTATAATTTTTCTGCAGGTCCGGCGGTACTGCCGGAGGAAGTATTAAAAGAAGCGGCAGAGGAGATGCTTGATTACAAGGGCTGCGGCATGTCCGTGATGGAGATGAGCCATCGATCCAAGGTATACGACACCATTATCAAAGAGGCAGAGGCTGATCTTCGGGAGCTGATGAATATTCCGGACAATTATAAGGTGCTTTTTTTACAGGGCGGCGCGAGCCAGCAGTTTGCCATGATTCCGATGAATCTTATGAAGAATAAGAAGGCGGCTTACATCGTGACGGGACAGTGGGCGAAAAAAGCATATCAGGAAGCAAAAATGTACGGCGAAGCGGTTGAGGTGGCTTCCTCGGCGGATCAGACGTTTTCCTACATACCGGACTGCTCCGATCTGGACATTCCGGAAGACGCGGATTATGTATATATTTGTGAGAATAACACAATTTACGGCACAAAATTTAAGACGCTTCCGAACACGAAGGGACATGTGCTCGTATCGGACGTATCCTCCTGCTTTTTATCCGAGCCGGTGGATGTGACAAAATACGGCGTGATCTACGGCGGCGTACAGAAGAATATCGGACCGGCGGGCGTTGTGATCGTGATCATCCGCGAGGATCTGATCACGGAGGATGTGCTTCCGGGAACGCCGACCATGCTGCGCTACAAGACGCATGCAGACGCGGACTCCCTTTATAATACGCCTTCCTGCTACGGAATCTACATTTGCGGCAAGGTGTTCAAGTGGCTCAAGAAAAAGGGCGGACTTGGCGCCATGAAAGAGTATAATGAGAAAAAGGCAAAGGTTCTGTATGATTTCCTTGATGAAAGCAAGCTGTTTAAGGGGACGGTAAGACCGGAGGACCGCTCGCTTATGAACGTTCCGTTTGTAACCGGAAATGAGGAATTGGACGCAAAGTTTGTCAAGGAGGCAAAAGAGGCGGGCTTTGAGAATTTGAAAGGACACAGAAGCGTCGGCGGTATGCGCGCAAGTATTTACAATGCGATGCCGATCGAGGGCGTGGAGAAGCTTGTTGCGTTCATGAAGCAGTTTGAAGAGGCAAATTCCTGATTCCGTGATTTGATCATAGAAACAATTGTGAAACACAATCAAATGCCCTGTGGGGTATATGACTGCATTTCGCAAAGATCGTATAATGTCAAAAAGAAAGGATAATCCTATGTTTCAGTATTATTGCTTAAATCCGATATCCAAGATTGGTCTTGATGAATTCAGTTCCAATTACCAAAAGACAGATGAGATCGAACAGGCGCAGGGCATCCTTGTGCGCTCCGCGGCAATGCATGATATGGAATTGCCGAAGGGACTCTTAGCGGTGGCAAGAGCGGGAGCGGGTGTCAATAACATCCCCCTTGACAAGTGTGCGACGCAGGGAATCGTTGTATTTAATACGCCGGGCGCAAACGCAAACGGCGTAAAAGAGCTCGTCATTGCGGGTATGCTTCTTGCATGCCGTGACATTAACGGCGGTATCGAGTGGGTAAAGTCGGCAAAGGATGATGAGAATATCGCAAAGACTGCGGAGAAGGAAAAAAAGAATTTTGCGGGAACGGAGATTGCGGGTAAGAAGCTCGGTATCATCGGACTCGGCGCGATCGGCGTCAAGGTCGCGAACGCGGCAAAGCATCTCGGCATGGAGGTTTACGGCTATGACCCGTATCTGTCGGTCGATGCTGCATGGAACTTGAGCCGTGACGTGAAGCATGTACTGAATGTGGATGAGATTTATGAACAGTGCGATTTTATCACGGTTCATGTGCCGCTGTTAGATGCGACAAAGAAGATGATCAACGCGGAAGCGATCGCTAAAATGAAGGATGGCGTTGTGATCTTAAACTATGCGAGAGATCTGCTGGCGGATGAGGAGGCAGTTCTTGAAGGAATAAAGAGCGGCAGGATCAGAAAATACGTTTCCGATTTTCCGAATACGACGACGGTCGGACAGCCGGGCTGTATCGTAACGCCGCATCTTGGCGCATCCACGGAGGAATCCGAGGACAACTGTGCAAAGATGGCAGTAAAAGAGATGATGAATTACTTAGAGAACGGCAATATCGTCAACTCCGTAAATTATCCGAATCTGGACATGAGCGTATGCACGAATGTGGGGCGCGTAGCGATCTTCCACAAGAATATCGCCAATATGATCACGAAATTTACGGGATGCTTCGGTGAGGCAAATATTAATATCAGCGACATGATGAACAAGTCACGCGGCGAGGTGGCTTATACCATGATGGATATTGAATCGCCTGCGACGGAGGAGATCATTGAGCGCCTGCAGAAGATTGACGGCGTATTCCGCGTAAGGGTTGTGAAATAAAAAGGAAGCGAAATTCCAAATAGGTGATACAAGGCTGCGTAGTGAGATCTATGCAGCCTTTCCACTTTTAATATGGGAAAAACATGAAATACTTTCCTATGTATTGATATTAGGAACGGAAAGGGAGAGCGATTACGATGCCGCTGACAATTGCAATCTGTGACGATAATGATGATCAGATCGCCGAGCTTCGCCGGATGCTTGGAGAATGGTCTGCGGACAAGCCTTTTGCACTGAACATTGATGAATATATCAGTGGAGAGAGCTTTTTATTTTCTTATCCGGACAAGCCGTGCAGCCTGCTTTTGCTGGATATTGAAATGCTGCGGCTAAACGGTATGGAGCTTGCCAAAAAGCTGCGCTCGCAGGGAGATATGCTGCCGATTATTTTTATAACGGGATATTCCGAATATATGAACGAGGGGTACGAGGTGGAGGCGCTCCACTACCTGTTAAAGCCCGTGAACAGAGAAACGCTGTTTCGTGTTTTGGACAGATATGTAAAAAAGTATACGCCTGAAAATGAAGTGCTGCTCGAATGCGGAGAACAAATCATTCATACTTGTCCGGATCAGATCATGTACTGCG
Source organism: Lachnospiraceae bacterium (assembly GCA_014804425.1). Classification (GTDB taxonomy): domain Bacteria; phylum Bacillota; class Clostridia; order Lachnospirales; family Lachnospiraceae; genus DLAJ01. The sequence continues at coordinate 177,524 of JAAUZV010000002.1, forward strand.
AAGCGTTAGGAAAGAAAACGCAGGTCTGTTTGTCGGACGGTCAACTGCTGCAGTGTAATATGGGGATTGGGGGAGTGAAAAATCTGTTCGGCAGTGAATTTATTTTTTGCCACCGCTCGTATCTCATCAATCTGCGATATGTGCGCAGTATCGGGAAAACAGAAATTTACCTGGATGACGGAAAAGTCCTTCCGCTTTCCAGACGGCTTTACAGAGAAATCAATGAGAAGTTTATTGCTTTTTACACAAAATAAAGGATGGACGATAGTATGAAAATCATGATGATCACCATCGCGGCGGTATTATTGTGCCTGATCTTTGTGGCAGGACTGCTGTTTCTGCGTCAAAGGCTTTATCATATGATTGACCGCCGCATAGAGCGGTTCCAGAGCGAACAGATTGAAAAGCAGGTTTTGGAGCTTCAGAATATGTATCGTCAGGTGCGGGGATGGCGGCACGATTACCGGAACCATATCCAAAATATGAGAATTCAGCTTTCCAGAGGGAATTATGAAAAATTGTCGGAATATCTGGAAAGTCTTGCAGACGATCTTGATACTGTGGATACGGTGATCAAAACAGGCAATGTGATGGCGGACGCCATTTTGAACAGTAAGCTTGGCGTCGCGAAAAAGCAGGATATTGTGATCAACGTCAAAGCGAGCATTCCCGATCAAGTACCCATGAGCGATGTGGAGCTCTGCTCGATACTCGGAAATCTGCTTGATAACGCCGTGGAGGCATCCTCCTTACTGCCAAAAGGGGATCGTTTTATGCGGGTTTATATTGGCAGGCTGAAAGGTCAGTTTTATCTTTCTGTCCAGAATTCGGCGGGAAGGGTGCGCCGGGTAAAAGGGGAGTATCTTTCCACCAAGAAAGGGGAGCATGGCTACGGCTTATTCCGCATTGACCGTATTGTAAAAAAATATAACGGATATGTAAATCGTCAGAATGAAGAAGGAGTTTTTGCAACAGAAATCATGATACCGCTTACAGAAACTTGAGATTAGGATGAATGCCGTTCATTCCGTATTTTGACCGTTCGTTCCGAAATGGACATGAACGGTCTTTTTTTGAGTATGATATGGGTATCAAATGGCGGAAGAAGCAAAGGGTGGGGATTGATATGTCAAAAAAGCGTGTAAAGATTGCAAAATATACAAAAGAAAAGAATGCCGAGGCATGGCGGAAATTCCGTGAGGAGCAGGCAAAGATCAAATACAGTATGTTCAATAATATGCGCTATATGATCATGGAAACGAGGCGTAACGCAAAAGGCTTTTTCTATTGTATGCTGCTGCTTCTTATTTTGGAGCTGATGGGGAATCTTCTGGAAACGTATACGGATAAATATGTGATAGAATTTGCACTTGGCACTTCATCACGGATCACGCTGGGCGTCATCTGTGTCGTGATCATTTCTGTCAGACAGCTTGTTCAAATTCCCTTTCGCTCGGGGCATATGTATGCTACCTTTGTTGGAAAAATGCGTTTGCGCAATTCCCTGCTCGGGCAGCTGATGAAAAAGAAAATGTCCATCTCGTATGAAAGTACCGAGAATACGAAAATAAATGATATGCTCAACAAGGCATCGGAAGGAGCTGAAAAAACTGCTGATGCGGGGCTTTTTATGATGCGGGATACCATCCTTGCGGTGCTGCAGATCGCAGCCTATAGCGGTATTCTTTCCATGCTAAGCCCCGTTTTGATCCTCATCATTGCATTGCCCGCGGTTGCGGGATACCGCATTAACCGCCATAAAATGATGTGGATATGGAATATGGCTGACAACTGGCAGAATTATGACCGGCAGATGGAATATGTAACAAATGTCGGCAGCAATTTCCGCGAGGCGAAGGATATTCGCATTTTCGGTATGCAGCAATGGTTTGACCGTGTTTATCACCGGGTTTTTGATCAGCGGACCGGATGGTTTGAGCAGCAGGATGAATGGGAACTGCGGCACAATCTGTTAGAGACGACTGTCACGTCGATCGGAAATGTAGGTGCGATGGTGTATATCGTCTATCTTGTTATGAACGGCAGAATCGGCGCGGGAGATTTTGTATTGTATTTTAACTCTGTCGCCATGCTTTGCATGGCAGTGAGAAATCTGTGTGAGAGATTCAGCGCGTTTAACTGGCTTTCACAGGAGATTTTCTATCTGAGAGATTATTTAGAATTAGAGGAAAAAGCGGGAAAAGGTGGGGAAAAGGAAGTCCCGCAGGGGCAGTGTGAGATCGAATTTAAGCATGTGAGCTACACCCATTTTGGTGCGGAGAGACCTGCAATAAAAGATATTTCCTTTAAGCTGGAGAAGGGAGAAAATCTTGCGGTCGTAGGCTTAAACGGTGCGGGGAAAACGACACTCATTAAGCTGATGTGCGGTCTGTATGAGCCTACCGAAGGGGAGATCTTATTAAACGGTACGTCTATCGGTGAATATAACAGAGAGGAATATTTCAAAATTTTCAGCACGGTTTTTCAGGATATTGACGTTCTGCCCGTAACGATCGCGGAGAACATTGCGGGCAAGAAGTGGGAGGAAATTGACTTTCAAAAGCTTTATGACTGCATGAAGAAATCAGGGATTGATCAAAAGATAATGAGCCTGCCGAAAAAGGAGCGCACCCGTCTTGTTAAAAATCTTTACGAAGATGCAACGGATTTTTCGGGGGGACAGATGCAAAAGCTTGCCCTTGCGAAGGCACTCTATAAGGATGCTCCGGTGCTTTTGCTGGACGAGCCGACCGCTGCGCTTGACCCCATCGCGGAGCAGGAAATGTATCTGAGTTATGCAGAATTTTCAAAAGGAAAATCAAGTGTCTTTATTTCCCACCGTCTTGCGTCCACCCGGTTTTGCGACAGGATCATCCTGATCGCGGACGGGCAGATCAAAGAGGAGGGCAGTCATTCTTCCCTTATGGAGCTTGGCGGCGCTTATGCGGAACTTTTTCATATGCAGAGCAGCTATTATCATGATAACGGATTGGAGGGGAATGGGGATGAATAAACAAAAAATGCGGGAAAAGCTCTATATGGTAAAGCGCTGTCTGAAAATAACAGATCTTGCGGACAAGGGTTATACTGTAAGGCAGATTGCATTACAGGTTCCCACAATCTTGCAGGAGTATCTTCACATTTTTATTACCATGAAGATCATTGATATGGTGATTGAAGCCAAACCGCGTCAGGATATCATCTTATTTACCTTGATCACCGGCTTGATCGAATGGGTTCTTTTTTGCTTTAGACATATGATAAAGAGACGTGATAACTGCCATGAGTTTGCACTGGAGAAAAATAAGCGGAAAATGCTTTTGGAGAAAATGTACAATATGGACTATGTGCATCTTGAGAATCCCGAAATGTACATCCAATATGAGCGGGCATATAATGGCATGGGCAGGATGGGGAATGTCATATTGAGGCTGGAGGACATTGCATGCGGACTGATCACGGCGGTTATGGGATTGCTCCTGATTGCGCCTCTCGCAATAAAAGATACGCCAAAAACACCGGGATTCTGGGGATTTGTGAATTCGAACTGGGGACTGATTTCCGCAATCTCTTTTGCAGCATTGTTAGAAATGATAAGAGCGCTTGCACCCAGTAAAAAGGCGGTCAAATATCTGGCATTTATTCAAAATGACAAAGAGGTTCTGCAATACGCAAGAACGTCATTATATTATAATGGAAACGTGATCCAAAATTACCGCAACGGTAAAGATGTGCGCATTTACGGCGAGCAGGATATGATTTTGAATGAATATCATAAAAATTCGGAGGGATGGCTTGGCGGATGGGAAAAGGGGATAAAAAAAATCCTCTTGGCCAATTTCGGAATCGAAGGAATCACGCTGGTCTCCAATATCCTGATGTATGGCTTTGCAGCGGCAAGGGCGATCACGGGCGCCCTTACGGTGGGAGAGATCACCGGCTTTGTGATGTATTTTTCAAGGATACGGAACGGCATAACAAGAATTGCGAGCGGATTTGGGGAACTATCCATCAACTGGGAATATATGAAATATACCTTTGATTTTCTGGATATTCCCGATGAAAAATACAAGGGTACCATTCCGACAGAAAAGCGGGACGACAACGAATATGAGTTTGCGTTTCGGCATGTATATTTTCGATATCCGGGTTCAGAGCAGTACGCGTTGCAGGATGTGAATCTGAAATGGAAGATCGGTGAGAAAATGGCGCTTGTGGGGAAAAACGGCTGCGGGAAATCAACGCTGGTGAAGCTGCTCTGTCGTCTTTATGACCCGACTGAGGGAGAAATCACGCTCAATGGAATTGATATCCGAAAATATCAATACGAGGACTATATGGCGCTGTTTTCGGTCGTGTTTCAGGATTCCGGGTTATTCTGTTTCAGTATGGCGGAGAATGTCGCCGCAAGCGTGGAATATGATGCCGGACAAGTTACGGACTGCGTGACGCGGGCCGGTTTAGGAGAATGGCTTGGCGGAATGGATAAGGGAATAGAAACCTGCCTGTATAAGAATTTCGACGAGCATGGTGTTGAAATTTCGGGAGGAGAAGCGCAGAAGCTATGCCTTGCAAGGGCAATCTATAAAGGCGCGCCGTTTATCGTTCTGGATGAGCCCACAGCCGCGCTTGATCCGATTTCAGAGCATGATATTTATACAAAATTCAACGACATTGTGGGGACGAGAACGGCGGTATATATTTCCCACAGACTTTCTTCCTGCCGGTTCTGTGATGAAATCGTCGTGATGGAGAACGGCACTGTTGCTGAGAGGGGTTCGCACAATTCGCTGCTGGAACAGGGCGGGGTATATAAGGCGCTTTGGACTGCGCAGGCGGAGTATTATAAGGATACGGCGGGAGAGCTTTATATATAAAAAGATTGGCGCGGCCGCGCCAATCTTTTTCAGTTAAAATCCTTAAACCGTTCGATCATCTCCGCATATTGTTCTTTGATCTTTAAGTACAGACCGATCGTATTTTCCTTTTCTTTCTCAAATTCGGCAATCACCTGATCGTAATGAGTCATCAGAGTTTCCACGGTGCTCTTATTGATCTTGCCGTTATCCGCATCGCCCTGTATGATGCTCTGAATTTTTTCTTTTGGGAAAGCATCCTTATAGCTTCGCTTTCCGTAGAGTGCGCTCAAAATATCCGCAACGGCAACAATCTGCTGCGGCAGTGTGAGCTGGTCGCCGGTTAAGCCCTTGTGGTAGCCGCTGCCGTCTAATTTCTCATGATGCCGCACCGCGATCTGTAACACATCATTGTCAACGATCCCTTCCAAGATCATCTCCGTGATCCGGACATGCGCTTTCATGATCTTCATATCCTGATCGGAGAGCCGTCCCGGCGATTCCAAGATATGAAGCGGAATGGCGATCTTACCGAGATCGTGCAGCAGCGCGCCGTAATAGAGATCCCTTAAATCCTTGCCGCTAAGCCGTTTTAAGCGTCCGAGCTGCTGGGCAAAATTAACGGTTGCAAGCGTATGTACGACGGTATGCTCGCTTCTAAAATCGATCGTGTAAACAAGCATTTCCAAAAAGCCTTTTTTATATTGCTCGGAAAAGGCCCTCTTTGCAAGCAGCTCCTCCATTTCCTGGCGATAGCTTCCGTTCACCAGATTGTCGGTGATACCGAAGCGCGCCTCCGCTTTCCAAAAAAGATCAAGCGCATCGCCGGAAAATTTAATATCGCGATAGAGCGTGAAATAGTCCTTTTCCAGATTTTCTTCTTTTAAATGGAGAAACGTATCCATCTTGTCGGCAAGATTGAGGCATTCGATAATATGCTTAAAGCGGCTGTGTATCAGACCGTATTTGTTGTAATCCAAATGGTGGTACAGTACAATTTCCGCCTTGTCACCCATGGGAGAGAGATATTTGAGAAAAAGAAAACCGTAAATGGAATGCGGCCAGAGATTCTTTGTCTCAAAATCCACGACATTTTTGACGTTTGCCTCTTTGTAGAGACCGATATCGTGAAGAATGCCGAGCATCGTATAATCGACAAGCTCCTGTTCGGTGTAGCGCTGCTCGCATTCTAACATTTTGAACAGGATATAGCCTGTGACGTCCCCGTGATTCATGATCTTGGGATTAATGATGCTGAGCGTTTTTCTGATGATCTCATTGACATCTTTGCTGCTGATAATACTCATAGTCTGGAAGTTTCCCTTCTTTTGCAAAAAAACAACTGGAGCAGCGGAAACAATTTCAGTGTTCGTCCCCTAAGTCACCGTATTGCGTCATGTTTCCGACAGTATTTTGAAATTTCCGTTCCCGCTCAACGGAAGCCTCGCTTGCGAGGTCCATATATTTGATAAAAACCTCCTCAACACTCATGCTGTTTTCCATCGCCAGCTCCTGCATAACGGGGCGGAGCTTCTGGAGCTGGTAACTGACCTGTGTTTTCTGCGGATCGATATGGTCGAGCACCTGATTGGCATAATCGTTGATACGTTCTAAAAACTGTTGATCTTCCTTTGTCATGTCCATGCCTCCTGAAAAAGAAATGCTAGTGTCATCATAACATCTGCGTATCGCAATGTCAATTTTCATCTTTTTATTGTTTCTATGCGCTTCTTCTGCTAAAATAGATAAGAACGCTTTGCGTTCTTTGATTACGAATCTGCCCAAATTACAAGGAGATTATAAGAAAAGATGGCTAAGATCAGACCGTTTCAGGCATGGAGACCGGCAAAAGGGCGCGAACAGTCCGTTGCGGCGCTCCCGTATGATGTGTATTCTTCCATGGAGGCGCGCGCCGCGGTGGAGGGACGTCCCGATTCTTTTTTACATGTGGACAGGCCGGAGCTCTTTTTTGAGCCCGGGCATGATATGTATGCACCGGAGGTTTATGAGCATGCGCGCACGCTTTTGTGGGATATGGCAAAGCGCGGTGTGTTTGTAAAAGAGGAGCGTCCCTGCTATTATCTGTACCGTCAGACGATGAACGGACACAGCCAGACGGGGATCGTCGGCTGTGCCGCTGTGGATGATTATGTAAGCGGTGTGATCAAAAAGCACGAGAATACCAGGGCGGAAAAGGAGGAGGACCGCATCCGCCATGTGACGGCATGCGGCGCGCAGACAGGACCTATTTTCCTTGCGTATCGCCGTAATGAAGCGCTTTCGGAGCTGATCGCGCGGAAGACGGATACGCCGCCCGAATATGATTTTGTCTCGGAGGACGGGATCGGACATACGGGCTGGGTGATCGCGGATGATGAGGATATCCGGACGGTGCAGGACGCGTTTGACGCCATGGACAGCATTTATATTGCCGACGGGCATCATCGCTGTGCGTCCGCAGTCAAAGTCGGACTGGCAAAGCGCGAGGAACATCCTGACTACGACGGCAATGAGGAATTCAATTCTTTTTTGTCCGTGCTGTTTCCGGATGAAGAGCTTACGATCCTTGATTATAACCGTGTGGTAAAGGATCTGGGCGGATTGACAAAAGAGCAGTTTCTTGCACGGCTGAAAGAGCATTTTACGGTGGAATTCTGCGGTGCGGTCAAGGTAAAACCGGATAAAAAAGGAATCTTCGGCATGGTGATGGAGGACGGGTGGTATCGTCTGGTCTCAAAACGGACAGAGCAGCTTTTGAGCGAGGCGGCGGAGCATCCGGTGGAGGCGCTGGATGTGTCTGTTCTGCAAAATGACTGTCTCGCCCCGATCCTCGGCATCACGGACCCGAAAACAGATCGTCGGATTGATTTTGTCGGCGGCATCCGGGGGCTGGAGGAATTAGAGCGGCGGGTGAGGGAGGATTGCGCCGTGGCGTTTGCCATGTATCCGACTTCCATCGACGAGCTGTTTGCCGTGGCGGATAAGGGACTTTTGATGCCGCCGAAATCGACATGGTTTGAGCCGAAGCTGCGGAGCGGTTTATACATTCATCAATTTTGAGACCGGTATCGGCGTTTGCCGTAATGATTTTGAAAAGAGAAGATTGAAGAAGGTGGGGAAAACGGAATGACAAAAAAATTATACCGTTACATGAACTGGCGTGAGATGGAGGGCATTATTTATTCGGATACGGATGAGCCGGGCGAACTGCTCGGACCGCATGCGGCAGGCTCCCAGACATTGGTGCAGACATTTCTGCCGGGAGCGGACAAGGTCAGTGTGATGATGGGAGATCCGGAGAAGGAATATCCGATGGAGCTTGCGGACGAGGAGGGCTATTTTGCCGTCCTGCTTCCCGTCAAAAAGCAGCCGGAATACCGCTTTAAGGTGACATCGAAAGAGACAAAAGAGGTTTTATATCTGCATGATCCCTATGCCTATCCTGCGGGAGAATGTCTTTATTCGGAAGAGAAAAAGCTTACCGGGGCGGAGGATACCTTGAGCGATCCGGCACAGATGCAGTTATTTCATATGGGGACGCAGTATCATGCATGGAAATATATGGGGGCACACCGCGCCGTATGCCGCGGCGTGGCAGGCGTGCTATTCCGCGTTTGGGCGCCGGAGGCCGTGCGCGTCAGCGTGATCGGCGCATTTAACGGCTATGACGGACGCGTGCATCAGATGAACCGCAGCACGGTCACAGATCTGTTTGAATTGTTTATTCCTGATCTGGAGGCGGGGATCGGCTATCAATATGAGATCCGCAAAAAGAACGGAGACATCGTCATAAAGGCGGAGCCCTATGCGACAAAGTTTTATGATGACTGCGGCGAGGAGGAGCATCATTATCTGCTCGCGCGTCTGGAACGGGAAGATTATGCATGGAAGGACGGCGCATGGAAAAAGAAGCAGATCTATCAGGCGGGCGGTGCGCTCCATATCTGTGAACTATCCGCAGAAGCGCTGTTTGGCGGTGAGACAGAGGAAAAAAAGCGCATGGCAGCGCTTCAGACAAAGGCAAAGAAATTAAAGGAAGCCGGTTATACGCATGTCAGCTTACAGCATACCATATTGGAAAATACGAATAACCACAGTGTTCATGAGACCGTGGCGTTCTATGCGGCAGGCGTGTATTTTGAGAGTACGGCCGTGTTAAAAGCGGCGGTTGACGCACTGCATGCGGAGGGGCTTTCCGTTATATTTGAGTGGGCGCCGGGATGCTTTTCCAAGGCGGGCGAGCTGCTCTCGGAATATGACGGCAGCTGCCTGTATGAGCATTTGGACATCAGACAGGGATTTCATAACCGTTATCAGGTCAAACTGTTTCAGTATGCAAGACCTGAGGTAAAATCATTTTTGCTTTCCTCGCTCGGATATCTGATCGAGGAACTGCATGCCGACGGTATCCGTGTGTGCGATACCTCGTTCATGCTTTATCTTGATTACGGGAAACAGAACGGAGAGTGGATCGCGAATCTGTACGGCGGAAACGAGAATCTTGATGCCATTGCCTTTTTGAAAAACGCCGTGTCCATGGTAAAGAATGCGTATCCCGATGTGCTGATGATCGCGGATGAAGCGTCCGGCTGGCAGAATCTGACGACGCCGCTTGCAGAGGACGGCTTCGGGTTTGATTATAAATGGAACTATGCGCTTGTCAATGATCTGCTCCGCTATCTGACAATTCCGTACGGCGACCGCAGGAATGCGCATCATGAGCTGACGCTTTCCTATCTTTATATGTATAAAGAGCGTTTTATCAATGCACTCAGCGGGGATTATATCCTAAAATCCGACTGCGGACTTGCCTGCATGAATATCGAGGATGCATCCCTGCGGGCATCGGCGGCAAGGCTTCTTCCGGCGTATCTGATGGTGCATCCGGGAGCAAAGCTGCTGAATACGGACTTTCTGCCGCAGGGAATGGACGCGTATCTGACGGCGCTGAATCAGTTCTATCTTTCCAGTCCCGCGCTCTATACATGGGATGAGCGGGAGGAAGGATTTGAGTGGATGAACGCCATTTCCGCAAATGAATCGGTGCTGCTGTTTTCACGCAAAAGCCCGGAGCAGACCTTACTGGTCGGCGTGAATTTCTCGGATCAGGCATGGATGTCCCATAAATCCGGGGTACCTGCAGACGGAAAATATAAGGAGATCTTTAATACGGACAGTGAAGAATTCGGCGGGAGCGGCATCGTAAATGCGCGTGTCCTAAAGGCAAAAAAGGATGAATGCGATACGAGGGAATATTCCATTCGCATCAATTTGGCGCCGATGTCCGTCGCGGTACTTGCCTATGTGCCGTATACCGAGAAAGAGCTTTCTTTGATGCAGGAGAAAGAGGAGGAGCGTAAACGCAAGCAGGCGGAGGCACAGCGCAAAAAGGACCAGCTGAAAAAGAAAAAAGAAAAGATCAAGGCGTCCTTAAAAGAAGAACTGCAACGCAAGATTGCCCAGGCGGAGGCGGAGATCGCATCCGGCAGCGAATATAAGGGTGCAAAAAAGAAATAAGGCGATGCATAAGAAAGGGGAAAACGCGAAATGGATGACAGCTTGTTGCGTGAATTGGCGGATAAGGCGCTTCATTTCGGACTGAAAGTCGTATTTGCCATTGTGACCTTTTTGATCGGTGTGCAGGTGATCAAGCTGATCCGCAGAATCGTCCAAAAAGCGCTGACGCGTGCCAACGCGGAAAAAGGCGTGCTTCAATTTCTGGATTCTCTGTTAAAGGTCGTGCTCTATGTGATCTTAGTCTTTTTGATCGCGACCTCATTCGGCGTGAGCGTTGCGGGTGTCGTGACCTTATTAGGTTCAGCAGGCGTGGCGATCGGTCTTTCACTGCAGGGCAGTTTGAGCAATCTTGCGGGCGGCGTGCTGATCCTTTTGCTAAAACCGTTCAAGGTCGGGGATTATATTATCGAGGATACCAAGGGAAACGAAGGAACGGTCACGGAAATTCAAATGTTTTATACAAAACTGACAACGCCGGACGGGAAAGTGATCGTGCTGCCGAACGGGACGCTTGCCAATAACAGTCTGACAAATGTGACGGCGAATCCGGAGCGGCGTGTGGACTTAAAAATAGGGATCGCATACAGCGCGGACCTAAAAAAGGCGAAAGAAGTTGCAGAGCAGGTCGTACGCACACAGGAGCATATTCTGCAGGAACAGCCGGTGATGGTTTTTGTCGATTCACTCGGAGACAGCGAGGTCGTGCTCGGCGTGCGCTGTTATGTGCCAAACAGTGATTATTGGGATGTCAGGTGGGCGCTCACGGAGCGCCTAAAGCTTGCGTTTGATGAAAACGGGATTGAGATTCCGTTTCCGCAGTTGGACGTGCATACAAAAGCGTGAGAAGAAGCTCGAATGCCCACGGCAGAGGCTGCTTTGCAGAGAACTTCTATGGTTCACGCCAATGAAGAAATCGAGGTTGTCATATGAATCGGGAGGAATGGAATTTATATTGTCAGGGACGATATGTGATCTTGGACGGCGCGACCGGATCCAATCTGATGCGCGCGGGCATGCCCGCAGGCGTCTGCCCGGAGCAGTGGATCGTCACGCATCGGGATGTGATGCTTTCCCTGCAAAAAGAGTATGTTGCGGCAGGAAGCAATATTCTCTATGCGCCGACCTTTACCGCAAACCGATTGAAATTAAAGGAATATGGCTTAGAGGACCGGCAGAGAGAGCTGATACAGGAGCTTGTCGGCATTTCGAAGGAGGCGTCGGCAGGATATGCGCTTGTCGCGGGTGACCTGACAATGACGGGCGTACAGCTTGCGCCGATCGGAACGCTGGATTTTGAAGAGCTGGTCGATATTTATAAGGAGCAGATTCAGTATCTGTGTGAGGCGGGCGTCGATCTGCTTGTTGTGGAAACGATGATGAGCTTACAGGAGACGCGGGCAGCGCTCATCGCTGCAAAGGAAGTGTGTGATCTGCCTGTGCTGGCAAGCCTGACATTTGAAAAGGATGGGCGGACGCTGTACGGAACGGATGCGGTGACGGCGGTCATTACGCTGCAAAGCTTAGGTGCGGCGGCAGTCGGCGCGAACTGTTCGACAGGACCGGATCAGATGCAGCAGCTTATTCGGGATATGGCGCGGGTTGCAAACGTGCCGGTCATCGCGAAGCCGAATGCGGGTATGCCGGTGCTGATGCCGGACGGCACGACGGGTTATTCCATGACAGCCGAAACCTTTGCGGAAGAAATGAAGCTCCTCGCCGAAGCAGGCGCCTCCGTCGTGGGCGGCTGCTGCGGAACGACACCGGCGCATATCGGGGAACTGGTGCGTTCCCTTGAGGGAAAGACACCGCAAAACGGAGGGGTGTGCGCGGAGCAGGAGACGGGCGTCTATTACCTGACATCGGAGAGAAAGACCGTTTCCTTTGGACTGGACAGCCCGTTCCTTGTGATCGGGGAGCGCATCAATCCGACCGGAAAAAAGAAGCTGCAGGCACAACTGAAAGAAGGCTCTCTGTCCATGGTATCCGAATTCGCGGAAAGTCAGGAAAAGATGGGCGCGGCAGTTTTAGACATCAATATGGGAATGCCCGGTATTGACGAAAAAGAAATGATGCTTAGAGCGCTTGACGAGGTCACGGTGGCCTCGAACCTGCCGCTTTCCATTGATTCATCCCATGTGGATGTGATAGAGGCGGCGCTCCGGCGCTATCCCGGCAGGGCGCTGATCAATTCCATTTCCCTAGAGGAAGCAAAATGCGAACCGCTGCTTCAGATCGCCGCAAAATATGGGGCGATGTTTATCCTTCTTCCGCTTTCGGATGAGGGGCTGCCGAAGACCTTGGAAGAAAAATTTGAGATCATACAAACTGTGACCGAAAGAGCAAAGGCACACGGGCTCACAAAGCAGGATATTGTGGTGGACGGGCTTGTCATGACGGTCGGCGCGGACCCAAAGGCGGCGCTTCTTACCTTACAGACATTTGCAAAATGCCATGAGCTCGGCTATGCGACGACCTGCGGACTATCTAACATTTCATTCGGACTGCCGGAACGAAGCTATGTCAACGCGTCGTTTTTGACGATGGCGATACAGAACGGGCTGACGATGGCGATCGCGAATCCGTCGCAGCGGCTTTTGATGAATACGGCGTTTGCCGCCGATCTGCTGCTGCATAAGGAAGGCGCGGACCTCCGCTATATTGAATATGCCGCCTACGCGAAAGAGCAGGAGGAGCAGGAAGAAAATAAAAAACTGCTGCAGCTTGCGGCGTCTAACGGCGGAACGGTGCAGGAAAACGGGACGGCAGGGCAAGACAGCGCGGCCGATAAAAGAAAAACGGCGCAGTCGAACGAAGTGACGGAGAAGAAAGACGCTGGAGGACACACCGTGCCGGAGGCGCTGCGTCCGGTCTATGACGCCGTGTTAAAGGGAATGCGCAGCCGGATCGCCGAGCTGACCGAAACGTTACTGCAAGAAGGCCAGGATGCGCAGGACATACTGAATCTTGCACTTATGCCTGCCATTGATGAGGTCGGTATCCTGTTCGATAAGGGAACGTATTTTTTGCCGCAGCTCATCAACAGCGCGGAGGCGATGAAGCTCTCCATTGCGGTGCTGGAACCCCATCTTGCCGGAAACGACGGCGGGAAGGAGCATGCCTGCATCGTCATTGCGACCGTAAAAGGCGATATTCATGATATCGGAAAGAACCTTGTAGCGCTCATGTTAAAAAATCACGGCTTCCGTGTCATCGATCTCGGCAAAGATGTGGAAACGGAGCTGATCATTGACACGGCAAGAAAAGAGAAAGCGGATGTGATCGCATTGTCCGCGCTGATGACAACGACCATGATGCAGATGAAGGACGTCGTGCGCATGGCACATGAGCAGGGACTTTCTTCAAAGATCATCATTGGCGGCGCGGTCATCACGCAGGATTTTGCCGATGAGATCGGTGCGGACGGGTATTCCCGCGACGCGGCAGAGGCGGTCGTGGTCGTCAAGAAGCTTTTAGGGATAGATACTTGAAAATAGAGTGGCCGTTATGTGATCGAAAGCATGAACGCATAACACAATATTCGGAATACAACATATCAGAAACAGGAGAAAGGTGTAGGTAGAAAACGATGATCGGTGCAGATGCAATGGTAAAATGTCTCGAGGAGGAGCATGTCAGCATGGTATTCGGCTACCCCGGCGTGGCAATTTGCCCTTTTTATAACAGTATCCTGCAATCAGATATCCGGACGATCCTTGTCCGGACAGAGCAGAACGCGGCGCATGCCGCAAGCGGCGTAGCGCGGACGACGGGCGGTGTCGGTGTGTGTGCGGTGACGAGCGGTCCCGGCGCAACAAACCTGATCACGGGAATTGCGACCGCGTTTGCGGACAGCATTCCGCTAGTCTGCATTACGGGTCAGGTCAACAGCGAGCTGCTCGGAAGCGATGTGTTTCAGGAGGCGGATATTACCGGCGCGGTGGAGTCCTTTGTAAAATACAGTTACCTTGTGCGGGATGCGGCCGATATTCCCCGCATTTTCAAGGAAGCGTTTCACATTGCGTCCACGGGGCGCAAGGGTCCCGTCCTGATCGATGTGCCGATTGACGTCCAAAATGCGCGCATGGAGAAATGGAGCTATCCCGAGAGTGTTTCGCTCCGCACCTATAAGCCGACGGTAAAAGGCAATATGGTGCAGATCAAAAAGGTCGTCAAGGAGCTGGCAAAAGCCAAGCATCCCCTCATCTGTGCGGGAGGCGGCGTGCTGTTAAGCGAAGCGCAGGAAAGTCTGCGCAGTTTTGTGGAAACGTATCGGATTCCGGTCGTATCGACGATGATGGGCATCGGCGTCATGCCGAGTGAGCATCCGTTGTATTTCGGTATGGTCGGCAACAACGGACAGCCCTGCGCAAACCGCGCGATCAGTGATTCGGACTTATTGATCATGGTGGGGGCGCGCGTGGCGGACCGGGCGGTCAACCAGCCGGATCTGATCACGAAGGATAAGATATTGGTGCATATTGATGTGGACCCCGCCGAAATCGGCAAGAATGCGGGACCGACGATCCCGCTTGTCGGGGATGCCAGACATATCTTTGAAGATTTGGCGGCGCAGGATATTGCGGGAGAATATAAGGAATGGCTCGCGCTGCTTCAAAGCTACCGCGAGCGGATGCAGCCGCGCCGTGAGGAATATGCGGATCATGTGGATCCCGCGCGTTTCATCCGTATGCTTTCTGAGGAGATGGAGGATGACGCCGTCTATGTTGCGGATGTCGGACAGAATCAAATCTGGTCATGCGCCTATCATGTGGTGAAAAAAGGACAATTTCTGACATCGGGCGGCATGGGGACCATGGGGTATTCCATTCCGGCGGCGGTCGGCGCGAAGCTCGCCAATCCGCAGAAGCAGGTGGTCGCGGTGTGTGGGGACGGTTCGTTCCAAATGTCGATGATGGAGCTTGCGACGATGCGCCAGCATGACGTGCCGGTTAAAATCATCGTGCTGAAAAATAATTACCTTGGCATGGTCCGGCAATATCAGCATTTTACTTATGATGACCACTATTCGGTTGTCGATCTGTCCGGAAGCCCGGATATTGCGAAAATTGCCGCAGCTTACGATATGGATTGCATTGTGCTTGAGAATATGGAGCGCGCAAAAGAGGCAATTCGGACATTCCTTGATGCCAAAGAGCCGATTCTGATGGTGTGCGAGATTCATCCGATGGATCTTGTCTAGGATGACCGCTCGGAAAGGACGTGATTTTTTACTATGAAAAAAATATATTCCGTACTGGTGGAGAACCGTTCCGGTGTACTCTGTAAAGTGGCAGGGCTGTTTTCCAGAAGATGCTTTAATATTGATTCGCTTGCCGTTGGGGAGACGGACGATCCTGCGGTCTCCTGCATGACGATCGTCAGCACCGGAGATAAGCGCACTGTGGAGCAGATCGAAAAACAGCTCAACAAAAAGCTGGATGTCATTAAGGTCAAGACGTTTGACGAGCCGCACAGCATCAGCAGGGAGCTCATGCTTGTCAAAGTCAAATACAATAAGAGCAACCGCAGGGATATTATGGAGACCTGCGACATCTTAAACGCGCAGATCGTCGATATGTCCAAAACCATGATGACGATCCAGATCTGCGACGAACCGGACCGCATCAATCTTTTGATCCAGATGCTTCAGACGATCAGTATTGTGGAGGTGGCGCGCACGGGCACACTTGCGCTGCCGAAATGTATGGAATCGGAGAATTGACAAATACCATGAATATTGTTACAATAAAAACCGTGTGCAGACATTATTTTTTACACAGATCAGACTGGATGGGAAGGATATGGAATGGCAGTAGAAGGGAATCAAGTCATGAATAAAAGGGTATTTCAATTATTGGCGGATAATACATCCGGCGTTTTAAGCCGTATTTCGGGTCTGTTTTCCAGACGCGGTTATAATATTGAGAGCATTACCGCAGGCACGACCGCAGATCCCAAGATCAGCCGCATTACGATCGTGGCGACAGGGGATGAGAAGATTCTGCAGCAGATCGAAAAGCAGGTCGCAAAGCTGGTGGATGTACGCGATATTCATGAACTGAAGCCGTCGGAGAGCGTTTATCGTGAGCTGGCGCTCATTAAGGTGCAGACCAATTCTGTTCTGGATCGTCAGTATATCATGTCAAATGCGGATATTTTCCGTGCGAAGATCGTGGATGTAAGTCCTGACAGTCTGATGGTGGAGCTTACGGGCGATCAGTCTAAAATCGACGCGTTTTTGAATCTGCTAAGCGATTATCGCATTCTGGAGCTTGCAAGAACGGGAATCGCGGGACTGTGCCGCGGAACGGACGGCGTTGTCTGGATCTAAAAAAGAACGCTTCGCGTTCTTTCGAAGAATCGCTATGCGATTCTTCAGGAATAATGTAAATTTCTAAGTGTAAAATAAAGTTTCTTATGTTAAGAAAGAAACGCATGAGAAAGCGCTTCTTTTAGGATATACATTATAACGAAGTGTTTTGATAGGAGGAGAAAAGAAATGGCAAAGATTTTTTATCAGGAAGATTGTAATTTGAGCATGCTTGACGGCAAGACGATCGCGGTGATCGGTTACGGAAGTCAGGGACATGCGCATGCGCTGAACGCAAAGGAGTCCGGCTGTCATGTGATCATCGGTCTCTATGAGGGTTCTAAGTCATGGAAGAGAGCGGAAGAACAGGGCTTTGAGGTATATACGGCGGCGGAGGCTGCAAAAAAGGCTGACATTATCATGATCCTGATCAATGATGAGCTTCAGGCATCGATGTATAAAAAGGATATTGAGCCGAATCTGACGGCAGGAAAGATGCTGATGTTCGCACACGGCTTTAATATCCATTTCGGTCAGATCGTTCCTCCTGCGGACGTGGATGTGACGATGATCGCACCGAAGGGACCGGGACATACGGTAAGAAGCGAGTATCAGGCAGGAAAGGGTGTTCCGTGTCTGATCGCTGTTCATCAGGATGCAACCGGAAAGGCTCAGGATATGGCGCTTGCTTATGCGCTTGCGATCGGCGGCGCACGTGCGGGCGTGTTAGAGACAACGTTCCGTACCGAGACGGAGACAGACTTATTCGGCGAGCAGGCGGTTCTCTGCGGCGGTGTCTGCGCATTGATGCAGGCAGGCTTCGAAACGCTTGTTGAGGCGGGATATGATCCGAGAAACGCTTATTTCGAGTGTATCCATGAGATGAAGCTGATCGTAGATCTGATTTATCAGTCCGGCTTTGCCGGCATGAGATACTCGATCTCCAACACGGCAGAGTACGGCGATTACGTAACGGGACCGAAGCTGATCACCGAGGAGACCAAAAAGACAATGAAGAAGATCTTAAAGGATATTCAGGACGGCAGCTTTGCCAAGGAATTCCTTCTGGATATGTCTTCCGCAGGCGGACAGGCGCACTTCAAGGCAATGAGAAAGCTTGCGGCTGAGCATCCGTCAGAGCTTGTCGGCGAGGAGATCAGAAAGCTTTATAGCTGGAACGGTGAGGATAAGTTAATCAATAACTAAAATAAGCGCCTCCGTATCAACTGCGGAGGCGTTTGTTTTCAAATGCTGAAATAGTTACCCGTAAAATCATAGATTTGGGAGGAACCGATATGGGAATGACAATGACACAGAAAATTCTTGCTGCGCATGCAGGGCTTGAATGTGTGGAAGCGGGGCAGTTGATCGAGGCGGACTTAGATCTGGTTCTCGGCAATGATATCACAAGTCCGGTGGCAATTCATGAATTTGAAAAAATGAAGGTGGAAGGCGTATTTGACAAGGATAAGATCGCGCTTGTGCCGGATCATTTTGTGCCGAATAAGGATATTAAATCAGCAGAGCACTGCAAATGTGTCCGCGAATTTGCATGCCGCAATGAGATTACCAATTATTTTGAGGTCGGTCAAATGGGGATTGAGCATGCTCTTTTGCCGGAAAAAGGATTAACGGTTGCGGGAGATGTGATCATCGGTGCGGATTCCCATACCTGTACCTACGGCGCGCTCGGCGCGTTTTCCACAGGCGTCGGCAGCACGGACATGGCGGCGGGCATGGCAACGGGAAAGGCATGGTTTAAGGTACCGGCGGCGATCAAATTTATCTTAACAGGCAAGCCGGCAAAGTGGATCAGCGGTAAGGATATCATCCTGCACATTATCGGTATGATCGGTGTGGACGGCGCGCTTTATAAGTCCATGGAATTTGTTGGGGACGGCATTGCGCATTTAACGATGGATGATCGCTTTACCATTGCTAACATGGCAATCGAGGCGGGCGGAAAGAATGGGATATTCCCTGTGGATGAGCGTGCTGCGGCCTATATGAAGGAACATTCGACAAGAAGCTATACCGTTTATGAGGCGGATGAGGACGCAGTCTATGATGAGACCTATACGATTGACTTATCAGCGTTAAAGCCGACGGTCGCATTCCCGCATCTGCCGGAAAATACAAAGACCGTGGATGAGATCAAGGAAGAGATTCCGATCAATCAGGTCGTGATCGGCTCCTGTACGAACGGACGGCTTGACGATCTGCGCATTGCGGCAAATATCCTGAAGGGACGCCATATTGCTGATGGGATGCGCTGCATCGTGATCCCTGCAACACAGAAGATTTATCTTGACGCGATGGAGGAAGGTCTGTTAAAGATCTTTATTGAGGCGGGCGCTGTTGTCAGTACGCCGACGTGCGGACCGTGCCTTGGCGGTTATATGGGAATCCTTGCGGAGGGAGAGCGCTGCGTGTCCACGACAAACCGTAACTTTGTCGGAAGAATGGGGCATGTGAATTCGGAGATCTACCTTGCTTCCCCCGCTGTTGCGGCGGCAAGTGCGGTCACGGGTAAGATCAGTTGTCCCTGCGAATTAGAGGCATAAAGCGTGAAGTGTGAGAAGATTGCGCCGTCTATGGCGGCACGATTTAAGATCGAAAGGAGCAGAGTATGAAATCAGCAAAAGGAACCGTTCATAAATACGGCGATAATGTGGATACCGACGTGATCATTCCGGCGAGGTACTTAAATACCTCCAAGGCGGAAGAACTTGCGGCGCACTGTATGGAAGATATTGACGCGGACTTTGTTAAAAAAGTAAAAACGGGAGATATCCTTGTCGCGACTAAAAATTTCGGCTGCGGATCGTCGCGTGAACATGCGCCGATCGCCATTAAGGCGGCGGGAATCAGCTGTGTGATCGCTGAAACCTTTGCGCGCATCTTTTACCGCAATTCGATCAATATCGGTCTTCCCATCGTGGAATGTCCGGAAGCGGCAGCGGAAATTGATGACGGGGATGAGGTTGAGGTTGATTTTGATACCGGTATCATTACGGATGTGACGACAGGAAAACAATACCGGGGACAGGCTTTTCCCGAATTTATGCATAAGATCATTGATGCAGAGGGGCTTGTCAATTATATTAACGCGAAATGAGACGCAGGGATGTGTTGTTTGGCGCGGGAGTCCTATTGTTCGTGATCGGATGCTTCCTGCTGCGCGGACTTTTGTTTCACGGCGATGCCGTATATGTGGAATTTTCACAGGATGGAAGAATCATCCGACGAATACGGCTGGCTGATATGGAAGGACAGGATATTCGGATTGACGCGGCGGATGGTGGGTATAATCTTGTCCGTGTTGAGAACGGCAGTGTATTTGTGCGGGAGGCAGACTGCGAAAACGGGGACTGTATCCGTCAGGGAACGATTCGCCATACGGGAGAGAGTATCATTTGCCTGCCCCATAAGCTGGCAGTCACCATAATCGGCGATGCGGATGGAACGGGCGGCAGCGGTTTGGATGAAGAACAATATGACACGATTGTCAGATAAATATTCCGGTCGTTCTGCACAAATAAAAAGTGACACAAGTGTCTGTTTTTGCAGTATGAATATGCGATGTCAACGAGAAGTATGCGAAATAAAAAATAATTTATGATATGTGTGTCATAAATTTCATGAAAAGTCCCTATTTTCTTTCGGGACAGAATACCGAAAAGTGAACAATCATGTCAGAGTGCAGAGGCAGACAGGTGTGATGGATAGTGAAATTCTAACAGCTATGTCAGCGCGCAGGAACAGACAGGTAAGTGAAATAGAGAAATTATAACAGGCATGTCGGGAAAAGGAAAGAACAGGAGCATGTGAGATTGAAAAAGGATGATGTTCAAAAGCAGACAGCACTGTCATCGTCGGGAACAAGGGAGATTGCGTTCCTTGGTCTTTTTGTTGCAGTATCCATGATCCTGTCCTATGTGGAGAGCCTCATTCCGGTTTATTTTGGCGCACCCGGCATCAAGCCCGGGCTGGCAAATCTCTTTGTTCTTTTGCTGCTCATGGAGAAACGGCCGAAAGAAGCGGTGATCGTCAATCTGCTTCGGATCGTACTTAACGGATTTCTGTTCGGCAATCTGTTCTCCATCGTATATAGTCTTGCGGGAGCGGCGCTCAGCATGGCGGTGATGTACGGAATGCTTTGGTTCGGGCGGTTTCATCCGTTCACGACGAGCGTTGCGGGCGGTATTGCGCATAATCTTGCGCAGCTTCTGGTCGCGTTGTTTGTTTTGAATACGGACGCCATGCTGTATTATCTTCCGGTGCTTGTGCTGTTCGGCGGAGCGGCGGGCGTCTTAAACGGTGTGCTTGCGGGATTGTTGAAACCGTATCTGCACAGGTTATGGATATAACTTAGATCATAGAGTCAACAACCCCGCTGCAGGCAGCGGGGGATGTGACTCTCGCGGCATTCGCCAAGCCAACGCAGTTGGCTTTATGCTCGTGCAAGCACGGCACTTGGCTCATTGCTCGCGGAAATCATGAAAGCGGTGAGGACGGGCACATGTATGCATATATAAAAGGCAGATTGATGGAAACGGACGAGGACAACGTCGTCGTTGAGACCGGCGGCATCGGCTACAATATTAAGATGTCGGCGGAAGATATTTCATCGCTTCCATCGGTCGGAAGTGAAGTCAGGCTTTATACTTATACGAGCGTGCGGGAAGATGCGATCTGGCTGTATGGTTTTCCGACGAGGGAGGAGCTTACGATGTTCAAGCTGCTCATCACCGTGAGCGGAATCGGGCCGAAGGGCGCGCAGGCGGTACTCTCGGCGATCCGGGTGGATGATCTGCGCTATGCGATCTATACGGGGGATGTCAAGAAAATCGCCAAGGCACCCGGAATCGGCGCAAAGACGGCGCAGAGGATGGTATTAGATCTGAAAGATAAAATAACTTTTGACGACGTGCTCAGTACGGAGAGTAAGAAATTGCCGGAGGAAGCGGCTGCATACGGAGAAAACCGGAAAGAGGCGATCGAAGCGCTGACGGCGCTTGGCTATGCACCGTCGGATGCCGCAAAGGTAATTCATGCGGTTCCGGATGCGGACAAGCTGGATGTGGAGCAGCTCTTAAAGGCGGCGCTCAAGCAGCTTGCGTTTTTGTAAAGTACATTCCTATTCGCAAAAAAGGAGCTTTGTATGGCAAAGCGAGTGATTGAAACAGAGCTTTTGGAAGAAGACAAAAAGCTGGAGGGAAGTCTCCGTCCGCAGACATTGGATGACTATATCGGGCAGGAGAAGGCGAAAAATACGCTGCGCGTTTATATTGAGGCGGCAAAGGAGCGCCATGATTCGTTGGATCATGTGCTTTTTTACGGACCACCGGGACTCGGAAAGACAACGCTTGCCGGTATTATCGCAAACGAGATGGGCGTTCACTTAAAAGTCACAAGTGGACCCGCGATCGAGAAGCCGGGAGAGATGGCTGCGATCTTAAACAATCTTCAGGAAGGGGATTTACTTTTTATTGACGAAATACACCGTCTAAACCGTCAGGTCGAGGAAGTGCTGTATCCTGCGATGGAGGATTATGCGATAGACATTATGATCGGAAAGGGCGCGACCGCGCGTTCTATCCGCTTGGAGCTTCCACGGTTCACGCTGGTCGGCGCAACGACAAGGGCGGGACTGTTGACCGCGCCGCTGCGGGATCGCTTCGGCGTGATCCACCGGCTTGAGTTTTATACAACGGAAGAACTGAAACTCATTATCCTGCATTCGGCGAAAATATTGAATGTAGAGATTGATGAGGAGGGAGCGTTGGAGCTTGCGCGCAGAAGCCGCGGTACGCCGAGACTGGCAAACCGCATTCTAAAACGCGTTCGCGATTTTGCGCAGGTCCGCTATGACGGTGTGATCACGAAGGAGGTTGCTGAGACCGCATTAAATCTGCTTGAGGTAGATAAAATGGGACTCGATCATGTGGATCGCAATATCCTCCACACCATGATCGATAAATTTGCGGGAGGTCCGGTCGGACTGGATACGTTGGCGGCTGCGATCGGCGAGGATGCAGGTACGATCGAGGATGTTTATGAACCGTATCTGATTCAAAACGGTTTTCTCAACCGGACGCCGCGCGGGCGTGTGGTGACGGATTTTGCGTATCATCATTTAGGGCTTGAAAATCCTTTGTGATTTGTTATAATAGATGTAGTATCCTGCTTGTAAATTGTACGCAATATTTTGTGGCGCGCGGATGCGGGAAAACTGAAGGGGAACAACAGAATCGGACAAGGAAGTTCGAGAAGGAAACAACAGGATCGGACATAGAATGCGCGAGAGGGGAACAATCCTGATCGGGCACGGGAAGTTCGAAAGGGGAACGAAGGAAATTGGGCATCCGGTGTCCAAGAGGGGTTCGGTACGATGGCGAATAAAAATGATACGGAAGTGGTGATCGGCGGCAAGCTTTATACGTTGAGCGGGTATGAGAGCGAAGAATATTTGCAGAAGATAGCCTCCTATATCAACAATAAGATCTCGGATTATGCGAAAATTGATTCGTTCAGACGACAGCCGTTGGACACGCAAAATGTATTACTGCATTTGAACATTGCGGACGATTATTTTAAGGCCAAAAAGCAGATTTCCCTTATGGAGGAGGATCTGCAGGCGAAGGAAAAGGAGCTTTATGACTTAAAGCATGAGCTGATCGCGACACAGATCAAGCTTGATAATTCCGAGAAAAGCTTAAAAGGCGTCCAAAGTGAGCTACAGGAAAATGCCAAGCAGATCGTACGTTTGGAGACGAAGTTAAAGGATTCTAAAAAATAAAAGGAGGGGGCTGTCATAGGACAGCCCTTTTTTGACTTATGACATACACAGTCGGTTCAGCGCGGTCCGCCGCCGGAAACAAAAATTTAGAGGAAAACAGAATAAAACGGGCGGAGCTGCTTGCGCCGGCCGGAAATTATGAGTGCTTTCTTGCGGCCATTCATGCTGGTGCGGACGCGGTCTATCTTGCCGGAAAACAGTTCGGCGCGCGTGCGGCGGCCGATAATTTCAGTAAGGACGAGCTGGTTTCGGCTATCCGCTATGCGCATTTGTTCGGGCGAAGGGTTTATATGACGGTCAACACCCTGCTAAAAGACGAGGAGCTTGACGGGCTTTGTGCGTATCTTTCCCCCTATGTCAAAGCCGGTCTGGATGCGGTCATCGTGCAGGATTTCGGTGTGTTATCCGTGATAAAAAAAGAATTTCCTTATCTTGCCGTTCATTGCAGTACGCAGATGACGATCACGGACGAGTGGGGCATCAGACTGGCGAAGGAGCTTGGCGCGGTGCGTGTTGTTCCTGCAAGAGAATTGTCAATTGACGAAATACGGCGGATGAAACAGGTATGTCCCGATATGGAGCTGGAATGCTTTGTTCACGGCGCAATGTGCTATTGTTATTCGGGACAATGTCTGATGAGCAGCATGATCGGCGGCAGGAGCGGAAACCGGGGGGCGTGCGCGCAGCCGTGCCGTCTTCCGTATGAGGTGGAACGGTCGGGGAATGCGTATCCGCTAAGTTTGAAGGATTTATGCGCCGTACAGATGATACCGGAATTGCTGGAAGCAGGAATTGATTCTTTTAAGATTGAAGGACGGATGAAAAATGCGGAATACTGTGCAGGTGTGACGGCGGTATACCGCGCCGTGATGGATCGTTTTTTTGCAGACGGAAAGGCGGCGCAGGGCGTGACACAGGACGAGCTCGACCTGCTTCGCGGGTTGTATGTCCGAAGTGAGATCGGCGACGGATATTATCATTGTCAGTCCGGCGGACATATGCTGACGCAGGGAAAACCGGGTTACCGTGGCTGTGAGGAATCCGTGCTTGCCATGCTTCGGGAACGCTTCTTGGAACAAAAGCCAGTCATTCCCGTTACGATGTCGCTTTTCATGGCTGTCGGGGAAAAGGCGCGCCTGACGGTTTGCAGCGGTGAGACAGAAGTGATTTGTGAGGGAGAGTTCGTGCAGGCGGCGGCAAACAAACCGCTGACCGAAGAAGAACTGAGAAAGCGGCTTCAAAAAACGGGAGGAACGCCATTTTCGGTGACGGAGCTTACCATTTCCATGACGGAGGCGGTGTTTATGCCGGTCGGACAATTAAACGAGCTGCGCAGGGAAGCGCTCGGACGCATGGAGGAGGAGCTGCTGATTCGCTATGAAAGGGAAAGAGAAGCCGGGCGGCAGGAAAGTGTGAAAGCGCCTTTTTGTGAGAAGACAGATCAGACAGCGCGCGGTTATCTTGCCGTTGTTGACAGCGTGGAGCAGCTTGCCGTGTGTGAAGCGCATCCGCTGCTGCAGGGAATCTGTGTCCCTGTAGACCTCTATGAAGCGTGCCGGCGTGAAAGCGGGATCGCGCATTATCTCTATCTGCCCCGGATATTACGAAATAAAGACACGGAGCGGCTCACAAGAAAGATCAGGGCGCTTGCCGAGAGCGGCGCGCCGATCGACGGAATTTATGTGCATACGGCGGGAGAGTATCGTTATGCGGCTGCCCTCGCCGAAACACTGGGCAAAAAGCCGCAGGAATTTTTGTTCGGCTCCCCGTTTTTATACTGTATGAATACAGAGTCCGCGCGGTTTTGGCAGACAAGGCTGCGTGCGCTGTCCGTGCCTTATGAATTGTGTGAGCGGGAGGTCTATGCTCTTTTGAAAAGAGCGGGACAGGCGGGCGTTTCCGGCTTGGAAATGCCGGTTTACGGACATATACCGACGATGGTGACGGCAAACTGCATCGTTCGGTCATTTGATCGGGCACACTGTCCGCAGCCGGAGAAACAGACATGGTTAAAAGACCGGACAGGGCAGCGGATGTATGTGAAAACAGAATGCGGCGTGTGCCTGAACACGATCTACAACAGTGTGCCGCTTTCCATGCATAAGCACATGCAGAAGCTGCAAAAGCTATATGAGGATCGAATGATCGGCGCTTTCACGCTGAACTTTACGATGGAGAGCGCGGCACGTACAAAAGAAATACTTGACTTTTATCTGCATCCGACCGCGGATGCATGGAAGCCCGGAACATACACGAACGGGCACTTTCAGCGAGGTGTTGTTTAATGGTAAATCTGTATTATGATGGTTCACGGTATCTGATGGCAATCCTGTTTGCGCTCTATACGCTGGAGAGCTTTCTTTCGTTGACCAGAGACGAGAAACGCGGATATACAAGACAATATCTTTATATCTTTCTGATACACCTGACCGGCTTTTTTGTGCTATGCCTGAAAAAAGAGGATTATTTTTATCTGGTCTTTTTTGCCATTCAGCAGGTGGTATTCCTTTTGATGAGAAATCTATATAAAATAATCTATCCGCAGTTTCATCGGGCGCTCTTAAACCATATGTTCATGTTTTTGTGTACGGGAATGATTATGATCACGCGGATTTCCGTTACGAAAGCGGTCCGGCAGTTTGCGATCGCGGTCGTGTCCTTGGCGCTCACGCTGATCGTGCCGATCCTGATCAAAAAAGTACGGCTGCTGAAAAAGCTGACTTGGGGCTATGCGCTGGGCGGTCTGATCGCATTGGGCGTCGTGCTCCTGCTCGGAGCGGCAACAAACGGTTCTAAAATTTCTTTTTCCCTGTTTGGGTTCACGTTTCAGCCGTCCGAATTTGTCAAGCTGCTGTTTCTGTTTTTTCTGGCGGCGATTTTGTGTGAAAAGCCGAATTGGAAAAATATTCTGCTCTCTGCGCTTATCAGTCTGCTCTATGTGATGATTCTTGCCGCTTCAACGGACTTGGGAAGCGCGGCGATCTTTTTTGTCATGTATGTGTTTGTGCTGTATGCCGCAACCGGAAAGCTTCGCTATGTTTTTCTGTCGGCCGCCGCAGGACTTTTAGGGTGTATGGCGGCGTATAAGCTGTTTTATCATGTAAAAGTGCGGGTTGCGGTATGGCTTGATCCGTGGAAGGATGTGACGGGCAAGGGCTATCAGCTTGCGCAGTCGCTCTTTGCGATCGGCACGGGGGGCTGGTTTGGCTTCGGGCTGTGTCAGGGTGCGCCGGAAAGCATTCCGTATGTGGAGGCGGACTTTATATTTTCCGCTATTGCGGAGGAGCTGGGCGTGCTGTACGGTGTCTGTCTCATCCTGCTGTGTCTGGCATGCTTTTTTACCTTTATTCAGATTTCTCATGGCATGAAAGAGCCGTTTTACAGGCTGCTTTCGTACGGCATCGGTGTGATTTATATTTTCCAGGTGTTTTTGACGATCGGCGGCGGGATCAAGCTGATCCCCTTGACAGGCGTCACGCTGCCGCTTGTCAGCTATGGCGGCAGTTCAGTCATGGTCACGATCCTCATGTTTGCCGTTGTGCAGGGTGTGGTCGTGTGGAGTGCAGATCGGGAGGAAGAAGAACTGACGGACATCGATCTGCAGGAAGAAATAGAATGGCAGGAAGGCGCACAATTGGATGACGAAACACAGCCACAGGCAGAGGCACGATCGGATGACGAAACACTGCCGCAGGCAGAAGTGCGATTGCAGGAAGAAACATTGCCGCAGCCTGCGTCCGCCGATCCCGATGAGATCGTGGAAAACATGCGCTGTGAGGCGGCTGCGGAGGCAGCTTCTCTGCGGCGGCGAACGTTTTTGCCAGCGGGATTGTTTTCCGTGCTTTTTCTGGCGATGGTGGGATATCTATTGTTTTTTATGACCGCACAGCGGGAGACGGTGGTGAATCACCCGTATAATATTACGCGGCAACAGGCGTTGTCGGCATTAAATGTCCGCGGAACGATCAAAACGGAAAACGGCGAGGTGCTTGCGTATACGAGACCGGAGGAAGACGGGACGGAGACACGCCGATATCCCTACGAGGCCATGTTTGCGCATGTGGTCGGGTATGCGGCGAACGGCGGCATGGGAATCGAGTCTTCCATGAACTATACGCTTGTCAGTTCCCACCAGTCGATCAGCGGGCAGATCGCCAATGATCTGAACAACGAAAAAAACAGGGGAGATACAGTGATCACGACCTTGGACGTCAGCTTGCAGGAGATGGCGTACCGTCTTTTGGGAGCGGAAAACGGCGCGATCGTGGTGATGGAGCCCTCGACGGGCAGGATTCTCGCCATGGTGTCAAAGCCTGATTTTAACCCGAATGAGATTGAGGAAATCTGGAATGATCTGCTTGAGGATGAGGACAGCTCCGTTTTGGTAAACCGCGCGACGCAGGGCATGTATCCGCCTGGTTCTACGTTTAAGATTTTTACCGCGTTGGAATATATCAGGGAGAATCCGACGGGAACACAGGATTATTCCTATCGGTGCAGCGGAAATTACCGTACGGAGGACGGAGACGCCATTCACTGTTACGGGCATCATGCGCATGGGACACTTTCTTTTGAGCAGTCGTTTGCGCGGTCCTGCAATTCTTCGTTTGCGAATATCGGTATGACGCTGGACCGCCAAAAATTCGGCGAGACGCTGGAGGCGCTCTATTTTAACGAAGCACTTCCGGGTGCGCTTAGGACAAATACGAGCCGTGTGTCGATGGGGTGGGATACGGAGGACGACGCGATGCTGCAATCCGCGATCGGACAGGGAGAAACGCTCATGACGCCGCTGCATTTGTGTATGGTGACCTGCGCGGTCGCAAACGGCGGGGAACTGATGTCTCCCTATGTGGTGTCCCGTGTGGAGAATTACGAGGGCGGCCTTGTGCGCAAATATGAGCCGCAAAGCTGCGGTATGATCCTCAGCAGTGCGGAGGCGGAGCAGCTGACGGAACTGATGATGGCAGTATGTGATTACGGAACCGGTTATCGGTTGGAAGATGAGGCGTTTGTCGTGGCAGGAAAGACCGGATCAGCGGAATTTGATGAGGCGGCAGACGGTGCGCATGCATGGTTTACCGGATTTGCGCCGGCGGACGATCCCAAGATCGCTGTCACCATCATTATTGAGGAAGCGGGAGCGGGCGGAGATTATGCCGTTCCGATCGCCCAAATGCTGTTTCGGGAGTATTTGAATCGGTAAACGGAGCAATACTATTTGCATATTGTGTCCGATTCATGTATACTTGTTTCAGGAAAGGCGCATCGGGCATACACACGTCGAACGGAGGAATTGCAATGATTGAAGCAACGAGCTGCGGCGGTGTGGTTATTTTTCGCGGTAAGATCCTGCTCCTCTATAAGAATTTCCGCAATAAATATGAGGGCTGGGTGTTGCCGAAGGGAACCGTGGAAAAAGGCGAAGATCATATGGAGACGGCGCTCCGTGAGGTGTTGGAGGAATCGGGAGCAAAAGCTTCCATCATGAAATATGTCGGTCAGAGTGAATACACCTTTACCGTTCCCGAAGGGATCGTTTCAAAATGCGTGCATTGGTATCTGATGATGGCGCAGAGCTATTACAGCAAGCCCCAACGCGAAGAATATTTTGTCGATTCGGGATTCTATAAGTATCACGAAGCATACCATTTGCTGAAATTTTCCAATGAGAAGCAGATTTTGGAAAAGGCGTACCAGGAATATTTGGAAATGAAAAAAACAAGCAAGTGGACATTACCACACAACTGTTAAAAAAGAACTGCCGCAGGCGCAAACAAAAAGCGAAGCGGCAGTTCTTTTTTTATAAAATAGCAGTGATCTCCAGTTTGGGGAAGCTGCGCATATCGATGATCCCATTCTCCGTTTCGATGATCGGACGCGAGAGATTGTCGGGATTCACCATGCGGACAGTTGCCGGAGAATACTGTTCATCATTGAGTGTGACAACATGCCCGACCTGATGCGCTGCAATATGCATGAGGATTCGTTTGACGACGGCAAGATCGTACTGATAAAGCCCGCCGCGCTCAAAATTCGTGATAACCTGAAAAGGATTGAGCGAATTACGGTAGCTTCGCGCGCTTGTCATCGCATCGTAGCCGTCCACGATCGCCATATATTTGGCAAAGCGGTCAATGGCGTCTCCCATGAGCTTATTCGGATAGCCAGTCCCGTTATCGCGCTCATGATGCATTAAGGCGGCGTTGATGATATGCTGGTCGATCGGCTGGTTCTTTAACAGGTCATAGCCGATGGTCGTGTGGGTCTTCATCCAGTTAAATTCAAAATCGGTGAGTTTTCCGACCTTCCAGATGAGTTTGTTCGGCAGCTTCAGCTTGCCGATGTCATAGAGAAAACCGCAGAGGATCATCAGATTCGATTCGTTCTCGTCAAAATCCAGCCATGAAGCAAAGACGCCCGCGATCAGCGCGGCATTTAAGCAGTGCGCGTAAGTAACGTTATCCTCGCTTGGCAGCATGCTGTAGAGCATATCAAGCAGCAGATCGCCGTCACCGACATTGTCGTAGAGGGTGCGATAGATGGTTAACAGAGCATCTGTGTTAATGTAGATACGATCTTCCATAACATCATTGATCATCTGCTTATAGGTATTCAGCTGTGTCTGATATTGTTCCGAGAAGCTTTTGAATGCGCGGCTGCACGCAATTTTCTCATAGTGTGTCGTTGTGTAATCCTCGGGTTCCATCACGGTAACGACCATGATCTGATAACGTTTGAGTTTATCGATCATGCCCTGATCGAGCTTCGTACGCGCAGGAAAGATCACACCGCTTCTCATGGAAACAACATCCTCCGCAAGCTCCATTCCCGGTTGTAAAGCAATTGTTGCAACACTGATCATATGTAAAACCCCCTCTTTCTACTATTAACTATAAATTATTCTGCGGGATTGTGCAATGAAAACTGTTAAAACTTCTCAAGATGTGTTATGATGATTACATCATGTATTTTTTTGAGGAATATGCCTATGTGGTTTCATCATCCGCTCATGGTATCAGAGAGCCTGAAAAAAAAAGAAAAGAAAATATGCCGTAAGCTGCGGTTCGGTATCGGCATGACGAATGTCTATGTGATCGTTTTAGGCAGCGGCACAAATCTGTTTGACATTTATCATTGTGCGTTTTTTAAGTTCCGTTTTCTGCGCAGGAGAAATCTGTGCGTTGTCGGGCTTGCGGACAGTCATGAGGCGGCGGTCACGATGCTTACGGAATTTATGGCAGATATTTATCAAAAAACTGGCAATACTGATTTTAAGTCCTGTTTTATGCAGCCGGATAAGCCATGCTGAGGAGGACGCGATGCTGATCACACTGTTTATCCTGTTAGTATTACTGAACATGCTTGGGATTCTGAGGTTATTATGATACATATCCTGTTACTTTTGCTAAAAATCATAGGGATCACGCTGTTGTCGTTGCTCGGACTGATTTTGCTGATCATCTTGGTCGTGCTGTTTGTTCCCATCCGCTATTCTCTGAATGTGGAAGCGGACAAAAGCGTGGAAGCGCGCGCATGCGTATCGTGGCTGCTGCATCTGCTTCATGCGAAGGCGGTCTATGACGGAGCGTTCGGCATCGTCATACGGGTATTCGGCATTCCGGTCAAGCGCATTCCGGCACCCGAGGAGAAAAAAACAAAAAAGAGCAAAGAAAAACACAAAGAGAAAAAACGGGCGCGTGGAAAAAAGGCGGAGCAAACGCAGGACAGGGACGATACGAAAGAAGAAGCCGGAACAGAAAGCGGTGCGGAGACAGCGGCTGGTGAAACGGCAGACGCGAATCGGACGGAAAACGAAACGAAAACAGCGGCAGAGGAAGTCACATGTTCTGCGCCGGACGAAACAGCAGTTTTGTCAGAAACGGTTGAATCAGAGGGTGAAAAAAAGGAAAAATTGTCCTTTTTTCAGAAGCTTGTGCAGTTTGTTCGGGCGGTGCGCGCTTTCTTTTCCAAGATTTTGTACACAATTCAGAATATCTGTGGTAAGATAGAAAAAGTGAAAGAACTGGTCGGCTATTATTCCGAGGTATTGAAAAGTGAGGAAGGTCAGCGTACTTTTGCGTTAGCGAAGCGGGAGCTTGGCAGATTATGGAAGCATATCGCGCCGACAAAGCTGAGAGGAAGCCTTACGATCGGCATGGGCGATCCGGCAGCTACGGGACAGATCATTGCGATCGTGAGTATGTTCTATCCCATCTATGGAAATAATGTGAGCATCACAGCGGATTTTGATGAAAAGTGTATGCGCGGCAGCCTGTACCTGAAGGGGCGCATCCGTATCATCACATTGATCCGCATTGCATGGCGCGTTTATTTTAATAAGGATGTGAAAACATTTCTGCATATGCTAAAAAGGGAGGAAAATGAAGCATGACGGAGAATAATTTTGCACAGGTGATGGAGTCCCTCTTTAAGGGAATGGATGCGTTTTTATCCGCGAAAACCGTGATCGGGGAGGCGACGAAGATAGGTGATATTATCATTCTGCCGCTCGTGGATGTTTCGTTTGGCGTCGGTGCGGGCGCTTCCGCAGGCGAGAAGAAAAACGGCGGTGGCGGCGGAATGACGGGAAAAATGTCTCCGAGTGCGGTGCTTGTCATCAAGCCGGACGGTTCAACCAAGTTAGTCAATGTTAAGAATCAGGATACGATGACGAAGATTCTTGACATGATCCCTGATCTGGTTGATAAGATCACAAAAAAGAAACAGGGAGCGGATGAGCTCAGCGATGACGACGCGATCGACGCGGCGTTCCCTGAGAAATAAAAAAGGAGCTGCGCTCCTTTCAGAATTTGCATTCGCAAATTCTTTCGGAGAATCGCTTTGGATTCTTCCGGGGGCAGTTCCATAGGGAATTGTCATGCACAAAAACAGGGCAGGTTGCATAATATCATAGTATGAAGAAGCTGATTGGCTTTGTCTTGATCTGGATTTCCGTCGGGATGATATTTATGATGTTTCTGCCGAGCCTGTTTTGGGGAATATTGTTCAGTGCCTTGTTGTTTTTTATTGGGTATCGGTTATTTTCGTGTGATTGCTGATGGATAGAAATTGGGACAAACAAAACAAACAAAATTTCATAGATACGGAGCGGATGAAGCTGGATCTGGAGCGGCGGATGTTAAAAGAGCAGAGCGCGCTGTTTGATCAAAAGCTCGAAATCCTAAAAGAAGCCTATATTCAGCTTGATAAGGACAAGCGGAAGGTTGAGTGGGAAAAGCTGAAACTAAAGGCGGAGCAGGAGCATCAGGAGCGGTCGTATGGCAGGTATGATGACGCGGGCATGCGGGAGGAGACGGATGCTTCTGTGTTCTTTAAGGGCGTGACAAACCAGCTTGCCTTAAAAAAGCGTTATCGTGACCTGATCAAGATTTTCCATACGGACAACCTCTATGGAGATAAGGAAACGCTTCAGGCGATCAATCGGGAATATGATCGTCTGCAAAAGCGCTATGACGCACCGTGGCGGCAAAACTCGGGATGAAAAACATATTTTTTCCAAGAAAATGAATTTTTCCTATTGAAATATAGAAAGGTTTCTGTTATGATACCATTGTTGTGATTTTTTAGAAATACATCGTGTGGGAGGTGTTAAGATGGCTAAATGTGACGTTTGTGGTAAGGGTGTTCATTTCGGAAATGCAGTCAGCCATTCTCATAGAAGATCGAACCATATCTGGAATTCTAATGTGAAGAGCGTAAGATGCAAAGTAAACGGCGCATCGAAGAAACTGCATGTTTGCACGAGATGTCTGAAATCCGGTGCAGTAGAAAGAGCATAATTGCAGGCAGGAAAGAGTTTCGCTTTGCGAGACTCTTTTTTTTCGTAAAATAATTTTACTTTTGCTTATTCATGTGTATAATATACATAGATGCAGGTTGAACAGGAATGGAGGGTTACTATGAAGGGTACGATGAACACACATCTTGGCAACATTGTGATCGACGCGGAAGTCATTGCCCAATATGCGGGCAGCGTTGCTGTTGAGTGCTTCGGTATCGTCGGCATGGCGTCCGTCAATGTGAAGGACGGGCTTGTGAAGCTGCTTCGCAGAGAGACGATCACACACGGTATTCAGGTTACGGTCAACCATAATAAGCTTTATCTTGATTTTCATGTAGTCGTTGCGTACGGCGTCAGCATACTTGCCGTATCCGACAATCTGATCGATAATGTAAAATACAAACTGGAACAATTTACCGGACTGGAGGTTGAGGAGATCAACATCTTTGTCGAGGGTGTCCGTGTGATTGATTAAGGAGGATAGAGTCGTGGCTTCAAATTCTGTGGATGCTAAGATGTTGACAAAGATGTTCTTAGCCGGAGCTAAAAATCTGGAAAGTAAAAAAGAATGGATCAATGAGCTGAACGTATTCCCTGTACCGGACGGAGATACCGGAACCAACATGACGCTGACGATCATGTCTGCGGCAAAGGAGGTAACTGCGCTCGGAGACAGTACAGATATGAAGGCGATCTGCAAGGCAATTTCCTCGGGGTCTCTGCGCGGCGCGAGAGGAAACTCCGGTGTGATTTTATCCCAGCTGCTCCGCGGCTTTACAAAGGTTGCGGCTGATTTTGACGAGCTTACCATTCCGGTGCTTGTAGAGGCGTTGGATAAGGCTGTGGAAACGGCATATAAGGCTGTTATGAAGCCGAAGGAGGGAACAATCCTCACGGTTGCAAAGGGAATTGCCGTAAGAGCGGGAGAGCTCTGTGACGAGGGTGTGACTGATCTTGGTACGTTTATCGAGGAGTGCATTACATACGGTAATGATGTCCTCGCACGTACACCGGAAATGCTGCCGGTATTAAAGCAGGCCGGCGTGGTTGACTCGGGCGGTCAGGGGTTAATGCAGGTCATGGCGGGAATTTATGACGCTTATTGCGGAAAAGAACTGGATCTGACGATTCAGGATGCGTCGGTACGGGGCGCTTCTGCAGGAGGCGGGACGCTTTCTCCGAATCTTCAGGTACAGGCGGATATGGAGATCAAGTATGGCTACTGCACGGAATTTATTATTCTTTTAAGCAAGACTTTCAATATCAAGCATGAGATTGACTTTAAGGAATTCTTAGAGTCCATCGGTGATTCCATTGTACTTGTGGCGGATGATGAAGTTGTGAAAGTGCATGTGCACACGAACGATCCGGGTCTTGCCATTCAGCGCGCATTGAAATATGGTCAGCTTTCCAATATGAAGATCGACAATATGCGCATGGAGCATCAGGAAAAGCTCTTTAAGATGAGTGAAAAAGGGCAAATGCAGGAAATTGAGCAGGAGAAGCCCGAGGAGCAAGCCGCTGCAGAGCCTCCGAAAGAGGTGGGATTTATCGCTGTTGCCGCAGGTGACGGCATGGCGGAAATCTTCCAGGGACTGGGCGTTGATTACGTGATCTCGGGTGGGCAGACGATGAATCCCAGCACGGAAGATATGCTGGATGCGATCGCAAAAGTGAACGCGGAGAATATTTTTATTCTTCCGAATAATAAAAATATCATTATGGCGGCCAATCAGGCGGCGGACTTAACGGAGGACAAACAGATTTTTGTTGTTCCGACAAAGACGATCCCGCAGGGAATCACCTCTGTCATCAATTATACGGCGGATGTATCGCCTGAGGAAAACCTAGCGGTCATGAAACAGGAGATCGGGACGGTCAAGACCGGAGAAGTAACCTATGCGGTCCGTGATACCTCCTTAGACGGAAAAGAGATCCATAAGGATGACTTTATGGGAATCGGCGACAACGGACTGTTAGCCGTGTCTAAGGATCTGTTCCAAACGGCATGTGAGATGATCGATGCCATGATGGATGATGATGTGGAGCTGGTCAGCATTTATTACGGAGCGGATGTTCCGGAAGAAGATGCGGAAGCCCTTTGCACAGCGGTCGAGGAACACTATTCCTCCTGCGATGTGGAGCTTCAGTACGGTGGTCAGCCTGTGTATTATTATATCATATCCGCGGAATAAAAAAGAATGGCGCAAAGCGCCATTCTTTCGAAGAATTCGCCAAAGACGAATTCTTCTGGGACTGAGAAATTCCCTAATGTATCAGGATACGGAATGGGGCTGTTGGGGACAGCCCCATTTTTGAAATAAACAAGGGGAACGGACATATGATAAGTTTGACGAGCCCTGTGACCGAGATCAAGGGGATTGGGCAAAAATATGCGCAATTGCTTGAAAAACTGAACATAAAAACTGTTTATGATATGCTTACCTATTACCCGATGCGCTATGAGGCATATCCGCAGATTTTGTCCATTCAGGATGCGGCCGTCGATGAAAAACAGGCGGTCAGCGGAATCGTAACAGGTTCCGTCAGTATGCGCAGGGTGAGAAGCCTTTCAATTCTTACGTT
The DNA here is from genome assembly GCA_014804425.1 of Lachnospiraceae bacterium. Taxonomy (GTDB): domain Bacteria; phylum Bacillota; class Clostridia; order Lachnospirales; family Lachnospiraceae; genus DLAJ01. Next base: position 213,400 of record JAAUZV010000002.1, read on the forward strand.
CTCGCTAAGCGATGAGACAGGCGTGATGCCAATGACAGTCTTTAATATGCCCTATCTGCGCAATTCTGTTTCTGCCGGAAAATGCTTTGTATGCTACGGCAGGGTCGTCAGCAAAGGAAATAAAAAAACGATGGAGCAGCCGACGCTGTTCAAACCGGAGGATTATCTTTCCCTTGCAGGAACGCTTCAGCCGCGTTATCATACTGTGAAGGGAATTACGACCAAAACGATTCTTAGCGGCATCAGGAAGGCTTTGAATGCCGTTTCAGACCTTTCGGATGCCATGCCCTATGAGATCCGTAAACGCTATGATCTGATGGAATACCGCGCGGCGCTGGAGCGGATTCATTTTCCGTCCACACCGGATCTGTATGTGGAGGCAAGACGGCGGCTTGTCTTTCAGGAATTTTTATATTTTCTTGTGCAGATGAAAGCCGAAAAAACAACGGACAGGCAGATTCCGAATGCATATCCGCTTTTGGAAGTGGCGCAGACAAAGCGCCTCATAGAAAGTCTTCCGTACCGGTTGACTGACGCGCAGCTTCGGGTATGGGGACAGATTGAAGCGGACTTACAGGCAGATGTGATCATGAACCGCCTTGTTCAGGGAGACGTCGGAAGCGGAAAGACGATCATTGCCGTGCTTGCCCTTTTAATGACTGTGGCAAACGGCTTGCAGGGCGCGATGATGGCGCCGACAGAGGTGCTTGCAAGGCAGCACTATGCGGCTGTGAAGGAGATGACGAAACGGTATGACCTGCCGTTTGTTCCTGTACTTTTAACCGGTTCTCTGACTGCAAAAGAGAAGCGGGAGGCATATGCCGCAATGGAGGACGGGACGGCGAACGTCATTATCGGAACCCATGCGCTGATACAGGAAAAAGCGCGGTATCACAGCCTTGCACTGGTCATCACGGATGAGCAGCATCGTTTTGGGGTACGTCAGCGGGAGGCGCTTGCGGAAAAAGGGGCAATGCCCCATATTCTGGTGATGAGCGCGACACCGATTCCGCGGACACTTGCAATGATCCTGTTTGGGGATTTAAGTATTTCTACGATTGATGAATATCCCAAAAACCGGATTCCGATCAAAAATTGTGTGCTGCATAAGGACAAGCGGGAGAGTGCGTATCATTTCATCTTAAAGCAGCTTCATGAGGGGCGGCAGGCCTATGTCATCTGCCCGATGGTGGAGGAGGGCGTTTCTGAGGAACTGGAAAATGTCGTTGCCTACACGGATAAGCTGCGTGAGGCATTTCCGGAAAATATTCGTATTTCTTTTTTACACGGTAAAATGAAAAATGCGGAGAAGAACCGCATCATGGATGCGTTTGCGGCACATGACATTGATATTCTGGTGTCCACCACGGTCGTGGAGGTCGGGATTGACGTGCCGAATGCCACCGTCATACTGATCGAGAATGCGGAGCGCTTCGGCCTCGCCGGTCTGCATCAGCTTCGCGGGCGCGTCGGGCGCGGCAGCCATCAGTCCTATTGTATTTTTATGACGGACAGCAGCGCGAAGGAGACGGAAGAGCGGCTTGATATTCTCGTGCATTCCAACGATGGATTTCATATCGCAAACGAGGACATGCGCCTGCGCGGTCCGGGCGATCTGTTCGGTATCCGCCAGAGCGGTATTTTATCTTTCCGGCTCGGAGACATTTATCAGGACAGTATGCTCTTGAAACAGGCGGCGGAGTGCGCGGATACGGTTCTTGCAAAAGAGGAACTGCTGACGCCGGTCATGAAGGACATTCAGGCGCATGACGCAAATATGCCGGATTACAGAACGATTTAAGCTATCAGGGGGATTTTTATGGAACAACAAGCAAAGAAGTTTGGTTTTTTCAGACAGATTGCGACCGCGGTCACACAGCCAAAAAAATATGAGCGCTTTCTGCATCTGTCCACAGGGAGGGTCATTGCGTTTGTATTGATCTTTTCACTCATCACGACATTTGTGAGCTATTATCTGCCGTTTATCATTTCTCAGATATTCGGTGTGAGTTATGCGGACATCATTGACGAATACGTTCCCGAATTTACGCTGAAGGATGATGTTTTAACGCTGTCCGAGCCGGTTGAATATGACGACGGATATACGCTTGTGATCGCAAACAGTAATATTGAGGAATTTACCGGAGAGCAGCTCGCCGAGTATACGGATGTATATGCAAGCGTGTATCTGTTTTCAAAAACAAACATGATTTTTTATGCATCGGGGCAGGAGACGACATATCGATATGCGGATCTGACGGTCAAGGAGCTTGACAGAGAGGGGCTGCGCGGTTTTATTCCAAGCATCTATCTGATGATGGTCATATCCGGTCTGATGAATTATGTTTTGCGTCTGTTTTGGTACTTTTTAGGTGCATTGCTGCTCATGCTGCTCGGCTGGTCGATGAAAGGCTTTTGGAACATGCGGTTTGGCTTCCTCGAGCTCTTTAAGCTCAGCGTATTCTCAAAAGTGTTGTATGAGCTTATTGCAGCTGTCCTGCGGATATTTCGGCTGGAGCTTCCGATGGGGCTCTTTATCGGTCTGGCGATTGGGTTTGTCTATATGAGTATGGCGGTAAAGCAGCTTCGTGCGGACGGCTATGAAAGCGGTTCCGCGTCGTCTGACCGCACCATATTCAGCCGTTCCGCCGCACCGTCCTCCAAAGGGATCTACAGCAGGGCGAGCATGCGCACGACGGGATATGATGCAAAAGAGGATGCGGATCGTACAGAAGATGCGGAAGAATAAAGCATATGTTCCCATTTAGGGAGGTGCAGTGAGCGTTACAATGAAACGGAAACGGGGAATTATCTAATTGTGAGGAGGGAAAGGCTATGACAGAGGAACAGTATAAAAGAGCGAACGGTACCGTATTTCCGGTGGTTGTGATCATACTTGGATATATTGCGGTTTCTATGTTGTTATTTGCAATGTCGGGTACGGCAACTTGGAGAACATGGGTACAATTTTTATCGGCACTGGGTGGTTTGATCATTTCCGTCGTCTTTTATTTCGCGGCAAAAAAATCAAAGAAATGCGGCATCGTTATGATGGTTAGTGTGGCTGTCGTCTATGCGGTCGTCGGATTATTCGGAACGACGGCCAGTACATGGTCTTATTCTATCCCTGTTATATTTGCCTCCATCGTCTATTTGAATTTAAGGCTTGTGATTGGCGGAAATGCGGTTACGATCGCAGTTACCGCAGCCCGGCTTATTTTGGCCGTGGTAAATCATGAGAATGAAAATCTGGAAATTTATGTAGTTGCCTTGATTATTTTGGTGCTTGCAGCGTTTTCCTCGATTCGTGTGATCATGCTTCTTATTAAATTCAACGAAGAAAACATGTTCAGCATTAGAGAGAGCGCTAATAAGCAGGATGAGAGCAATAAGAAAATGGTTCTTGTTGCAGAGAACATTTCCAAACATTTTGAAGGCGCCATGAAGATGTTGGGACAGCTGAAAGACAGCATTGAAACCAGCAATATGGCCATGAGCAATATTGTGGACAGCACGGAAAGTACGGCAGAGGCAATTCAAAATCAGGCGGCTATGTGTGCGGATATTCAGAATAATATGGATCAGGCGGAATCGGGTACAAAGAGGATGATGGAAGTCTCTCATAGTACCAATGAAACAGTAGTAGAGGGTTCAGAGGTCGTCGATGAGCTGAAAGAGCAGGCACATAATGTAGAAAAAGCGAGCAAGAATACCGTAGATGTGATTGAAAGGCTGACTGCCAGGGTAAGTGAGGTGCAGAATTTTGTGGGCGCGATATTGGATATTTCCAGTCAAACCAACCTCCTTGCGTTAAATGCTTCTATAGAGGCGGCGCGTGCCGGTGAAGCAGGAAAGGGATTTGCGGTTGTTGCGGACGAAATCAGACAGTTATCGGAGCAAACGAAGGAGGCCTCCAATAACATTACAAAGATTATCGGCGAATTGAATGAAGATACCAGACATGCGAATGAAATGATCGGAAACTCTGCGGCTTCCGTTATGAAACAGAATGAGCTGATCGAAAATACAAGAGCCAAATTTGAAAAAGTGAAGGAAGAGGTTACGGAGCTTACGGAAAATATTGAAAATACAGAGAGGATCATTGCCGGGATTTTGGAAGCAACTGGTACGATTTCGGACAACATTTCTCAGCTTTCGGCGACAAGCGAGGAGGTTGCGGCTTCTTCAATGGAAGGCTTGAGTACCTTTGAAGTGACCGTCAGCAACATGAAGAGCACGAAAGAGATTCTGGAAAGTATTTTTGCGTTGGCGCAGGATCTGAAACAATCTATTTCGTAAAATATCAAAGAGATTATAAAACTGTAGGACTGGAACCTCCAAGTTAGGAATACTTGAAGGTTCTTTTCTTGTTTCAAAAAATCTTCAATCCGGGAAACCAATCCGACACTTATTACAATGTATCAGTGAAGGGCAAAAACCTTAGAAAAGACGTCTGAACTTAGGCTACAAATGCAGTACGGGAGGCTTTATCATGAACAGGGAACAACTGGAACAGTGCATAAATGAATATGGAAAGGATATTTATGCATTTTGCAGTCAAATGACCCGTAGCATTCAGGAGACGGAGGATCTCTATCAGGATACTTTCTTAAAAGCTGTCGAAATCAGTGATAAGATTGATTTTGAGAACAATCCGAAAAGCTACCTTGTGTCCATTGCGCTGCGTCTTTGGAAAAACCGGAAACGCAAGTACGCATGGCGCGCCCGCATTGCCGGAACAAAACAGCTTGTGGAGGAAGGAACATCCGAAGAAACGGAAAATGGACGGTCAGGTCAGGAAAACCCGGTGGAGGAAGGTTATCTGAACAAGGAGCGAAAAAAGCAGGTGCGTGATGCGGTAGAGCGATTGGACGAAAAATACCGCATCCCGGTGTATCTGTATTATACGCTCCAGCTCCCGATTGCCGAAATCGCGGACATCATGAAGCTTTCTAACGGGGCGGTAAAGAGCAGGCTGCATAAAGCGAGAAACATATTAAAACAGGAATTGGAGGTTGTATTAGATGAAATGTGATATGGATCAAATATTACAACAGGCCCTTTCTCCGGAAAGAGAACCGGATTGCCGATTAAATCGGCAAATCCTACAAAGATTGGAGGAGGCAGAAATGATGAGAAAACAAAATAAAAAAAGAATACCTGTAGTGGCGTTTGCGGCATGTGCCACTTTGTTACTGGGTTCCATGGGTGTATTTGCAGCATGGAAATATCTGACACCGGCAGAAGTGGCAGAGGGGTTTCAGGACGAGGGACTTTCCGCCGCTTTTCATGGCGAGGATGCGATTGAGATCAATGAAACGCAGGAATATGGCGGATACCGGATTACCCTGCTTGGAATTGTTTCCGGTAAAAATTTAAGTCATTATATTGGGACGGACTATCAGGGAGATATCGAAGATGATCGCAGCTATGTTGTGACTGCGATCGAGAATGCCGACGGAACGCCCCGGCCGATGGTATCCGACGAAGCTTACGGGGAGGATCCATTTTTTGTTTCCCCGTTAATCGGAGGCTTGAACCCTTGGATGTACAATGCCGTAACGCTGGGGGGAGGATATACGGAATACATTGTGGATGGCATTCAGTACCGCATCACAGAATGTGATAATGTGGAGATTTTTGCGGATCGAGGACTGTATCTTTCCGTGAATGACGGAGTTTTTTTTGAGAACAGCGCTTATCACATGGACCCCGTCACCGGGGTGATCACAAGAAATGAGGAATATAGCGGTGTGAATGCATTGTTCCGGCTTCCGATTGATGTGAATAAGGCGAATCCGGATGCTGCTGCGGCCTATATTCAGAGTATGGAAGCGGAGAATGAGGGAGAGGGGGAATCGGAAGAAAATGCCACGGATGTAATAATAGAAGAGGAGTCGGTGCTCATGGAATACGATGAGTAAATAAAGAGAAATTCTTCTGAATTACCCAATAAACAAAAAAGGATCGTGCGGTTAACACGATCCTTTTTTCAATGGCAATTTATATATCTTACTTCCTGTTCAACTCAAACTGTCCGACAAGCTCATCCAGCATCGTAGCCTGAGCGGATAACTCCTGACTCGTTGCGGATGCTTCCTGAGCGGTTGCCGCATTGCTCTCTACAACGCCGGAAATCTGATTGATGCCTATTTCCGCCTGACGCATTGCATTGGCCTGTTCCTCCATCATGACCTTCAGATCCTTCGTGAACTCAGCAATCTGCTTGATACCGTTCATGACGGACTCAAGCGAAGCTGCTGCATTATCTGCAACGCTGTTTCCGACAGAAACCTCTCGGATGGAAGCTTCGATCAGCTCTCTGCTGTTAACCGCCGCCTTCGCGCTTTGATCAGCCAGTTCTCTGATCTGTGCCGCAACAACCGCAAAACCGCGTCCGGCTTCACCTGCACGCGCCGCCTCTATGGAAGCGTTTAAGGAGAGAAGATTGGTCTGCTCTGCGATGGATTCAATCTCGGAGATAATATCTCCGATCTTGGTGGAAGCGTCATTGATACGCTCCATGGCAGCCAGCATCGTACTCATTTCCTGACGGCTCTTATCTGCCTCATTCGCATATTCATGTGCCTTATTATATGTATCGTCTGCGCTGTGCGCACCTTTTTCCATTGACTCGGTAATGCTGGAAATAGATGCATGTAATTCCGATACGGCATGTGCCTGATCCGTAGCACCCTCCGCAAGACTTTGTGATGCGGTTGCCAGTTCGTCGGAACCGGCGGACACCTGATTGGAGGCTTCGCCGATGGATAATAGCGTCTCCGTCATCTGATCTCTTAAGCCGCGCATGGATTCATATAATTTCTGGAAGCCGCCGGTATAGCGTTCGGAGACTTTCGATTTGACGGTATAATTGCCGGCAGCCATTTCTCCAAGAACCTCTTCGATATCAAAAATGATCGCTTCGAGGTTATCAGCCATATCCTTTGCGTCATTACCCATATGCTCTATTTCGTCGCCGGTCGTAATCGTAGGAAAGGGCGTAGCGAGATCTCCGGAAGCAAACGTTTTAAGACGCTGCCCCAGTCCTACTAAAGGCGTTGCAACATCCTGTGCGAGCTTTTTCCCGATTCGAGTAGCTAAATACATTGCGATTGCAGTAGCACCGATGATTGCAGCTGCGAGAATATAGCTGATGATCATAAGTGTGGCAGAGACACTGTCTCCCTTTTTCTCCTTTGTGTCCATAAGAGAACCCAGCTTCTCATAAATGCTGGTAAACTTGCCCATCAGTTCAGTGCGCGCAAGATTCTGTGCCTGTAACGAGAGTTCACTGTCCGATGTAGCACCCAGTTCAATGATCTCATCAGCCAGTTTCCAAAAATCCGTCAGTTCACTTTGGATGGCATTATATGTCGTCCGGGCATTTTTTAAAACGATGGAAGCGTTTACATCGGCAAAAGCCTGTTCAAAGGATGCTTTACACTCATGATACGTCGCCACCGAGTTCTGGATTACGCCCTCATCAGAAAAACCGATGGCTGCCCGGAGCGATGATCTGGCTTCACTAAATTCAAACATAGCCCTTCCGATATCGCCCTGTGCGAAACCGTAAGTTTCCATCGATTTAGAATACTGCATGGTGATAATGATCATAGCGATCGTGCCTATGACTGCCGCTGCAGCGATAATGAGCGATACCTTAAGAATGGCGTTTGTCAGTTTCTTTTCAATACCGTGATTGTTGTTCATTAGAAAACCCTCCACATGTTGTAGCTTTTTTGTAATGATAGTTGACTCCCCTAATATATCACAAATAATACCGATTTACTTGTAAATTATACCTTTTTTGCCCCAAAAGTCAAGAATATTCAAATAATTTATTAAGAAAGTAGAAACAAAATATCCGTTGATGTTTCATTTTTTACCATCACTGATATAACATAGGAATGCATTATAATAGGAAGGGATAGGATAATAAGGTCTTTTTGTGACATCTCATAGGCTGTCGGTGACATTTCGGTTGCCGACATGGAAACACACACCGATATAAGAACTGTAAGGCAGTGCTGTATTGCTATGGAGGGCGGCAAAATTCCAAGGATGGAAATTCCCGGGATTTTGCCGCTTTTTTGCTCGAAAGCTACTAATTATATTACAGGAGGAGACACAGATGAGAATCACAACGCAAATGTTAAACGAAGCGGCCAGAAAAGCGGGCGTACCGCTTCACACAACCAGCATGTTAAGCTATGTGCAGGACAAGGGCAAGACAAATTCCCTGCCCTATGGTCTGAGTGCGGAAAATGAAAAAGAGTCGCTCCGCAAGACCGAAGCTTATGAGAAGCAGGAAGATGCGGCGAAGCGTTTGGAGCAGACCGCAAAAGAGCTTTCCGCACAGGGAGAGGACAGCATATACGGACAGACGGAAAACAAAGAGGAACTTGCCGAAAAGGTTATGGAACTCGTAAAGCAGTATAATGAGGTGCTGTCAGGCTTTCAGGGAAGTACCGGTCTGCTTGATACCTTTTACCGGCAGAATCTGAAGTCTCTTGTGACAGAACAGAAAGACGTACTGCAGAAATTAGGCATTACAACGGATAAAAACGGACAGCTTTCGGTAAATGGGCGTACCTTACATGACGCGGACAGGGAGACCTTGGAAAAAGCGCTTTCCGGAAAAGACGGATTTGCGGATTCCTTATCGTTCCTTGCCGCTAAGATCGCGGACTATGCCGCATCCAATCAACAGAGCACACAAAGCACCTATCAGTCGAACGGCAGCGCAGCACAGGCCGCCATGCGCTATACAAACAAATATGATGCGTGGGGCTAGACATCGGATGAGGGCAGAATACGGACTTAAAGTGAGGAAGGGACATGAGGGTAGCTGTTTGCGACAACAGTCAGGAGGACAGGACAAGGATTAAGGGATTGATCGAGGAATACGGAAGAAAAAACGGACAGAGGATGGAAATCAGGGAATACGCATCGGGAAAAGCGCTCTTGGAGGCAGCGGCATGGCTTAGCGCGTGCGGTATTGTTATTTTGAATATGAATGCGAAGGAAGGCGGTTTGCTGAAAACGGCGAAACGCCTCAAGGAATCTTATCCCGGGCTGTGCGTTATTCTGGTGAGCGCCTGCATGAGCGACGCGCTTGACGGATACCGCGTGAAAGCGGAACGTTTTTTGATCAAAGAGGATATTGAGACGACGCTGCCGGAATGTCTGGATGAGGTGCTGAAAGAACTGGTACAAAAAAATGAGAAGCTCTCCTTTTCTTTTGTGGAAGGAGAGCGGCTGTTGGATGTTTCCGATCTGTTTTATGTTGAGACGGACAGGCATAAAAATATTTTTTATACGGCGCGTGCTTCTTATCGGATTTATAAGAAATTGGATGAGATCGAACAACAGCTTGCGCCGTATGGCTTTGTGCGCGTGCATCGGAGTTTTCTTGTGAATATGAGATATATACGGAAAATCAGCAGTTATGTGCTGTATCTTGCGGTGAGAGCGGACAAAACGGAGCATACCGTAGAGATTTCCGTCCCAAAATCCCGCTATGCATATGTGAAGCGGGAATATGCGGCTTATCAGGAGAGGCACTGATATGCACAAAAGGTATGCTGGCCGCAATGCATGGGAAAGACAGCAGGAATGGACAGCGGAAGGGCATGGTGAGTGAAGTGAATGAGATTCATGTAAATTATATGACAAGAACCTTTGGCAGGTTTTTGAACAATGAGTATGCCGTGAGGCAGCCGGGGAAAAGTATGGCAGATGCGATCATGGAAGCAAACAGGCGCGCAGAGGGAGCGGAATCCGGTAATATGCAGGAATCTGCCGGGGTGAAATCCGGAATATCTCCGCTTGATCGTTCCATCATCGAGGCGATGACGATGGACGAATACAAGGAATATATCAGAGAAAGGATTTTATCGCTCCCGATGCATGCTTCCCACATGCAGGATACGATCACCATTTTTATTTCGGACGAGGGCTTTGCGGCAATGAAGCGCGATGCGGATTATGAGGAATGGGTTATGAAAGATCTGCGCACCGGATGGACGTGGGAAAATCCGTGGGCGCGTTATCTGGGAGGCGCTTATTCGATCATTCATTACGGTGCGACAAAGGAGGAACGCCATGCCGAAATGTGGAACGCAGGCTTTCGGCACGGAGACGGAAGAAGCATATTCGAAAGTATGTCGGGAGACGACGATAAGGATGACAAGAAACGAAAATCGGAGATCGTCATCAGACCTGACGGTACCAGGTATCTGGTCATCAGCGAGGTGATAAGCGGCATGAAGATTACTGTGATGAGCTTCAAGCTCACGGATCCGGATGAGCTGATGAGCGACAAGCCCGATATGGAAACCGATCTGGCAAAAGTGCAGGGAAACGGTTCTGAATGATGGGTGTTTTATGCCATCCCTCTTAGGAAACATGCTTTTTTAGCCGATATACAAATAACGGAAAAATTTTGTCTGAATCAGGGAGGATGATGACATGGCGATGGATGTAGGGGGATGGAACTCCGGCGGCTCCGCGGTCAAGACTTATCAGAGCGGCAATCGTGAAATAAAAAGGTTCACGTACTATGATAAGGACGGAAATGTGACGGGAACAATGAGCATTTCACGTACCAAAAAGCAGGACAAGACAAAGCTGAAGAAGCTGAATTATAATTTCAAGGAAGTTTCTTCGTTTCTCATGAAAGCAAAGACCTCCGGCAGCGCAAGGCGCGCGGTGGCGATGGCGCAGAGAAAAGTGATCATGCTGCGCAAAAAGTTAAAAAAAGGAGAGTATAATGATCAGGAAGTAGAGAGTGCCCTTGAGCATGCGAAAGCAATCGAGCGTGCGGCAAAAAAGCACTTAAAGAACCTGCAAAAAGAAGAACGCACAAAACGCCGGATGCAGAGCGAGGAACTGGAGGATGAATTCTTTTCGGAAGATGAGGAGAAATCCTACGGCAATATTTTGCAGGAAGCGATGCAGGACAGCAGCGAAAGCGGTTCTTTGGCGGACGGTGTGCAGAACATGGTACAGGACGCCATGGCGCACGGAATGCCGGATTCGTTCGAAGAGCAGATTGCGTATGGTCAGGAACAATTAGAACGGTTGACGGAATTGGTACAGCAGGGCGTACAGGAGACGATGGAGGAGCTTCTTGACGATACGGTGGAAAGCGTGCTCGTCTCGGGAAAGGGAACGTTCCAAATGACGGAGGAATCCCTTGAGATCATCCCCTTAAAACCGGAACCGGAAGAATTTGAAACGAAAAAGAAAAAACATCGATCCGATGTCATGCGCGACATTGTGGAAGCGGACAATAAATATCTGAAGGCGTTCTTTGATCGGCTGCAAAAGGAAAAGCAGAGTGCGGCAGGCGGGGCGGGCGGGAGTTTCGGCAATTCCGGTTCGTCGGGCTTAGGATTCTCCAATTTGAGCGCCGGTGTGTCCTTAGAGCTCAGAGGTGAATCCGTACCTGTAAAGACGTCGGCGCCGGCGGCACCGGCGGGCGGCAGCGTTGATGTTTCCGTATAAAAAAGAATTCATCAAAGATGGATGAAAAGACACCCCATATCTTGGGGGTGTCTTTTTTTGCGTGCACTAAATTGTTTCATAGTATTGACATGACCGAAAGAATTGTTATAATAACCTGTAACAAATGAAATAATTTTGTAACATTTAATATTTCTGTAACATATGAAAAGAATTTGTAATAATTGGAGCGCGTATGAAAAAGAAAATCCTACATACAAACAATTATATTGTCAAAAGAATCTGCTCGTGTGCATTGGTGTTCTGTATGCTGCTTGTGTCGGATGTGATACCCGCGGATGCGGCAAATTTTGAGGCGGCTGCCGTAATGGGCATCGAAGGCGTCCTTGAGAACACGCTCGACGACGAGGAAATTGATGAGGCGGATCCCGACGAGTTTGTAACAGGCGCGGGTGTAGAGCTGATCATCGGCAGCATCGACAGTATGACAAAACAGGATTTTGAAGACCTGATGGAGAATCTTGTGATCGTTGAGGAGGAGGAACCGAAGGAAAACTGGGGTTATGAGAACCTTGGCGTTGCTGACGTGTCCGAAAGCCTGAATGTGCGCAGGAATGCCGGCACGGATTCGGAGAAGATCGGCGAGCTGCCAGCGGGCGCGGGCTGTGAGATTCTTGATACGGCGGACGGCTGGGCACATATTCGTTCCGGCTCGGTCGAAGGTTATGTGAGTCTGGATTATCTTGCAACGGGCGAACGCGCGGAGGAGCTGGCACAACAGAATCAGACGCTGACCGCGACGGTGCTGGCACAGGCGTTAAAAGTCAGAAAGCAGCCGGATACTGAGCATGGTACCTGGGGACTGATCGCAAACGGCAGGGAGCTGGAGGTTGTTGAGGTTTTAGATAACGGATGGGTATCGGTTGTGTACGGCGATGGCATGGATGCCGCTTATGTGAGCGGGGAGTATGTGGATGTTGCGTACAGACTGGACACGGCGCTCACCTTAACAGAAGTACTATACGGAAAAGGCGTGACGGATGCCGGGATCGATCTGGCAAATCGTGCGATTCAATATGTCGGTTGTCCCTATGTTTATGGCGGAACCAGTTTGTCAAACGGAACGGACTGCTCCGGCTTTACGATGCTTTTATATGCCAAGTATGGTATCAGTCTTGCCCATTCCGCAAGAGCGCAGGCGCGTTGCGGTTCTGACGTGCCGATCTCACAGCTTCGTCCGGGCGATCTGGTATTTTATTCCCGGAGCGGCAGCATTGATCATGTGGCAATCTATATCGGAGGCGGAAAAGTATGCCATGCGAGCAATCCGACAAACGGCATCATTATTACCGGGGTGAATTATCGTACGCCTGTCTGTGCAAGGCGGCTTCTGTAATGTTTTTATGATCATTTACATCATAGGTTAGGAATCTGGAATCATGGATATAGCTATCGTAGAGGACGATCCGGTACACAGCAGACTGCTGCAGCAGTATATTTCGGTTTGGGCCAAAGCGCAGAACAGAACCGTTCATATTTCGAATTATGCAAATGCCGCAGGTTTCCTGTTCAGTTTGGAAGACAGGGCGCCGGATGCTGTGTTTGCGGATATCCAAATGCCCGGAATGAGCGGGATGGAGATGATACGAAAGCTGCGCGAAAAGGACGGCAAAATGCCGGTGGTTTTTACATCGGGCCTGTCCGAATATCTGAGAGAAGGCTATGAGGTGCAGGCATTGCACTATCTGATAAAGCCGATATCAGAACAAAAAGTTTTTGAATGTATGGACAGGATATGCAGCCGGATCCATACGCAGGAGCTGTTTGCCGCCAGAACGGAGGACGGCATGGTCAGGCTGGATCTGCTGGAAACCAACTACTGTGAGGCGGATGGGCATTATACAAGGTTTGTGATGACGGATAGGTCAGAAGTCAGGGTGATGGAAAGCATTTCCGATCTTGTGGAGGAATTGTCGGGGAAGAACTTTGTGAGGTGCCACCGCTCCTATTTATGCAATTTAGATAATGTCAAACAAATTGTCCGGGATAATGTCATCTTTGATAATGGGGACGCCATTCCGATCAGCAGGAGGATGTACTGTGACGTTAACCGGAAGTTCATAGAGTTCTACAGGGGATATCAGAAGAGATGACGGTTATTTGGATAGCGGCGGAAGCTTTTGTTCTTTTGGGACTGCTGCTTGGGGCAAGAGTCTGGCTTATAAGGCTGGTGGATCGGCGGATCAGTCATTATCAAAGTGATCTGCTGCAAAAGCACTGTGAAGAAGTGGAGAATATGTACCGGCAGACCAGAGGCTGGCGGCATGATTACCACAATCATATTCAATCCATGAAGGCATATCTCGCCATGGGAGAGACGGATAAGCTCGGGGAATATCTTGATCGGTTAGATGAGGATCTCACAACGGTTGACACGGTGGTCAAAACGGGAAATGTCATGATCGACGCTGTATTAAACAGCAAGATGTCTTTGGCGAAGGCAAAGCATATCGCTGTGGAGGCGAAGGCGATCGTGCCTTCCAAACTGGACATTTCGGAGATAGACTTATCGCTGATCATCGGAAACCTGATGGACAACGCCATGGAAGCGTGTCTGCGGATCGAGGATGAAAAGAAGAGGTTTATCAGAGTCTATATGGATATTCTCAAAGGGCAGCTCTATATTTATGTCATGAACGCAGTGAACGGGCGTCCGGACAAAAGGCGTGGGGAGAATCAAGAGATCAGGTATCCGTCCGCCAAAGAAGGAAGATCCCACGGATTCGGGCTGATGCGGATAGACAAGGTTGTTGAGAGATGTAAGGGATATATTGACAGGCAGGATGAGGAAAATGTATTTGCTACGGAAATCCTTCTGCCGTTGGTGCACGAATGAAACCATTCGTGCATTTTTTCTTTTTACGGGAAATTCTTATGCTATACTGACCAAAACGCGATAAGTTGAATAAAAAATGCGTATTCAACCGATAAAGAATCAGCGTGCGCGTCGCAGCGCGCAGAGGGGATCAGATTGAAACAAACAGAATCACAGTATGAAAAGCAATACAATATTTTTCAGAACATAGGCTATTATTTTCAGTACTACAGACAAAGCATTCCGGTTTTTCTGTGGATGTGTTTAGCGGAAGTGGTGTTTGGCGCGGTACAGCCTCTCTTTGGTATTTATCTGCCAAAGATGACATTGGATCTCGTGACGCAGGGCGTCACGCTGCAGAGGCTGTGGCTGACGCTCGCAGTCTTCGGATTCTTGTGCATGAGCGTTTATGTGGCGTCTGCTGCCAGTCAGGGGAAATATTTTCTTTACAATACCAGACGAAATGAGCTGCTTGCAAACATATTTCTAAAAACACTGCGGGTTCCCTATCGATATGTGGAGGAAGGACGTGCCAAAGAATTATATTGGAAGGCTATGGGAATCGTTAACAACGGGGATTGGTGCGCACTCTACAAAGTGACCTATGCGGCCATTGACATCATCAAGAATGTCATCAGCTTTGTACTGTACAGCACGGTGCTCAGCTTCCTGAGTCCATGGGTGGCGGGACTGCTTTTGGCGATCGCTTTAGTCCAATATGTCATCAGTCTTTCTAAGATCAAATATATGGAGAAATTCCGTGGCGAGGAGGCGGATCTGAACAAGAAGAAGTCCTATCTTTTTTTCAATGCCATGGGAAGTCCGACTGCGGCAAAGGATGTGAGAATCTTTGGCATGACGGGGTGGCTGAACAAGGAAAAGGACATGCTGCTGGCGAAATGCAGAGAACTGTCGAAACGGAAGGAAAGGGGAGATTATGTATATTGGCAGATCGACAATCTGCTGTCCGTGGGACGGGATATTTTTGCCTATGGCTATCTGCTGAAAAAGGTATTTGACGGTGCGGTGAGTGCCGGAGAGTTTGTGTTATATTTCGGCGCGATCACCGGATTCGCCGGATTTGTGGGAAGTATTATGAACAGTCTGGCTGAGCTGCGCAGCGGTTCGAAGGATACCAATTTTTACAGGGCATATATGGAGCTTCCGGAAGAAAATCTGCGGGTAGGAAAAAGGCATATTTCAGAACTGAAACAGCCGGTATCCATCGAGTTTCGTGATGTATCGTTTTCCTATGACAGTAAGGCGGATAAAAAAATTTTGGATCATTTCAACCTGAAGATAAGCGCCGGAGAAAAGCTTGCGCTGGTGGGCGTCAACGGGGCCGGGAAGACAACCTTTGTCAAGCTGCTGTGCGGCATGTACGAGCCGGATGAGGGCAGCATTCTGATCGGGGGCATCGATCGAACGGAATTTCCGAAAGAGGAGCTTTACGAATTGTTTTCCGCTGTCTTTCAGGAGCCCTTTATCCTTCCGGTCACAGTGGCGGAAAATTTGACTCTTGAGAATGATTATGACAGCGAGAGGGCGTGGAAAGCGCTTGAGAGGGCGGGACTTTATGAAAAATTTCATGAAAAGGGCGTGACGATGGATACGTTCTTTGACAAGGATATGGATGAGGATGGACTGGAGCTGTCCGGAGGCGAGGAGCAGCGTTTCCTGCTGGCCAGAGCGCTGTATAAGGATGCGCCGATTCTGGTGCTTGATGAGCCGACAGCGGCATTGGATCCTATTGCGGAATCGGAGATTTATGATCATTATTCCCGGTATTCCGAAGGGAAAACAGCCATTTTTATTTCTCACCGGCTTGCCAGCACACGGTTTTCGGACCGGATCGTACTGCTTGGAGAAGGCGGCATTCTGGAGGAAGGAAGCCATCAGGAGCTGATGGACTTAAAGGGCGTCTATGCGAACATGTTTGAGGTGCAGAGCCGCTATTATGCCAAACATAAGCTTGAGAAGGAGGTGTTTTAAGGATGCTTGAGGAATCAAAGCTTTTGGATAAGCTGTCATTTCGGCAGAATCTTGACAATATTAGGCGGGTCATGAAGCTGATCGTGAGTCTGGACGGCAGTTATATTCCGTTACAGATGATGTTAGTCCTTCTGTCTGTAGGTTTGGGTTACGGAGGAATGCTGTTGTCCGCCTATGTGCTCAATCAGATTGCAATCGATTTTCAATTTTCACAAATTTACGGGAGGATCATCTTTTTTGTCATACTCCTGTGTCTTGGATGGTCGGTGCAAAATATCCTGAGCAGACGGATCAATATCCGGAGTGAAATGATCGCCGACAAATATCAGGCACTGCAGCAAGAGAAGCTCATGAATCTGGATTTTTCTTTGATCGACAGTCCCAGACTAAAAGAGATGCAGGAGAGAATCCGCATGGACAGTAACTGGGGAGCCGGAATTTTCAGTGTATTCTGGCAGATGACAAACGTGTTAAACGGATTGGCGGAGGTGATTGGAGCGATCGTCATCGGAGTGCCCATGTTCTCCTATTTTCACGGGAAGGATATCAGCCGGGCGTCAGTGGTGCTGATTCTGCTGGGTTTTTGTCTCTGCATATGTTATTCCGTGAATTACAAAATCAATATGAAGAGCTGTTATTTTATGTTTCACATCCCAACCCGTGAGGAGAAAAAGTCTCTGTGGAATTATGTGTGGGATTTCGCCAATGGTTCCTGGCATTACCGCTATGGAAACGGTAAGGATGTTCGGATATACGGCGGCTATGAGGTGATGAAGCACTGGTCTTACGACAAGCTTCAGACCAAAGAATGGAAAGATTATACCACAAAGCGTCCGGCGCTCTGTGATGTGGGTGAAAGAAGCATCCGCACAGTCATGTATGTGCTGTCACTGATAGGAGCGTACGGTATTGTGGCGATGGCTGCCTTAAACGGCAGTATGCCGATCGGTTCCATGATCTTATATGCCGGCTGTCTCACGAATATTCTTCATAAAACCGTGGAGGTTGTGATTGGATGCAGCGATGTCAGTATGACGGCGAGAAAACAGATTGGCATTTTGGAATTGTTGGAGCTTTCGGATGAAATGTACAAGGGATCTCTTCCTATGGAGAAGCGGAGCGATCATGAATACCATATTGCATTTCGGAATGTCTCTTTTAAATATCCCGGAAGCAAGGAATATGCGCTGAAAAATTTCTCCTTGGAGCTGCGTGTGGGGGAGAGGCTTGCCATTGTGGGAAGAAACGGGTCGGGAAAGACCACGATGATCAAATTGCTCTGCAGGCTTTATGATCCGGAGGAAGGGGAAATTCTGGTCAACGGCGTGGACATTAAAAAATTCCGTCATGATGAGTATTCCAAACTTTTTTCCGTGGTATTTCAGGATTATGTGCTCTTTGCACTGATGCTTGCGGAAAATATTGCTGTGGACAAAGAGTATGACAGTGAGAAAGTGCGCCGCTGCCTTTTGGATGCAGGATTCGGAGAGCGGCTTGCCAAGATGGGCGAAAAGGGAATTGAGAGCTTCCTGTACAAAGATTATACCGATGACGGCATTGAGATCAGCGGCGGGGAAGCCCAGAAGCTTGCGATCGCCAGGGCAATTTATAAGGAAGCGCCTTTCGTGCTGTTGGATGAGCCTACGGCGGCCTTAGATCCCATTGCAGAAGCCGAGATTTATCATAAATTTGATAAAATCGCCGGAGAAAAGACCGCCATCTACATCAGCCACAGATTATCCTCCTGCCGGTTTTGCGACAAGATTGCCGTGTTTGACCACGGAGAGCTGGTGCAGGCGGGAAATCACGAGGAACTGCTTGCGGATGAGGGCGGTGTCTATGCGGGACTTTGGAATGCGCAGGCGAAGTATTATGAGGCGGAAGGATAAAAGGAATGAAGAAATCGGGCTTTACAGATGATTTAGATTGTGCTACAATGTAGCGGTGTGAGTTTGCCATACTCGGATACGGGACACTCCAACCTGTTTCTTAGTATCGGCAGTAACAGGCGTTTCGCCTAGTAAAAATCAGGAGGAAAGAAACATGATTTCTAAGGAAAAGAAGCAGGCAATCATGAAGGAGTACGCGTTATCGGAAGGCGATACGGGTTCACCTGAGGTACAGGTTGCAGTTCTCACAGCGAGAATTCAGGAGCTGACGGAGCACTTAAAAACGCATCAAAAGGATCATCATTCAAGAAGAGGTCTTTTGAAGATGGTAGGTCAGAGAAGAGGCTTACTTGATTATCTGAAGAAAACCGACATTGAAAGATACCGTGCTTTGATCGAGAAACTTGGAATCAGAAAGTAAACATGGAACGCCGTGTTCTTTCACGGAACAGGCGGCGTTCCCGAAATGAGGACGGGCCTTCCGTCCTCATTTTTATGAGAAACCGCTTTGCTGCGAAGCGGGCGGTTTTGCTTGTCACTATTCACATTAGGGCGGGAGCGGATTCCGAGACCACTGATATGCGTATGTTGATGTATGGGCATATGATATGCATGCGCGTATATGATGTACATTCGTATATATGGTATGCATGCGCATATATGATATACATTCGTATATATGATATGCATGCGCATATATGATATACATTCGTATATCAGTAGTTTCGGCTTCTTCCGCCCGACTTCAGAACAGGAAGGAGAAACATATGTACAAAACTTATTCGATGGAGCTTGGCGGGCGTACGCTGAGCGTAGACATCAACAGAGTCGGCAAACAGGCAAACGGCTGTGCATTTATGCATTACGGGGAGACAACCGTTCTGTGTACGGCGACTGCATCCGAAAAACCGAGGGACGGAATCGATTTCTTCCCTTTGAGCGTGGAGTACGAGGAGAAATTATATGCCGCAGGCAAGATTCCCGGCGGCTTTAACAAGAGAGAGGGCAAGGCGTCTGAAAATGCCGTGCTGACGAGCCGTGTCATCGACCGTCCGATGCGTCCTCTTTTCCCGAAGGATTACCGCAATGACGTTACGCTTGACTGTCTTGTCATGTCGGTTGATCCCGAGTGCCGTCCGGAGCTGACGGCAATGCTCGGCGCTTCGATCGCGACATGCATTTCCGACATTCCGTTTGACGGTCCGTGCGCAATGACGCAGATCGGCATGATAAATGGGGAATTTATCGTCAATCCGTCTCAGGAGGCGTGGAAAAACGGCGACTTGAAGCTGACCGTTGCATCCACCGCGCAAAAGGTCATGATGATCGAGGCGGGCGCCAATGAGATTCCTGAGCAGACCATGATCGAGGCGATCTACAAGGCGGACGCGATCAATAAGCAGATCATTGAATTTATCAACGGAATTGTCGCTGAGGTCGGAAAGCCGAAGCACACCTATACAAGCTGTGCGATTCCGGAGGAAATGTTTGCAAAGATGAAGGAGCTTGTTCCGGCTGAGGAGATGGAAAAAGCCGTCTTCACTGATGAGAAGCAGGTTCGTGAGGAGAATATCCGCCAGATCACAGCAAAGCTCGAGGAGGCGTTTGCCGATAACGAGGAGTGGCTTGCTATTTTAGGCGAGGCGATCTATCAGTATGAAAAGAAAACAGTCCGCAAGATGATCTTAAAAGATCAGAAGCGTCCGGACGGAAGAAAGATCACCGAGATCAGACCGCTTGCAGCGGAGGTTGACATTATTCCGCGCGTGCATGGTTCCGCCATGTTTACCCGTGGGCAGACGCAGATCTGCAATGTCTGCACGCTTGCGCCGCTCTCCGAAATGCAGAAAGTGGACGGGCTGGATGAAAACACAACGGCAAAACGCTATATGCATCATTATAATTTCCCGTCTTATTCCGTTGGTGAGACCAAGGTGAGCCGCGGACCGGGACGCCGTGAGATCGGACATGGTGCGCTTGCGGAGAGAGCGCTTCTTCCGGTACTTCCTTCCGAGGAGGAGTTCCCGTATGCAATCCGTACGGTATCCGAGACGTTTGAATCCAACGGCTCAACCTCCATGGCATCCACCTGTGCATCCTGTATGTCCTTAATGGCGGCGGGTGTACCGATCAAGAAAATGGTTGCCGGTATTTCCTGCGGTCTTGTGACCGGTGAGACGGATGACGAGTTTATTCTTTTGACTGATATACAGGGACTGGAAGATTTCTTCGGCGATATGGACTTTAAGGTGACCGGTACGGATGCCGGTATCACCGCGATCCAGATGGATATTAAGATTCACGGTCTGACAAAAGCGATCGTGGAAGGCGCGATCGCACGCTGCCGCGAAGCACGCATGTATATCATGGAGAATTGCATGAAGACGGCAATTGCCGCTCCGCGTGAGTCCGTCGGCAAGTATGCGCCGAAGATCATTCAGATCAAGATTGATCCTGAGAAGATTGGCGATGTGGTCGGACAGAGAGGCAAGACGATCAATGAGATCATTGCCAGAACCGGCGTAAAGATTGATATTACGGACGACGGCGCAGTCAGCGTATGCGGAACCGAGAAGGAAATGATGGACAAGGCGATCGAGATGATCAAGACGATCGTAACCGATTTCCAGGAAGGTCAAATCTTCAAGGGCAAGGTTGTCAGCATCAAGGAGTTCGGCGCATTCATCGAGTTTGCACCGGGTAAAGAGGGCATGGTTCATATTTCCAAGATCGCAAAACAGCGTATCGAGCATGTGGAAGATGTTCTGACGCTCGGCGATATGGTAACGGTTGTGTGCCTTGGCAAGGATAAGATGGGACGCATCAGCTTCTCCATGAAGGACGTCGCACAGCAATAAAAAAGAACGCTTCGCGTTCTTTGCGAGATTTTGCATAAAAATGCTTCGCACTTTTTGCAAAACTCGCGTGTAACAGCTTTTTTCTAAGATTCACCGCAGGTGAATTCTTTTGGAGAAATCGCGTTTACGAAACAAACTATACACCATCTAGTGATTTTACTGCAAAATCAACTAGATGGTGTATTTTTTTCTTTTCTTATTTAAATGGACATGCTATAATGTATATAATATGCGCAGTTTCCGGATTCTGGTAAATAAACGGGTCTGGGCTGCAAATTTCCCAAAAGAGGTATGATATGGCAAGCGAAGTAAAATATGACGCATCCAG
The DNA here is from genome assembly GCA_014804425.1 of Lachnospiraceae bacterium. Classification (GTDB taxonomy): domain Bacteria; phylum Bacillota; class Clostridia; order Lachnospirales; family Lachnospiraceae; genus DLAJ01. The sequence continues at coordinate 234,811 of JAAUZV010000002.1, forward strand.
TATTACCGTGCTGGAAGGGCTTGAGGCGGTCAGGGTTAGACCGGGTATGTATATCGGAAGTGTGTCAACAAAAGGATTAAACCATCTGATCTATGAGATCGTGGATAATGCGGTGGACGAGCATCTTGCCGGTTTTTGCGACCGTATCACGGTAACCTTAAATGCCGACGGTTCGGCAACGGTATCCGACAACGGGCGCGGTATCCCTGTCGGCATGCATGAAAAGGGGATGAGCGCGGAGCGTCTGGTGTTCACGACCTTGCATGCGGGAGGTAAATTTGACGATTCTGTTTATAAGACGAGCGGCGGACTGCACGGCGTCGGTTCCTCGGTTGTCAACGCGCTTTCCGCGTATCTGCATGTAACCGTCAAGCAGGATGGTCATATTTATGAAGATCATTATGAGCGCGGCATTCCGACTATGGAATTGGAAAACGGACTTCTGCCGATCGTCGGGAAAACAAAGGAGACCGGGACGACCGTCAATTTCCTGCCGGACGATACGATCTTTGACCGCACGCGCTTTAAGGAGGAGGATGTCAAATCCAGACTTCACGAAACAGCATATTTGAATCCGGCATTGACGATCGTATTCGAGGATAACCGCGGGGAGGAGCCGGATCATGTTGAATATCATGAACCGGAGGGAATCGTCGGCTTTATCAAGGATATGAACCAGTCGAGAGAGACGCTTCATGACGTGATCTATTTTCAGGGCGAGAGCGATGGCATTGCGGTCGAAGCGGCGCTGCAGTTCGTCAATGAATTTCATGAAAATGTACTTGGTTTTTGTAATAATATCTACAATGCGGAGGGCGGCACGCACATTACAGGCTTTAAGACAATGTTTACGAACGTCATCAATACGTATGCCCGCCAGCTCGGTATCCTAAAAGAAAAAGATGTGAATTTTACAGGCGCGGACGTTCGAAACGGCATGACCGCCGTCATCTCCATCAAGCATCCCTCACCGCGTTTTGAAGGTCAGACAAAGACAAAGCTGGACAATCAGGACGCCGCAAAGGCGGTCAGCAAGGTGACGGGAGATGAGATTGTCCGCTATTTTGATAAAAATTTAGAGACATTGAAAAACGTCATTTCCTGTGCGGAGAAGGCGGCAAAGATCCGCAAGAGCGAGGAAAAGGCAAAAACGAATATGCTGACAAAGCAGAAATATTCGTTTGATTCCAACGGAAAGCTTGCCAATTGTGAGAGCAGAGTGCCCGCACAATGCGAGATTTTTATCGTGGAGGGAGATTCTGCGGGCGGTTCCGCAAAAACCGCGCGAAACCGCATGTATCAGGCAATTTTACCGATCCGCGGAAAAATCCTGAATGTCGAAAAAGCAAGCATTGACAAAATCCTTGCCAATGCCGAGATCAAGACGATGATCAACGCATTCGGCTGCGGTTTTTCCGAAGGGTATGGGAATGATTTTGATATCAGCAAGCTGCGCTATGATAAGATCATCATCATGGCGGATGCCGATGTGGACGGCGCACATATCAGCACGCTGCTTTTGACGCTGTTTTACCGGTTCATGCCGGACTTGATCTACGAGGGACATGTCTATATCGCAATGCCCCCGCTTTACAAAGCAATGCCGAGCAAGGGAAAAGAGGAATATCTCTATGACGATAAGGCGCTTGAGCGCTATCGCAAAACGCACAAGGGTTCCTTTACGTTACAGCGATACAAAGGTCTCGGTGAAATGGATGCCGAACAGCTTTGGGAGACGACGCTCGATCCTGAGCAGCGCCGGTTAAAGCTCGTGGAGATCGAAGATGCCCGCAGAGCATCCGAAATGACGGAGCTTTTAATGGGAAATGACGTGCCGCCGAGAAGAGCCTTTATTTACAATCATGCGGTGGATGCGGAGCTGGATGTATAAAAAAGATTGGCGCATTCGCGCCAATCTTTCGAAGAATCCGCTTTGCGGATTCTTCCAAGACTGAACAAATTAAAGGCAGGAAAAGGAAATGGAAGACCGTATTATTAAGACCGAATATTCCGATCTGATGCAGAAATCGTTTATTGATTACGCGATGAGCGTCATTGTCGCGCGTGCGCTGCCGGATGTGCGGGACGGCCTAAAGCCGGTACAGCGCAGAACGCTCTATGATATGTATGAGCTTGGCATCCGCTATGACAGGCCTTACCGGAAAAGCGCGCGTATTGTCGGCGATACGATGGGTAAATACCATCCGCACGGCGACAGCTCTATTTATGACGCGCTTGTCGTAATGTCGCAGGATTTCAAAAAAGGACTTCCGCTCGTGGACGGGCACGGCAATTTCGGCAATATCGAGGGAGACGGCGCCGCGGCGATGCGATACACCGAAGCGCGCTTACAAAAGGTAACGCAGGAGGCGTTTCTTGCCGATCTGGATAAGGACGTGGTTGATTTCGGACCAAACTTCGACGAGACGGAAAAAGAACCGCTTGTCCTGCCTGTCAAGATCCCGAATATCCTCATCAACGGTTCGGAGGGCATCGCGGTCGGTATGGTGACAAGCATCCCTCCGCACAATTTCGGGGAAGTCATCGACGCGGCAAAGGCGTATATGCTGGATGAAAACATCACGACGCGCGAGCTGATGCGTTATATCAAAGGTCCTGATTTTCCGACCGGCGGCATGGTCTGCAATAAGGACGAGCTTCTTGAAATTTACGAGACGGGGCAGGGCAAGCTGCGCATCCGCGGAAAGATCGAGGTAGAGAAAGCGAAGGGCGGAAAGACGAATATCGTCATCACCGAGATTCCCTATACCATGATCGGCGCCAATATCACCAAATTTTTACAGGACGTCGCGGCGCTTGCCGAGACCAAGAAGACGAACGACATTGTTGATATCACGAATCAATCCTCCAAAGAGGGCATTCGCATCGTGATCGAGCTTCGACGCGATGCCGACATTGAGAATTTTAAGAATCTTCTTTTGAAAAAAACAAGGCTGGAAGACACGTTCGGCGTGAATATGCTTGCCATTGCGGACGGGAAACCGGAGACAATGGGATTAAAGGAGCTCCTGAAGCATTATGTGGAGTTTCAGTATGAGACGGCGACGCGCAAATACTCCAACCTGTTACAAAAAGAATTGGAGCGCAAGGAAATACAGGAAGGCCTCATTAAGGCGTGCAATGTCATTGACCTGATCATTGAAGTGCTGCGCGGGTCCAAAGACCGTGCAATGGCAAAGGCATGCCTGGTAGAAGGAATAACGGACGGCATCAAGTTCAAATTCAAAGAGTCGCGTATTATGGCGCAGCAGCTCCAGTTTACCGAGCCGCAGGCGAACGCGATCCTGGAAATGCGGCTTTATAAATTGATCGGCTTAGAGATCGATGCGCTCATGAAAGAGCATGAGGATACGGTCGCCAACATTTTCCGCTATGAGGATATTCTTGCAAGAAAGGATTCCATGGCGCAGGTCATCATCAACGAGCTGGACGGCTATAAAAAGGAATACGCCCGCGCAAGAAGAACCGTCATCGACAACGCAGAACAGGTCGTATTTACCGAAAAGAAGCCGGAGGAGATGGACGTTTACTTCCTGATGGATCGTTTCGGTTACAGCAAAACGATCGACACTGCGACTTATGAGCGCAATAAGGATGCAGTGGAAACGGAAAACTCCTATGTGATCCCATGCAAAAATACCGGAAAGATCTGCCTGTTTACCAATATCGGACAGCTCCATACGGTGAAGCTTTCGGACCTGCCGTTCGGTAAATTTCGTGATAAGGGTATTCCGATCGACAATGTGAGCAATTATGACTCTTCCAAAGAAGATATTTTATGTGTGACAAGTCAGGCCGACTTAAACCTGTACCGCATCCTCTTTACGACGAAGCAGGCGATGATGAAGGTCGTCAGCGGCGGTGAGTTTGACGTGGCAAAGAGAACGGTCGCCGCAACAAAGCTAAACGACGGAGATGAAGTGAAAAGCGTTACACTTTTGGTCGAGCAGCGCAATATCGTGCTTCAGTCGCACGAGGGCTATTTCCTGCGTTTCCCGATCGAGGAGATTCCGGAAAAGAAGAAAGGCGCGGTCGGCGTGAGAGGCATGAAGCTTGGCGCGCATGATTATCTGGAAGAAGTCTATTATACACAAAATGCGCAGGAACAATCCATTGAATATAAAGGGAAAAGCATCGAGCTGAACAAGCTGAAGCTGGGGTCCCGGGATTCCAAGGGCGTGAAGATCCGGTTGTCCTGATGCTGTTTGCCGAAACAAAGCGCCTAAGACAAAAAGAACGGAGATTGACTATGAGAGTCATCGCAGGAACAAGACGAAGTCTGCGGCTGGTATCACCGGAAGGAAAGGATACGCGTCCGACACAGGACCGGATCAAGGAAACGCTTTTTAATATCNTGCAAAATGANGTGCAGGGAAGNGTATTCNTAGATCTGTTTNCCGGNAGCGGCGGCATNGGGATTGAGGCGTTAAGCCGCGGCGCAGCGCGGGCATATTTTGTNGAAAATCAAAAANCAGCATGCGACTGCATCNGTCAAAATTTANCNACNACACGNTTTACGCAGGANGGCGTGCTNTTCAAGCAGGANGTATTGTTTGCGCTNACGGGTTCCATCAGAGAGCGGGCNGACATTATTTTTATGGACCCNCCGTATGATCAGGGNTTAGAGNNNCNGGTGCTTGCCCTGCTTGCNGAAAANGACCNTATTGCNGACCGCGATACTTTAATNGTCCTTGAAACATCGCTTCATGCAGAAACAGACTATCTTCCCGCGCTTGGGTATGATATAATCAAGCAGAAGCGTTACAAGACCAACCAGCATATCTTCCTGAAAAAGAAGTGAGGTGTCACNTCATGAAGATCGCAGTTTATCCGGGNAGCTTTGATCCCGTTACTTACGGGCATTTGGATATTATCCGCAGGGCAGCGCGGATGTTTGACGANCTGATCGTCAGNGTTTTGAACAATAAAGCGAAAACTCCATTGTTTTCGGCAGAGGAACGTGTTAGAATANTAGAAGAAGCGACNAAGGAATTTCCGAATGTNAAAGTGGATTCNTTTACCGGNCTTNTGATCGACTATGCAAGNGAAAAAGATATTCATGTATCAGTCAGAGGNCTCCGCGCNATCACGGATTTTGANTATGAACTCCAGATTGCACAGACGAACAAGAAGCTTTCAGGCGGAAGNCTTGANACGATATTTTTGACGACGAGCTTGGAATATTCTTATTTAAGNTCNTCCAGNGTCAANGAGATCGCTTATTTTGGCGGTGATATTTCACAATGNGTNCCGCCTTTTGTAGCAGACATGATTCATGAAAANTACAAAGGTCAGGCNGATACATAGNAATTNTGATCGGNTNAATTTTCAGCTCAAANGGATTGGAGTATGCGATGAACAGTAAAATCGAACAACTGATTGAAGAAATTGAAGACTATATTGACAGTTGTAAGTTCAAACCCCTCTCNAGTACCATTATCATGGTNAATAAAGAGGAGATAGAAGANCTTCTTCGTGAACTGAAGATGAAAACGCCGGATGAGATCAAGCGNTACCAGAAGATCATCAGCAANAAAGAAGCGATCTTAAACGACGCAAGGCAGAAGGCGGANGCNCTGATCAACGAGGCGACNATTCACACGAATGAGCTTGTCAACGAGCATGANATCATGCAGCAGGCATATGCCAANGCAAATGAGATCGTAACNCTTGCAACGAGGCAGGCACAGTCGATCCTTGATGCGGCGACCATGCAGGCAAATGATTTTAANGCGCAGGCGCTTCAGTATATGGACGAGTCGCTCGGAAGCATGGANGATATTNTAACCAATGCGATGAATGAAGCTTCCNCTCATTANGAGAATNTGTTGANCTCCATGAACAGCTATAAGGAGCTGATCCAGTCGAACCGTGCACAGCTTTATCCCGTGGATGCACTTGAGGAGGTTGCNGAAGCGGAGGCAGNGAATCAGGAGNNATNAATANGNTTCGTTCCGNAGAGAGGAACGCCGTAAAAAGCCGCGCCTTCTTTCAGGCAGCGGCTTTTTAAGATNAAAAAAGCCATCCGCNGAAGANNCAGACCGCATAAAAGCCCCCTGCGAGCATTGCGATCAGCAGACGGCGGAGCAGATAGGCGGCAGGGCTCAAAGAGACGGCATGCAGAAAGCATTCGCTCTGTCCGGCGCAGCAAAAACCGCCGAAGCTTAATGCCGTCAGCATCAAAAGCTGCAGCAGTATTCTTTTTTCCGGCATGAGGATGAGGTACCCCTGCAATACGCGGATACCGCCGGATATTTCAAAGACGGAATGCAGGATGCCGCTGTAAAAACCGTTTATATGTAAGGCGTAGAGCGGCAGCATCAGAATATTGAATAAGATCATATACCCGCAGAGCCGCAGCATGGATTTTCCGGCATGGGAGATTGCCTCATCCATCACGGCAAACAGCGACGGCTCGGTTTTCTCAACCGGTATGAGTGATGCAGGGACGGCAGGAGACGGCTTCACAGCAGCCGAGGACAAAAAGCCATACAGGAGCGGGATGCCGTACATGCCGAACGTGAGGAGCGGCAGCGCCTGATAAGAGGGGGCCTGTAAGCCCAGCATGGGAACGGCAAACGAATAGAAATAAACAGGGCCGATATTGTTGCAGAACGGGATCAACCGCGCCGATTCTTCTTTGGATAACTGCCCCTTTTGATAGAGATCGGCAACGCAGAACGCACCCATCGGGAAACCGCAGAGAAAGCCCATGATGATACAGTATGCGCCGTTTGGCGTTGTATGGAAAAGGCGTCCGAAGCATCCGCGGAGCGGGCGGCAGAGAAGCTCCTGCAATTTTAAGCCTGTCAGAATGCCGGACAGGATCATAAAGGGCAGAAGCGTAGGCACCATATTTTCAAGCCAGAGCGTTAGTCCAAGCGTCGCAAGTGACAGTGCGGTCTTGCTGCTGATCAGGAGCAGGACAATAAAAAGAAGGATCACCGGGAGCATCAGCGGCATGCTGCACGGCCTCCGTGTTTTTTTCTTAACAATATATGAAAAGAGCATGGAAGAAATGACCCGGACAGGATAGGGAACAGATGGTCAGACTGGATAAATATCTTTCCGACGCGGACGTCGGTACGAGGAGCGAGGTCAGGGAATACTGTAAAAAAGGACTGATCACGGTGGATGGCGTCGTTTGCAGGAAATCGGATCAAAAAATCGAACCCGGCCGTATGTCGGTGTGTTTTCGCGGAAAAACTGTTTCTTATGAGCCGGAGACCACGATCTGTTATCTGTTAAACAAGCCCGCCGGTTATCTTTGTGCGACAACGGATGACACGCAGCAGACGGTATTTTCCCTGTTGCCCGATATTGATCCGCAGCGCTTTTTTCCGGTCGGCAGACTGGATAAGGACAGTGAGGGGCTGCTGCTTATCACAAATGACGGCGCGCTTTCGCATAAACTGACAAGTCCGCGGTCGCATGTGCCGAAAACCTATGAGGTCTGGATCAGCGGAGGGCTGACGGAGACGGAGCTTGCCGCGCTGCAAAACGGAACCGACATCGGCGATGATACCCCATGTCTTCCTGCAAAGGTGTCCGTCCTGCACACGGAACCGTCCTACCGGCTTACCGAAGCGGAGCGGGAACGTCTGCCCAAAGGCACGCCGGATGTCATCTTTGCAAGTCAGGTGCGCATCACGATCTGCGAAGGGCGATATCATCAGGTCAAACGGATGTTTCATGCGAACAGACATGAGGTTTTTTACCTGAAACGCATTTCCATTGGCGCGCTTTCCTTAGGAAACGATCTGAAAACCGGGGAATTTCGCCGCCTGACGGCGGAGGAGATCGCAAAAGCTTCTGATGTGACAGCCACTGAGGAATAGAAAGATCGTTCCTGTTATGAACAAATAAATGAAAATAACGGAGAAGGAGCAGACAAAGTGAAAGAAAGCACAAAAAATAAGCGGATCGCCATTATTACAGGAGCAAGCAGCGGCATTGGGTATACCTTTGCACTGGCGCTTGACCGGATTTTGCATACAACGGATGAGCTGTGGCTGATAGCGCGCAATGAAGAACGCCTACAGGAGCTGTCCGGGCAGCTTACCATGAAAACACGCATCATCCCGATGGATCTGACAAAGTCGGAAAGCTTTGTCTCCTTTGAAGAATTACTAAAAAAAGAGCTTCCGAGTGTCCGCTTTTTGATCAATGCCGCAGGACTTGGTTTTATGGGCGAATTTTTAGATGTGGAGCAGAGCTGCGAAGAAGAAACGATCATGTGCAATTGTATTGGACTGACGAGAATGACACGGATGTGTCTGCCCTATATGGCGTGGAACGGAAGGGTCATCCAGCTTGCAAGCAGCGCCGCATTTCTCCCGCAGCCGGATTTTGCCGTGTACGCCGCGAGCAAGGCGTATGTGCTTTCTCTTTCCACGGCGCTCAGCGAGGAGTTAAGAGGACGGGGCATTTATGTGACAAGCGTCTGTCCCGGACCGGTTGACACCCCGTTTTTTGACAAAGCGGAAGTGTTCGGAAAACAGCTTGCCATCAAAAAGTATGTGACTGTAACACCGGAACGCGTGGTATGGCAGGCGTTGAAGGACAGCAGACGACGGAAAAGAATGTCTGTCTGCGGCATACCGATGAAGGCGTTTTATCTGCTGACAAAGCTTGTTCCCGAACGGTTCATTCTGTTTTGCATGCGTATGATGAAGGTGTCTCGCTGAATGGGAAAGGAACAGGGTCATGTATGTAAGAAAAGGCTGTTACGGCTATATTAACAACAGAAAAATACTCACATGCTTGTTTACGCTCGCCTGTTTTGGGGTGTCACTGGCTCTTTTTTTGATCGGCTGGCATGTGATCGGCACAAAAAAGAATCTGTGGACGGTCATTGCGGTACTCGGCTGTCTGCCCGGCGCAAAAAGCGCGGTCAATACGATCATGTTTTTAAAGGCGAAGGGCTGCTCCGCGGAGACGCATGAACGGATCGTTCCGCATGTCGGTGAGCTCTGCGTCTATTATGATCTTCAGTTTACCTCCTATGAGCACACCTATCCGGTAGATTCTCTGGCAATCGAAGGAAAAAGTATCTGCGGATATACGAGCAGCCCCAAATGCAGCCCTGATCTGTGTGAAAAGCATCTGCGCACCCAGTTAGAACAGAGCGGGCACAAGGACTATACCGTAAAGATCTTCACATCGCTCGACAAATACATAAGCCGTCTCGACGGCATGCAGAAGGAGGGCGCTGCCGCCGCAAAGGAAGCGGTAAAAGAGCAGCTGCTTGCGTTAGCGCTATGAAAGAGATCATCATAGACGGAGAGGAAGCCGGCATCCGGCTTGACAAATTTTTAGAAAAGCTGCTCCCGCATGCGGGGCGGTCTTTTCTGTATAAAATGCTCCGCAAAAAGAACATCACGCTGAACGGAAAAAAAGCGGAGGGCAGCGAACGCCTCTGCGCGCAGGACAAGATCTGTATTTTTTTCTCGGACGAGACGTATGCGCAGTTTCGGTTTGGCGGACAAACAGAAAAAGAAAGGGATGCATCGGAGAAACAACCATCCGCCGTGCATATTTCCGTTATCTATGAAGACCGTGACATGCTGATCGCGGATAAGCCTGCGGGCATATTAACGCAGCGCGCCGAAAAGACGGATAACAGTTTGAACGATTGGCTGTGCGGACATGTCCGTCTTGATAAGCAGGAGCGGCAAACGAAAGAGGAACGGTTGTCCTATACACCGTCCGCCGTAAACCGGCTTGACCGCAACACGAGCGGACTTGTTCTTTGCGCGAAAACCTATCAGGCGGCGCGCACATTAAGCAGCCTGATCCATGACAGAAGGATCGGAAAATATTATCTGGCGTTGGTAAAAGGGCAAATCTGCGAGCCGAAGACGCTAAAAGGCTTTTTGCGCAAAGATTCCGTTCATAATCAGGTGACGATTTCCGAAGACGGCACGGGGGAAGAAATCCACACAGCCTATGCGCCGCTCTTTTATCTTGACCGGCATGATATAACGCTGCTCAAGGTGCAGCTGATCACGGGAAAACCGCATCAGATCCGCGCGCACTTGGCAGGAATTTCGCACCCGGTCTGCGGCGATCCCAAATACGGAGATGCCCGCTTAAACAGAGAGCTTCATGCAAAGTACGGCGTAAACAGGCAGCTTCTCCATGCGTTTGCGGTCTGCTTTCCGGCGCATGAGGCGTTCGGCGGGGATCGGCCGATGGCGGCTGCGGGAAAAACGTTTCTTGCGCCGCTTCCGCAGGATTTCAGAAAGCTGCTAGGTCTCTATCACATAGGAGAATCAGTATGGCAACGTGGAATTCAAGAGGGCTTCGAGGTTCCACCCTTGAGGATATGATCAACCGCACAAATGAAAAATATTTAGAGCATCATCTGGCGCTCATCCAAAAAATACCGACGCCGATCACGCCGATGCAGATCGATCATGAGCGCCATCAGATCACGCTCGCATATTTCGATCAAAAAAGTACCGTCGATTATATCGGCGCCGTGCAGGGCGTTCCGGTCTGCTTTGACGCAAAGGAATGCGCTGTCGATACCTTTGCGCTGCAAAACATCCATGAGCATCAGGTCGTGTTCATGAACGAATTTGAACGGCAGGGCGGAATTGCGTTTTTTATCATTTATTATTCTGCAAAAGACCTGTTCTATTATCTTCCGCTGGCGCAGCTTATGGTGTTCTGGGAGCGGGCAAAGGCGGGAGGGCGCAAGAGCTTTCGTTTTGACGAATTGGATTTATCGTATGTGCTGCCCAAAAAACAGGGTGTTTTGGTGCCGTACTTAGATATGCTGCAAAAGGATTTGGATGAACGGGGTTGACATCCTCGTTTCGTTTCGCTATACTGGCGATAGTTTAATTTGATAATGCGGTATTGAATTAGCACTTTAACGTATTGAAGCAAAGAGGGAGACAGGCATACGATTTACGAAGTGAATCAAGAACTGCCTGAAGGAGATGTCCAGCATGAGCAAACAATTATTGCATACCCCCGTGGGTGTCAGAGACATTTATGGCGCAGAATTTGACGCGAAGCAGCATTGCGAGCAGGAAATTCAAAAAACCATGCACAGCTACGGTTTCCAGGATATTCAGACGCCGACCTTTGAATTTTTTGACGTTTTTGGGAAAGAGATCGGCACAACGCCGTCGAAGGAGCTGTATAAATTTTTTGACAAAGAGGGAAACACGCTTGTACTGCGTCCGGATTTTACGCCGTCCATTGCGCGCTGCGCCGCAAAATATTATATTGACACGGACAGACCCGTACGGTTCTGCTATCACGGCAATACGTTCACGAACACCTCGGACTTACGCGGCAGATTAAAAGAAGTCACGCAGATGGGCGCCGAGCTGATCGGGGATAACAGCATTGCGGCAGATGCGGAAATGCTCGCGCTCTGTGTCCGTTCCTTATTGCATGCGGGATTGACCGAATTTCAGATCAGCATCGGAGAAGCCGGCTATACGAAGGGCTTATGCGCCGAGGCTGGCATGGATGAGGATACGGAGGCGGAATGGCGGGAGCTTGTCGCCAACAAGAACTTTTTCGGTGCGCAGGAACTTTTGGCACATGCCAGACCGAGCGAACAATGCCGGGAAGCGCTGCTGCATCTCGGCGATCTTGCGGGCGGCGCGGACGTGCTCCGTACTGCGCGCGGATATGCCTGCAACGCAGCTTCCATGCGGGCGGTTGACCGTCTGGAGGCGGTATATCGCGTGCTCTGTCTGTATGGTGTGGAAAAATATATTTCGTTTGACCTCGGTATGGTGAGCAGGTATCATTATTATACCGGAATCATTTTTAAAGCCTATACCTACGGTGTCGGCGATGCGATCGTAAAGGGCGGACGTTATGATAAGCTGTTAGAGCGGTTCGGGAAACCGGCTCCCGCCATCGGTTTTATGATCGTGATCGACGATCTGATGACGGCAAAAAAAGCATCCGGCAGAAACGGCGCGGATAAGCCGCCCGTCAAAATGCTCTTATATCGGGAGACGGAGCTTGCGGAGGCGATCGCTTATGTGAATGAGCGGCGCGCGGCGGGAGAGTGCTTTGGGATGATGCCGGTTGCGGATGACGCCGATCGTCTGGCGGCGGAGGCATTTGTCAAAGCGCAGCATATGATCCCGGTCACATTATAGCAAACATAGGGAAACGGAATCTGATAAGAAAGGCATAGATAGTAAAATGCAGAATGAACAACGTTACTTAACCTTTGCACTCGGCAAAGGAAGACTTGCCGATCAGACATTAGCGCTCTTAGAGCGCATCGGCATTACCTGTGAGGAAATCAAGGACAAGCATACGCGCAAACTGATTTTTACAAACGAGGAACTGCGTCTTCGTTTTTTCCTCGCGAAGGGTCCCGATGTGCCGACCTATGTGGAATACGGTGCGGCGGACATCGGCGTCGTCGGTGCGGATACGATCTTAGAGGAGCAGCGGCGCGTATTTGAAGTGCTGGATTTGGGATTCGGCAAATGCCGCATGTGCGTATGCGGTCCCGCTTCCGCCAAGGAGCTTTTGCTGCACCATGAAATGATCCGCGTAGCGAGCAAGTATCCGGTCATTGCACGGAATTATTTTTATAACCAAAAGCATCAGACCGTTGACATTATCAAGTTGAACGGCTCTGTAGAGTTAGGACCGATCGTCGGTCTTTCTGACGTGATCGTGGATATTGTGGAGACCGGCTCCACGTTAAAAGAGAACGGTCTGGAGGTATTGGAGGAAATCTGCCCGCTGTCCGCACGCATGATCGTCAATCAGGTCAGCATGCAGATGGAATCGGAGCGCATTAAAAAACTGATCTACCGGCTTCGGGAAGCGGTAGAGGAACAAAATTGAAAGAAAATACATACCTGAAAACAGGCAGGAGGACAGCTATGAGAATCATTGAATTGACCCAGGATACCAAACGCGATTTGCTTGGTACCCTCTTAAAGAGAAGCCCGAATAACTATGGCTCCTATGAGGTGACGGTCGCCGACATTGTAAACGACGTCCGCACCCGCGGAGACGAAGCACTGTGCGCCTATACGGAGCGCTTCGATCACTGCCTGCTGACAAAGGATACCATGCGGGTGACAAGGGAGGAGATGGAGGAGGCTTACACGCAGATCGATGACGAATTTATCCGCGTCATGAAGGCGAGCGCTGCCAATATCCGCGCTTATCACGAAAAACAGCTTCGCACCAGTTGGTTTGACGCAAAGCCGGACGGCACGATCTTAGGTCAGCGCATCCTGCCGCTGGCGACGGCGGGGATTTATGTGCCGGGCGGAAAAGCAGCGTATCCGTCCAGCCTGTTAATGAACGCGGTCACGGCGCGCGTTGCGGGTGTGGAGCGCATCCTGATCTGTACACCGCCCGGAAAGGACGGCAAAGTCGTTCCGGCAACGCTTGTTGCCGCCGACATCTGCGGTATTGACGAAATCTATAAATGCGGCGGCGCGCAGGCGATCGCGGCCATGGCGTTCGGAACCGATACGATCCCGAAAGTAGAAAAGATCACCGGACCGGGCAATATCTTTGTCGCTCTTGCCAAAAAAGCCGTGTTCGGTTATGTCAGCATTGATTCCATTGCCGGACCGAGCGAGATTTTAGTATTGGCGGATGAAAGCGCGAATCCGCGCTATATCGCGGCGGATTTGCTTTCCCAGGCGGAACATGACGAGATGGCCTCCGCGATCCTGATCACAACGGACAGAACGCTTGCAGAGGCCGTATCCGCCGAGGTGGATGCCTTTACGCAGACACTTTCCAGAAAAGAGATCATTCAAAAGTCCCTTGATGATTACGGATACATTTTGATCGCCGACAACATGGAGGACGCCATCAGCGCTGTTAATGAGATCGCTTCCGAGCACTTGGAGATCCTGACGCGCAATCCGTTCGAGGTGATGACAAAGATTCGCAATGCGGGCGCGATCTTCCTCGGCGAATACAGTTCCGAGCCGCTTGGCGACTATTACGCGGGACCGAATCACGTGTTGCCGACAAACGGGACGGCAAAGTTCTTTTCGCCGTTAAACGTCGATGATTTTATGAAAAAAACAAGCATTATTTCCTATTCACAGGAAGCGCTTGCGCGCGCGCATAAGGATATTGAGCTGTTTGCCGAAAAAGAAGGTCTTACGGCGCATGCCAATTCCATTAAAGTACGATTTATAAAATAACAATTCAGAGCACTGGGAGGTGTCTATGGTGGAGAACAGAATCGCGGAGATCACCCGCGACACAAAAGAAACACAGATCACGATGATGCTGCAGTTAGACGGCAGCGGCGCATGCCGTACGGATACGGGCATCAGCTTTTTTAACCATATGCTGGAGGCCTTTGCGCGTCACGGATTCTTTGACTTAGAGGTTAAGATTTCCGGCGACTTAAATGTGGACGGGCACCATACTGTGGAGGACGCCGGCATTGTGCTCGGCTCAGCGATCAAAGAAGCGCTTGGCAATAAAGAGGGAATCAGGCGCTACGGTTCTTCGTTGATCCCGATGGATGAGACGCTGGCGCAGTGTGCGATCGATCTTTGCGGAAGACCTTATTTTGTATTTGATGCGGAGTTTCCGCAGGAACGCTGCGGTTCGTTTGAAACCTGTCTTGTGCGCGAGTTTTTCTATGCGGTATCGTACAGTGCGGGCATGAATCTGCACATGAAGATTTTGTCCGGCGTTAATGCGCACCATATGGCGGAGGCGCTCTTTAAGGCGTTTGCAAAAGCGCTCGACGAAGCGACCGGTATCGATCCGCGCATCAAGGACGTCTTAAGCACGAAAGGAACTTTGGTATGAAAAAGTTATTTATTCCGTGTATTTATCTCAAAAAGGGCATGGCGTTAAAGGGCATGACGGATGCGTCGGTCATTTCCATGAACCCGGCCGAGCTTGCCAAAACGTACAGTCAGAATAATGCGGATGAAATTCTTGTGTTTGATCTTTCAAGCGGAGATGCGGAGCATGAAGAAGCGATCGACGTGATCAAACGCATCTGTAAAGAGAGCGAGGTGCCCGTGATCGGCGCGGGCAATATCGCGCGCATGGAGGATGTCAAGAAGCTTTTGTATGCAGGCTGCGCGCGGGCGTGCCTGGATTACGGAAAGCAGTCCAATATTGATCTGACAAAAGAGGTGTCGGAAAAATTCGGGAAAGACAAGATCCTTGCCGCGTTTCGGAATCCTGCCGTCATTACGGCGAATCAACCGCTTCTGGATACCTATGTGTGCGCGGCACTGCTGACGGAGCCTTCTGCCCTGCTTGCAAGCGTTACCGAGATCAATATGCCGTTTATTGCAAGCCTGTCCGACATTTCGCTCGACAAGGCGTTGGAATATCTTGGTGTGCATTCCGTCTGCGGCATCAGCGGTGATTTTGTGACGCATAATATCATGAATATCAGCTCGTTAAAGCACCTGTGTTTTGAGAACGGGATAGAGGTCAACACGTATGAGAATTGTATGCCGTGGGAGCGTTTCAAGAAAAATACCGATGGGATGCTTCCGGTCATCACGCAGGACTACCAGACGGGCGAAGTGCTTATGATGGCGTATATGACAAAAGAAGCATATGAGCTGACGCTTCAGACCGGCAGGATGACCTATTACAGCCGCAGCCGCAATGAGCTTTGGATCAAGGGCGAGACGAGCGGACACTATCAGTATGTGAAATCCTTAACGGCAGACTGCGATATGGACACTCTGCTCGCAAAGGTATCGCAGGTCGGCGCGGCATGCCATACCGGAAATTATAGCTGCTTTTTTAACGAGATCATGAAAAAAGAATATGATGATGAAAATCCGCTCACCATATTCAATTCCGTTTTTGATGTGATCTTAGACCGCAAGGAGCACCCGAAGGAAGGCTCTTACACGAATTATCTGTTTGACAAGGGCATTGATAAGATCCTCAAAAAAGTGGGAGAGGAAGCGACAGAGATTGTCATAGCTGCCAAGAATCCGAATCCCGAGGAGATCAAATACGAGATTTCCGACCTGCTCTATCATCTGATGGTCTTAATGGTGGAGAAGGGTGTTACATGGGAGGAGATCACCGATGAGCTTGCCAGAAGATAGCATAGTTCCGGTTCTGATTTCATATAGTTAGACAAAGATCGCTTAAAACCGGGAGCCATGATGTATGGAGCTGTCCATTGACGAAAAAATGCGTCTTGTCAGGGAAATGCGTGAAAATATGGCAAGAGCGGAATCAGAAAACAGTCAAAGCGGTTATCAGTGGGCGTATGACAGAAGCGGAGCTGCCGAAGACGAACGCGGGGCACGCGGCACATTCGGTCTGCGGATGTTTTTGGCGCTCTGTCTCTTTGGCGGTTTTCTTTATATGCAAAAACAGGATATGAAGATCGCGGATAAAAACGCGCAGGACATCGTTGTGATGATCAGCGAGGACAGCCTGCCGTTTTCCAAGTGAAAACCGCATTCACAAACAGGAGAGGAACAAAACGAGATGCGTGCGTTAGCATTACCGGAGGAGATACTACTCACAATCGAAAAGCCTGCAAGATATATCGGAGGCGAGATCAACAGTGTCATGAAAGAAAAAGCGCAGATTGCCGTGCGCTTTTGTATGTGTTTTCCGGATGTCTATGAGATCGGTATGTCCCATCTCGGCATCCAGATCTTATATGATATGTTCAATCAATGGGAGGACGTCTGGTGCGAGCGCGTCTATTCCCCCTGGGTTGACGCGGATCGGGTAATGCGTGAGCGTAGGATACCGCTCTTTGCCTTAGAATCGCAGGATCCTGTCAGGGAATTTGATTTTCTCGGTATCACACTTCAATATGAAATGTGCTATACGAATGTGCTGCAGGTACTCGATCTTTCCGGCATTCCGCTTTTGGCAAAGGAACGCACATGGGAGCACCCGATTGTGATCGGCGGCGGACCCTGTACCTACAATCCCGAACCGATCGCGCCTTTTTTTGACCTGTTTTACATTGGGGACGGGGAGACCATGTACCGCAGACTCCTTGATCTGTATAAGGAAATGCGTGCGCAGGGCGCCGATCGGACAGGCTTTTTAAGAGAGGCGGGGAAGCTTCCGGGCATTTATGCGCCGGGGAGCTATGAGCCGCATTACCATGAAGACGGTACGTTATGCGATTTTACGGCGCTTGATGCGTCCATGCCGCTTACGATCACGAAGGAGCTTGTCACGGACTTAAGCGATACTTATTATCCGTCAAAGCCCGTTGTGCCCTTTATCAAATGCACGCAGGACCGCGTCGTTTTAGAGATTCAGCGCGGTTGTATCCGCGGCTGCCGGTTCTGTCAGGCAGGGCAGCTTTACCGTCCGGTGCGGGAGCGCAGCCTTTCCATGTTACAGGAGCAGGCTATACAGATGATTGACCATACCGGTCATGAAGAAATTTCCTTGAGCTCGCTCAGCAGCTCCGACTATTCGAAGCTGCCGGAATTGCTCTCGTATCTGATCGAAGAATGCCAAAAAAGGAAAGTCAATATTTCTCTGCCATCACTAAGGATTGATGCTTTTTCTCTCGATGTGATGAGTAAGGTACAAGATATAAGAAAAAGCAGTCTGACCTTTGCACCGGAGGCGGGAACCCAGAGACTGCGCGATGTCATCAACAAAGGCTTGACCAGAGAGGTCATTTTGAACGGCGCCATCGAAGCGTTTAAGGGCGGCTGGACAAGGGTCAAGCTTTACTTTATGCTGGGGCTTCCGACCGAGACGGATGAGGATATACGCGGCATTGCCGAGCTTGCAAACGACATTGCGGCGGCATTTTTTGAGACGGTTCCAAAGGAAAAGCGGCGTGAAAAAATTCAGATTGTCGTCAGCACCTCCTTTTTTATCCCGAAGCCGTTTACGCCCCTGCAATGGGCTTCCATGCATCCGAAGGAGACCTATATCGAAAAGGCGTATGCGACAAGAAAAGCCATCTCGGAGCAGCTCAATCAGCGAAGTATTAAATACAATTGGCATGAGGCGGATGTTTCCGTGATCGAGGGCGTGCTTGCAAGGGGAGATCGGCGGATTGCCGATGTGCTGTTAAACGCATACCGGCGCGGATGCATGTTTGATGCGTGGAGCGAATACTATCATCATGAGAAATGGCTCGCCGCATTTGAGGAATGCGGCCTTTCCATAGATTTTTACACACTGCGGGAGCGGAGTTTGGACGAGCTGTTTCCGTGGGATTTCATCGACTGCGGCGTGACGAAGGATTATTTGAAAAAAGAATGGGAGCGCGCGATGGCCGGTGAAATTACGCCGAACTGTAAACAGAAATGTAACGCCTGCGGCGCGGCACGTTTTGGCTGCGGGATCTGTTTTGAACCGAGAGGGGGCGGTGCGGAATGAGGCTTCGGATCAAATTTACCAAAAACGGCTGCCTGAAATTCATCGGGCATCTGGACGTTATGCGCTATTTTCAAAAGGCGATGCGGCGTGCAAAGATCGATATTGCCTATTCTGCGGGGTTTTCCCCGCATCAGATCATGTCGTTTGCCGCGCCGCTCGGTGTCGGCATGACGAGCGACGGCGAATATTTTGATATGGAGGCAAATTCCGTTACGAGTGCGGAGGACATCAAAACGCGTTTGAATGCCGTTATGGCGGAGGGAATCGTCGTGACGGACGTCCGGCTGCTCCCGGAAGGCGCGAAAAACGCCATGGCAAGTGTTTCAGCCGCAGGCTATACCGTGCGCATCCGCGCCGGTCATGATCAGGACGTTCCTCTCGCGGAGGCGGTTGCGCGTTTTCATTCCTCCGAACATGTGCCCTATGTGAAGCAGACGCAGAAAAGCGAACTCACATTGGACTTAAAAGAGGGTGTTCATGCGCTCTCATTTGAAAATGATACCGTTTCCATGTTGATCGATACGGGTAGCAGCAGTAACTTAAAGCCGGCTATGATCATGGAAACGCTGTATTCCTATTACGGAAAACAGCCGGAAGACTTTGATTTTGTCATTCATCGCAAGGAAACCTACGGACGCGCGGAAGACGGTTCTTTTGTACCGCTTTCTGAAGCGGGGGAGGTGTTCTGATGCCCGCGGATCAGGCGAATATCAGCTATTTTATTACCCATTATGAAAACCGCCTGTTGTCGGCGCTCTGTGTGGATGATAAGCCGGTGCAGGCATCGTTTTCGACGAAGCAGGTATCAGCGGAAGCGGACGCCGCATTTGCGGTCGGCACGATTCTTGTCGGCAGGATCAATCGGATCGTCTCAAACATCCATGCCGCTTTTGTGGACATTGCGCCCGGCATACAAGGTTTTCTTCCGCTTCAAAGCATCTGTTCTCCCGTGTATTGCAGCAATGACCGGACCAAGAAGGACATGCCGGTGCAGGGGGACTGCATTCTCGTACAGGTCGAAAAAGCAGCCGTCAAGACAAAGGATCTGGTGCTTACCACAAAGCTTACGCTGTCGGGGCGCTATGTCGTGTTCGAGAATACCGGCAGCGACATCCGTTTTTCCCGAAAAGTATCGCCCAAGCAGAGAGCGCGCATGAATGATCTTTTGGCATCGCAGCAGATCACGGAAGCCGCGTTCGAAGAATGCGGCTGTATCGTGCGTACCAACGCATTTACGCTGCAGGACTTATCACCGGTACTGACGGAACTGGAACGGCTTCATGCGGACATGACGCGGATTATTTCCTATGCGCCGTCGAGAACCTTATACAGTGTACTCTATACGCCGCCTGCCGACTATCTGCTTGCGCTGCGCGATACCTACGCGCTTTCCTTTCGGCGTATCGTGACGGATATTCCTGAGGTCTATGAGCAGCTGACGTCCTATTTCACGGATGTGGGCGATACGGAAAGCCTACAGAAGCTTTCTTTTTTTGACAACGGAAAAAAGAGCATGTCGCTCTTAAATTTCTACCGTCTCGGGGAGCGCATAAAAGAGGCGCTTTCCGAACGCGTATGGCTCAAAAGCGGCGGCTACCTTGTCATTGAGCCGACGGAAAGCCTGATCGCAATTGATGTGAATACGGGAAAATATACGGGAAAAAGCGATGCGGAAGATACCTATTGGAAGATCAATGCGGAGGCGGCGCAGATGATCGCTTTGCAGCTCAGACTCCGCAATCTGTCCGGCATGATCCTGGTCGATTTTATCAATATGAAAGAGCGGGAGAGGAAGGAACAGCTATTGGAGCTGCTCCGTTCCTATACGGCGGATGATCCCGTGCATACCTCCGTCATAGACATGACGCCGCTCGGTCTCGTGGAGATCACGCGCAAAAAAATAAGAAAAAGTCTAAAGGAGCAATATCATGAGACTGCTTTCCATGAATGAAATTGATGGCGGACGTTATCTGCACCGCTATGAGCTGATCTACGAGAACCGCGCGGGGCGCGAAAAGCATTATGAGATTGTCAGCCGCCGTGCGATCACCTCGCCGGAGGAACTCGGACGCGTATCGAGCGGCATTTCCATGATCGTGACGCAGAATGACCGCCTGCTTTTATTAAAGGAATTCCGCATGGCGATCAACCGCCCTGTCTATAATCTATGCGCCGGAATGATCAATGAGGGAGAATCCATCGAGGACTGTGTGAAAAGAGAATTGTTTGAGGAAACGGGACTGAAAGTAAAGGAGATCAAAAAGATCCTGCCCGCCTCGTATGCCGCGGTCGCCATTTCCGATATTATGACGAATATTGTCTATGTGGAGGCAGAAGAGGGGGAGATCAGCGGCGAATACGCGTCGGTAAACGAAGAAATTCAGGCCGCGTTTTATGACGCGGACGAGCTTTCCGCCATGCTGGAGACCGAAGCCTTCAGCAGCCGCAGCCAGCTCGCCGCATATCAATTTTGTCAGTCGTCTTTTCTTAAATGAACCAGCTTGCTTGCCATTCTGCCGCGTTCTTCCTCAATGGCGGCGTAGTGCTTTCTGGTCGTATTGACATCCTTATGTCCGAGCACGTCGGCAACCAGATAAATATCCCCGGATTCCCGGTAGAGATTTGTTCCGTAGGTGCTTCTTAATTTGTGCGGCGTGATCGTTTTCATTGTCGTTACGCGGGATGCATATTTTTTGACAAGGTTCTCCACGGCACGCACTGTGATCCTGCGTCTCTGTAAAGAGAGGAACATCGCCTCCTCATGGCCGTTCTCCGCGATGATATGCTTGCGTTTTTCGTGATAGGTAAGCAACGCTTCACGAACCTCGTCTCCAAAATAGACATACGCCTCATAGCCGCCCTTACGCCGCACCTTGATGCGGTCATTATCATAATCAATGTCACCGATATTCAGCCCGACAAACTCCGATACACGGATTCCCGTGCCGAGCAGCAGCGTCAGGATTGCAAGATCGCGCTCCTTTGTGATCTTGTGATAGTGCGCTTCCGCTTTCGTGAGCTTTTCTCCTTCTTCGACCTGATCCAAAAGGATCGCAACCTCGTTCGCGTCCAGACGCACGATCTCTTTCTCGTGGATTTTGGGTGTTTTCACGAGAGAGGGCGGGTTTGTCATGATCATTTCCGACTGAAAGAAAAAATTATAAAAACTGCGGATCGTTGCAAGCTTTCTTGACTTTGCCCGCTCCTGATTGGACAATTCTTTTCCGTCACGCTCATAATAGGAGCAGTAGGAGAGATAGTCCAAAATATCGTCGCGCTTAATCCTGTCCAGCACGTCAACCGTAAGCTCCCGCATCGGGACCGTGCAGATCTCCGGTCTTTTATCGTAGAGCCAGTTAAAAAAGACACGCAGATCATACGCATACGCAAGTCGGGTGCGTGTAGAAGTCACTTCCTCAACACCGTGAAAATATCGGGATACGAAAGGGGGCAGCTCCTCTAAAATCCCCCGGAGCGTCATCGTATATTTTCTGTTTTGCTGTTCGTGATAATTTTGCTGTTTTTCGCTTGATGCTGCCATAATCGTTTTCTCCTGATTTGTCTATCACATCTGTTTATCATGCTAGATCATTTTGTATCTCGCATTTCTCAAGTTTGGTATAGCGCGTTGCAGACTGCCGTAAACATGCGTTCCTTGACGCCAGGATTCTCCTGATTCAGGCGTTTTAACAGATCCTCTGCGTATTTTCTTTTTGTATAACCGTCCGCAGGGCAGGCACTTTTGGCGACCGGCAGTTTATTCTTATTGACAAAGCCAATCACATCCGCCTCCTGCATATACATGAGCGGACGGATCACCGTCATATCCATGCGATCCAGATAGGTGACGGGGCGAAAGGTATGGAAACGTCCTTCGAAGATCAGAGACATGAGCATGGTAACGACAATATCGTCCTTATGATGCGCATAAGCGACCTTGTTGCAGCCAAGCTCTTTCATTTTCGTATTGAGCGCGCCTTTACGCATTTTTGCGCAGAGAGCACAGGGATTGCTTTCCCTGCGTTCCTCAAAGACGATCCTGCCGATGTCCGTCTCCACACGGATATAGGGCACCTGCAGATCGTTGCACATTTGCTTGATCCTGTCAAAATCCTGAATGCCGAACCCCAAATCAACCGTTACCGCATACAGCTCATAATGTGCAGGGTAGAAGCGCTTTAGTCCCGCAAGTGCCGTAAGGAGTGTGAGAGAGTCCTTTCCGCCGGAGATGCCGACCGCGATACGGTCGCCCTCGTCGATCATATGATAGGTATCAATCGCTCGCCGGACGAGACTCATAAGTTGCTGCTGTGTCATGATTCCGTTCTCCTTAAAAAGGATGATTTCTCTCTATCAATCCATTATATCGGTTCCGATGAAAAAAGTATAGCTTTTTTCAATTAACTGGTATAAGATAAAAGAGTCGGAGAGCGCTCCGAAAAAGGAGAGAAGATCTATGAAATATCATGGTGACCGTAAATATCTGCATTGGGGTTTGACCGGTGTATGTGTGGTATGCGCAGGCATCGCCTTTTACTATATTCTTTTTCACGGCACAAGACTCGGCTCAATGCTGAATCGTTTTCTTAATATTTGTTTCCCGATCATTGTCGGCTTCGTACTGGCATACTTGTTCACCCCGATTGTCAATTCAATCGAGTACCGTCTGCTCATGCCGCTCTATAAGCGTATCACAAAGGGAAAAAAGCAGGAGGGTATCAGAGAGCGGCGGCATAAGAGCCTGATCCGCGCGATTTCCGTCTGCGCAACGTATCTGTTAGTCTTTTGGTGCTTTTACGGCTTGTTTGCCATGATCATTCCGGAGATTGAAAAGAGTATTCCAGGCATTTCCGAACAGACTGCGAAAGCATTTAATAAATATTACGATATGGCGATCGATTACCTGCAGCAAAATACGATGGTTGCGAATTTTCTGAGAGATAACCTTTCCATCGATCTGTCCACGATCAATTCGCAGGATGTGGTTGACTGGCTGTTAAAAAATCTGCAAAATATCGGCTCGGTCCTCTCAACGCTGTCAGCGACCATTTACGGTACGCTGAAAACGTCGCTCAATATCATCATTGGTTTTATCATTTCGGTCTATCTGTTGTTTGGAAAAGAGACCTATGCGGCACAGGCGAAAAAAATATGTTATTCCCTGTTTGAAATGCATAATGCGAACCGTCTGATCAAGGACTGCAGGTTTATTCATAAAACCTTTATCGGCTTTATTTCGGGAAAGATTTTTGACTCCATCATCATTGGTTTTCTGTGTTTTATTGGAACAACCCTGCTCGGACTGCATTATCCGGTGCTCATCAGTGTCATTGTCGGTGTGACGAATGTGATTCCGTTTTTCGGTCCATATCTTGGCGCGATTCCTTGTACGCTGTTGTTACTGCTCATAGCGCCGATTGAAGCCGTTTACTTTTTAATCTTTGTCCTGATTCTTCAACAAGTGGACGGAAATATCATTGGACCGCGTATTTTGGGCGATTCGACCGGTATTTCGGGATTTTGGGTCATTTTCGCCATCACATTTTTCGGCGGTATTTACGGCGTTATGGGTATGATCATCGGCGTTCCCGTGTTTGCGGTGATCTATGCGTTCACAAAGCGATTTGTCAATCGGAGACTGAAGAGTAAATCACTTCCCTCAGATACGGCGCTTTACCGCGATGCGTATGAGATCCGGGATGGTGAGTTTATCACAAAAGAGCACCTGTTCACGGAGATCAAGAACCCGAAGGGAAGCAGCCAGCATAAAAATGCGGCGGAAGAGGGCGAGAAATATCATTTATTCCGTACGCTCTTTAGCAGACATGCGACCGGTTCTGAGAGTACACAGACAAAGGATGACTCATCAGAAAAAGAAACTTCGCAAAAGACAGAAGCGTCACAGTCCAAGGAAGAATCCGACCGCAATGCATAATGATAAAACAGTAACAGATTGATTTTAACGAATAATAGAACAGATTCCACTGTTGTTCTTCACATTTCGTTGCAGGAAACAATTATTTTAGAAGTTGTTACATAGATAAAAGGAGCATTAACTATGCGTTTTTTGATACAGAGAGTGTCAGAAGCCTCTGTTGAAGTCGATCAGGAAATCATCGGGCAGATCAAGAACGGACTTCTCGTGTTTGTCGGTGTGAGTGATCGTGATACAACGGAAATCGCCAATCGCATGATCGAGAAGCTTTTGAAGCTGCGCATATTCGAGGATTCTGCAGGCAAAACCAATTGTTCCCTTGCGGATATCGGCGGTGAGCTTCTTGTCGTATCGCAATTTACCCTGTATGCGGACTGCAAAAAGGGAAACCGGCCATCCTTTACCGACGCAGGGAACGCCGAATCGGCAAATCATCTCTATGAATATATTCTGCAACAGCTTGCCTCAAAAGGCGTTACTGTTCAGCATGGCATCTTTGGTGCGATGATGAATGTATCACTCGTGAACCACGGACCGTTCACCGTCTTTTTAGATTCCGACCAGCTTTTCGGATAAAAGAGTACTGTATCGGCACATATATAACTATTCGCGAAACGACAGTTTAACGAATAGATGGTATGCGAAAGTGGCTTTTTCAGCCGTTCTTTATGGTAAGTATTCCGTGGAATAATATGGCAGCAACAACACGCTTCCCGCACGGATCTCATCCACATTCTCTATGTGATTCATTGCTTTTACTTCATCAATATAATCGGCGATTCCGTCATAATGAGAATCCGTGTATTGTGAAGCGATTTCCCAAAGTGTTTCATCATGGCCGACCGTATATTGTGTAAAATATTTATATTCCTGCGGTCTGTCAGTCATCGCCTTTGCATTTGATAAAAAGCTGCCGAAAACTACGCCCAATATCATGATCAAAACAAGGGACATACTTAGGAAAAATAATTTGCGCTTTGTTTCCTGCAAACGCTTTCTTTGCAGATTCCGTTTTCTTCTCAGCTCATCACGGCTGTAGGTTGTATAAAATGGACGATTTCCATATACGGCGGTATTCATAACATATTCCTCCTTTATGCATCCGACGGCATTCAGTGCCGCAGGAATGTCAAGTATCATCAGCTTTCAAAAAAACAGAACGAACGTTCCGAATGTATGTTCTTTTTTAATATATCGAACATACATTTGTTTGTCAAGTGATTTTCACAAAAAATCGAACAAATTTTCGGAATATATGTTTGCTTTTCTTATTTCATTATGCTATAATAAATTTGGAATTCATTTGCAGATTGGAGGTATTTTTATTATGGCAAACGGAAAATTATCCACAAAACAGGCAGAAATATTAGAATATATCAAAGAACAGATCTTAGAGCGCGGCTATCCGCCTGCTGTACGCGAGATTTGTGATGCCGTACACCTGAAATCGACTTCCTCTGTTCATTCCCATCTTGAGACCTTGGAGAAGAACGGCTATATCAGACGTGATCCGACGAAACCGCGGGCGATCGAGATCTGCGACGATTCCTTTCAGCTTGTCCGCCATGAAATGGCAAGCATACCGATTGTCGGCACCGTTGCGGCAGGACAGCCGATTCTTGCTCAGGAGAACATTGAAGGCTATTTTCCGATTCCGGTTGAACTTCTCCCGAACGCAGAGACGTTTATCCTGAAGGTAAAAGGTGACAGTATGATCAATGCCGGCATTTTCAACGGGGACCAGATTTTTGTGGAGCGCTGCTCTTCTGCCAGAAACGGGGATACGGTCGTGGCTCTCGTGGAAGATTCCGCTACGGTCAAGACATTTTATAAGGAGGACGGGCATATCCGTCTGCAGCCCGAAAATGATGAAATGGATCCGATCATTGTAGATGACTGTACCATTTTGGGAAAGGTATTCGGTGTATTCCGTTTATACCGCTGAGAATGATAGAATTTGAATTCAAAAACCGCTGTCAGATAAGAAGGATTCCTTCCGAAGCTGACAGCGGTTTTCCGTTTATGATACGCTGGTAAATTCTGTGACCGCAATTTCTTTTCCGTCGCGCCAAATGCGCTCCAGATCATAGAACAGGCGGTTTTCTTTATCAAAAATATGCACAATGATGTCATTATAATCCATCAGAATCCAGTTTGCCGTATCATATCCTTCACTTTGTCTCTTAAAATACCCGGCTCGTCCGAGTTTTTCTTCTACCGCATCGCATAAGGTCTGAATCTGACTGCGGTTATTGCCGCTTGCGATCAAAAAATAATCGGCAATGGTGGAAACCTCGCGAATATCAATCACCTTGATATCTTCCGCCTTTTTCTCCTCCATCGCTGCAATCGCAAGCTTTGTCATTTCATATGCTGTATTTGTTTCTTTCATTGATTCCGATGTCCTTCCTTTCTGTTAAATATGATATGTAATCAATTTATGTATCGTTGCTGTTGCATTCGGTAGATTGTATATTTTGTACATTCGAATCATATTCCATATAATAATCGTAAGTCTGCTGTGTCGTCGGATCGATCGATTTTTTATGATTCAAATAAAATAGTGTGTCATGCAGAATCCGTCTTAAACCATCATCCAGATTCCGAAAACAGATTTCTCGCACTTCATCCAAATGCGGCTGCTTTTTTCGATTTGGTTCAATATAGTCCGCAATATAAATGATCTTTTCCAATAAGGTCATACCGGCGTGTCCGGTCGTATGCCAACGGATCGCGGATAGAATTTCCTCGTCCGTCACCTCATATTTTTCTTTTGCCCAAAAGCTCCCAAGCTTTGCGTGCAGCAGAACAGGGTTCTCCTGTTCAAATTGCGTGACGGGGATCTTATGCTTTTCACAAAGGGACAGCATTTTTTTGTGATCCATATTCTTCGCTTTTGCACAGTCATGCAGCAATCCGGCAAGAAATGCACGCTCCGGTTTTTCACCGTAGCGCATGGCAAGGCATGCCGCGGTATAGGCTACACCGAGCGTATGCGTATAGCGGTCATCATCCAGTTCCTTTTTTAATTCTTTCTCCAATTTTTCTTCGCGGCCCATGATGATCCTTTCACAAAATTCTCAATTCCGAAAGATTTTTTTTCCAAGTCCAATGAAATACCTTTCTAAAGAAATGCCAACGGCATTTCTTTGAATGAATGCAAAATGCGTTGCATTTTGCATTCTTTTTTATTGAGGAAGAAGAATCTTCGGATTTTCCTTAAACGGTTTGTATAACACGATTTTTTTTCCGATAACCTGAACCACCTGCGAGTGCGTGCGCTCCGCAATGATCTGTGCCAGTTCCTTCGGATCATCCATACAATTTTTTAAGACATTCAGCTTGATCAGTTCCCTTGTGTTGAAGGCTTCGCTGACCGCGGTCGTCACTTCCGGCGTCAGACTTGATTTTCCTATTTGAAAAATCGGCTCAAGCGTGCCCGCAATCGATTTCAAATATGCTCTCTGTTTGCTCGTCATCTTTTGATACTCCTCTATTGCTTTTTGTTTTGTTGCTCGATCGGCTTCTATTGATAATAATCAAACGCAAATCCGTACATTCTGACCGTGTCGCCGTCCTGAATGCCCATTTCCTCCAGTTTCTTCAAAATACCGTTCTTTTTTAAGAACTCTTGGAAAAAGAGAAAGCCTTTTTCGGATTCCAGGTTTGTATAACCAAGCATCTTTTCAATGCGCGGGCCCTCGACGATATACGCCTGCTCTTTATCGTCAAACGACACGGTGTATGGCTCATTCGCATAGCTGTTTTCAAATTCCGGAAAATATTCCTGCTCAAAAATGACCGGTTCGTCTTTGTTTTCCTTTAAGTATTGATAGGCATAGGACAGCAATTCCTTTACACCTGCACCTGTTACAGCCGAGATTGGAAAAACGGAAATCCCCTTCGGTTCAAATTCATTGCGCATCCGGTTTAAAACATCCTCCAAAGACTTCGGCTCTAAGACGTCGGTCTTATTTGCCGCAATGACCTGCGTTCGTCCGCTTAAACCGGTCTGATAAGCCTCAAGTTCCTCATTGATCGCATAAATATCTGCGATCGGATCGCGTCCCTCCGTCCCGGCGGCGTCCACCACATGAATGAACAGCTTTGTACGCTCAATATGACGCAAAAATTCATGCCCTAAGCCGATGCCCTCGGATGCGCCCTCGATCAGTCCCGGAATATCCGCTAACACGAAGGAACTGCCGTCTCCTAAGTCTACGACGCCGAGATTCGGTCTGAGCGTTGTGAAATGATAGTTTGCAATCTTCGGACGGGCATTCGTCGTTCTTGACAAAAATGTAGATTTCCCTACATTCGGAAAACCGATCAAACCGACATCCGCAATGACCTTTAACTCCAGTGTCAGTGACAGCTCTTTTGCAGGCTGCCCCGGCTGTGCGTATTTCGGTGCCTGCATGGTGCTTGTCGCATAATGCTGGTTGCCGCATCCGCCCTTACCGCCCGTTAAGATGGTATAGCGCAGATTATCTCCCGACATATCGGTGATCACACGGCCGCTTGTCTCCTCACGTATAACGGTACCTTTGGGCAGCTTAATGACAATATCCGCCCCATCCTTGCCGCGGCAATTCCGTTTTCCGCCTTCCTCTCCGTCTCCTGCCGCATATTTACGCGTATGCCGAAAATCGATCAAGGTATTTAAGCCTTCATCCACCTCAAAGATCACATCGCCGCCGCGTCCGCCGTCGCCGCCGTCCGGACCACCGTCCGGTACATATTTTTCCCGCCTGAAAGAAACATGTCCGTCGCCGCCCTTGCCGCTTCTGACATAGATTTTTGCTCTGTCTGCAAACATGATCGTAATCCTTTCATCATTCACTCATAACCGAAACAGAGCTCCAAACATTCGTTTGAAGCTCTGTCAGATCGTTTATTTCTCTACCGGATATACACAAGCCTGTTTCTTATCTCTGCCTTTTCTCTCGAACCGCAGAACGCCGTCAACTAACGCAAACAGCGTATCGTCGCCGCCGATACCGACATTCACGCCCGGATGAATCTTCGTACCGCGCTGTCTGTATAAAATATTGCCTGCTTTTACAAACTGTCCGTCAGCCCGCTTCGCACCTAATCTTTTGGATTCGGAGTCTCTGCCGTTCTTTGTAGAACCGACTCCCTTCTTATGAGCGAAAAATTGAAGGTTCATATTGTACATGGTTTACACCTCCTCAATGTTTACCTGCAAATATTTGTTGCCGTATTGCTTTACAATACCTTGTAGGCCAAGAACCATGGAATCCATCAGTAAACACCCTTTTTCGGAAAGTCCCTCCGGAAATTCACAGCGTAGAAACCCATCCGCCTGATTTTGTGTGACATGAAGCTGCTCCTTCGCCAAAGTCTCCAACGAGTTCACCGTGTTGATGACCAGCACGGATACCGCAGCACAGATCATATCTTTTTCAAAAAAGAAATGTCTGCTCCCTGCATGTCCCATACAATAAAATTCCTGATATGTCCCTGATTCCGACCGTTTGACCGTAATTGTTGTCATAAACGATTCCCACTGATCCCGAAAACGGACTATGCGTTGATCTTATTGATCTTAACCTCAGTGTATGCTTGTCTGTGACCATTCTTCTTGTGGTAGCCGGTCTTTCTCTTATACTTGTAAACGATGACTTTCTTTGCCCTGCCCTGCTTTTCAACAGTTGCTTCCACGGTTGCCTTAGCTACATCCGCGCCAACCTTAAGCTTCTTATCGCTTACTGCAATGACTTTGTCAAACGTAACGGAATCTCCGGCTTCTGCGTCGAGCTTCTCAACCCGGACAACATCACCCTCAGATACCTTATACTGCTTACCACCTGTTGCAATGATTGCGTACATAGGGACACCTCCTATATCTAACCGTCTCCGGTTTTACTCGCTAGCTTCGGCGCCATTCCTAAGTGGAACGAACTTTTGCCACGCTACGCGGCATACTCATATATAATACCAATCGTTTTCCTGTTTGTCAACTGATTTCTACAAAAATTCTGTGTAAAAACACCTGCCCTGTATCTTCAGGATCACACAAAAAGTCCTGCGTCAACACGTAAGAGAGCGCCCGTTCATTTTCATCGGACGGACGCTCCCTTAAAACCGCTATGGATCATGAATTATTATTTTTTACCCATTACCTTCGGCAATACAAAGATTGCAACGACTTCCAGAATCGAGCAGATCAGAACAAGCCAGAAGAAAATGTTGAAAGAAGCGGTTACGCCAAATCCTGCATCTTTTGCTGCATTGGACTCCTGAATCATCTTTACGATACAGAACGCAACGTTAATAACCGCAAAAATGGATGCCTGATTGGATTTCTTTAAGAACAGCATCACTGCTGAGACACCCAAGAAAACTAACATAAAGATGCCATATTTTGCGTCACCACCGATAATAGAGACACCGACCTTGAAACCAAAGGCATTAGCCTCTACCTTTGCCGGAAATACACAAACAAAACCAACTACCGCGAGGATCAGCGCGATAAAGTTAATGCTGGCATCCGCCTGCTGAGCGAACGGAACCTTCGCTGTGGGTGTTCCGTTCGGAACCTGTGTCCCACCGGTTGTCGGTGTACCGCAATTCGGGCAGGTTATCGAATTGTCAGGAATCTGATTACCACAATTGTTACATAACATACTACTTCCCTCTCTTTTCTTTTTAATATTTATAAAAAATGACACCGCATTTTTTATCGTATAGAATGGTGACTGATTAGGTTGTAAAGACGTAACTTTATAAATTTTTTATTATTGTATCATATTATTCTGCTGTCTGCAATCCATAAAACGCATAATCTGCGGAACCGGCACGATATTTGACTTGTCCGCGCGAATATGCTAAATTGTTATTAGAATCTGATTGGCAGAGAGGAAATGATGAGACATGCGCGTGGAAACAGCAACATCCAAATCGGCAGTGGTTTTGTTTATGATGCTCCTGTTCGCTTTTTTACAGCTTTTGACTTCCTGCGGAAGTCTTCCGTCACAGGAAACAAGCATCTACCAAAACGACATGACGGATTTTACGAACAAGATCATTGAGATTGGCGACAACATCAACCAGATTGACGCCAATTCCGATACGGCCGTCAGCGAGCTGCTCGCCTATTATGATGAGCTGGACACCACGTTTTTTTCATTGACTGAAATGGACATTCCCGAAGAATATGCGGATGCGGAAATTTTAGCGGAAAGAGCAAGTAAATATATGACGCAGGCGGTTCTCTATTATCACACTGCCTTCGAAGCAGAACCGTTGGATGAAATGGCGCTGGAAACGGCAAATACTTACTATGAAAGAGCCATTACCTATGTCAATTATATCGGCGAAGTGCTGCTTGGCAGTCATGTAACCTTTGAGGATGCATCAACAGCTCCGGCTTCGGAATAAAAAAGGTTGGCGCCTTTGCGCCAACCTTTTTAGATATTATCCACAGCCTGCTTCAGCTCGTTTGTTCTGCCCTGAATATCAATAGACTGTGCGGAAATTTCCTCCGTGTTTGAAGCAATCTTTGCCACACGCTCCGTCATCTTGTTCATATCTCCGATCAGTTGTCGGATAACGCTCATGCTCGCATTGATCTTCGGAATGGTTTCCTCCGCCTGCTTCGTATTGCCAACGATCAGATCCTGCGTGGAAGTTGCCAAATTGCGAATCTCACTTGCAACGACCGCAAAGCCCTTTCCCTGTTCGCCCGCTCTTGCCGCTTCAATAGACGCATTTAAGCTAAGCAGATTTGTCTGATCGGCGATTTCTGATATATCGCCGCTTGTCTTTTGATAAATATCGATAAATTCTGACATCGTAGCCAGCGAGACGTCCAACTCCTTGCAAAAACGCGAGATTTCTTTTATATTCTCTGCCAGTTCTGTCGTTTCGCTTACTGATGCCTCATTTGCCTTGCTCAATGCCAGGATTGCCGCACTTAACTCTCCAAACTGTTGTATGATCTGTTCTAAGTGCGCGTCTCTTTCCCGCTGTGCGTTCTGTTCCTGATCATAAACGTCTTCCAGCTTTTTCTTTTCGTCCTCCGCAAGATTCTTAATATAGTGAATACAATTCTCACGGACATTGACGCCGTTATGAATGGCTCTCGCCATATCGAGGCAGGTCTGATAACCGCAGGCACTGCAATTTAAGCTGCGGCTCTTTTGATCTGTCTTGTTCATGCTGTCAAAGATCCGATCCAGTTCTGCATCCGTCGGCTCCTTGATCGTGACCTTTTTGCTGGTATAATTTCGCATAAAGTCATTGATGTTGAGTCCGCTGAATGCCTCCATGAAGTTTTTGAGCCGTTCCTCGTGGGAGACATCGCTTGTCCAAGGACTTTTGTTTTTGCTTGTAAACGGTGAGGTTTTCCGCATATCCTTCTTATTCATGTTCCGCATGGAGGAAAGCGTGAGCAGCACATCATCCGTGTTGCGCGAAGGCTCGGTTGCTGTACCGTAAATACAGCCCTTACCGCAATTCAAAATATCGACCATGAACGGAAGCTGCTGTTTGTTGCCAATGCGCTTCACATATTCCTGCAAATAATGGTAGGCCTCTCTTTCGCCCTCTACCTGACGCACAACCTGTGCTTTTCCGAGGAAGTGTTCTACGTTCTCACGAAGTCCTCCCGGCATCGGATACAGAGAGCCAAGCCCGTATTCCAGTTCATCGTTATATTCAGGCGCGGACGTATAATCGTTGCCAATATACGCCATCAGCTTCTGAAACGTTACATTATAGGAGACATAATCGCCGCAGTTCGGATCCGTGATCTCCAGCTTTTTCGCGATACAAGGACTTATAAAAGCAAGCTTGTCATTATTATGCAAATATTTTTTGGCATAAACAGCCATACACATCATGGGGCTGTGAATTGGCACCAGGCGCGGGATCAGCTCCGGAATATATTTTTCTACATAATTGACGATCGCCGGACAAGGCTGTGAGATACCGCCGAAAAACTGATGCTCCGTAATATATTTCAGGTATCCCCACGTCGTAATGTCCGCGCCGAAAGATACACTGTAAATATGCTTAACACCCTTCTGCTTAAGAAGCCCGAGCACCCGCCGATACTCTCTCGGATAATTTGCCAGAAATGCAGGCGCTATGATGACCGATATCGATTTTCCTGACGCCAAATCTGCAAAAAAAGTATCCGTGTCGTCATAATAATCTCTTGCACCATGTGTGCAGGCATCAAAGCAGGCACCGCAGGCAATGCAATGCCCGGAATCAACTGTTACCCTTCCGGGATCGGTCGCAATGTTAGATATGAGTACCGGACACGCCCGTACACATTTGTTACAACCGCTGCACTGGTCATTCGTATAAATCAGATCCATAAATATGTATCCTCCTTAGGCGGGTGATAATCACCTGAAAATATTTTGTGTATCTTAATGGAAGAAGCTGATTGCTTTCTTCAATCCTTCCGCAAGCTCTAACATTTCCTGTGATACCTGACCAATCTGTTTCATATCCTCGTTGACAAGATTTGCAGAAGCTGTCGTCTCTTCGGATGCAGCTGCATTTTCCTCAGAGATAGAGGACAGGCTTTCGATCGTCTCACCAATACCGTTCTTCACGGCATCAATGCTCACCACTTCTTCACGAATACGCTCTGTTCCTTGCGAAATCTCACCGACCGCGTTCAGCACCTTGTCAAACATCGCCCTTGTATCCTGAATTTTTCCAAGCTGCTTTGTCGCGCTTTCGTTCAAAACATCGGACAGAGAACTCGTTTTTTGAATATCATCAACAAGGCTGACAATGATTTCCTGAATTTCTCTTGCCGCAGCGGCACAGCTTTCCGCAAGCGAACCGATTTCCTTTGCAACAACCGCAAAACCGCGTCCGGCTTCTCCGGCTCTCGCTGCTTCAATGGAAGCATTAAGACTGAGCAGGTTTGTCTGGGAACTGATTTCCTCGATTGTTTTCAATATCACATTGATCTTGTTGACCGCCTCCACATTCTTCTCGGACTGTTCCACAATATTATCAATATCCGTTTTCGTCTGTGTATTAATATCGATCAACTCTACCATGGTCGCCTGCGCATGGTTGGATACTTTCTTCGTCTCGTCAGACATCTTGGAAAGCGTTACAACCTTATCGGTAATAATGTCAAGCGTTGCATTCAACTCTTCAATATTGGCCATCGCTCCCGCCGTATCCTGCGCCTGCGTCGTAGAGCCTTCCGCAACTTCCTCAATCGCTTTGGTAACCTGAGAGATGGCGGAAATTGTCGTATCGACCGAACCGGTCAGCTGTATGGAACAATCATTCAGCGTTGCCGCATCCTTTTGGATGCCGTTCATGATCTCACGCAGATTCACGACAAGATGGTTGACATTGTCTGCCAAAGCGCCGATCTCATTACGCTGGTTCAATGCATCTACATGGAGTTCCACATTGAGGTCTCCGCTCCCCAGCTTTGTTACAGCGCCGGTCAGATTTGTCATTGCCCGCACGATGATGCGTACCATGATGACGACAATGACCAAGATTATTCCGAGTACGATGACAGTGCCAATGATCAATGATATGATCGCGCTGTTGATCGCTTTTTGGGCGATGGATCTCGGATAGCCGACAAATACCATACCCACTACCGTACCATCCATATTGCGAAGCGGTTCATAAGCAACATAGCTCGGCACACCGTTCACCACCAGATTTTCATTAAAATAACTGTTGCCCGCAAGCACCTGACTGGAAACCGTTTCATCCGCCTGAGTTCCGACAATATAGTCACCGTTCGCATCTTTCAAGGTCGTGAGGACTCGTGTATCCCCGTAAAACAAAGTGACATTCAGATCTTTTTCTTCAAGGAATCGATTTAAGAGATCCTGCGTATGTCCGACATAGTTGGCACCTTTATATAAATTGCCGTTTACCATGCTCCAATTGCCCTCATACAGCGTGTCATACGCTTCCATTAAGGAAAAGCAGACCGACTCAACCGCCTGTCGGTTACTATCCTCCAAGGAACTTTTCAGCTTACTCGTACTCAGTACAAAATTGACAGCCGACAACAATACCATTGGCAGCATCGTCAGCATTACTAAAAGGACACCAAACGGAAGCTTCAATTTGTTTTTCTGCATAATGATTTTCCTCTCTCCGGCCATGATTCTTTTGTTTTGGTTGCATTTTTGGATACAATCATATCGATTTATTATACAACACTTGACAGATTAAGTCAATATATGGCAGATTTTTATGGGCTCAGATTGTGCACGAAAACGTACAAATCATGAATAATGAATAGACAGAATAAGACATGAAAAACCCCGCAGGGAATTCCTCCCTGCGGGGTTTTTCATGTCTTCTCATATAAGAATGGATCGTCAGAAGCTGCCGATCGTTTCTTTTGGAAACGCACACCTTAGAACCGGTTTGCGTTCGCTGCTTCCTCAACGGAAACGGCAACCGCAACCGTTGCGCCGACCATCGGATTATTACCCATACCGATCAGACCCATCATTTCTACATGCGCGGGAACGGAAGATGATCCTGCAAACTGTGCATCGGAATGCATACGTCCCAAAGTATCGGTGAATCCGTAAGATGCCGGACCGGCTGCCATATTATCAGGATGCAGTGTACGACCGGTACCACCGCCGGATGCCACGGAGAAATACTTCTTTCCTGCCTCGGTACGCTCTTTCTTATATGTACCCGCAACCGGATGCTGGAATCTGGTCGGATTGGTGGAGTTACCGGTGATGGAGACATCCACATTTTCTTTCCACATGATCGCAACGCCCTCCGGAACGGAGTTCGCACCATAGCAGTTTACCTTGGAACGAAGTCCGTCAGAATACGGAATACGCTCAAGCTCCTTTACCTCATTTGTGTACGGATCGTACTCCGTTTCCACAAACGTAAAGCCGTTGATACGGGAAATGATCTTTGCCGCATCCTTTCCGAGACCGTTCAAGATAACGCGAAGCGGTTTCTTGCGAACCTTATTTGCTTTCTCCGCAATGCCGATCGCACCCTCTGCCGCTGCAAAAGACTCATGTCCTGCAAGGAAACAGAAGCAGTCCGTATCCTCCTCAAGCAGCATCTTGCCGAGATTTCCGTGTCCGAGACCAACCTTACGGGTGTCTGCAACGGATCCCGGAATACAGAAAGCCTGTAATCCCTCACCGATCGCGGCAGCCGCATCAGAAGCCTTTCTGCAGTTCTTCTTGATCGCGATCGCTGCGCCTACCGTGTATGCCCAGCATGCATTCTCAAAGCAGATCGGCTGAATCTTCTTGACCTGCTCATATACATCAAGGCCCGCGTCTTTGGTAATCTTTTCTGCTTCCTCAAGTGAAGCGATCCCATAGCCATTTAATACGGAATTGATGGTGTCAATTCTTCTTTCATACGATTCAAATAAAGCCATTGATTTGTCCTCCTCCTGATTTATTCTTTACGCGGGTCAATGATTTTTACTGCGTCATCGACACGGCCGTACTGTCCGCTTGCTTTTTCATAAGCAGTGTTCGGATCATCACCTTTTTTGATGAAATCAGTCATCTTTCCAAGGCTTACGAACTTGTAACCGATAATCTGATCGTCTTTATCAAGCGCGATCCCGGTTACATAGCCCTCTGCCATTTCCAGATAACGAGGACCTTTCTTTAATGTGCCGTACATCGTACCAACCTGGCTTCTTAATCCTTTACCGAGATCTTCCAAGCCGGCTCCGATCGGCAGACCCTCCTCGGAGAACGCACTCTGCGTACGTCCGTAGACAATCTGTAAAAACAGTTCTCTCATAGCGGTATTGATCGCATCGCATACGAGGTCGGTGTTGAGTGCTTCCATTACAGTCAGACCCGGAAGAATCTCCGCTGCCATCGCTGCGGAATGCGTCATACCGGAGCAGCCGATCGTCTCCACAAGCGCCTCCTGAATGATTCCCTCTTTGACGTTCAGCGTCAGCTTGCAAGCGCCCTGCTGAGGAGCACACCAGCCTACACCGTGTGTCAGACCGGAAATGTCTTCCACCTTTTTCGCCTGTACCCACTTGGCTTCTTCCGGAATCGGTGCGCAGCCATGATGTACGCCCTGTGCTACGGTACACATTTCTTCAACTTCCTTTGAATAAATCATGTGAAATCTCCTTTCGATTTATGGTATGATTGCTGGCGCGAGGTATCCATTACGCCACTGCTTCAATTTTCTCACAATTTGTCAAAAAAATCCAGTATTTTTTGGGAATATGTTTCATATATGTTTTTACATATTTTTTGAAACAATATCCGATTCATTTTTGTATATATGCCCCTCCGGAATGACACCGCGCACACTCGATAACGGGTAAACATTTGAATTCCTGCCGATGACGGTTCCGGGATTTAAGACGGAATTGCAGCCGACCTCTACATGATCGCCGAGCATGGCGCCAAACTTTTTTAAGCCCGTTTCTATTTCAACTGAATGCAGCCGGTCCTTCACAACCACAAGCGTTTTATCACTCTTAACGTTGGATGTGATCGAGCCCGCGCCCATGTGTGCCAGATACCCTAAAATACTGTCACCGACATAATTATAGTGTGGTACCTGCACCTTATCGAACAGGATCACGTTTTTCAGTTCTGTGGAATTGCCGACGACCGCGCCTTTTCCGACGATCGCATTCCCGCGGATAAACGCGCATTGTCTGACTTCCGCTTCCTCGTCAATGATGCACGGCGCGCCGAGATATGCGCTGTCAAACACCTTCGCGCTTTTCGCGACCCAGACATGGCTCTCCCGCTCCTCATAGACCGATTTGTCCAGCCGTTCCCCGAGCGAAATGATAAACTCACCGATCAGCGGAAGCAGCTCCCACGGATACGTCTTTTTCTCAAATAATTCTGCCGCAATGGTTTTTTCCAGATCGTACAGGTTTGTGATCTTTGCCGATTCCAATTCCATCTTGTTCTCCATTTCCGCGCATTTTTTGCGCAAATACGATTTGCAGCCCCTTTTTGCTATGATATGCGATTGTCTCATTCGGTCAATATCGGAGCTGCCGGATATTGACTGTAACAGTCATTATTGATAAAAGCCTGCAGCCGCATCAAATTTCTGATACAGCCAGCTTTGGTTGCTGATCTGCTTGACATATTCTGTACGACGTGTCACAAAGCCATTCAGTTTATCCAGATATTCCGTCTCCGTGATACTGCCGTCCGCAACGCCGGAAAGCCCCTTCTCCCAGCTTGCCGTCAGCGCCGGATCGAGCAGCGCCTTCATGGAACTGTCCACCACGTCGTAGATCATCTCGCCGAGCAGCGTCGGCGTGATCAACTGTGTCTTTTTATTCAGCTTCAAGTATTTAATATGCACGAGCTTCTTTAAAATTTCCGCGCGGGTCGCGCTTGTGCCGATCCCGCTTCCCTTGATCTGCGCGCGCAATTCTTCGTCCTCAATAAACTGTCCCGCATTTTCCATTGTCAGGATCATGGAACCGGAATTATAGCGCTTCGGCGGCTTCGTCTCGCCTTCCTTCACCTGATAATCCTTTACTTCAAGCGTGCTGCCCTTCTTTACGTTCTCAAGCAGGGTAAGAAGCGCCTCGTCGCATTTCATGTCATCTTCTGCAGGTTCGTTGTCTTTCGCGTTTTCTTTCTCATTTTCTTTTTTCATAAAAGAAGGACGGGCAACTGCAAGGTATCCTTCCTTTTTTAAAACTTTCACATTCGATACAAACTGCTCCGTCGCCACTCTGCTTACAAGGGACACCTTCTCATAGACCGCCGCCGGATAAAAAATGCTTAGAAATCTGCGCGCGACAAGCTCGTAAATATGCACGGCGGTCGGACTTAAATGTTCCAGTGCGCGAAGTCCCTGTCCGGTCGGAATGATGGCGTAATGGTCGGTGATCTGCTTATCGTTTACATAGCGGCTTTTTCCGACGCCGCGGTACGCGTTTTTTTCAATGAGCAGCGCCGCAAAGCCACTGACCGGCTCATACTGCATGAGTCCGCGGATGTTTTTGTCGATCTCTTTTGCGACGGCGCTCGAGAGCACGCGCGCATCGGTTCTCGGATAGGTCAGAAGCTTCTTTTCATACATATCCTGAACAAAAGACAGCGTCTCATCCGGACTGATCTTAAAGTATTTGGAACAGTCGTTTTGCAGTTCCGCGAGATTATACAGCAGGGGCGGATTCTTGTTTTCCTTTTTCCGTTCCAGTTTCTCGACGACCGCCTGATTTCCCTCTACATGGGAAATCAGCGCACGGGCGTCCGCCCCCTTTAAAAATCCGTTTTCTTTATATAGCGCAGGGGAATTCTCGAAAATCGAGCCCTTTCCTGCGCGCCATTCTCCGTCAAAGCTTTTATCGGAGAGCAAAAAGCTGCCGATCACACGGTAAAACGGCGTTTTTACAAACGCGCGGATCTCCCGTTCTCTTTTGACGACCATTCCGAGCACACAGGTCATCACGCGTCCGACCGATACGGACGCCCGATCCGCTTTCAGATAGTTTTTGATCGGTCCGCCGTATTTTAATGTGAGGACACGGGAAAAATTAATTCCCATCAGATAGTCCTCTTTCGCGCGCAGATAAGCGGCGGCACAGAGATTATCGTACTCGGATAAGTCTTTTGCCTCGCGCACGCCGCGCAAGATCTCCTCCTCGGTCTGTGAATCGATCCACACACGCTTTCTGGTCTTACCCGTCACATGCGCCTGCATCTCTACTAACCGGTAAATGTACTCTCCCTCACGCCCCGAGTCCGTACACACATAAATGGTCGTCACATCGCTCCGCGTCAGCAGCCCGCTGACAATGCGGAACTGTTTCGATACATTGTCGATGACCTCATATTTATATTCGTTCGGAATAAACGGGAGCGTATCAAGGCTCCATCGCTTTAACCGTTCATCATAAGCGTCCGGATAGCTCATCGTGATCAGGTGCCCCACACACCATGTCACGATCGTATCTTCTGATTCAATATAGCCGTCTTTATTTGCGCCGCTTATTTTCAATGCCTTTGCAAATTCTCTCGCGACACTGGGCTTTTCCGCGATAAATAATCGTTTTTCCATGTTGATCCAATCTGTTTTGTGGTTCCTTTATGATTCAAAAAGTGAAAAGAGTGACATGACATGCGCGCGCTCATGCACCGCCTCATCCTGTGCGTCCTCTGAAAAAATGATCATATTCTTCGACGTCAGACGAGCCTTCTTACAACAAAACGCGTACCATTCCGTATCCGCCACATTGAGCGGCTGCGCTCCGTAATGGACAAACACCGGAATCGCTTCCTCCTGTCTTGTGATGGCGACGATCGGGATTTCCCCCGATTTTCCGATCCACTCCTCACAGCGCACAATATGTCCGCGCTCCCATACCCTGCCCTCCAAAAGAGCCTGTGCGACCGCACGCGCATAGGCGCGCTCCAGAAACGGCTGAAGCTGCGACTGAATCCTTTTTTCATAAAATGCTTCCGCATCTTCCGACATCAGCGCGCTTTGTTCAGAAAAAAGAAAGCGATACCAAAATTCCAACGCCGGATTTATGATGCGGTACAGCCCTTTTTTAGAGTCGTCGCGAGGCCCCGCCCCATAAGAATACACTTTTTCAACCAGATCAAGCTCCATTAAGTTTTTCAGATAAACGCTGATCTTCGCTCTGGAAAAGCCCGTTGCAAGGTGGATGTCGTTCAGCTTCTGCTTTCCGCGCGCAACGGTATACAGAATGGTCGAATAAACGCTGAATTCACGCAATTCCCCGGACAGACAGGTCAGACCGTATTCATGCATCGTTCCTTTTTTTTCCAAAAAAAGACTGCAGATGAGCTGTTTTGTCGTCAAGCAGTATTTTGCCGCGTCAAGGAACGACGGATTTCCTCCGAGCAATGCATAAAGCGGAAAACATTCCTGTACCGGACGCCCCTTAAAATATGCGCAGATATCCGAAAAAGACAGCGCACTCAGCTTATGAATCCCACGAATAAAAGCCGCGCAGCCGCCAAGCCGCTTTCCCAGTGAATTGGCAATAAAACTCAGGGAGGAACAGGATAAAAGAACAAGAAAATCCGTATCAGAATAGCCATGATTTAACAGAAGGCGCAGCGCAGAAGTAAACTGTTCTCCCGCCTTCAGAATATGCTCGGCTTCATCGATCATGAGTAAGACTCTCGGCTGCTTATTATGCTCCGCAAGCGCGGTAAATACCGCGTCATAGACGTTTTTTGCATCAGGCTGCACGCGATCCTCTTGAAACTGACGCAGCATAAAGTGCGCCTGCTGCAGCTCAGAGGCGGGAACGGCATGATAGTACACGCTTTCATAGGTGTCTGCAAGCTGCAAAAGGAGCGTCGTTTTCCCCAAGCCCCTCTCCCCGTACAA
The DNA here is from genome assembly GCA_014804425.1 of Lachnospiraceae bacterium. GTDB lineage: Bacteria > Bacillota > Clostridia > Lachnospirales > Lachnospiraceae > DLAJ01. The sequence continues at coordinate 276,467 of JAAUZV010000002.1, forward strand.
AACAAGGATCCTGCCTCCGCGCTCCTCAAAGCATTGTTCAATTTGTTCTGTGATGTTCGCTCTCTCGGAAAAATTCATTCCGACAATCCGCCCTTCTAAATTTGTGCGGTGAGAATCTGCTCTACCTCGTCTTTCGGCATCGGTCTGCCAAGATAAAAGCCCTGAATATTATCACACTGGATGTCGCGCAGGTATTCAAACTGCGCCTCTGTCTCTACACCCTCCGCCACAGTCTCAAAGCCCAATCTCTTTACCATGGATACGATGGATTCCGTGATAATGCGGGTGGAATCGTCTGTAATGACCGTGTCAATAAAGCTCTTATCTATCTTCAAGGTGTCGATCGGCAGTCCCTTTAAGTAGGACAGGGAAGAAAATCCCGTCCCGAAGTCATCTAAGGATACGCGGATGCCATACTCCCGAAGAAGATTCATTTTTTCGATCACCTCGGAAAAATCATCGATCAGCACGCTTTCTGTGATCTCAAACTCGATCTCGTTGGGCGTAATCTCATATTTCTCCATCAGGGAAATGACATTGGACACAAAATTCTTGCTCTTATACTGGATCGCGGAAATATTGATGGACATGATCAGACGGACGCCATATTTGTCCCGCCACTCCGCACAGGTGCGGAACGCTTCCTCCACGACCCATGCGCCGATGCTGACGATACTGCCGTTTTTCTCCGCGATCGGAATAAATTCTGCCGGACTGATCAGTTTTCCGTTTTCATCCCTCCAGCGGATCAGCGCCTCCACGCCGCGCAGCCTGCCGCTTGCCACATCATACTGCGGCTGGTAAAAAAGCAAAAACTGATTTTGGGACATCGCGCCCTTTAACATATTTTCTATTTGGACATGATGCAGAAAATCATGAATGATCGGCGCGTCAAAATATTGAATCTCATTGCTGCCGATGCTTTTTGCCTTAAATAAGACGATCTCCGCATTGTTGATCAACCCGATCGCATTGTCTGCCGATTCCGGATATTCTGCCACGCCGACGCATACCGTGATCTCAATTTCCTTGCGTCCCGTCAACACAAACGGTTTTGCGATCCGCTCCTGAATCGTCTTATAAACAGCGTCTACGCTCCGTGTCCCGCACGGATCGTAAATGGCAATACAGTACGTGTCGCTGTTGAAATGGGATACCATCACATAATCGGAACAAAGCCCTCTCAAAAACTGTCCGAATGCCTGTATCAGCTCATCGCCCATGATCATTCCCATTCCGTCATTGACCTTACGGAAATCATCAATGTCAAGGAACATCACGGAAACGACGGACTGCTCTTTTTTTGCTTTTTCCAGCCAATCCGTGAGCCTTCCGACAAAATAGTTCCGATTGTAAAGTCCGGTCAGCATATCGTAATATGCCATATAGGTAAGCTCATCGTTTTGCTGCTTAAACCGGGAAATGTCACGGAATTTGATGACCTTGCTTGCCGGTGCGCCATCTTCGTCAGGCATGACGACCGTTTCACACTCCAGCCACCTCTTTTTTCCGCGCAGCTTGCATTCACAGCTGATTTTCTCAGTCGATGGCGTCTCTCTGTGGATCACCGCACCAAGCCGCTCCGCGTCTTCTTCCTCGATATGATCAAAGATGCGCTCCAGATCCTGTATATGCCGGATGTCCATCGGAAAAAATTCCTGCCAATTGCCAAGCAGGGTAATCTGACCGTCCTTGTAGCTGTAATAGAGATAAGCACAGGATGACATATCGCATACCATCCGGTACATTTTTTCACTATCCGACAGCTTCTTATTCATCGCCGTGAGGTAATCCACCTGATAACGCAGGTCATTCATTCCGGCTCATCTCCTCTCTTTGGTCGGGCAGACAGATCATGGTTTTCCCGTGCTCCGGCCCGGAAAACAGGTTTTACTGAATTGCTCAAGCTTTCTTGGTAATATAACCCTGCGCCTTTAGCAGCTCCGCGCACAGAACGGCTCCGCCCGCCGCGCCGCGCACCGTATTATGAGAAAGTCCGACAAATTTCCAGTCATAGACAGTATCTTCGCGCAGTCTTCCGACGGAAACACCCATACCGTTCTCATACTGAACGTCCATGGCAACCTGCGGCCGGTTGTCCTCCTCCAGATACTGAATAAACTGCTTGGGTGCACTCGGAAGCTTTAACTCCTGCGGCACGCCGCTGAAAGAAACCAATTTTTCGATCAACTGCTCCTTGGTCGGCTTCTTTTTGAATTTGACGAATACTGCCGCCGTGTGACCGTTTAATACCGGTACACGGATACACTGGCAGGTGATGACCGGTGACGACGCAGGCTCGATCACTCCGTTTTTCACCTCGCCCCAGATACGCAGCGGCTCTTTCTCGCTTTTTTCTTCCTCGCCGCCGATATAGGGGATGATATTTCCGTTCATTTCCGGCCAGTCCGCAAACGTTTTACCTGCGCCGGAGATCGCCTGATAGGTTGTCGCAACAACCTCGTAAGGCTCAAATTCCTTCCATGCCGTCAACACAGGCGCATAGCTCTGAATGGAACAGTTTGGTTTCACCGCAACAAAACCTCTCGTCGTGCCGAGGCGTTTCTTCTGGAACTCGATGACCTTCATGTGTTCCGGATTGATCTCGGGAACGACCATCGGCACATCCGGCGTCCAGCGGTGCGCGCTGTTATTGGATACGACAGGCGTCTCCGTCTTCGCATACGCCTCCTCGATTGCCTTAATCTCCTCTTTTGTCATATCAACGGCGGAAAAAACAAAGTCTACCTGTCCGGCAACTGCTTCCACCTCATTGACGTTCATAACGACGATCTTTTTGACCGCTTCCGGCATCGGCGTATCCATTTTCCAGCGTCCGCCGACCGCCTCCTCGTATGTCTTTCCGGCAGAACGGGGACTTGCCGCAATGGTCGTTACCTCAAACCACGGATGATTCTCCAACAGAGAAATGAACCGCTGTCCAACCATACCCGTACCGCCTAAAATTCCTACACGTAATCTGTCACTCATCGTTCTTTACTGACTCCTTTCGTTCTACGCAAATCTGCTTCTCTTTCATCGTTTTATTCTGGAACTGCTCCTGTGATCGATCCTTACGTCTCACAGCCGTCCTTCGCCAGATAAGCCTCATTATCCGCAATGACCTGCTTCATCACCTCTATGCCCGGCGCGCCGAGCGTCAAACGTTTCTCCACACAGGTCTTTAAGCTGACGGCATCGTAGATATCTTCCTCAAAGACCGGACTGAGCTCCTTGAGCTCCGGAAGCGTCAGTTCCTCAATGCTGCATTGTTTTTCAATACAGGTCAATACAAGCTTTCCGATGATGCCATGCGCATCCCGGAACGGTACGCCCTTTCCCACCAAATAATCCGCGGCATCGGTCGCATTCGTAAAACCGCCCATTGCGCTTTTTGCCATGACCTCCTTACGGAACCCCGCTGTAGAGAGCATGCCCGTAAACAGGGTCAGACAGTCCTTGACCGTATCGATCGCGTCAAAAGTCAGCTCCTTATCCTCCTGCATATCCTTATTATACGCAAGCGGCAGCCCTTTCATCGTCGTCAGGATGCTGACAAGCGCGCCGTACACTCTTCCGGTCTTGCCGCGTACGAGCTCCGCAATATCGGGATTCTTCTTCTGCGGCATAATGCTGCTTCCGGTTGAATAGGCGTCATCCAGCTCGATAAATCGGTATTCATTGCTGTTCCAAATAATGATCTCCTCGGAAAACCTGCTCAAATGCATCATGATCGTAGCCGCCGCCGAAAGAAATTCAATGACATAATCCCGGTCGGAAACCGAATCCATGCTGTTTAGAGTCGGTCCCTCAAAGCCGAGCATGGAGGCGGTATAACTGCGGTCCAACGGGTACGTCGTACCCGCAAGCGCCCCCGCTCCGAGCGGGCAATAATTCATCCGCATGAAAATATCATGCATACGGCCGCGGTCGCGCTTAAACATCTCAAAGTAAGCGCCCATATGATGCGCGAGTGTGACCGGCTGTGCCTTCTGTAAATGGGTAAAGCCCGGCATATAAGTCGTAAGATGTTCTTTTTGAATGCGAAGCAGCACGTTTAAAAGTTCCTTTAGAAGCCCGTCCACATTCAGAATCTCTTTGCGGACATAGAGCCGTAAGTCCAATGCCACCTGATCGTTGCGGCTTCTGCCTGTATGCATTTTCTTGCCGGCATCACCGATCCGCTCGATCAGCTTTGCCTCCACAAAGCTGTGCACGTCCTCATATTCATCCGTCACGGCAAGCTGTCCGTCACGCACCTCTTTCCGAATGTCTCCAAGCCCCTTGACGATCTGATCCTTTTCCTCATTCGTCAAAATTCCCTGTTTTGCCAGCATGACGACATGCGCGATGCTTCCCTCAATATCCTCTTCTAAAAAGCGCCGGTCAAATGAAATGGATGCATTAAAGTGATACACAAGATCATCCGTTTGTTTTGTAAATCTCCCGCCCCACAGCTGAGCCATCTTTAATCCCTTTCTTGTCCCAAATCATACATTATGTTGCATATTGTAGCATGCTTACTGCTTTTTTTCAATAAAATGGTAGGAACTTTTTAACGAGTGATAATTTCAAAAGCTAATTCCACCGCCCACTTATGCGGTGGAATTAACTTTTGCACAAGTAGAGTTTAATCTTTCATACATTTGTGGTATGCTCATAGCTGCCTTCTGACAGCAGT
>JAAUZV010000003.1 GCA_014804425.1 Lachnospiraceae bacterium
TACAATCCAACGCAGGCACGCTCTCGCTACAATTCAAACGCAGCGGTACATAACATGCGAAAATACCGCATGTAAGTACCGGCGTTTTCATAGTGCCTGCTTATGGAACTGTATATTTTGCACAAGCACAAATATCATTCATCGTGTTTCGCAATTACCTTCTAATTTTATTTTACAATTTCTACGCGTTCATTTTCCGTCCCCGGATATTTTTGAATGACAGTATAAAACAAAGTCCTATGTTCCACCTGGCCTTCGCTGTAAATTTTTTCATAGCTGAATCTGGGTACCTGATGATATTGTGAAACTGCCAAATAATCTGAAACGGTAAAGATTCCGAATAACAGGCATATACATCCGACAACACTTAAAATACGAACACTTTTCTTTAACATAGCAGTTTTCATTTTAAGATAAAATCCGATAATCAGAATCATTCCGCCCAAAATGGAATAAATGCTTCCCCAACTACTGTCATTCGGAAATATTGCAAATGCAGAAATCATAATAAATGCACCAAACGCCATAAGAAGGGAACCGATTATTTTCTTTTTCTCTTTCTTTACCTCATTTTTACTGTATTCCGCCATTTTTACTGCCGTGTCTTTTGTTTCCTGATCCATTTTCTCACTTTTCCTTTCCCCGTCAACAATCTCAGAAATACTGACGTGATAGAACTCAGATAGTTCAACCAGCAGACTGATATCCGGCAGATTGCTCCCTGTTTCCCATCTGGATACGGTTCTATTGGAAACGTTCAACTTTTCAGCCAGCATTTCCTGCGTGATATTTTTTTCTTTGCGCAGCTCCTTTAAGAATAGGCCTATCTTTTTTTGATCCACGTGTGATTCCTCCTTTCATTGACAGTTTATACGAAAAGCTCTCTGATCTACACGACACAAAGTGAGAAAATACTGTTTTTTTGAATCAGACATATTTGTCCGGTTCTATTTTTGATAGATGCTGATTCCCCCCGTTGAGCCCCCGCCAAACGAATCGTTGTTTTACAAACGGGAATGATTCTTTTATACTGAGATCAGACAGGCGGGCGCAAAACACGACCTCCCGGTCAAGACCGGCGCCTTACATGAAACCGAATGTAACACTTCAAAGCAAAGGAGGATACCCTTTATGAATCAACTCGGCAGCCAGATTTCTTTTTACAGGCAGAATCAAAATATGACACAGGAGGAGCTTGCGGACAGGATCGGTATCACCCCGCAGGCCGTCTCCAAATGGGAGCGCGGGCAAAGCCTGCCGGACGCCACATTTTTAAAACAGCTTTGCCACATCCTTCACTGCAGTGCGGACGCGCTTTTAGGGACGCAGCCGCTTCAGGAGGACCCCGCATCGCACAGTCAAAAAATCAATCAGGAAGTCATGAAACAATTATGCTTTTCTCAGGAACCGCTCTCGCTCATCTTCGGATCTGCGCTCGTTCCGCTGTTTTTGGAAGACACTGAGCAAAATTATACCGCGCAGATTTCCGACTGCCGGCTCCGCCTTGCCGAACACGGCATCCTCATGCCCGTTGTACGGCTGCGGGACGTGCCTTCGATCTCTCCCAACGAATTTCAGATTCTCTCCTACCGCCGCGTCCTCTACAGCGAGTGCATCGCGCAGCCGGACGATCAGACCATTTCCCATATGGTGGAGAAGCTTTACGACACGGTATCCGCGCATTATGACAAAATCTTAAATCGCGACCTGATACGCCTGATCACGGAAAATCTCGGCACAGAATATCCGGCGCTCATTTCCGGCGTTGTCCCAGAGAAAATTTCGTATCGGCTCTTATACCAGATTCTGAAAAAATTGTGGAAAGACGGAAATTGCTTTTTGGATCTGATACAGATCATTGAGATCACAGAAGATCTGATCACACAGGCGCCCGATATGACGATCAACGATCTGGTCAAAGGAATCCGCACAGAGCTTGCCGACTTGCAGACCCCAATCACCGAAGATGATCGCTAATGCAGCGCTTCCGAGAGATGTGAAGCTTCCGCAGCGCAATAGAGGAATAGGCCGCGCCTATTCCTCTATCTTCATTTTTTTCTTCTCCAATCGGCTGTCCGCATGATCTCTCACCAGCGCATAAATGACCGCCACGAACGGAATAAAAAAGATGATTCCGACGATGCCGAACAGATTCCCGCCGAGCAGTGCCGCAAGCAGCGTATAAATCGGCGGCAGCCCGACCGATTTCCCCACAACGCGCGGATAGATCAGCTTTCCCTCCAGGAACTGCACCACCTGATAAACAACCACGGACAAGATTGCCTTCCACGGGCTGATGATGCAGATGAGCAGTGCGCCAATGATACAGGCAATCCAGGAACCGATGTACGGAATGAATGAAAGCACCGCCGCAAGCACGCCGATCAGGCTCGCATAGGGCAGCCGGAACAGCGTAAACACGATAAACAGCAGAATGGCGATAATGAACGCTTCCACACACTGGCCAGACAGGAATTTCGCATAGGTCGCGCTCGTCAATCTGCCGACGTCACACACCTTGTCCGCATGCTCCTTCTTCAAATAGGCATAAAGAAGCTTTCTCGTCTGCATGCCAAGCTTTTTCTTTCCGAGCAGCATATAGATTGCAACGATCAGGCTCATACCGATCGACATGATGCTTCCGATCGTGGAAGTTGCGATCGACAGCGCTCTTCCCGCAATGTCATAAGCACCGTTTGATACGCTCACGATCACCTTCGTGATATTTTCGCCCGAAAGCTTCTCCTGCAGGGAATCCAGCTGCAGCAGCTCCTCTTTCAGCCATTCGGAATCAATATGCTCTTTTGCAAACGCGATGATATCCGGGATCGCCTGCTGTATGCCCGCGAATAAGCTTTTTAGGGAGGAGACGATCTCCGGCACGACAAGGCAAAGCACCAACACGATCACCAGCACAAGACTGATGAGCGTAAGCCATAGGCTGAAGAAACGAATCCTGTTTTCCGAGAGCCGGTGCTTTTTCCGGTTTAATCTGCCCAGCAGCCTTTCAAATCCACGCATCGGCACGTTTAACACAAACGCCATGACCGCTCCGATCACGGCAGGCAGGATCATGCCCCACACCCTGGCGAGCAGTCCCCCGATTTCTCCCACATGGAGCGCCATCGCAAGCAGCGCCGCCCCGATGCACATGAGCAGCACGATCTTTCTCATCCGTTGTTTCTCCATCTTTTTCAATCCTTTCCATATCATAATCCATGATCAAATAAGAAGGCAAAATCCCCACTCGGCTATAGTCTATCACAAAAACTTCCCGCCGCCTATACTTGCCCTCACTCTTTTTCCATGCTATAATAGGCGAAAGAAATGCGGACAGACGGAACAACCATCATAAACTTATTTCTGAAAGGAATCGTGCGATGAAGAATTTCAGCAATTTTACCGATTACAGCAGAAAAGAAGACTTGCATTTCGAGTCAAAGGCAGTTCACGGCGCGCTTGGACATGACCCTTTTTCCGGTGCGGTGAGCATGCCGATCTATCAGACCTCAACCTTCCGGCACAGGGCGCTGTTTGATTCGACCGGCTTTGATTATTCGCGTCTTTCCAATCCGACCAGATTAGAGTTAGAGCGGACTATGGCAATTTTGGAGGAAGGCGTGGAGGGCTTTGCTTTCACAAGCGGTCAGGCGGCAAACATGGCGGTGTTTACGCTGCTGAACCCCGGTGACGAGGTGCTCTTGTCCGACGACATTTACGGCGGCACTTTCCGTATCGGCAACGACATATTCACCCGCTACGGCGCTTCCTTTACTTATATTGATATGTGTGACCTGACGCTTTTGGAGAACAGCTTCCATGAGAATACGAAAATGGTCTATCTTGAGACGCCGACCAATCCGATGATGAAGGTCGCGGATATCGCGGCGATCGCGCGCATGGCACATGAACACGGCTGTCTCCTTGTGGTGGACAACACGCTGATGTCCCCTTATTTCCAGAAGCCGATCACACTCGGCGCAGACATCGTCGTCCACAGCGCGACCAAATTTATCTGCGGGCACAACGACGTGCTTGCCGGCATCGTCGTCGTCAATTCCGATGAGCTTGCGACCTTCATGCACGGTCAGATCAAAACGCACGGCAACCAGCTTGCCCCGATGGACAGCTGGCTTCTCCTGCGCGGCATCAAGACGCTGCCCGTCCGAATGGAGCGGCACGCGGAAAACGCCATGAAAGTTGCGCACTGGCTCCGCGCACAGGAAAAAGTAAAGAAAATCTTCTATGTCGGCTTTGAAGACCACCCCGGCTATGACATTATGAAAAAGCAATGCTCCGGTTTCGGCGCGATGATCTCCATCAATGTCGATTCGTTTGAGACCGTGAAAAAAATACTCCGCCGCGTAGACCTCGTCATGTTTGCGGAAAGTCTCGGCGGAACGGAAACGCTCATCACCTATCCGCGGACACAGACGCACGAATCTCTGACAGAGGAAAACCGCCAGCGGCTCGGCATCACAGACAGCTTTTTGCGTCTCTCCATCGGATTGGAACACGCGGACGATATTATCGCCGATCTCGATCAGGCGATCAACGGCGAACCTTAAACCACGGCGCTGCCATATGCGGCAGCGCTTTCTTTTATTGATCGCAATTTTGCATTTTGGAAGAATCCAAACGATTCCAAGGAGGACTCCCTATGAAAATCCGTTTTACAAAAATGCAGGCATACGGCAACGACTATGTCTATATTGACGCTATCCATCAACAGCTTCCTGACCTTCCCGCGTTGGCGCGCTTTGTCAGCGACCGGCATTTCGGCGTCGGCTCCGACGGTATGATCTTAATCTGCCCGTCCGAAACGGCAGATTTCCGTATGCGTGTGTTTAACCCTGACGGCACGGAGGCGGAAATGTGCGGAAACGCCAGCCGCAGCGTCGGCAAATATGTCTATGACCACCATCTTACGAATAAAACAAACGTCACGCTTGAAACGCTCGGCGGCATCAAGGATCTGACGCTTTTTGTGGAAAACGGCACAGTCGCAAACATCCGCGCTGATATTGGCGCGCCTGTCATGGAGCCTTCCCGCATCCCGGTCAATACGACGCTTGCGGAATTTGTCGATCAGCCCGTGCGCGTGCTTGACCGCGATTTTCATGTAACGGCATTAAGCTGGGGCAATCCGCATATGGTAACGTTTGTGGAGGACGTCTCCGGCTTCGATGTCGAAGCGTTCGGCTATGCCTTTGAACATCTGACTTCTCTTTTTCCGCAAAAAACCAATGTCACTTTCGCAGAATTGATTGACCGCGGTCACTTAAAAATGCGCGAATGGGAACGCGGCACGGGCGAGACGATCGGCTGCGGTACGGGCTGCTGCACGGCGGTCGTTGCTGCGGTGCGCCTGAACCTATGCGACCGAAAAGTAACGGTCTCCCAAATCGGCGGACCGCTTGATGTAGAATGGGATGCACAGACGGGACATGTCCTGATGACCGGACCGTCGCACACCGTTTTTGAATCGGAGATTGAAGTCGCGTTATAAATGCATTCTGTGGCTATACTACAAAGGGGAGGACTTTGGTTCATGAAAATACAGACTCTATTGGAAGGCTTAGAATACGAGCTGCAATCCGGAAACGTGCTTGACGAAGTCACGGAGGTCGTTTACGATTCGCGAAAGGTCAGCAGGGGCTGTCTGTTTGTCTGCATTGCCGGAACCGCGAAGGACGCGCATAAATTTATTCCCGAAGTACTCGCAAAGGGCGCCTCTGCGCTCATCATCGATTCCGGCCATATCGCTTCCGCCAAAGTCATGGTCTCCGCCTCCGGAAAAGAGCATGTGACCGTCGTCTCCACGGCCAACACCAGAAAAGCGCTTGCTTACGCGGCGGCGGCTCAGTACGGTCATCCTGCCTCTAAACTCACAACGATCGGCATTACCGGAACAAAGGGAAAAACGACGACCTCCTACATGGTACAGTCCATCTTGGAGCATGCAGGCAAAAACGTCGGCGTCATCGGTACGATCGGCTGCGTGATCAACGGACAAAAATATAAGACCGTCAACACCACGCCCGAAAGCTTTGAGCTTCAGCGCCTCCTCTCTCTCATGGTGGAGGCAGGCTGTGAATATTGCGTCATGGAAGTCTCCTCGCAGGGCTTGAAGCTAAACCGTGTGGACGGCTTTGTGTTTGATATCGGCGTGTTCACTAATTTTTCAGCCGATCATATCGGTCCGAACGAGCATGCCACCATGGAGGAATATCTCTATTGCAAATCGCTGCTTTTCCGCCAGTGCCGCGTCGGCCTCTTAAACTGTGATGACGACGCCTATGAAGAAATGATCAAAGGGCATACCTGCAGCCTTCATACGTTCGGCTTTCACGAGCATGCCGAGCTTCGGGCACAGGATTTTGAATCGACAAGAAACGGAAATGAGATCGGTATCCGCTTTCATGCAACCGGCATTCTGGACGCGAAAGTATCCGTCCCCGTCCCCGGTAAATTCAGCGCCTACAATGCGCTCTGCGCGCTGATGATCGGGCACAGCGTCGGCATTCCGACAGAGATCATGCTGCGCGCGCTCTCCACCATCCATGTAAAAGGGCGTTTGGAGATTGTACCGACCAAGGGCAATTATACCGTCATGATCGACTATGCGCATAACGAATTAAGTGTGGAGAGCCTGCTCTCCACCATCCTCACCTACCGTCCGCACCGTATCATCTGCGTGTACGGCGGCGGCGGAAACCGCGACCGCATGCGGCGCTATGCGATGGGCGAGCTGTGTGGGAAAATGGCGGATCTTTCTATTTTAACCTGTGACAATCCGCGTAATGAGGACATTTCCTCCATCAACGCGGACATTAAGATCGGACTTGCCAAAAGCAACGGCAAATATATCGAGATTGACGACCGCAAGGAAGCGATCTGGCATGCCATGGATATTGCCGAAGAAAACGACATCATCATTTTACTCGGCAAAGGACACGAGGATTATCAGGAGATCCGCGGAGTCAAATACCATTACAGCGAACGGGAATCCGTCGAATCCTACGCAAAAAAGAACGCTTCGCCTTCTATTGGCGAATCCCTTTCAGGAACTGTTTCGGGATTGAAATAATCCCTGCTATAAAAAAAGTCCCGCCGACGCGGGACTCTTTTTTATTTCAGCGGCTTCGCACCCGCCTTTTCCTGCATTTTTTCCGTGAAACGCTTGAATCTGCTCTTTTTCTTCGTCGGCTTTAAGAGCGACTGCCCGCGCACGGGCTTCACATCGCTGATATAAATTCCGCTGACGGTCGCTTTCACTTCTTTTTTAACCGGAATGAGTTCAAATATCTTCGCGTCGCACACGAGGGACACGATCTGCGGACCGACCTTCGCCTTTACAATGGGCAGCTTGGCGCGGCGCATGATCTTCGGCGTCTGCTCAAGCACGGCGGCAGGCAGCCCCGCGTCTTTCAGCTTCATTTTTTTCTTGTCTATGACCAGCATATTAAACGTCTGCTTTGCAGCCTCCATCTGCGACTCCTGCGCAGCCTGCTTCTTCTGCAGCTTTCTTCCCGCAAAATAAAGGATGACAAGAATCACCAGCAAAACAGCAACAATGATCAGAATGGTAAGTAAGACCGGATTCATGTTCAGATACCTCCCCCGTAGCTTTTCACAAAAAGAATTGTATCATTTTTTAAGACTGCGCGCAACGACTTCTTTTGGAAACAGATCCGCTGAATGTATTTCAAACGTGAAAGTTCTGTGAATTTTGGGGAAAGACTTTCATTACATACCGTTTTGTGGTATAAATGAGATATTGCATGTCACCAGATACATTGACAACTCTGTCTGCAAACACGCCAATGGGCGTGTCAATAGACACGCAATAGAAAGGTACGGTAGCAATATGGAAAAGAAAAAATGGCACAAAAAAATAGGGATTGCGGCAGCGATGCTTGCAAGTTTTTCAATGCTCGTTTCCTGCGGCAAGAAAGAGGAGACGGTAGAATCGCTGGATACCTCAAAATATGTAACGCTCGGCGAGTACAGCGGCATGACGGTCCATGTCGATGCACCGCAGGAGGTGACGGATGAGATGGTATTGAATTATCTGAATACCAGACTGCTTTCCTCCTATATGGAAGAGGTTGATGTAACGGACCGCGCTGTCATAAGCGGCGATACGGTTTCCTATGAATGCGTAGGAAGAATGGATGGGGAGATTTTCGAAGGCGGTTCCACACCGGAGGGCGGAACATGGAGTACCACGATCGGATCAGGCGGTATGATTCCCGGCTTTGAGGACGGTATCATCGGTATGGAGATCGGCGAAGTACGCGATGTCGTATGCACCTTCCCTGATCCGTATCTTAATAATCCCGATATGTCGGGAAAAGAGGCTGTATTTACGATCACGCTCCATTCCATCTCGACATATATCTATCCGGAACTGACAGCAGCACTGCTGGAGGAGATCGGTTCCTCCTACGCGACGCCGGAGGAGGCAAAAGCAGATATTCGTGCAACTCTCGAGTCGGCAGCGCAGGCAGCTTATGAAGAGAATATCCCGACTGCAATATGGTCTGCAGTAGTCGAGAACTGCGAATTTCCTGCCGATCCGCCTGAATTCCTTGTAAAACAGTATGAGGACAGCCTCGTGAACGAATATTCTTATTATGCTTCCATGTACGGCTACACGGATTTCGCTGCCTTCGTACAAGATTTCCTCGGGATAACGGAAGCGCAATTCAACGAACAGGTGACGCAGATCTCAAAGACAGCGGCGCAGGAGACGATCATCGCGGAAGCGCTTGCGGATGCGACAGGGATCGGTAACATTTCGGATGGGGAATTGGATGCGGAAGCGGAAACCTACATCGCAACATATGGCGGCTTTGAATCAGTCGACGAATTGTTTGAGGCAAACAGCCGCGATGCATTCCGCAGCTATGTCATCAACGCCCGTGTGATGGAGTGGCTTACAGAAAATAATACGATAACTTCAAATTAAAAAAGAACGCTGCGCGTTCTTTCGAAGAATTGCTGACGCAATTCTTCCAGATTAACGATTTCCTATCGGTAAATAGAATTTTCACTTATAACAGTTGCATCAAAATATGAGGAGGGATTGATCATGGAACTTACGGATATCAGGGCGTTGTATCGTGATCGGGAGGCATATACGGGAAAAAAAGTAACCGTCGGCGGATGGGTGCGGAGCAACCGCGATTCCAAAACATTCGGATTTCTGGTCGTCAACGACGGAACCTTTTTTGAGACACTGCAGATTGTCTACAGCGACAGCCTCGCTAATTTTGCGGAGGCAGCAAAATTGGGCGTCGGAAGCGCGGTCGTTGTAACAGGAACGATTGTGGCGACCCCCGAAGCAAAGCAGCCGTTCGAGCTGCAGGCGGAGGAGCTTTTTGTGGAGGGCGCGTCCACGCCCGATTACCCTTTGCAGAAAAAAAGACACAGCTTTGAATATCTGCGCACGATCACGCACCTGCGTCCGCGCACCAACACCTTTCAGGCCGTATTCCGCGTGCGTTCGGTCATCGCTTATGCCATTCACCGCTTTTTTCAGGAGAGAGGCTTCGTATATGTACACACGCCCATCATTACGGCAAGCGACTGCGAGGGCGCGGGCGAGATGTTTCAGGTGACAACGCTTGACTTAAATGACCTGCCGAAAAACGAGGACGGCAGCATTGACTACACAAAGGATTTCTTTAATAAATCCACGAATTTAACGGTGAGCGGTCAGCTCAATGTCGAGACTTACGCGTTTGCGTTCAAGAATGTCTACACATTCGGACCGACATTCCGCGCCGAAAACTCCAACACCACGCGCCACGCGGCGGAGTTTTGGATGATCGAGCCGGAAATCTGCTTTGCTGACTTAACCGACGATATGCTGCTGGCGGAAAGCATGATCAAGTATATCATCCGCTATACCTTAGAGCAATGCCCGGAAGAAATGCAGTTTTTTAACAACTTTATCGATAAGGGACTTTTGGACAGACTGCATCATGTTTTGAATTCCGATTTCGGACATGTGACCTACACGGAAGCCATTGAGATTTTGGAAAAGCATAATGACGAGTTTGATTATAAGGTATCATGGGGCTGCGATCTGCAGACCGAGCATGAGCGCTATCTGACGGAGAAGGAATTTAAGCGTCCGGTGTTTGTGACCGATTATCCGAAGGAGATCAAGGCATTCTATATGAAGCTGAATGACGACGGAAAGACGGTTGCCGCAATGGATTGCCTTGTGCCGGGCATCGGCGAGATCATCGGCGGAAGCCAGCGCGAAGACAATTTAGAGCTTCTTACAAAGCGTATGGATGAGCTGGGATTGAACAAAGAAGACTACCAGTTCTATCTCGACCTTCGCAAATACGGAACGGCAAGACACGCCGGTTTCGGCTTAGGCTTTGAGCGCTGCGTCATGTATCTGACAGGTATGTCCAATATCCGCGACGTCGTTCCGTTCCCCAGAACCGTCGGTAACTGCGATCTCTAAAAGAATGGCGCATTCGCGCCATTCTTTTTTTAACGTCACCCTTTCACACCGCCGGCAACCAAACCGTTCTGTATAAATCTCTGCAGACACATGAACACAAACATGATCGGCAAAGAGGAGATCACCGCCGCCGCAGAGAACAATGTCCAGTGCGCCGCAAACTGATCGCTGATAAATGATTGCAGTCCCAATGCCAGCGTCATTTTTCCCGGTGTCTGTAAAAATATGGATGTGATCACATACTCGCTGTATGTCGCAATAAACGAAAACAAAAAGATCACGGCCAGCTGCGGCGCCGCCAGCGGTACAATGATCTTATACAGCACCTGAAACTGATTGGCCCCATCCATCATGGCGGCCTCATCCAATTCTACCGGCAGTCCGTCAATATAGGATTTCAGCAGCCATATATTAAACGCGCTTCCTCCCGCCAAAACAAAGATCAGCGCGATACTGCTGTCCACCAGTCCAAACTGATAGACCAGGATATAATATCCCGCCACCGCCATACTGTTGGGAAAGACCTGTAACACGAGCAGCGACATCAGCCCGTATTTTCTTCCCGTAAACCGCAGTCTTGCAAAGGCATAAGCCGCCAGCGATGTCAACAGCAGCTGAATGACCGCGACAATAAAACAAAACTTTAAGGAATTAATCACCCATACCAAAAAGTCCGTTTCCCGGAATAATGCCACATAATGCTCCACACTCAATTTTTTCGGAAACAGCGAGGACAGGAAAAAGCTGTCTCCCGCTGAAAAGGATGACATCACAATCCACAGCACCGGGAACATGATCGTGATGATCGTGATCCATATGACAATACGGCTGATCCACAACGCCCTGATGTCCGACGGGGCCATTTTTTCTTTCCGCTTCATCTAATCCACCTCCTTAAATGAGCCGGACAGATGCATATTGATCAGCGTAAACGTCCCGACAAGGAGAAAGATCAATACGCTGAAGGTAGCCGAGAGCTCATATCGGTTAGACGACGTCGTCATTTTGTAAGTCGTACTTGCCAAAATATCCGTATATCCGGCGAACTGATTGTCAACTCTTGCCGGTCCGCCCTGCGTGATCATGTAAATGTTGCCAAAATTATTGAAGTTCGAGGCAAAGGACGAAATGACTAACGGGACGGAAAGCTTTGTTACCATGGGCAACGTAATGCTCTTAAAGCATTGGAACCTCGATGCGCCGTCCATTTTCGCCGCCTCGTAATATTCCGCGGAAATTGCCTGAAGCCCTCCGAGACATACATTCATCATATAAGGAAATCCAAGCCAGATATTGACGATGATGATCCCCGTGCGCGCCCAAAACGGGTTTGTCAGCCACGGTACATTCCATGCGATCCCGATCGCATGCAGCAGGTTATTGATGCCGCCGTATTGTTCATTCAGCAATCCCTGCCATGCCAAAATCGCGATCGTGGACGGCAGCGCCCACGGAACGATCAAAATTGCCCGATATATTTTTGATTCCTTCATATGCGGGTTGTTCAGCAAAATCGCTAAAATCAGCCCCATTGCATAAGCGCCTGCCGTACTGAGTATCGCAAAGCATACCGTCCATCCCAGCACCGGAAAAAACACATTTTTAATGCGTCCCGTTAAAACGGTAATATAGTTGTCAATGCCGATAAAAGAATAATCATTCAAATGATACATGTTATAGTTGGTAAAAGATAACATGACCGTGTACACGATCGGCAGACACGTTACCAACAGGATGGAAATCAATGCAGGCGCTAAATAAGCATAGGCCCTGCCATTCTTTTTCTTTCTCATAGTAATACTCCTAACGCCCTGAGTTCATCAGCTCTATCGCTTCCTGAAGCTGCCGAACCATATTCTGCGCGGCTTCCTCCACCGTCTGTTCCCCGGACCACATGGACCGGATATTATTGGTATGGATCGCCCAAAGCTGCCCCATCTCGGAAACGGTCGGCATCGGTTCGCCGCGGTTGATCTGCGCGATAAATGCCTGTGAATATACATTATCCTGAATTTCATCCAGAATCTGGTCAGCAAGCTTTGCCGGAATACGGTTTCCCGTCTCATACATATCCAATGCACCGTGATCGATCAGATACATGATAAGCTCCCATGCCTTCTCCTGAGAATCGCTCTCATTGCTTACAAAGCTGATCTGCGTGCCGACAGGCGTTACAAACGGCTGTCCGTGGAACGTGGGCATTTCACAGATCCCAAAAGCCGTTCCGGCGGATGTAAAACCGTCAATGTCCCATGGACCGCCTATATAATACGCACACTTTCCGTTTTGGAAATTGCTTCTCGCAATATCCGCCGTCACATCCTGGGTAATGACACCATATTTGCTGCATAGGTCATTGATAAACTCATACGCCTGTATCGCACCGGCATTTGCAAGTCCGATATCCGAGGTATCATACGCGCCGTTCTGATAGTCAAAAATATATCCACCGCATGCTCTCACAAACCCGAGATCATAATAAATACTTGTGGCGTCAAACTGCACACCGCCGCTCCCGGCTGCCTGCTCCACCAGCTCCTCCCATGTTTCCGGAACCTGCGAAACAAGGTCGGTATTATAGAACAACGCCGTTGTTTCCACACAAAGAGGCGCTCCATACCTTTTCCCGTCCACATAGCATGCCTGAATTGCCGCATCAGAAAAATCACTGTCCGTATATAGATTTTCCGGCACCTCTGCAGCAAGACCCGCATTTACATAATCGGCAAGCTGATCATTCGGGATTCCTATCACGGCGTCCGGTCCCGAATCACTTTTTACCGCCTGTGCAAACTGCTGAACCGAGGGAGACTGACGGATGACCTCCACTTCATATCCGTTCTGTTCTCCCCATTCATCCGCATACTTCTGAATCGTATCCACTTCGGCATTCATATTTGTCCAGATCGTAAGCTTCGTATCCGGTTCCCCCGATTTTCCGCAGCCGCTCAATATCCCTGCGGCCAATACTGCGCCAAGCACAGCCATCATGATTTTTTTCCTCATTGCCAATCCTCCGTCTACATTGTTTTCAGATTCAACAAGGCACTGTTCGCATTTCCCGATGCGTCAAATAGCGCCTGATTTGCCATCGCGTTCCCCGCCTCTGCATGATCATTCATATAAAGCCTTCCGCTTTCGCTTGCCCATGTACAATCCGGGATCGCAAGCCACGCGGGTTCCCAATAAAACACGCCGATCCCTTTTTTGTTTTGCACATTTCGCACCGTATGATACAGTTCTCTTAAAAATGCTTCCTGTCCCTCCACGGTAGCCGGATAGCCGGTCGCTTTTTCCTGCTCCTCAGAAAATACGATTCCCTTACACCCCAACGTGTCAGTTGTAAAACCGATCGAGGTTTCTGCCACAAGAACTTCTTTTCCGTACCTGCTGCTGATGTCATTCATATTATCCGAAAGCAGCTGTAAACTACCGTTCCAATGCGGATAATAGGACATCCCGATCACATCAAAGTCAAGCGCATACGGCTCGATCCGGTCGAACCACTGCCGATACATCCCATTGTCCGTACCAAAGTCCAAATGGAGCACAATTTTTGCATTCGGACATTCTTCACGTACACCCTTGATGCCGGCTTGTAACAGCGCCGCCATACGCTCGGTTTGATCTACATATCCATCCGGCCAGAGCAGCCCTTTTGTAATCTCATTTCCGACCTGAACCATTGCCGGGATCAGCTTTTGATTTCTCAAAGCCTTTAATGTGTCAACCGTATGTAAATATACCGCCGTCTCCAATTCTTTTCCGCTCAGTGCCTTCCATGCTTTCGGTTTTACCTGCTTTGACGGATCTGCCCAAAAATCGCTATAATGAAAATCCAGCATGATCTCCATTCCGTTTTCCACGACCCGTTTCGCAATTTCGATCGTTGTCTTTAAATCATTCATTCCGCCGCCGTACGGATTTCCCTCCTCGTCATAGGGGTCCGGCCAGATTCTGAGGCGTACCATGTTGACTCCGCATGTTTTCAGAAGGCAAAAGAGATCTTCTTTTTTTCCATTCAGATAATAGGACGCTCCGTAGGACTCCAGCTCCATAATCATGGATACATCCATGCCCTTGATCATCTCCACGCTTACTCCTTCACAAGTGTTATATCGTCGATCGTTCCCCAGCCGCCCGGTGCGGTCGTTACCCTGACTCCCACCGTGATCTCTCCGTTTGTCGGCGTCAATCCGGAAAGCTCTGCCGTATACCAGTTCACATATCCGTTTAATTCACCGTCCACTTTGATTTCATTACCGTCCACGATCGCATAAAAAACAACAGAAGCATTCTCGTCGCCGGCAGCCTCTCCCTGCACATGTGCGGTCAGTTTATAGCTTCCGTCCTCTAAGCCGGAAACCGTCTGCTCCGCCGTGAAATTAACATTTGTGCTCCCCGAATAAAAATGAAGGGACTGCACTCCCTCAAAGCAGTCTGTCTCGCGGTCATAAATATTCACTTCTTCTGTCACATCATCAATGTTCGTCACGGTCCATCCGGTAAAATCCGCTTCCTCGAAGCTTCCGTTTACCAGATAATTTCCGTTTGCATCCGGTGTTGCTTTTGCCGCTCCCTTCTGTCCGCAGGCCGTCAACGCGGCTAACATTCCTACTGCCAATATCACTCCCAATAACTTCTTTTTCATGTTTTCTCTCCTTCCGATCAACATCGTCTGATAGACACAATTAATTATTTATCTTTTTATAAGTAAATTATTTACTTATTTGAAGTGTAGCATCGTGCATTCTATTTGTCAAGACGAGATACGCTATTTCCACTATATGGATAATTTCCGACTCTGGACTTTAGTGAATCTGCACAAAAAAAGATTGGCGCATTTGCGCCAATCTTTCGAAGAATTCCTTAACAGCTTTTCCGAAAAACGGGGATTCCATTCACAAAAACCGATTTTGTGATCGTTCCTCCGTGTAACACCCGGCTTCTCAATAACTCCAACGCCGTCTCACAAATACACGGAATGTCAATGTGAATCGTTGTAAGCGGCGGAGACAGATATTTTGCAATGCTCACATCATTGATGCTGAACAGCGCGATCTGTTCCGGTATCTGTATTCCCTCCTCATTTAACGCCTGCAGCACACCGACTGCCAGCGTATCGCTTGCGATACACAGTGCGGTCGGAAGCTTCCCTTTTTTCAGAAGCTCCTTGCCGAGACGGTAACCTTCCGAAACGGTGAAGCTCTCCGATATGAGAATATATTCCTCATTCAGGCATTGGTAATAGGCAGCGCTTTGACGAAATGACCATTCCCGTATATCCATGGACGGTTTGCCGGTATCAATGTTGCGGTCACTCCCCCCGATAAAGCCGATCGATTTATGTCCCTTCTCCATAAAATAATCAACCATCTGTGTCAAAAAAGAATCCATGTTCGGTCTGACGGCGTCATAATGCTTTTCATCCGGGGAAGTTCCTATAAATACGCCGTTTTTGCAGATCTGATACAGCTTGTCAAGTTCTTTTCTGTTCAGCCAGCCGACAGCAATAAAGGCATTCAGATCCCGCGGGATCGCGTCCATTCCGTCCCGGCGCTCGAATACGCTTAACCGGATATTCATCTTTTCTGCCTGTCCGATGATCTCATCCTTTACCCCATGATAAAAAACATCTTCCAGCTCGTCCTCATTATCCGTAAAATAAAGCAGCGCGACATTCTCTATTTTCGGATAAATAACCCTCTTTTTATATCCAACCTTTTCCGCTGCCGCAAAAATGGCTTCTCTCGTCTCATCGCTGACCGATATGCCCTCATCATAATTCAGGACTCTGGAAACCGCCGCGCTTGACACGCCTACGATCTCCGCAATTTCTTTGATTGTTGCCATCCCAAGCCTCCGCTTCCTCCATCACTGATCCTTGGCTCTTATTTTGTAATGAAACTCATTAGTAATATTTTCACATAAATATTTTACTCTGTCAAATAAACTCTGCGAAAATCTCAAGGCAAAAAAAGAATTTGCCCGGGGCAAACTCCTTTTTAATTCATCAGATGAATTCCCGCATCCCTTGCGCTGATCTCCACATCGATCTTGCAGGTTGCGAACTGTTCATAATTAATGTCCAGCGCATAATCGACCGAAAGCGTGATCTTTTCCGCCTCCTCGTTCATATCCACCCTCGATGTATCAATGCCGACCGTCACGCTCCCAAACGGCGTCGTATAACGGGAGACATTCTTTTTTTGCTCCTCAAAAACCATATGTACGTCGATCATGCCTTTTCTTGTCAGCTCCGCGAGATGCGGCTTCCATTTCAGCAGATTCTTCGTCGTCTGCCCGCTTTCCTCATCCAAATCCTCGTACATCAGGTAATGGCATCCGCCACGGTAAAAATATTCTGCTGGCGTGATCGTTTCTATTTTATCTGTGCCGTCCTCCAATGAAAAATGCAGTCCCCGGATCGCGGCGATAACTTCCTTTGTCATAGCTGTTCATCCTCTAATATTCTTCGATATGCACGGTCTTTGCCGTCAAAATCCCGTATTTAATAATGGAATTGGCAAAGGTCTTAAATTTCTCCGCCGCATCCGACACAAAAAACTGATACCTGTTTGCGCCAAGCTCCGGCGCCCGGTCGTTGAGCAGATTGTTTCTGTTCAGAAGCTCCCGCAGCTCCAGTGCCGTTTCATATGCGGGATTCACGAGCGTGACGCCCTCACCGACAATTCTTCCGATCGCCTTGCGGATCAGCGGATAATGGGTGCAGCCCAAAATGAGCGTATCTATACCAACATCGATCAGCTCTGAAAGATAGCGCGACGCGATCTCGTCCGTAACGGGGTCTTCCCACAGTCCCTCCTCGACAAGCGGGCAAAAGAGCGGACATGCCTTTCCCATGATCTGCATGGACGGATCTAATTGCTGTATGTAATCGCTGTAGATATGGCTGTCGATCGTTGCCGCCGTTCCGATCACGCCGATCTTCCCGTTTTGTGTCACCGAAACCGCCACCTTCGCTCCCGGCTTCACCACGCCGATGATCGGAATGTCAATATCCTTTTCGATCGTATCCAGCGCACAGGCGCTCGCCGTATTACAGGCGACCACAATTGCCTTGACATGCTGCGTCTGCAAAAAACGAACGATCTGCTCCGAATATTTTGTAACAGTTTCCTTCGATTTGCTTCCGTAAGGAACGCGCGCGGTATCCCCGAAATACACGATATGCTCGTTCGGTATCTGCCTCATGATCTCGCGTGCCACAGTCAGCCCGCCGACTCCGGAGTCAAATACCCCGATCGGCGCATACCTGTCTTGTTCCGTATGTTCCATAGATAAACGATGCCCCCTTCAAATTCCGGCGTCCCCCCGCATCATGCAAAGCCCGCGCCGCAGAAATGCGTCTCCCTCCGATCCGCCTTCCGTCATGCTGAAAAGATGATTTTTCAGATACTCGTAAAACCGGAAGCGGTAACGGACTTTTCCATTCTGGATCGCCCGGTACAGCTCCTGCGCACTTCCCGCTTCTTCCGTTCCTTCTGTTTCCTCCGATTCCTCTGCTTCCTCCGCCTCCTGCACAAACACGGTGTAGCTGTCCGGCGTAAACGTATATTCGGGAAACATGATTCCCCAGCATAACGCTGCAGCGCCCAATAGTATGGTTCTTTTTATAAGCTGTTTCATAATATCCTCCGATCTGTTTCACCTACTCGGAGTCTTTCCCGCTCATCGGAAAATATACAGCCCTCTACCCTATCCTATTCGCTGCGCAGCAAATTCAGAATCGAACGTTCCTGATTATCAATGTGTACCCTCGCCGTCTGCGCCGCTGTCTGCTTGTCCTTATTCAGGATACTCTCGTAAATGATCCGATGCTCCTCCACCAGCTTTTCATAATTGTTCGTATCTTTGATATATTCAAACCGGTAACGGTACATCTGCTCGGAAAGATTATTTAAGATTTCGGTCAGGCGCTCATTTCCCGCCGCATGCACGATAATGTCATGAAGCTTCACATCCGCTTCCGCGATCACCGTCGCATCCCGCGTTGCGGTCGCCGCCGCAAATTCTTCGCATGCCCGATGCAGCTCCTCACCTTCCTGCTTTGTGATCCTGTCACACGCCAGCTCGCAGGAAAATGCATCAAGCTCACGCCGCACTTCCAGCACATCCCGCAGATTTTTTTCGGTAATGCGCGCCACCTCCGCGCCCCTCCTCGGGATCATTGTGACAAGCCCCTCAAGCTCCAGCTTGCGGATCGCCTCCCTGATCGGCGTCCTGCTGACGCCCAGCTTCTCCGCGAGGTGGATTTCCATCAGCCGCTCTCCCGGCTTGAGCTCCCCCCTGAGGATCGCCTGGCGCAGTGTATTAAAAACCACATCGCGCAGTGGGAGATATTCGTCCATACCGAGCTGAAGCTGTGTGTTTGCAAATGGATCATAGCCCATAGATTTATCCTCCCTTTTCGGTCAGCCGCAAATATCCGCGACGGGCTCCGCCATAAAAACCTGCCCGATCCCGTCCGTCTGCCGCAGAAGCTCATATGCCTTTTTTTGCTGCTCATTGTCAAAAAAGATGCCGAACACGGTCGGTCCGCTCCCGCTCATTAAAACGCCCTGCGCGCCGCAGTCGGACAGCAGTTGTTTTCTCTCCTCAATGACCGGATGCTGCGGGATCGTCACGCTCTCCAAGACATTGCCAAGACAATCCGTGATCAAAGCAGCGTCCTGTTTTTTGATCGCGCGTATCATCCCGTCCACATCAGGATGCCACGTATTGGGGGCGCTGTCCAAAGCACTGTAAACCGCTGCCGTGGATACGCTCACGTCCGGTTTTATAATGACAAAATATAACTTTAAAAGCTCCGGAAGCGGCGTCATGATCTCGCCGATGCCCTCGCACAGTACGGTTCCTCCGGTCAGGCAATACGGAACGTCCGCGCCGATTTTCACCGCGATCTCGCACATTGTCTGCCTGTCCATTTGCAGATCGTACAGCTCATCGCATGCCATGATCGCTGCTGCCGCATCCGAACTGCCGCCCGCCATACCCGCCGCAGCCGGAATCTGCTTTTTTAGCACAATATCCATGCCGCCGCATGCCTCATACCGCTCCATGACGGCGCTGACCGCACGGTGAACCAGATTATTCTGATCGCACGGCACATCCGCTCCCGCCGCGTGCACCGCAAGCCGGATCTCCCGATCGTCTCTCTTATGAAATGTCAGCTCATCGAACAGGCTGACGGTCTGCATCACGGTGCGCAGCTCATGATAGCCGTC
The DNA here is from genome assembly GCA_014804425.1 of Lachnospiraceae bacterium. Lineage (GTDB taxonomy): Bacteria > Bacillota > Clostridia > Lachnospirales > Lachnospiraceae > DLAJ01. The sequence goes on from JAAUZV010000003.1 coordinate 19,738, forward strand.
CGCCCGCTTATGGCACACATCCAGTACAAGATTCAGCTTCGCATATGCTTTTTTTGTCAATTGCTCCATTTGCCACCTCAGTATTTTGATGCGTTACGGTTCCGCCAACGAATGCACCGGAAGAGGGACGCGCATCATTGATTGCATTTTGTATACATGATTGTACTTAATTATATACAATCTTGGGACATTCGTCAACCGTCACCCGCCGCAAGTCGAACAAACAGACAGCGCCGCCGAAGCCTGCACGACAAAACGGCAGCCAAAACCACGCGCCAAGTGAGCATAAAAAAAGCAGCAGCCGAAACCGACTTACGCGGCTTACGTCTGCTGCCCCTTTCTATTTCACGATCAAAATCCTGCTGCCCGGCGCAGGTTCTTTTTTATCCGCAATCCCGTTTAACTCGCGCAGCCGCTGTACCGGCAGACAATATTGCTTGCCGACATTCCAAAGTGTATCCCCCTGCTCAAACAGCAGGATCGCCATTCCGGGCAGACTGCCGAGCTTCTCATAATCGGGGGACGAAAGAGACGCATCCTCGATCAAGTTCATCTCCCTTGTATCATAGACAACGGCACGAATCCGTACCGACGCCTTCACGTCAATCTCCTCGCTGTCCACCATGCTGACATTCGCGTCGTCGCACTGACAGGTGAGCTGATAACTGCAGTCTCCGGTAAGTCCCTCTGCATCAATCGTCTCGCGGAACGGCAGATTTCCGTGTATCACGCCGTATGGCATCTCATCATCACCCGTGATAAAGACTCCCTTTACCTCCAGAACGCCGTCCGCCTCAACGCCCTCAGGAGTAATACGGCTGCCCGTCACGCGCGCTGTTGCCTCCGTATACAAGAGCTGCAAAATATGGGAGGATGGACTTCCTGCATGAATCCTTCCGGCCAGCTTATAGCTCCCCTCGTTCTGCATACGTAGGGTCTGCAGCTTCGCGGGACGCACCTTCAACTGAAGCTCGTGATCGACTGCATACATATCGGTGATGACCGATACGGTATCCTCATGATACATACAGATTTTCAGGTTCATTGCCAGATCCATTCCGAAAATTCTTTTTTCTCCGTCGTAATCGGGGCGCACCTCGGTTTCCTGTCCCTCCAGCTCATAGGTAATGACCGGAATCATGGAGCTGTTCGCCCCGTGACATTCAATCTCACCGTGAAACGGAATGGCCGCTCCGTAATATCTGACAGGCATGTCATCATTTTCTCCAATATACATGAAGAACACGCGCAGTTCTCCCGAAATGCCGATCTTCTCCTCCATCGGCTTGAACGTAACGTTCTCGGGACGAATACTCTCCCAGATCAGCTCCTCAACATTCGGCATATCGGAGGGAAGCTCCAGTTCTTCTTTGATACGGAAAATATCATTTTTGCAGATGCCGATTCCCGTCACCCGCATTTCTTCCTTACATACCTCGATCGGACTTTGCGAGGACACATCAACAGGCGTCTCTAAATCCGTCAATTCGTTGACGCACACGTTCCATGTGATGACAGTCTGCACGTTGATCTTGCGGCTGTTGATCATGCCGACCGTTAAGTCCTCAATGACCGACGACGCGCTGACATTATCTTCTCTGGAAACACCCTCCAGATAGACCTGCTCCTCGAACGGAATGCTGCCGTACACCTTGCTCAAACGGTTATTCCATTCATCCGAGCAATAGAGCACCTGAAACAAAAATTTTCCTCTCAGCGTCACATGATCCTGCGTCGCCTTGATCTCATCCAGCTTTACATTTCCCTTATTCATCAGGATTTTTGACACATCCGGGCATTTATCCGGTATATTCATATCATCCTCGAGCGTCATCTGCGTCAGAGTACCGCATTTACGGTAATCCATATGTATATTCTTTTTTAACAGCTCCATTGCAATAAAAAACCTCCTCGGGAATACTCTATACAAGATATTCTCCAAGCAGGTTTTGTATGACTTTCTTTCATATAATATTTGTTTTATATACGAACATATCCTGTAGATGGTCCCGCCCCGACTTTAGCAATATATTCACTTTTTACCAGCTCTGTCAAAGTTCTTTCCACCGTAACTTTGCTTATATCAGGGCAAAGCTCCATTATTTCTTTCTTCGTAATCTTCCCCACCTTTTGATCAATTACATTTTTTATTCGATCCGGTTTTGAAAGATTGCGGTGCTTCAGATGTTCCACCCTGCTTTCGAACTCATTATATGCTTTTTGCATGATACCAAGATAATATTTTACAAAAGGCTCATAATCATTTTCATTCTCGTGCCATCCAAATGAACTTGACTGCAACGCCTCATAATATGTTTCCTTTGTCTTTTCTATCAACATCTCCATACTGACATATTTTCCAACAATATAACCTGCTTTATAAAATAACAAAAGCGTTAACAATCGGCTCATTCTGCCATTCCCGTCATTAAACGGATGGATGCAGAGAAAATCAAGGATAAACATGGGTATCAAAATCAATTTATCTATTCGGTCGGCTTCCCATTCTTCTATAAATCGGGTGCATAATTCATCCATTGCTTCCGCGGTCTGAAATGCCGGAACTGGTACAAAACGAACTTTTTGATTTCCCCGTGTATCTCTTTCTGCAATTACATTATCTGAATTCTTATAAGTACCTCCGACCGTTCCCTGCGAATAGGAATATAAATCCCTATGCAATTGCAATATCACATTCGGTCTCGGCACAATATATTCATAGCTATCATGAATTGTCGCAAGCACTTCTCGATAGCCGGCAATTTCTTGTTCAGAACGATTACGTGGTTCCGCCTTTCGTCTTACCAGTTCTTCCAGACGCTTATCGCTCGTGAAAATTCCTTCGATCCTATTAGAGGCACCTGTACTTTGAATAAAGGCCACTTCTAACAATGTTTTTAATTCATCAATATTTGCCTCCAAAAACAATTCCTGCTTACCCTTATGCTCATGAATACTTCCAATCATCTGAACGATTTCCGGTTTTAACAACTTTAGTGGGTTATTTATAAAATCAAATTCTCTCATGAAAATCTCCTTCATTTCAAAAATATCTCCATCATTATACCACAAATGATGGAGATATCAATAGATATGATGGAGATGCAGCCACAGATTTGCGCGCAGGCACAAACTCTTGCAAAGCGAACTTGTTCGCTTTTGAAAAATCTTTGATTTTTCATTCTACTGCCCCGATCAGTTCCTTCACATCCGAAACACCCGTGCGTTTCATGTAGTCTTCGATTCCCTCCACGATCTCTACGGTCGCATAGGGATTCACAAAATTCATGGCGCCGACACTGACCGCGGATGCGCCCGCCAGCAGAAATTCCACCGCGTCCTCTGCCGTAGCGATCCCTCCCATGCCGATGACCGGAATGCTCACTGCATGCGCCGCCTGATAAACCATTCGCACCGCGATCGGCTTGATCGCCGGACCCGACATGCCGCCCGTCTTATTCGCCAGCACAAAACGGCGTTTCTCAATATCAATCTTCATTCCCGTGATCGTATTGATCAGCGAGATTGCGTCCGCGCCCGCCGCTTCCGCGACCTTCGCCATCTCGGCAATGTCGGTCACGTTGGGGCTTAATTTCATGATCACGGGCTGTTTTGCATGCTTTTTGATCTCCTCCGTAATGCCGTAAAGCGCCTCCGGTTTCTGCCCGAATGCGATCGCGCCCTCCTTCACATTGGGGCAGGAGACATTGATCTCCAGCATGTCCGCCGATGAATCGGAAAGCTTTTCGACCACTTCTATGTAATCCTCCACGGTCTTCCCACAGACATTGACGATCACCTTCGTGTCATATTGATTTAAAAAAGGAAGATCTCTTTCCATGAACACATCGATTCCCGGGTTCTGCAGTCCGATGGCATTGAGCATCCCGCCGTATACCTCCGCGACCCGCGGCGTGGGATTTCCCTCCCACGGCACATTGGCAACGCCCTTTGTCACCACGGCGCCCAGCCTGTTTAAGTCCACAAACTCTCCGTATTCCATTCCCGAACCGAACGTTCCCGACGCCGTCATCACGGGATTTTTCAGTTCCACACCTGCAATTGTTACGCTTGTATTCATCGCTGCATCCTTTCTGATTCTAACCACATTCCGCTGCTGCGTATCGCTGTCTGCTTGCGTTGTCTGTTCGGCTTCTCCTGCCGTCTTTTGAAGCTTCTCAATATATTCTTCTCACACTGGTACTCAGATTTCCACATCCTCTGCCAAAAATACAGGTCCCTCCGTACAGACTCTTGCATTTTTTACATGAGAATGCGCATCCACCTGTTTTGTTTTACATACACAGCCAAGGCACGCGCCCACGCCGCACGCCATGCGTTCCTCCAGCGAAATATAGGCGGGAATGTCTGCTTCGGACGCATATTGCTTGACTGCGCGCAGCATCGGCATCGGTCCGCAGGCATAGATGACATCCGCCGTCAGAGCGTTTTCTCTCACGGCATCCATGATATTACCCTTTGTCCCGACCGAACCGTCCTCCGTGGCGACCACAACGTTCGTCCGGCGTTCAAACTCCTCCTTCAAAAACAACACGCTGTCGCGATAGCCCAACACGGCATGCACGGAGATCGGCGCTGCCTGTCCACTTTCGGCGAGTGCCTGCGCGAGTCCCAGCATGGGCGGAATCCCAATGCCGCCTCCCATCAGGAAAACGCGTTTCCCCGCCGCCTCCTCAAGCGGAAATCCGTTTCCGAGTGTTCCCATAACAGAAATCGACTCTCCCTCCCGGTAGGAGGCAAATTCCGCCGTTCCCTTTCCGGCAACACGGTAGACAATGCGCAGTCTGTTTTCGTCACGCCGCACCTCGCAAATACTGATCGGCCGTGGCAGCAGTGTCGCCGCGCCGCGCGGGTACACCATAAGGAACTGCCCCGGCTTTGCCGCTGCTGCCAGATCGGTCTTGATCCACATGTCATATATGCCCTCGGCAAGCTGCCTCTGACCGGAAACCACCGCCGTCTCTTTCTTTTTATTCATCTTAATCCCCCATTCTTGCGCTGCCTGCGCGTTTTCTGCAAACAGCGTTCGCTTTTGCAACATTTATTTTTCAAACCATTCACGTTTTCTGTGCATCGACTTTTACAGCTCTGTACCGTCATACACGATTTCCCCGCCGCAGATGGTATAACGAACCCTGCCCGTCATCTGCTCGCCGAGAAACGGCGAATTCTGCGAGCGGGAGTGAAAATGCTGCGCAGTCCACTGCTCGTCCGGTGAAAAAATCACGATGTCCGCCGCGCAGCCCTCCGCAATATTCCCGGCAGGCAGCCCGTACAGCTTTGCCGGATTGCTGCTCATTGATCGAAGCAGCTCCATCATCGTCATCCTGCCGCTTCCTACAAGCTGCTCATAGCAGACGGAAAGCGCCGTCTCCAGCCCGATCAGTCCGCTTGGTGCTTCCGTGAGCGGCTTCTCCTTTTCCTCCGCGCTGTGGGGCGCATGATCCGTTGCGATCAGGTCGATCGTCCCGTCGCTCAGTCCGGCAAGGATCGCCTGCCTGTCCTCCTCCGTACGCAGCGGCGGATTCATTTTTGCCAACGTTCCCTTTTGGATCAAAGCCTCCTCGGTCAACGCGATATGGTGGGGCGTCGCCTCCGCGTGAATGCGCGCAGATTGCTTTTTTGCCTCTCGGACCAGGGCGACCGCCTCTTTGCTGCTGATATGCTGGATATTGATGACCGCCCCCGTCTCAAGCGCCAGCTTTAGGTCGCGCTCCACCAACGAAATCTCCGCTTCCCGCGGAGAACCGCCGACCTGAAAATACGCCGACGCCGCGCCCTCGTTAATGCCGTTATTCGTGATGTAGCATTTATCCTCCTCGTGAAAGCTGAGCGGAACTTCAAGACGCGCCGCCCGCTCCATCGCTTCCCGCACGAGCGCTTCATCCATCAGCGGTATCCCGTCATCGGTAAACCCCGCCGCACCGGCTCTTAACAGCGCCTCCATGTCCGTTAATTCTTTTCCCTGTAATCCCTTTGTCACACAGGCACAGCTTTCAACGTGAATGCCGGTTCCCGCACCCTTAGACAACACGTACTGCAGCGTGTCCTCCGTATCGATCGCCGGTTTCGTATTCGCCATCATCACGACCGTCGTATAACCGCCCGCTGCCGCTGCCACCGCTCCCGTCTCAATATCCTCTTTATAAGTAAAACCCGGATCACGGAAATGGACATGCACATCCACAAGCCCCGGCGCCACAATGCAGCCCGACGCATCAATGACACGGCATGCCTCCCCGCATTCAGACACGACTCCGCCCCACGGTACAACCTTATCTATCCTGCCGTCCTTAATGAATACGTCATAATTTCCTTCGCGGTTCGTTTCCGGATTGCTATAATATCCGTTTTTGATCAGCAGCATCGCACGCCTCCGTTCTGAGATAATGTAACGTTCATTCTTCTCGCTAACGCTCATTATATCCCATCACGGAGTTTTTTTCTACCGGTTTTCTATCCCTTAATTAAAGATCACACTTTTTCCGAGGTCTGCCAGCTTGATCACGATGTACGGATACGATACTGCCTCTGAAATCTGTTCCCCTTCCTTCGGTCCCATCAGGGTTGTGTCAATGTAGATGCCGTTTGCCGTCTCATACAATTCCTTCACGGTAATGGAATACCCGCCCGTTTCCTGCTCTCCGTAGCCGACGCAGATATACAGATAGCCCTCATCCGTATAAGTGAGCCGAAAGGCTCCCGCCTTTTTCTCCTCGATCACCTCGACCAGCTGCGACGGAAATTCATCCGGCGACAGTACCGTATACTCGAGGTCATCCAGTTTTTCGGTATGATCGCGCACCATACCGCAGCCACCCGCCGCAAACACCATCATCAGTATACATGACGCCAATGTCAGTTTCCATCCGCTCCGCTTCTTTTTTTCTCCCTTATCCATAACTCTCACACAGCCTATTGCCCGTTCTTATCTTCATTCTATGATGACCGCGCATCCGCTATGCTAACTTGGCGTTTTGCTTTTTTTGTGCAGCCTCAAGAAGGATACGATGAAGTCGGAAAAGGAGCGTTTATCTTTCAGTTTTGCAGTTCCTTCCATGAGGCCTCAAACAACGGCTTCGTCCATTGGTACTGTCCGTCATCCGGATACCCACGGTACGCGCCTTCCGTCATCATCGTAAGATACAGCAGCACATCGTACCAGTAAATACGCTGCATTTCCTCTCTCGAAAAATGCTCCTGCCCATATCCTTTCAGAAATTCCGGGTTTCTTGTATGTCTCCGAAAACGATCGTCCAGAAAGGCTTCTGCCCACATGGCACGCTCCCAGTCAATGATCCCGGTGATCTGTCCGTCTTTAACAAAAATATTGCCTTCCCACATATCCCAATGCACCAGCGTCGGCCGGGATACGGCATCAAAAACCGCTCGGTCCCGTTCCAGCCGTGTCAAAATTTCTTCAGCCTCCACGCCGATCACGATCTCTTTCTTTCGGGCATCGGACAAGATATTGGATATCATCTGATAAACAAAATCAAACAAATAGGTGTACTGATGCTCCTCATCTCCCAGCATCCCGAATGTTTCCCCACTGATCGTTGTAAGCCCTTTTGCCACCTGTCCGATTTCATAATGCAGTCTCTGCTTTTCTTCCTCGGACAAGCTTTCCCTGATCGAGAATAAGCTTTGTCCTTCCATCACTTCCATAAAAAAGTAATTTCCGCTGCAGATCGTCTTGGACGTATCATAATATTGAACCTCCGCCACCTTCACAAGACCGCTTTTTCGCACAATGCGCATGGCTTTTACTTCCGCATCCATCATGTTCACTTCATTGGACATAAGTCCCATATTCCCTCCCGAAGCAATTTTCAGCACACTCCTGCTTCCGTCCGAAAATGTTACAAGATACGCCGCATTAAACATTCCCTCCGTAAGCTCGACGCAAGCCTCCATGCGCTTTTGCGGAAATGCCGCCAAAGCCATCTGACTGATCGCAGATTCTGACTGAATATTTTTCGTAATGCTCATGGATATCCCCCCATCATACTCTTTTTTTGATTTTACCTGACATGGTAACGAGAAAATCAAATCTGCGAAGCAGATTTTTAAGCGCAAAGCGCGGCAGACGCGCGGCGGCTCAATTTTCGAGTTCATTATATCATAAAATAAATTTTTAAGCAGTTTCATTCATTATTTCTTGAACCCCAAATTCGGCTGTGCTAAAATCAGAACAATTCATTGGTTTTTAGGAGGGAAATATATGTTTTTAGATACGGCGTTTTTGAGAAATGATGAAATACAATTGGTATTGGAGAAAACCGTAGACGGGGATGAAAAAAGAAACTGGGTTCCTGCATATCATTTTTTCATTTGTAACCCCGACGGCGACAGAATGGGTACGTGTGATCTGCGGATCGGATATAATGAAAACCTTTATTATGGCGGACACATTGGATATCGGGTTTTTCCTGAATATCGTGGAAACCATTACGCAGGAAAAGCATGCCTATTATTATTTCAGCTTGCCCGAAAACATCACATGGAATATTTATATATCACCTGCAATCCGGACAATGAGGCATCAAGAAAAACGTGTGAATACGCCGGCGGCAAATTAATGGAAATCGTAACGCTCCCGGAGGGGAACGATATGCGTGAAGATGGTGAATTTGAAAAATGCATCTATCACTTTAATTTATAAGGTGAACAGATTCCATTTTATCAGAAAGCAACTTAGATTATATCACAAACATATGGCGTATCAGAATTCACCGGAATGAAAGGATCATCATGAAAAAATCAAACCTACCTCCCACATATTTTGTCCTTTTGTTCGCACTTTGCGTTTTTAATTTAGCGAGCTGTTCAAAAGAAAATGAACATTTTGAGAAACAGACTCCGACGCAAATGAATACGGCCGGAGAAATCACGCATGCAGAAGAACCTCCGGCAGACGAAGCTGCGCAGCTTACGGAGGAAACCACGGGCGAATTAGAAACAACAGAGTCAGTCGCCGACAGGGCCGTGCAGCCGGAGGATACCGTCCCCGCTGAAGATCAGGAAACACCGGAAGCGCTGACGGAACCGATCATCGAAAAGTTGGATTGGTCCGATTATTTTGACGGGATCAACGGTGCCGCCGTTCTCTATGATCAGACTGGCCAATGCTATCTGATTTATAATCAGGAATTAGCTCTCACCCGTCGTTCACCATGTTCCACTTTTAAGATCATTTCTTCTTTGATCGCCTTGGAAAATGAGATCATCGTGCCAAACGACTCTACCCGTACTTGGAGCGGAGAGCTGTTTTGGAACGAGGAATGGAATACGGACATTGATTTTACCGATGCGTTTCATTCCTCCTGTGTATGGTATTTTCGAGAAGTTATTGATGAAATCGGACAGGATATGATACAGACGGAATTGAACAATCTCCAATACGGTAACTGTGATATTTCCGACTGGGCGGGACGCTTAAATACCAATAACAGCAATCCTGTTTTAACCGGATTTTGGATTGAATCGTCGCTGCTGATCTCACCGAAAGAACAAACAGAAGTCATGGAACGTATTTTTGGCGGTCATTCGGCTTATTCAGAAGAAACATTAACCCGGTTAAAACAAGTCATGCTGTTATCGGAGACTGCCGAAACAGCTATTTCTATTTACGGTAAAACAGGAATGGGCAAGGCTTACGGTATTGTCGTTGACGCATGGTTTACAGGCTTTGCAGACGCCGCAGATAAACGAATCTATTTTTGCGTGTATTTAGGTGAGACGGCAGATCAAAACGTCTCCAGTACCAGAGCAAAAGAAATCGCCGTCAAAATCGTTACGGATTATCTAAGTGCCAGCTGACTGATGATCTGATCGACTCGTTCCCTGCTGCCGTCTATAAAATTCATCGCCACCGGACGATGCGTTGCCCCCGAGATCATGGATAAATGGAATTCATGCAATAAGGTATCGATCAGGATCATTTTTTCCTGATACGTTTTCGCTGACTCCCAATCCCGTATAAAGGCAGCAAATATTTTAGCAGCCGCGCCGGTCGGCATATTATTTGTTCGAAAGCTCCTCCGGTATTCTCTATAAGAGTACTGTCTGCCGCAGCTGCATTGTCTGAAATCTTCATCTCCGCCAAGCTCGCTGCCACATCCGTGGCAGCGAATGATGTTTTTATCCATCCGCTCGGCATCTTCTTTTCCATATTTACAGCGCAAATATAAGGTCAGACCGATCTCATCCGCCAATACCTCGTCATGAATCCCTCCGGCATCCAATTGATACAGCTTATTCAGTTTATGAATATCCAGCTTTTCAGGCCAGCGAAATACATTATACTGACCCGGAACAATCCGGGACTGCAGGGACGCAAATTCTTTCTTTTCCCTGACAATCCTTGCCTTGTTTCTTTCCGCCTGTCTGGCATTCTTTTCTGCAATTTTCCTCAGAAAATCCTCTCTCTTTTGTTGATAGACTTCTTCCATATGCGCTAAAAGCCCGGAATACGTGTCTCTATCATGGATCATGGCTCCATCCACGATAAATCCGTTTTCTTCTATACGGATTCCTTTCACAAGAAAGACCCCTGATTTTCCGATGCGGTACGTCCATCCGTACGTTTCCGTCCATAAAGGGATTCCGAATCTCAGATCATATTTTTGTAATATCTGTTCTGAAAACGTTCGAAACAGGTTATAAACGTCTTCATCCCAGAACGCTTCCAGATCTGTGATCTCCGGTCTGTGATCCTTCGGAAATCGCTCCTTAAAGCTTTTCTGCATCCCTATTTCCCCTCTCATTTTCCCGTCAATTTTTGGTAGTATACCATCTCGGCGTCCCTGCCTGTCTCTATATATCCAATCTTCGGATAAAAACGACTCGTTCTCTGATTCCAGATCGGGGTATCTAAGTTCCACGTCGTAACAGCAGGATTCATCCGCTCGATCTGTTCCATGATCTGAATCCCATAACCTTTTCTGAATAAATCGGGGTCTACAAAAATCCTTCCCACATACAGGAAGGAGGGGTTGTTTTCATCCCCGAAGACAAGAATACCGCCAACGATCCGTTCCCCGTCAATCGCAGTAAATAAATGCCCTTCTTCCATCATTTTCACATGCCATTCTTTCGAATCATACTCCGGCGGTCCTCCTGCCTCCGATGCGCCGACGGTAATGTCGCTGTCAAATGCCTTTTTTGAAATTTCCACTAATGCAGGGATATGCTCTTTTTCTGCTTTTACTAATATCATCTCTCTTTTCTTCCTTTCTCCGCTGTTTTGTGACAGGTATTGCGGGACACAGTCAGTCCCGGTCAGGTTATACGAAGAAAGTGCTCCTCCTATCAGCACCTCCTCCTATATCCGATCCATACCCGACAACATGATCATAGCAAAAAAGAAATGGATTCTCCACCACCCTACAGGTTCGTTTTTGGGTACGGGCGCAACTTCAAGGTGCGAAGATCATTTACAAATTCACTTGCGTTCACCGGGCCCCGCTGTTCAAAACAGCAATTCAATTTTAGTCATGACATATTGAATCCATCAGATGCTTGTGATAAGATTTAGAGTGAAAATCAGAAATACAATTAAGGAAAAGAGGTTTCTCATGCTTCGATTTATCATCACGGCAACTTTCGTCGTTCTTTTTTTAATATTGAGCACGCCGCTCATGCTCATTGAATGGATCATAGGGAAATTTAATCCGGGACTGAAAGACCGCAGCTCCCTTGCCATCGTCAACTGGGCATTCCGCATGGTTGCGCGCTTAAGCGGCGTAAAGCAGACCATTATCGGCGAGGAGCGCGTTCCGAAAGATGAACCCGTGCTCTATATCGGCAACCACCAAAGTTATTTCGATATCGTGCTGACTTATATACGCGTACCGCGCCCGACCGGCTATGTCGCCAAAAAAGGAATGCGGCGGGTACCGCTTTTGAATGTGTGGATGATTTTTTTAAAATGCCAGTTTCTTGACCGTGACAACTTAAAGGAAGGCCTTAAAACGATCCTCTCCTGCATTGAATTAGTCAAGTCCGGCGCGTCCATCTGTATTTTCCCGGAGGGCACAAGGAATCCGACGCCCGACACCTTTATGGAGTTTCATGAGGGAAGCTTTAAGATCGCTCAGAAATCCGGCTGCGCTATCGTTCCGATCTGCTTAAATAACACGGCGGAGATTTTTGAAAATCATCATCCGAAGCTGAAAAAAGCACATGTTGTCATCGAGTACGGCGAACCGTTCTACATCAAGGATCTTCCGAAGGAACAACAGCGCGCGGTCGGCGCTTATACGAGCGCGCTCATCCATTCCATGTATGAAAAGAATAAAGAGTTGGTTTAAAAAGAGATGTGACATTGACATTTATGTAAAAGGGAGTACATTCTGATGACATATGGTGATGTCAGTTCTCCGGCAATGCTTATGCTGTTTGTCGGAGCTTTGCTATTTATGATCATGGATATCCATTTTGAAGATCTCACGCCCGTGCAGAAATGGGTTGCCCCGCTGGCAATCCTGTTTCTGATGGTTTTCAATGAAGCGCTGCGCGCACAGCTTGGCATGGCCACGGTTCGAAAAGTGTTCCTGCTGACAATGCAGCTGCCCTATTTCCTGCTTTTTCTCTATCTTTCAAAATGCGGTCCGTTCAAAATGTTGTTTACCATCTTCTCCGCCATGGTTTTCTCCTCGCCACCAACAGTCGCCCTCCGGGTTATCAGTCGGTTCGTCCCGGCTGACTCCTTGACTGCCTATCTGTGCATGGCTGCCATTTATCTGATCTCGCTCCTGCTGGTGCTGCTTTTTTTCCGACGCGGGTTTAATTATCTGCTGAAATACGGCGATAATAAAGTATTCCTTCCCCTTTTTCTGGTAGACATTCTCTACTATGTATACATTTTTGCGTTTCGGAGTTTTCATTTTATGGATTTCAACACTGTCAGCGGAATACTGATCCATTATGTGCCCGCACTACAGGTCTTCCTCTACTACTTCTCGCTTGTGCGCAACTATCAGGACCTCAGTGAAAAGCGGGATCTGGAAACCACCCAAACTGCACTGAATCTGGAGCTGGATGCAGCAGAAGAACAGATTGCCCTTTTGAACGAGGCACAGAGCCAGTCAGCGATCTACCGCCACGATATGCGCCATCATCTCATGGTAATCAACGGCTTTTTGGCAGAGGGGGACTTCCGCCAGGCAGAAGCATATATACAGAAGGTGTGCGACGACATAGAGGCCGTCACTCCCCGGCGTTTTTGCAAAAACCGTCTGCTCGATCTCCTCTGCTCCTCCTTCGCTAACCGTGCGGAACAAAAAGGCATCCGCCTGACAGTGGAAGTCGGACTGCCGGAGGCCGTTTCTCTCTCCGACACAGAGCTGTGCGCCATGATATCCAATGGCTTGGAAAACGCGTTTAACTCCGTGGCTCAATTAGAAGGGAACCACCGCTGGGTGAGGTTTTACTGCGGCGTCCGACTGGATAAACTTCTGATTGAGATTCAGAATCCCTATGGCGGCGAGATTCTGTTCCGGGATGGTCTGCCCGTCTCCGATCAGGAAGGACATGGCTACGGCTGCAACAGCATCCGCACGATCGCTGATCGCAACCGGGGCATTTGCGTCTTTCAACCGGAGGATGGGATATTTACGCTCCGCATCGTGATACCCATGTAACGTGCCCAAACAGGTTTTACCCTGCGAAACAGTGGTGTGGGCAACACCTTTCTCACGTTTTCAGAAACTCTACGACCTGCGCAAGCCCCATGCCATGAGAAGCCTTGACGAGAATCGTATCCTCCGGCTGTAAGACGGCAGGAAGCTCATTCTCCAGCTCCTCCAGCGTATCGAAATGCAGAATCCGCATTTTTCGGTCGCTCGTATGCGGTACATCCTTCAGGCTCTCTCTCGCAGCGTCGCACATTTCCTCCGTCAGCGTTCCGACGCCGATCAGCACATCACATTTTCCCTGCACCGCATAAGCGCCGATTTCCCGATGGAACTGCCGCTCCTGCGCCCCCAGCTCAAACATATCCCCTAAGATTGCCACACGTCTTGTCGCTGCGCTTGACAACAGCTCCAGTGCGCCGCGCACCGATGCGGGGGACGCATTATAACAATCATCAATGATCGTGCGATCCTCCAGACGGATGATATTGCTCCTGCCGCCGACCGGCTTCACCGAAACGATCCCCGCCTGAATCTGCTCTATGCCTATCCCTAAGGACATGCCGACCGCCGCAGCGGCAAGTGCGTTATAGACCATATGCACCCCCGGAAGCGGTATCTGTGCCTCGAAGTCTCCCTGCGGCGTGTGGATACGACAGCGCGTTCCGAACAGTCCGCGGTTTTCAATCTCATCCGCATAATAAGCATTCTCTTTGGAAAGTCCGAAACAAACGGGCCGGATTCCCTTGACTTCCCGAACGGTACAGAGCTTATCATCATCCCCGTTCAAAAAAATATGCGCCGTCGGCGACATATAATCAAATATTTCCGACTTTGCTTTCAAAATACCGTCGCGTGTTTGCAGATTTTCCAAGTGGCACTGTCCGATATTTGTTATGACACAAATGTCAGGTCTCGCGATCTTACTCAGCCTGTGCATCTCGCCGAACTCGCTGATTCCCATTTCCAGCACCGCCGCCTCATGCTGCGGACCGATCTTCATCACGGTCAGCGGCAGCCCGATCTCATTATTATAATTTCCCGCCGTTTTTAACACACAGAATCGCTGTGCCAGCACCGATGCGATCAATTCCTTTGTGCTCGTCTTACCGACACTGCCGGTAATACCGACAATCGGTATCGACAGCATACGCCGATAGCACTCCGCAATATCCTTTAATGCCTGCAGACTGTTTTTTACTAATATAAACGGCCCCGCCGCATTTTCGGGAACGCGCTCGCAGATCACGCCCAGCGCACCCTTGGCAAATACCTGGGCGATATAGCTGTGTCCGTCCGTCCGTTCCCCCTTCACTGCAATAAATACGCCGTCCTCTTTCATCTCACGGGAATCGATCACCACATCCCCGGCATTTCGCTCCACCTGTTCTTCATATCCCCGCGCGTGCAGAATCCCGCTGCACGCCGCTGCCATTTCACGCAATGTCATTCCTGATCAGACGCTCCTCTCATTTCTGCATCCTGAGCTCATTCATATTTCTCCATCGATACCTGAATGATCCACTCACACAAAGCTTCAAAATCCATCCCCGTCGCTGCAGCCTCCTGCGGGATCAGTGATGTCGGCGTCATCCCCGGCAGCGTATTGCCCTCAAGGCAATAGAAGTGCTCCTGTTCATCCATGATAAAGTCAAAACGCGCATAGGTTCTGATTCCCAGCACATGGTACGCGCGGACCGCGATCTCCTGCACTTCTCTCGTTTTTTCCTCACTGATCTGTGCCGGACAGGTCTCGATCGAGCTGCCCGCCTGATATTTATTTTTATAATCGTAGAAGCCTTCCTTCGGAGAGATCTCCACGACAGGAAGCGCCCTTCCCTCCATGACACAGACCGTCAGCTCCCTTCCCTTGATGTACTGCTCCACCAAAAGGTCGCCGCCATAACGCGCCGCATCCTGCAAAGCCGAACGATATTCCGTTTCATTGTTTACCATATAAACGCCCACGCTGGAACCGCCGCACGCCAGCTTCACAACGCAGGGATACGGCGGCTCGGGCGCCTGCTCCCCCTCCGGCACAAGGATCTCATCCGGTGTCGGAATGTCATGATAACGGAACAGCTTTTTTGTCAGCGTCTTATCCATCGCAAGCGCGCTGCTCACATAACCGGTTCCCGTATAACGGATGTGGAACAGGTCGAACGCCGCCTGCAGCTTCCCGTTTTCCCCGTTCTCTCCGTGCAGCGCCAAAAAAACAATGTCCGCCTTACTGCATATCTCGATCACATTCGGGCCGAAAAACACCTCCGGGTCCCCTTTGCGCATCGCCTTAACCACGGAAATATCAGGGCTTTCCGTGCCGACCGCACCGATCCCCTCCGACCAGTCGCGCTCCATGTCAAACACTTCCCCGGCATCGTCACCCTCATAGCCTAAATAAACATCAAGCAGTACTGCCTGATGACGCCCGCGAAGCGCCTGATAGATCATGCGCCCGGACATCAGCGACACGTCCCGCTCCATACTTGTTCCCCCTGCTAAAACAACGATTTTCAATTTCTCTCCTCCGTTTCTTCCTTCACGATCTCACACATCAGTAAGATCAATGCGGACACCTGCTCCCCGTCATCGGTGAGCATCTCCTCCGCAAAGCTTGCGCCAAGCGGAAGATAACTCTCCCCGTAAGGATTTCGCCCTAAAAGATAATGTAACTGATTTTCCTGCACCGTCACATATTCATGATTCGTGATCACATAATTGACAACGGCAAATTTTACCATATCCCCGCACAGCTCGCCGGGATGCTCCGCGGACGTCAGATAAATCTGCTCATTATAATCGGCCGCAAGCTCCTCCGTCTCGCTCATGATCGTACTGATCACCTTGCTGCACAACGCCGTGTCAACCTGATATTTTGCTGACAGATATGCGATCTTTCCGTAAAATTCCATTCCCCCATCATGACTGTCCGTTGCATTTCCCGCGGTCTGCACCAGATATTCCTTTACCGCCGTGTGGTACCGCGCGTAGCCGGTTGCGCGAAACAGCTCTGCCGCAGCGTAAAAAGACAGACTCCCATCCGGATCCGTCCGGTCTGTGCCCGCGCTCCTGCTTTTTTCCAAAAGCTTATCATATCCGTTCTGCGCAGCGGTCAGAAATTCAGCCGATACCGCTGCGTCAACCGCCCGATAATCCTGTGCAAACTTCGCCAAAATTCCCGCGTACGCGCCAAGCTCTCCGATCGAAAGCGTTTCTATGTCCAGCGTTACAATCTGTCCCGCCCTCTGCGCTACCAGCTCGATCAAGTCCGGTATCGTATTCCCACTGCATCTGCAGCCGGTATCATCGCCGAAAATTCCCGTATAATATTCATACGCGATGAGCAGATTCGAGATCGTGCGCGCATCCTCAATCAGCCATTCCGGATCATACGCGCCATTGTCCCAAAGCCGCTCATAGGAGCCGCAGAGCTGCCGGAACAGATCATCGTAAAGCACATCCCCGATGGCAAACGAATATGACTCTCCGAGCTCGCCCGCACGGATATAATAGTTTCCTTCTACCACCATCTCCGTAAACATGCCATAGCACACCGTGCGCTGTAACTGCTCGTCCCTGCCTGCATATTCCATTTTTCCGCTGTAAACGGTTTCACCCGTTTCCGCATTGATCACCTCATACGTTTGACCGTTTTCCCCACCTATGAAAAAGACAATCTTTGTGCTGCCCGTTTCATATCCGATCTGGTTCGTCAGCACGGATGGTCTCATACGCGATACCCGGTACTGAATCTGCGGCCGGTTTCCTGTCATACCGACATATCCCGCCTGCACGTTCTCCCCGCCGTCCTTTTCATCCGCCTGTGGCTGCTGCTTCGCACAGCCGCCCAGCATACAGATACTGAGCAGCAGGACACCCGCCTTTTTCAGCCCGCACACCACTCTCCCGTGTGCCCGCCTCATGTGTATCCTCATCCTCAATGTGTCAGCCTCCGTTACTGTTATCCTGTCCTATTCCCATCATAACGCTTCATGATACGCGTCATCATATCTAAGACATTATACTACCGAAAGGCTTTTTGGTAAAGCATATGTAAACGTACATCTGCGGAGATTTTAACCGGAATCCCGTCCCTGATGTACGTTTTTCTATGGTGAAGCAATCGACGAAAACAGGTATTTTAACGAAAACAACAGCCCTAGCCAGCCGGACTGTCGTTCGCGCGGACAACAGGTGACCGCCGCAGGTGAAAAAAAGTAGGAGAATCGATTACGTGTTTTTCGTTCTACCTTATTGTATTCGCCGACGCCGTTTTTGCACCTTGTCCGTACCGCCACCGCGCATGAGAGCTGTCCTGCGCCCCATCCGCGCATGCGTCATTCTTATCCGTGCCGCGCGCTTACTGCAAAAGCGTCAGCGGATTGACCGGCTCGCCGTCCTTCGTCATTGCGAAATACACATTGCTGCCTTCCAGCGAATAATATTTTGTAGGCTCCGCCACCACGCCGATCAGCTCGCCCGTTGCAACATAATCACCCCGTTCGACTGCAATCTCCGTCAGCTGCCCGTACGTCAGCTCATAGCCGCTTCCGAGTGTCACCGTGACCGCGTTTCCGATCTCCTCATCATAAAAAACATTGCTCACGATTCCGTCGCTTGCCGACGTGATATGCTCGCCCGGCGCTGCCGCGATCACGATTGCCGGACTGTAACGATACTGTCCGAGCGTCGTAAAATATACATATCCGTCCATGCTGTAGTTGATCAGCACGTTGCCGACGATCGGCCATGCAAGCGTCTGACCGGCATCAAACTGCAATGTTTCCGCTGCTGTTTCAATCTTGCTCTGCAGGATCGCCTCGTAATCCATGCCCGCCGCGGTCTCCCGGTCCGCCTGCTGCTGCTCCCCCTCACTGAGATAACTCATGGAGTCCGAAGAATCCGCTTCCCCCGCATCTGCAAGCCCAATATTTTCCGTCTCATCCGCCTGTGCGTCCGCCTCATCCTCCTGCGCATCGTTCTGCGCGCTCTCAAGACCCGGATTGACGACTTCTTCCGAGTTTGCCTGCTTATATTCCGCATACATCTCCGGATCAACGTCCATATCGTCATGCTCAATAAAGCCATCCGGAAACGCGTTGTTCTGCTGTACCTGCTCCTGCTGCCTCGCCGCATCCTCCAGTGCCGAAAAATCAATTCTCTGCTCCCCGCTATCGTCCTTTCCGCGCGTCCCAAGATACACGCCCGTGAAAGTCAGCGCACCGAGCACCGCGATCGAAGCGCCAAGCATGACCACCTTTTCCTTATTCATCTTTTTCTTACCGATCTGCCGCCCGCGGATCGATTTTTTATCGCCATTATCAAGATCAAATCTGTTTCCCATGTCATAACCCCCTGTCAGTTTTTGGATTTTTCACTGTTCATGGGGTTAGTTTTTCCCGTAATCGTTCTTTTATGCAATTCTCATAAATACAATTTCGTCAAAAAAATATTTCAATATATCCATACAGGTCCGGCCTTCCTCGGCAAGCATACACGCCTGATAAATACTCAGTCCGTACCCGTGTCCGCTTCCGAAACAGATGAAACGCACACCCTCCCCGTTTTCCTCCATCGCAAAATGGGAGGACGGCAAACCAAATACCGACCGGAACCGCTCACCGCCGATCCGAAACGAGTCAAAGCCTTCGCCGCTTACGGACAGCGACACCACGTAGCCCGCCTCGTCCCGCTCCTCGATCACGATCTGCACCCCGGCGATCGACGTGCTTCCGGTCAGTACCTTTAAGCAGTCAGCCAGCTTTTCGGCAGGATAATCTACGACTGTGCGGTATTCCTGTGCCATGAGATCCTGCTCGCAGGAAACGGATTTCCAATGATACGTCTGTCCGTCCGACAACAGTGCCGGGCTTCTCGTATGTCCCGCGCTGATCGGGTGAAAGGCGGTCTCGATCGGTTTCCCGTCATACGTCATGATAATACCGCGCGTCTCCTCTACCGCCTCCGCATAAACGGCATAATACGTATCATAATATGCTCCCCATCGCTCCCTCAGCTCCGCATCGCCTGCGTATCCCTGCACCAGACAGCTCCCGTTCTGCTCAATCTCAAACACCGCCTGCGTCCGCAGAAGAATTGCCATCGCACGCAGCGCTTCCCTTGGGGAAGCCTCATCCATGACGCTGCTAAGCATGCTGATGAGCGCTGTCTCAAGCGGCACGCTGATACTTCCCGCTTCCTGCTCGCATAACACGTGATAGGCCGAATCCGTGCGGTCTTCCTCATACTGCGCGCCTGTCCTGCTCTCCTGTTCCGGGCGGATGACGGCAAGAACAACAATCAGCGGGATAAATAATAGAACAAAAAGAACCACAAGGAAGATTCCCGTGCGGGTTCTCCATGTGGTTCTTTTTTTTACGTATCTGTCCATGTCCGCACCCCCGCACTATTATATGCGGAAATCGTTTGGGACATACTTATTTTTACTTTGCCAGATCGACATGCTGCATGGTGCCGACGTTCCCGTTTTCAAACAGGAACATACCGGTCCGGCGGATCACGCCGTTCGCCTCATTCGTCTGCATGTTGTTTAAAGCAAACTCCGTTGCTGCGGAAGCTAAACAGATTGCGCCGACGCCGCGGTCTTTCAGATGATACAGCTTATCGTTTCCGTGTTCATCTTTTGACCAAATGAGCAGCTTATCAAAAATTTCATCATCCTCATCGATCCATCCGTTGCCGTCGTCATCATACGCCGCCAAATCGGCAAAGCCGTTGCCGGACGCCGTACCGAACAGCTCGCCGCCGTCGTTGATCTTTCCGTCACCGTTTTTATCAAGCGCCAGATAACCGCTTTTTGACGAAAGCTTTGAGATCTCATCCAAGATGCCGTCATTGTCAATATCAAACAAAAACTTCTGATCGGACAGCTCTGCGATGTCGGTGTCCAGATTGATGACGAGCGGGTCGCAAAATTCCGTCTGCTTCGCCGGCGCCTTCGCCTCATAGTATTCCGCAAAGCTTCTTGACATTTTCATGTCAATGCCGAATTTGATCTCCCTGCCGTCCTTCGTTACGACCGTTCCCTGGGTGGAAAAGGATGTTTGCTCACTTTCATAGCTGCCCGCTGCGCCAACCACCATATTCGCGATCGGCTTCGACTTTGCGGGCGCATATTTAATCCTGTCCCCCAAGACCTGCGTCACAAGCGACTCCTGCGTTTCCGTTCTCTGTGCACTGTCTCCCTGCGCGTTGCCGGACTGCGCACCGTAAACCGCGCCGTCCCTTGTGGTTCCACCTTTTTTTCGGAAAAAAAGATTGAGCAGATGCATGATGGAGGAAATCCGGATGTCCTCATAGGTCTGCGCACGCCGTTCGCTCCGAATGCTCTGCGCCGAATAAACGTCCGAGCGCATATAACGGAGCTGTGTCATGCTTTGCTTTCCGTTTCGAAGCTGCGTCATGCTGCCGTAGCTGCTTTTCGTCATACCGGAACCTGACGACCAGCTGTTTACAAAGTTTCCGAAAGAACCGTTTTTTACTAAGACACCTCCCTGTGCCGCGGCGGATGCTCCCGCCACCTTGACAGAAGAATACCTTCTGGCGGACTCCATTCCTATTTTACTGGAATCAATTCGCAAATACCCTGCCTCCTATTTCGTGCTTTGATGTAAAGGAATTAGCATCGAACGCAATGAAACCTTTCGTCCGCGAATCAAAAGATTTCAAGGAACTGCGATACATGTTATATATCGTCCGTCTTTTTCAAAAACAAGACCATCATTGCATAAAAATACCATCCCGCCATGAAGCAGGATGGTATTCGACGATCAATCCACGCGGTTGTAATTGATCAGACAGCCCTTTAGGATGATCTGCCGCTCCTCATCCGTCAGCTCGCCGAGCGTTAAGGTAAATTCATGCAGACCGTCCTCTTTTACGACATACGCAGGAATCTCAGCCGCTTTTTCCTCCACCGCTTTGCGGATATTCGGGATAAAAAGATAATCGAGATTGGAAAACGGAAGCTCTCCCTCCTTGATAATGAACGGCAGCATTCCCCAGTTGATCAGGTTGCTGCGGTAACGCTTGGTCGCGTACTCATTGGCGATATTGGCCCAGCCGCCCAATACCTTCTGGCAGCTTGCCGCCTGCTCCCTCGCGGAGCCGTCTCCCGGCTTCACCGCAAAGATCGTGGAACCGATGCCGAAATTCGTGTGGTTCGTTCCCGGGAACTGCGCCTTGATCTTACCCAGCACCTCATGAAGTCCGGGAACGGTCTGGCAAGGCTTTATGCCGTCTTCTCCGGCAAGCAGCGCCTCGCGCGCCTTCTCCGCCTTCTGTATCTCTTTCGCGCGCTCGACATACTTCGGATCCTTGCGCGATAATGTAAACTCCGCCAATCCAAGCGGATTGGAGCGATAGGAGGACGTCTCGCCCGAAGGGATCAGCTCATCCGTCGTCGTGACCGGATCGTGAATCTCGGATACGACTCTTAAAACAAGATGCTCCGTAAGCGGAACCATTTCCGGCCAGTCCTTGATATTCGGGCCGAACACAATGTCCACGCTCTCATCCGCAACGCCGTGTGAATCAAACACTCGGTTCGCATAAATATTCGCATCGAAATGATAACGATATTTTCCAATCTCGCACGGCACATCGGTCGCTGCCGTCAGCACGCCCCTGTTCGCCGCCGTCGCCGCGATCGAACGCGCATCCATCAATGCGACGGACGCGATCTGACCGTTCTGAAGCTTACTTCCTTCACGGTTCGGGAAGTTTCTCGTCGAATGGCGGATGCTGAACGCATTGTTGGCAGGCGTGTCACCCGCACCGAAGCAGGGACCGCAGAACGCCGTTTTCAGCACGGCTCCCGTCTCCATCAGCGTCGCTGCGCAGCCGTTTTTGATCAGTTCCATATAGACCGGCATGGATGCGGGATAGACGCTCATCGTGAACTCATCGCTTCCGATATAGCTTCCTTTCATAATATCCGCCGCCGCGCAGATGTTCTCAAAACCGCCTCCCGCACAGCCCGCGATGATTCCCTGATCGACCATGAATTTTCCGTTCCGTACTTTGTTCTTTAATGTGAATTCGACTGCACCGTCAAGGCTGACCGCCGCGCGGCGCTCCACGTCGTCAAGAATATCGGTAAGGTTCGCATTCAGCTCCTCGATCGTATACGTATTGCTCGGATGGAACGGCATGGCGATCATCGGTTTGATCTCACTTAAATCAATCTCGATCATGCCGTCATAATATGCCGCCTGTCCCGGATTTAATTCCGCGTAATCTTCCACGCGTCCATGAATCTCATAAAATTCCTTTACCTGCTCATCCGTTCTCCAAATGGAAGAAAGGCAGGTCGTCTCCGTCGTCATGACGTCGATACCGATCCTGAAATCGGGCGACAGGGAGGAAACGCCGGGTCCTACAAACTCCATGACTTTATTTTTTACATATCCGCTGCCGAATACCTCACCGATGATGGCAAGCGCCACATCCTGCGGTCCGACGCCCCGCGCCGGCTCTCCGGTCAGATATACGCCGACAACGCCCGGCATGTTAATATCATAGGTCTGCCCTAATAGCTGCTTCACAAGCTCAGGACCGCCTTCTCCCATTGCCATGGTTCCTAATGCACCGTATCGGGTATGGGAATCCGAGCCTAAGATCATTTTTCCGCCGCCTGCAAGCATCTCTCTCGCAAACTGGTGAATGACCGCCTGATGAGGCGGTACATACACGCCGCCGTAGCGCTTCGCGCAGGACAGGCCGTACATATGGTCATCCTCATTGATCGTTCCGCCGACCGCACACAGGGAATTGTGGCAGTTCGTCAGCACGTAGGGAATCGGGAATTTTTTTAATCCTGATGCGCGCGCTGTCTGGATAATGCCGACAAACGTGATGTCGTGGGACGTCAGCTTATCAAATTGAATCTTCAGCTTGTCCATATTGCCGGACGTATTATGCGCCTTCAAAATGCCGTACGCGATCGTCGCTTCTTTTGCCTTCTCCTTCGTAAGCGCCCCGCCGTCCGGCGTTCTTTCGCCAACCTTATTTTTTACCGCATTCAGCGCATCCGCACCGTCGGGAATCAATTCCGTTCCGTTCACCAGATAAGCGCCGCCTTCATACAGCCTCATGTCCGTTTTCCTCCTGATCTTATCTTCTTTCTTATTTCATTTATGCCATGTTCATGTACGCGGCATGCGTCCGTCCGCATGCCGCACTTTGTATTATACGGGAAGTGCGCCCCTTGTGCAAGTGCCGCTTGGGAAAAAGCGTGCGGACTCTTTCCAAACATTCCCATCCCTCATGCCACCGCTGGTTGCAGGCGCCATTCAAAATTGCACGTTATAGGTGCTTCTCTTTTTCCGCGCGCGATGATATAATAAATTCATGCTTTTTATCCCACAACACGCTACCACAGGAGGTATTTGCAAATGAGTTTTTCAGAAAAACTCTATATCCTGCGCAGCCGTTCTAATTTATCGCAGGCATCTCTCGCGGAGGGGCTTGATGTCAGCCGTCAAACGATTTCCAAATGGGAACTGGGTTCTTCCTATCCTGAGATCGATAAGCTGGTCGCTATCAGTGATTTTTTTCATGTTACGACGGATTATCTGCTAAAAGACGACGTGCCGGCCGGAACACCTTCCAATCTTGATCGCCTTGTTCTTGAGTTTTTGGGATCGGCGCAGGACATGGAACAGATTTCCAATGATCTGGTCGAGATCATGCGCGACGGCGTGATCGACGAGAATGAAATGACGCGGATGCATTCGATCATTCACACGCTCGACACGATCTCTCATATCATCGAGGACATCAAGCGCGGATTGCGCAGCAGCATTTCCTGACGATCCGGTCAGATATTCATCAACTGTACTGCATTTCGAAATCGAACAGGCCGCCGGTAACCGGACAGATTACCGGCTATGATATTGTGGATATGGCTATACGCCTTATCATATAACCAAATAACCAAGGAGGTATCATGAAAGCAAAAGATATTTATTTAGGTACTATGAAATTTGTATGGCTCAAGGTCGGGATCGGCGCTGCTGTCACTGTTGCATCCATTATCCTGCTTGCGCTCTGCATGCTGATCGGTTACGCGTTCGGCGGCGCCGGGCTGTACATAATGCTCATCGTATGGATTGCTCTTACCGAAGTTATTTACAAAGTCATCATGTACTATTTCGGCTACATGATCAAAGCCGGGCATGTCGCCGTGATCGCTTCGGCAGTCACCACAGGCGCGCTTCCCGAGAATCAGTTTGAATATGGCAAGCAGATGGTAAAATCCCGGTTTGCTGCAAGCAATGTGTATTTTGTCGTTGACCGGCTCGTGAGCGGCGCCGTACACCAGCTTCAAAAGGCGGTTGGCAAGATCGGCGGCGCACTCGACGCGGTTCCCGGCATGGCACAGATTACAGACATTTTGCAGACCTTCATCGGCATCGCGCTCGGCTATGTGGATGAATGCTGCCTCGGCTATTGCTTCCTGAGGCAAGAGCAGAGCGCGTTTCAGGCTTCCTGCGACGGCGTTGTCATTTATTTTCAGAACGCAAAGAAGCTGTTAAAGGACGCCGCTGTTACCACACTGATCGTAATCGGCGGTACCTTCCTCGCATGGGTTGTACCGTTTGGATTGGTCGCAGTGATTTTCCGCGCGGCGGGCTGGAACATGCTTGCGGGCGTTATTCTTGCATTGATCATTGCCATTGTGATCAAATCTGCTTTTATCGACAGCTGGATGCTCGTAAAAATGATGGTATCCTACATGGAGGTCGCTCCTTCCACGCAGATCACCTTTGACCTCTATGATAAGCTCTGCGGTCTATCTTCGAAATTTAAGGAACTGTTCGGAAAAGCAAAGGCGGAGGGCCCTATGCATATCAATCCCGCTCCCGCACCGGCGATGGCAGGCGGCGCACCGCCCCAAAACAACGCATCCGGCAACGCGCAGCGCTTCTGTCCGCAATGCGGCCAGCCGATCACAGGCGGCGCTGCATTCTGCAACAAATGCGGTGCAAAATTAACCTAAAAGAAAAGACCGATCCAACATACGTTGGATCGGTCTTTTCTTTTATAAACACTATTTTTTGATCGTCACCTTATCCAGTTTCCATATCTCATCCACATACTCCTGAATCGTTCTGTCAGATGTGAACTTGCCCGTGCATGCCACATTCAGGATCGCGCTCTTTGCCCATCCCGATTCGTTCCTGTATGCTTCCTCCACCCGCTTCTGCGCATCCGCATAAGCACGGAAATCCTTTAAGATAAAATAGGTGTCCGCCTTTGAAGTACTCTGCGTATTCAGCAAGGAGTTATACAGTGTACGGAACATTTCCGTATCTTGAGAGAACGTACCGTTAATGAGCTGCATGAGCACCCGTCTGATATCCGGATCGTTATTAAAGATCTCCATCGGATCATAACCGCCCTGATTCTCATAACGAATAACTTCATCGGAGCTTAATCCGAAGATAAACGCATTTTCCGCTCCGACTTCCTCAACGATCTCTACATTGGCGCCGTCCATCGTGCCGAGCGTCAGCGCGCCGTTTAACATAAACTTCATATTACCTGTTCCGGACGCCTCCTTGCTGGCGGTCGAAATCTGCTCGGAAACATCTGCTGCAGCAAAGATCAGCTCCGCATTTGATACACGGTAATTCTCGATAAATACCACCTTGATCTTTCCGTTGATGGAAGCGTCATTATTTACCACATCAGCAACGGCATTGATCAGCTTGATCGTCAGCTTTGCGTTGCGGTAGCCCGCAGCCGCTTTTGCACCGAAAATAAATGTGCGCGGATAGAACTTCATCGCCGGATTGTCTTTTAAGCAATTATACAGATACATGACATGCAGGATATTCAAAAGCTGACGCTTATACTCATGCAGACGCTTTACCTGTACGTCAAAGATGGAGCGCGGGTCAACCGTGATTCCGTTATGCTCTAAAATATACTGTGCAAGGCGCACCTTGTTCTGATACTTAATGTTCATGAACTCCTGCTGTGCCTTCTCGTCATCCGCATAAACCTTTAATTTGTTGATCTTGGGCAGATCGGTGATCCAGTCCGAGCCGACATGGGCTGTCACCCAATCCGCCAACAGCGGATTGCCATGCAGCAGGAAACGTCTCTGCGTAATGCCGTTCGTCTTATTGTTGAACTTCTGCGGCATCATCTCATAGAAATCTTTGAGCTCCTGCTTCTTGAGGATCTCCGTATGCAGCCTTGCCACACCGTTCACACTGTAGCTTGCACAGATCGCCAGATGCGCCATCTTGACCTGTCCGTCATAAATGATCGCCATCTTGCGGACCTTCTCAAGATTGCCCGGATACATCTGCTCGATCTGAAGAATAAAGCGGCGGTTGATCTCTTCAACGATCTGATATACTCTCGGAAGCAGACGGGAAAACAGCTCGATCGGCCATTTCTCAAGCGCCTCCGACATAATGGTATGGTTCGTATACGCACAGGTCTTCGTCGTCACGCTCCATGCCTCATCCCATGTCAGATAATACTCATCCATCAAAATGCGCATCAGCTCCGCAACTGCAACGGTCGGATGTGTGTCATTCAGCTGAAACGTCACCTTCTCGTACAATTTGCGGACATCATCATGCTTCCTCATATACTTGCCGACGGCCTCCTGCACGGATGCAGAGATAAAGAAGTACTGCTGTTTTAAGCGCAGCTCCTTGCCCGCATAATGGTTATCATTCGGATAAAGCACCTCCACGATATTACGCGCCAAGTTCTCCTGTTCCACCGCCTTCTGATAATCACCCTTATCAAAAGAATCCAAACGGAAGCAGTCCACCGGCTCCGCATCCCAAATTCTCAGCGTATTGACAATGCCATTGCCATAGCCGACGATCGGGAGGTCATACGGCACAGCCCTTACGACCTGATAATCCTCCTGATAGTAATTATTTCTGCCGTTCTCATCCACACGGCATGCCACATAGCCGCCGAATTTTACTTCCTTGGCATATTCCGGGCGGCGCAGTTCAAACGGATTGCCGTCTACGAGCCAGTTATCCGGAACCTCTATCTGATAGCCGTCACGGATCTCCTGCTTGAACATACCGTAACGATAACGGATTCCGCAGCCGTACGCCGCATAACCGAGTGTCGCAAGCGAATCAAGGAAGCAGGCCGCCAGACGCCCTAATCCTCCGTTTCCGAGCGCGGCATCCGGCTCCTGATCTTCGATCACATTAATATCCACGCCAAGCTCTAAAAGCGCATCCTTTGCGTCCTTATAAGCCTGCAGATTAATCATCATATTACCGAGCGCACGCCCCATGAGGAATTCCATCGAAAGATAATATACGATCTTCGGATCCTTTTTCTCATACTCCTCCTGCGTGTCCATCCAGTTCGTAATGACCTGATCCTTTACCGCGTAGGAAACCGCCTGGAAAATCTGCTGCGGGGTTGCCTCCTCCATGTTCTTGCGGTACAAGGTCTTTACATTGTATAGCACACTGCGCTTAAATAATTCTTTGTCAAATGCATTATTCGCTGCCGCTACTGTCGCCTTCTTTGGCATAACGCCATCCTCCTTCATTTGAGTAATTCCTTTTTCTTCCTGTCTTATTATAGCGTAAATGCCAAAGAATGAAAATAGTTAAGCGATAAAATTGTTCGGTTATTGGTCAAAAATTTTATTCAGTTATGCTTATGCTGTGCCATTCATAGAATATCTCTACTACTTCCCCCTCTTCTATCACCTGTCTCCTGCACAGCCAGTATAAGTAGTCTCCTGCCAGATACAGATGGCGGTCCGGACACTGTCCCATGAGCTCCGATTCCTGCTCGTGCAGGTCCAGGATCTCCTCGTTCACGCCGTCCTGATATCTGCCGAGCATGCCGCCCCTCGTGTAAAAGACCGCCGTTCCGTCACTCGTAAAGCCGTCAAACGGCCATACGCCCAAGTCCGTATCTGTGCCTGCCGCCAGATCCATGACATGCAGACTCGCCTGTTTCATGCTTTCTCCTTTCACCGCAAGCAGATAATCCCCGGCAAGCAGCGGGCGCATCATCACCTGCCCTAAATACGATACCTCCTCCCCGGTCTTGTTATAACAGAGCAGATATCCCTGCAAATAATAATTCACATCCGTTCCCTGCACGGCGTTAAAAAGAACCATCTCATCCGACGCGGTAAACAATGCGGGCTGCCAGTCTTTGCCGGACATCGCCTCTATGATCTGCGCTTCTCCCCCCTCATAGCCAAGAAGCAGCGTACCGCTCTCCGCATTGATCAAAATTCCTTCCCCGGTAAGAAGAAACTCTCCGTGCGGCGCATCCATGATAACCGTCTTTTCTTTGGCGGCAATGTTCAGACACATGATCACACCTCCCTCGTCCAACGCGGTATAATACAGATTTCCGTCCTTCTCCTGTAAATAACTTCCCGCACCGTCAGTCAGCTTCTCCCGCCCGCTTCCGTCCTCATTGCTCATATAAATAACGTGTTCCGTCAAATCGGAATAATAAATTTTGCCTTTGCCGTCGGCGCACAGATAGCCAAAATTCTGATAATTGGAATTTCGGATCGCTGTTTCCCTGTCCGTGCGTGCGGAAAGTCCGCTCCACTCCTCTCCCCGCAGCACTGCTATTTCTTCCGGCAGTCCTTCCTCTGTTCCGTTCTGACTCTGCGCACTCGCATAAGAAAACGTCGCTTCTTCCCCGTATTGATTCATGTAGACCTGATATTGCACATGATCCGTATCCTGCGGTGCAGGGTCTGTCAACACAATGTCCATGCCGCTCTTCTGATCCTGCCCCCGCCCGGACTGCATGCTCCATATACCTGCTGAAAGCAGCACCACTGCTGAAGCTGCGCAGATGCCGCCAATCGTGAAGATCTTTTTCCTGCCCCCTCCGTAGTACCAAAGAGTCTGCTTCATCCTGCTGTCTATACGTTTTCCCGGCTCCTGCTCATTTTCTCCCGGTTCCTGTCCGAGCGCCTCTGCCCCTCTCTCGGCATATTCGCCCAATACTTCTTTTAACAGCTCCTCGTTTACTGCATTTTCTCTCTTTTCCATACTTTTTTCATTCTTCCTCATAAGATTATCTCCCTTCCTTGATCCGCCTTTCCAGCTCGCGCCTTGCACGGTGCAGCCGCATGTCCGCCGCATGCCTGGAAATATGCAGCGCGGTTGCGATATCCTGATTGCTCAACCCTGCATAATATTTCATCCAGAGCAGTCTGCATTCCTCTTCCGACATACGATAAAGAGTCTCCCGCACCTGCTCCCGCAGCGCGTCCTCATTTTTTTCCGATGAAAGCGGCATTTGTGAAGCGGTGCCTCCTCCTGCCATCCCCGCCGACTGTGCCGATAGATCTTCCGACGTTTCAAATAACAGGTGCTTTTTTTCGTCCCGCAGCATGTTCAGCGCCACATGTCTGACGATGCAGACCGCCATGTAGCACAGTTCATCCGCACTCAGCGCGTCGTAATGCCCTTTCATCCGCAACAGCCGGACAAACGCGGAATGCACGGCGTCCTCCGCCTCGCTCTGCCGCCCCAGAACGCGGTAAGCCGTGCCATATAAGCGTCCGTAGCGTTCCCGATACAGCGCTGCGATTTTCTCATTCCACCCCTGTGCCAACGATTCTCTCTCCTTTTGCAGTTCCTCTGTCTCTTTTGTCCCTCTATAATATAAACACATCAGAGCGTGTTTTTCTCACAAAAATTATTTTTTATTTTTTCTTTATTTACCGGCATGTTCATTTGAGGCGCATATTGTTGCAAAAAACGGCGGCAGGAATCTCTTCCTGCCGCCGTAATGCTACACATGCATGTGAGTGGATTCGACTTTCAGCAATGCTGTCTGTCCTCCACGCTTATACGATTTTCTCCACACCGAGCACAACATTCTCGCCGTTGACGTTCCACTCCTTTGCACCCTCGCAGGTCTGCTCTGTGACAAACGCTTCCGCCAACACCTTTGCACCGATCGCCTGCTCATTCGCCGCGATCAGCTTCGCAATTCTTTCGTTGCCGCTCACATATACCCGAATGTGATCCATGACCTCAAAGCCGCTGTCCTTTCGCATGGTCTGAATCTTGCTGATGACCTCGTAGACAAATCCCTCCTCGATCAATTCTTCAGTCAGATTTGCATCCAGAACGACCGTCGTGTCACGATCTGACTCAGCGACATAGCCTTCCTTCTGCGTCATCTCGATCAGCAGATCTTCCTCGGCAAGAGACACCTCCGTGCCGTTCACGTCAAAGACGAGCGCGCCCTTCTCTTTCAGCTCCGCCATCGCCGCATTGCCGTCAAGCTTCGTCAAATGCTCTTTGATACCGCCGAGCTGCTTTCCGTATTTCGGCCCGACCGTCTTTAACTGCGGTTTGAAGCTGTAGCTTGTAAATTCGCTCACTTCATCCGTAAACACGATCTTCTTC
The DNA here is from genome assembly GCA_014804425.1 of Lachnospiraceae bacterium. Taxonomy (GTDB): domain Bacteria; phylum Bacillota; class Clostridia; order Lachnospirales; family Lachnospiraceae; genus DLAJ01. The sequence goes on from JAAUZV010000003.1 coordinate 50,822, forward strand.
ACATTCAGCTCATCTTTAACAATATCCTGATAAAATCCGTCAAGCTCCCTGCCCGCCTTGACAAACATGGTCCCGATCGGCTGACGGTTCTTGATATTGGCGGTATTACGCGCCGCGCGTCCCATCACGACAAGCTCTAATACTTCCTCCATATCCGCCTCGAGCTTCGCATCGATCATCGAATCATCCGCTGTCGGGAAATCACACAGATGAACGCTCTCCGGCGCAGTCGCATCAATACTGCACACCAGATTACGGTAGATCTCCTCCGTCATAAACGGCACCATCGGCGCAGCACATTTCGCGATCGTCACAAGCGCGGTATAAAGCGTCATATACGCGTTGATCTTATCCTGCTCCATACCCTTCGCCCAAAAACGCTCGCGGCTTCTTCTGACATACCAATTGCTCATTTCATCCACAAAGTTGTCAAGCACCTTTGCCGCCTCCGGAATGCGGTAATTGTCCAAATGTTCATCCACTTCGCGGATCGCTGTATTCAGTTTCGAGAGCAGCCATTTATCCATGACCGGAAGCTTATCATATTCCAATTGATATTTCGTCGCGTCAAACTGATCGATATTCGCATAAAGGACAAAAAATGCATAGGTGTTCCACAGTGTTCCGAGGAATTTGCGCTGTCCCTCCTGCACGGCTTTCCCGTGGAAACGGTTCGGCAGCCACGGTGCGGAATTGATATAGAAATACCAGCGGATCGCATCGGCTCCGTAGGTCTCAAGCGCCTCAAACGGGTCGATCGCATTTCCCTTGGACTTGCTCATTTTCTGTCCGTTCTCATCCAGCACAAGACCGAGCACGATCACGTTTTCATAGGGTGCCTTGTCAAATAATAAAGTAGACTCCGCCATCAGAGAGTAAAACCATCCGCGCGTCTGATCGACCGCCTCGGAAATAAACTGCGCCGGGAACTGCGCCTCAAATAATTCTTTATTCTCAAACGGATAATGATGCTGTGCAAACGGCATCGCGCCGGAATCAAACCAGCAGTCAATCACCTCAGGAACGCGCTTCATCGTCCCGCCGCACTTTGGACAGGTGCAGGTGATCTCATCCACATACGGCCTGTGCAATTCCACAGTGCGCGCCGCCGGATTGCCGCTTAACTTTTCTAATTCCTCGCGGGAGCCAACCGACTCCTGATGTCCGCAGCCGCCGCACTCCCATACATTAAGCGGCGTTCCCCAGTAACGGTTACGCGAAACGCCCCAGTCCTGAATGTTCTCCAGCCAATTACCGAAACGTCCTTCGCCGATAGAAGGCGGAATCCAGTTGACCGTCTGATTATTGCGCACAAGCTGATCTCTGACCGCCGTCATTTTGATAAACCAGGATTCGCGCGCATAATAGATCAGCGGCGTATCACAGCGCCAGCAGAACGGATAGTCATGCTCAAACTTCGGCGCGTCGAACAGCTTACTTTCCTTATCAAGATCCTTCAGGATTTCCGGGTCTGCTTTTTTCACAAACAATCCCGCATACGGCGTCTCCTCCGTCATGTTTCCTTTTCCGTCAACGAATTGTACAAAAGGAAGATCATATTTTCTCCCCACCTGCGCGTCGTCCTCACCGAACGCCGATGCGATATGAACGATGCCCGTACCGTCCGTCATCGTAACATAAGAATCACAGGTCACATAGTGCCCCTTCTTATGCTGCTTTTCCGCCACATCCGCCGCACACTGAAATAACGGCTCATATTCCTTGTATTCCAAGTCTTTTCCGCTGTAAGTCTCCAGCACCTCGTATGCAGGAACGCCCTCTGCGGCAAGCGAACCGAGCACCTGATCCAAAAGCGCCTGCGCCATATAATAGGTATAGCCGTCCGCCGCCTTCACCCTGCAGTAGACTTCCTCCGGATTCACGCAGAGCGCGACGTTGGACGGAAGCGTCCACGGTGTCGTCGTCCATGCCAAAAAATAAGCGTCTTCGCCCTTTACCTTGAAACGCACGACAGCCGAGCGCTCCTTTACGGCTTTATAGCCCTGCGCCACTTCATGGGAGGAAAGCGGCGTCCCGCAGCGCGGGCAGTACGGTACGATCTTAAAGCCCTTATACAGTAATCCTTTATCCCAGATCTGCTTTAACGCCCACCACTCGGACTCAATGAAATCATCATGATAGGTGACATACGGGTCATCCATGTCCGCCCAGAAGCCGACCGTCTCAGAAAAATCCTCCCACATGCCCTTGTATTTCCATACGGACTCCTTGCATTTTGAGATGAACGGATCTAAGCCATATTCTTCAATCTGATCTTTTCCGTCAACACCAATCCGTTTTTCCACCTCCAGCTCGACCGGAAGACCATGCGTATCCCAGCCCGCTTTGCGAGGAACCATATACCCCTTCATCGTGCGGTAACGCGGGATCATATCCTTGATCACGCGCGTCAGCACATGCCCGATATGCGGCTTTCCGTTCGCCGTCGGCGGCCCGTCGTAAAACGTATAGGTCGGTCCGTCCTTGCGTCCCTCCATTGATTTGCGGAAAACGTCATGCTCCTTCCAAAATTCGCTGACTTCCTTTTCACGCTCCACAAAATTCAGATCCGTTGTTACTTTTTGATACATGCTCGTGCTCCTTTCCAAATAAAATCATCCGTATCCTCATTCGATACAAAAAAGACTCCGCCCTGTAACAGGACGAAGTCTTTGCTCGTTCACCACCTCTTACAACATACGACCGTCCGCGCACGAAAGTGCGGTTTCGGCTTATATGGTCTCCCGTAACGCCGGAGATGCGTCAGCGTTTACTTACCCTAAGGCTTTCAAGCTGCGACTCGAAAGTGATATTCCCTTTGTCCGTACTCATACCGGTCTTCCACCTTCACCGGCTCGCTGTCACTTTCCGAACAAAGCTACTGTCTTTGTCAACGTCTTTGTGCGCAATCATCATTATCTCAGCGCTATTATAATGCGCTTTTTTATTTTTTGTCAAGTCTTAGGAAAAATCAAACGTATTGTAGATCTCACCCGTCAGGCAGTCCATAACCTCTACCTCATTATTGCCGCCGTAAAGCTCGACATAAATCAGTCCGTCCGTCACCTCAAAATAGTAGAAGCTGTGATCGCAGATGATGCTGTCCGGAATCGTCTCCATATCCGCATCATTTAAGTACTCCTCAATGTCAAGCTTGTGTACCTCTGTTCCGTTCTTTGCGGAATAGTAGATGGAGCCCTCCGCATAATAAATGTCCTGATTTAAGTCAAAATCCATCAGATCCTCTGCGATCAGCTCATAGGCGCTGCCATCCTCCGTCGTCAGAAGCATCTCCCCGTCAGGCGTGTTGAACGCGAAGAAGATGAAGCCTCCGACATCGAATGCCGTCAGACAGCTGAGATTATTCAGTCCATAATCGGAAAGCGCAAATAACGTGTGCTTATCGCTGCCGTCAAGCTTCATTTTGCACATCGTATGATCGTCGATACGCTCATAATAAATATATCCGTCTAAAATATAATAGTAGCCAAGCGAATCCTGATCGATCTTTTCATTGCTTCCCGTTACCGGATCATAACAATACAGCTCATAGTAATCATCATAATTATCGTAATAGATCAAGCCCTCGTAATACGAGAATGCACATACCTGCGTTCCGTTTAAGAGCAGCTCCGGCTCAGAGCCGTTTTTCAATTTGACCTTCCAAAATGAATAAGTGCCCGCATCCGAATCTCTTGACGTAAAATACACGTCGTCGCCAATAACCGCAAAGTATCTGACATCATAATCCACAAGCGAGTATGCTTCCTGTGTGTCCGCATAGACAAGATTATAGTCGTCCCACTGATTATTCTTGATCAGAATATAGCTTTCGCCGTAATAGCCGGTAAAGGAAGCACGGTAATCTGTCATGTAACCCTGTACGGCAAACCCCGGATCGAACTCCGGCACATCCGGCTCGTCCGTCGGTTCCGGTGTCGGTTCTTCTGTCGGCTCCGGTGTCGGCTCTTCTGTCGGTTCCGGTGTCGGCGTCGCTTCCTCCCTCGGTGCGGATGTCGGTCCTGCCGCAAGCAAACCAATGCCGCCTTCCGGCTCATCATCCTTCTTCAGCACAATACCGACAATAATGCCTACGATCGCAACAAAAATCACAGCAATCGCAGCGACGACTACACCAAGCTTTTTCTTATTCTGCTTCTGCTGCTGCTGATAACCGGGGCCGCCCGCGCCATAACCGTAATTCGGATTGGGATAGCCGCCCGGCTGATTCATCCCATAGCCCTGATTCATGTTCATGTCGCCGCCTGCGCCCATGCCATAGCCCTGATTCATATTCGGCTGGTTCATGCCAAAGCCCTGATTCGCATTCATGTCGCCGCCCGCGCCCATGCCATANCCCTGATTCATATTCGGCTGGTTCATGCCAAAGCCCTGATTCGCATTCATGTCNCNGCCNGCGCCCATGCCATAGCCCTGGTTCATATTCATGTCACCGCTCTGCTGATTCAGCCCAAAGCCCTGATTCGCATTCATGTCGCTGCCTGCGCCCATGCCATAGCCCTGATTCGCATCTGCTGCCTGAAACGGCTGTGTGACATCACTCGGCTGATTTACTCCGAAGCCCTGATTCATGCTGTACGGATTCTGCCCTTCCGGCTGCCCGTTCAGCGGATTGTTATTATCCTGCATACTTCCTCCCTGTTCCGGACGGAGTCCATTCACGCGCATACACGCCGCTTATGTATCCTGCCATCTCTTCCGCCCTTTTTTCGATACCAGAACGATCTCTCATCGTTCTATCTTTATTTGTGATCAAAACATGTTACTTTTATAATAGCATGTTTTTTTATAATTTCCATCACTTTTTTGCTGATTTTGCGTATTTCACAAAAATTTTTCCTGATTATATTTTAATAAATTCCATTATTTTCCTTCTGCATCATTAAACACACACATCAATCGGCGCTTCATCTTATGGTTGAATCAAAATTTGTTTTTTATCATAGTATAAGGCTACTTTTTTTACAAATAATAGTATCAGCAAAAATGACTATTTAGGATAAACGGAGGTTTTATTTCTATGAAAGCAACGGGAATCGTAAGAAGAATAGATGATCTTGGGCGGGTGGTGATCCCGAAGGAAATCCGCCGTACGCTCCGCATCCGTGAGAGTGATCCGCTTGAAATCTTTACAGACCATGAAGGCGAAATTATATTAAAAAAATATTCTCCCATCGGTGAGATTGGTGATTTTGCCAAACAGTATGCGGACTCCTTAGCCGCGGTTTCGGGACATACGGCGTTTGTCACGGACAGGGATCAATTCATCGCAAATGCAGGCGGCGGCAAAAACCTGCTCGGCAAGCCGATCAGCAAGCAGTTGGAAGAAAAAATGGATCATCGCGAAACAATGATTGCATCAAAGGGTGAGAGGAGTTATATTATAATAGGAGAGGGCGCAGAAGAATATCAGCATGTCGCACTGACCCCCATCATCTGTGAAGGAGATGTGATCGGTTCGGTCATATTGGCAGATACCGACGGGAAAGCAAAGATGGGTGAGGCAGAACAGAAAATGATCCTCTCCGCGGCAGGATTCTTAGGAAAGCAGATGGAGCAGTAACGCTCCCCTTATTCGGATCATGAAAAAATGGTATCATATTGTGGCAGTCACCTTTGTGCTTGTGATCGTGGCAATGGGACTGTATATTGATCTGAATCCGTCGTATACAATGGGTGGCAGGCAAAAGCTTTTGATGTATGCCACCCCTATTTTTGTGCTCTTTCTTGATATGGCGTACCGCATGGGGCATGCGCAGACGACGACAGAAAAAACGGAGATCCGCCACCGCGCCTATGTGCAGATGTTCCTCATTTACGTGATCGCCGCCGCAACGCTTCTTTTCCTTAAAAGCTCTTTCCGCCGCGCGTTTGTGGACCGCAATATCTGGCAGGCGGAGCCGTTTACAAAAGAGCATTTTGAAATGTATTGCAATCTGAAACCATTCCGTTCGATCACCATGTATATGCGCGCGTATCGCAACCAAAACATGTCCGTCAGGCTGATTGCTTTAAATCTATTAGGAAATCTTGTCGCAGCCATGCCCTGTGCCATATTTCTTCCTGTGATCTGGCCGCGCACGCAGACAAAATGGCGGTATTTTCTGCCGACCATGATCCTTTCCGTGGTGATCGTGGAAAGCATTCAGTTTCTGACAATGGTCGGGCAGGCGGACATTGATGATGTCATCTTAAATGTTGCCGGCGCCTGCCTCATCTTCGCGTATCGACCGCTTCTAAAGCAATCTGAGCGGCTTCGGGAATGGTTTTACTAGCCGTCAGGCATCCTTACTGCGCCACCATCAGACCGAGTATCGTAAACAAATCCCCTGTGGAATCGGATGCCTTTCTGATCTCCACGGTGTGCTGCTCCACGCCATCTCCCACAAAAACCTCGCGCGCATCCGCACAATTTCCCCAGCCTCCCGAAAAATCAGCGTTCAGGGTCGCCACGCGCTCACCGTCAACCAGCACATCAAATTGACCGCTCAGACCATCGACCGTCTTATGATAAAGAATTCCCAGTCTTTCAAAGCTCGCCTCAAAAACAATACCGCCTTCTCCCGACTCGCATGTCCAGTCATTCGGAAACGGCTGAAAGATGCTGCTCTCGGTAAAACTGCCGAATTCTGTCGGCGTGATCGTCTCACGATCCAAAAGCGACGCGTTCATGTAACATTCCCTTGTCACGGCATCCTCAGCAAAATCCTGCGGCTCCGGCAGCTCATTTCTCTGCGTGTACACCGCGTTTAAGTATTTCCACAAAATCTCACCCGTGATCGCATGACCGAGCGCCGACGGATGCACCTCATCGCCCGAAAGCTGTTTTGCGGTGTAAACCTCCTGCGTCATCATATCCTGAATGAGACTCGTGTAGCTGACCATCGGCAGCTTATAATTAAATCCGATCAGCACATGCTGACTGATCGCCGTTGCGCCGTTCGTCTGTCCCATAAAAAGAAGCATGGCTGCCGGATGATGATCCGCAAGCAGAATGCGGCGCACCAGATTATCATATGTTGTTTTGTAGGTAAGAGAATCCCCGTCATTTACGGAAAACTCCACAAGCACAAGATCCGGTGAAAAATCCAATACATCTTTTTGTACCCTGTGTACTCCGATATAAGAATCCGTCGCCCCGATTCCTGCGTTGATAAATGTAAACTCCGTATCCGGGAACGTCTGCTCCCACCATGAAAAATAAATATCTGCATAACATTTCTTGGGCGAAACCTGACTGTCGTCCGTGCCGTTTGAGATCGTCCCCTGCGTGATGGAGCCTCCGATGCAGGCGATCGTCACCGGTTCTCCCGATTCGGCCTTGCGCATGACTGCCGCCAGCGCCGCGTCATCGCAGCTCGCCCATTGATCGGCGGATAAATACAGCTCCTCGGACACATAATCGGTCGGCGGCGCCTGCATGCCGTCTACATCAGCCGCTCCTGCCTGGTCCGCAGCATCTCCCTGTCCGCTCGTTTCCGCTCCGTCCGCGACATCGCTTTCCTGACCGTCTGTTTCCGTTCCGTTTTGTCCCGCCGTCTGCGCGTCATCCGGCTTCCGATTCTCCCCGCCGTCCGCGCCGCAGCCGGCAATCAGAAGCGCCGCCATCAGTACACAGCACCATTTCTTTTTTCTCATAAGATAAACCCGCCTTTTCCCTTTCATAAACAAAAGATTTATCCTATTATATAATAGCTCCATAAGCAAGCGCAAATACTTTTCGCATGATCCTTTTTATTCCCGGATCTGATCTTATTCGCCATCACTTATTTGGGGACATTTTCATCATCACCCGTATCCCGGTCTTCTTCCTTATCACAGACGACATTTATGATAATGCTTGCAATACCGCAGAGAATACCGCCAACCGCGAACGAGATCCACGAGATGTTCCAATGTCCCGTATAATCCCGCCAATTTCCGGTCCACATTCCGCCCGGCGTTCCCCAAAAGCCCCACACGAGAAATACACAGGTCGCGACCAGCATGATCACACCGCAGACTGCGCCCGTCAATTTCCCCGCCTTATTCTTACTGTCCGCACGGGCATTTTCTTTATTGTAGTCCTCTACATGGTAGATGCTGCGCCGTATCCCGAAAAAAACAAAAATGCCGACTCCCAGCGCAACCATCGCCAGAAAGACCGCTCCCGATGCATTCGAGTAAATGACTTTGTCATAGGCATCGTCAATATAGGAGGAAACAATCAGCCCGAATAAAATCAGTCCGACGCCTCCCGCAATCGCCCATGAGAAAACGCGATCCGCCCGCTCTATTTCCTTTTCCGAATGAATCGGCTGTATTTTCGGATGCTTTTTGACATAGCGGGAATGCTCCATGCCCGACACGATCAGGGTGATCACTGAGGCGGTCACGATCGTAAAAAAGAACGCTCCCATAAAAGCCTCCGACGCGATCCCGTCCAATAAAGAGACTACCGCCAGCGCCATGATGATCGCAGGTATCGAAAGCGCCATTTGGATACTGAATATCTTCATATGCCGGACAAAGCTTTGCGCCTCCTCCTCATGATGCTCCTCGACGCTGCCCCTTAAAAGTTCGTCCATGCTTACCCGATAGTGCTCACAGATTTTTAAGAGCGTATCCATTTCAGGAAAGCTCGCGCCGCTTTCCCATTTCGATACGGACTGCCGCGTCACATCGAGCTCCTCTGCCAACTGTTCCTGTGTCAGCCCATTTCTTGTTCTGATGCTTTGTAAATTCTGTCCAAAATTCATTTTCATGATCCCTCCTTATGGGCTCCATTCTAGGCCCGCAAGGATGTCAACTCTACCAATTTGGAGTTGCATTTGAAGATTTTTGTGTTAATTTTGAGTTGCGCACACCCATTTTTCGGCAATATCCCCGCCTCATGCAAGCAATTCTGCCGTTCGCGCATCCGGCTGCCCAAAACCGACAAACAATTTCGCTCCCTCGCCGTCCGCATAAGATTCTCCCTGCTCATTTACCGTGGCAAACGCCTGCGCTCTGATCTCCAGCGCTACCCGTTTTTGCTCGTCGGGCTTTAAGGAGATTCTTCGGAATGCGCAGAGACGGTGATTCCTCACCTCATTTTCACTTCCCTCCACTCTCACATACACCTGCAGTACCTCGGATAAGTCCCTCCCGCTTTCATTCCGCAAGTCGGCATAGAGCGTCAGCCCCTCCCTCGCCGCTTTTTCATAATCCTGTTTACCAAGAGTCATGACTTGAAGGACATCTGCGCTTCCCTCTTTCAAGGGCACACCTTTGCCCGCAGACAGTTCCTCTCTGCCCGACACATTTGTCTCACCGGACGCTCCCACTCCGCCAGTCACGATCCCGCATTCCTTTAGCGTGATCTTTCCGTAGGACAGTCCGTACCCGAACGGATAGAGCGGCTCATTTTCCAGATAGCGGTAGGTTCTTCCTTTCATAGAATAATCCGTAAATTCCGGCAGTCCGTCTAAATCCCGATACAGCGTGATCGGCAGCTTACCCGAGGGGGAATACACGCCGAACAGCGCTTCCGCGACCGCACGCCCGCCAAGCGCGCCCGGATACCATACCTGCAGGATCGCGGACGCACGCTCCGAGGCAAGCTTCATATCAATGGCGCTTCCCGCAAGCATGCAGACGATCGTCGGCTTTCCGACCGCAAGCACACGCTCCAGCAGCCTCCTCTGCGACGCCGGAAGCTGCAAATCCTTTTTATCGCCCGAAGCATCCGCATTCCCCGCATCTCCCTCCTCGCCCTCAAGCGTCTCATCCAGACCGAGGCACAATACGACCGCATCGGCATGCTCCGCCACAGCCTGCGCTTCCGAAATCAGATGATGCGGTTTGGCAAGCACATCTCCTTTTTCCAAGAATAGATGACTCCCCTCGCTATAAAGGATGCGCATATCGTCACCCGCCTGTTCCCGTATGCCATTCAGCACCGTCACATATTCCGAAGCCGTGCCGTGATAATTACCGATCAGCGCTCTTCTGCTGTCCGCATTCGGCCCGATGACCGCCAATGTACGGATGCGTTCATGTGAGAGCGGCAGAATTCCGTCATTTTTTAAAAGAACAAGGCTTTCCCGCGCCGCCTTTACCGCAAGCGCACGATGCTCGGCGCAGTCCACTTTCTCATAAGGAATCGCATCATAGGGCGTCTCCTCAAACATACCGAGCAGATAACGCGTCGTAAACAGCCGGACTGCGGATTCCCGTATCGTCTCGCGCGATATCATTCCCAGACCGTATGCGTTCATTAATTTTTGATAGGTACAGCCGCAGTTGACGTCGCAGCCGCTCTCCAGTGCAAGCACCGCGGATTCCTCCGCGCTGTTTGTCACGTGATGGTGCATATGAAAATCCTGCACCGCCCAGCAGTCGGAAACAAAATGCCCTTCAAACTGCCATTCCCCGCGTAAGATCTCTTTCATCAAATGCGTATGCCCGCAGCAGGGTTCTCCGTTCGTGCGGTTATAAGCGCCCATGACGGATTCCACATGCGCCTCCCGCACGCAGCGCTCAAACGCGGGCAGATACGTCTCATGCAAATCTTTTTCACTCACACGCGCGTCAAAGGAATGGCGCACCGCCTCCGGTCCCGAATGCACCGCAAAATGCTTGGCACAGGCGGCAAGCTTTAAGTAGGGCACACCGTCGTCCTCGCCCTGAAGACCGCGAATGAACGCGCATCCCAGCACGCCCGTCAGATAGGGGTCTTCCCCGTACGTTTCATGCCCCCTGCCCCATCTTGGATCGCGGAAAATATTAATATTGGGTGACCAAAACGTCAGCCCCTTATAAATATCGCGATCTCCGTGCCGGACACTCTCGTTATATTTTGCCCTGCCCTCCGTGGAGATCACATCGCCCACATCCCGCATCAGCTCATCGTCAAAGGCCGCGGCAAGCGCGATCGCCTGCGGAAACATCGTCGCTGTCCCCGCGCGCGCCACACCGTGAAGTCCCTCGTTCCACCAGTTATATTCCGGTATGCCGAGCCGTTCGATCGCAGGCGCGTCGAATCTTAGCTGCGACGCCATCTCCTCCACCGTCATCCGGTCTACCAGTTCTTCTGCCCTTTTTCTCGCTTCCGCTCTGTCCATATGCACCCCTCCGTTTTTCAAAATATAATTGATACATTTCCCTGCGAATCAGCTCTATATCATCAAATGCAATGCGCTGCCGGATGATTTCATGCTACAATCTTACCACATGCGCACACACAATACCATCGAATTTGCCACCGGATGCATAAAGAAAAGCAGAACCATCATCATTTGGCTCTGCCCTCTAAAAAATGAAACCTATTAATATATTTATCCAATCTCATACCTGGCGTCATAGCGTTCTGCCAGTTTTTCGTTCACCTTATGCGTAACAAAAAGAATCGTAACGCCATCAAGCTCAAGCACGGCACGTTCCACCTCATCTGCAGTCTTTTCATCAAGGCTGGCAGTAAACTCATCCAAAAGCAATACCGGTGATCCTCTCAATATCGCTCGTGCAAGATTGATTCTCTGCTTTTCACCACCCGAAAAATTACTTCCGTTCTCGGATACTACAACATCCAATCCCGTGTTATTTCCATCGGAAAGTCTTTTTACAAGCTCTTCCAAGCCCGCAAGGCGGACCGCTCTCTGAATGTCTTCTTCCCGATAGCTGTCATCGTACAGCGTCATATTATTTTTCAGTGTATCGTTAAAAAGGAACGCGTCCTGAGACACCATACCGACTAACGAATGCAGACTCTCAGCATCCATATCGCGTACTTCCGCATCGTCATATTTTAAGCTTCCCTCATAATCATCATACAATCCAGCAAGAAGGTGCAGAAGTGTGCTCTTTCCCGTCCCACTCTTTCCTGTGATCAGGTACTTTTCGCCTTTTTGAAAGGTCATACTGACATCTTCGAGAACCCTTTCCTGCTTTTTGTCCGTCGTGCTTTCCATCGCAGCTGCAGTGCCGCTTTCTATTACAGATGTCATGTCGCTTTCTTCGGAATCCTCCACTTTAGCAGGATAAGCAAAACTCAATTTCCGCACGGTAATCCCGCTGAAAAACTCCGATTTTTTTAACGGCTTTTCCCGATTCTCCATGCCTGATTTCAGACTTTCGTCAAATTTTTCGCTTAACGCCTTTGCCGCTTGAAACTGTACATAGATTTCGGATGCCTGCATGATCGGCTGCATGATCTTCCCTGCAAGCTGACCGAATGCAAACACAATCCCGATTTCAAAAGAACCCTTAACAGCGAACACCCCGGCCACACCCATAATAGTCAGCGTCGAGGCAAGTCCCAACAGCTCATTGACCCTCGCATACATACTCCCGTTATTGCTGTTTTTTTCTCTCAGCCGCTCTGCCCTCATGTTTTCTTCTTTATGTAATGATACGATTGCAACGGTACGGTTATAATTTTTGATCAGACGGTAACCCGCAAAATAATCTTTGATCACGGAAAGATATTTTTCCGCTCCTTCCGCAAACGCCCCGGTACTGTTTTGCAACACCTGTCCACATTTCTTCGAAACTATAGCAATCACTACGGAAAACGCTACGATCACAAACAACATCATCGGTTCGATCACAATACAGAGAACAACCGCAATCACAAAAACAAGAACTACCATCGGCAGCTCCAATACATTCGAAAAATAAATATCTGAAAAATTATTCACATTATTCGTGATCTCATTGATATATTGCGCACTATTCTCCTTTTCATAGTCCGCGGAATTCTTTCGGAAATAAGCGCAAAACAAATCATTTTTTAGTGAAGTTACGGCATAGTAAAGCATTCGGTTCATCGCTCTGTCATAGAGGTATTCGCAAATAACAGCTGCTACAAGGAAAACAATTCCGCCAACGATCGCTCGGATCAATCCCCGCATGTTTCCTGCCGCAGCCTGATTGATCACCTCACTTAATACAAACGCAAAGCCAATGCCGCCTGCGGACGCCAGCAGTGTTAAAATAAAATACGCAAAAAACAAACCTTTTTTCTGTGTGATGTATTTACTCATAGATATCTTCCCCCGCTAATTCGGAATGTCACAAAATCCTGTACAATATAAATCCTGCGTTTTCGCTCCCCGTTCTTCCATGTACTGCCTGAATTGCCTCACTTGTTCGGTATAATCTTTCGTTTTCCCTTCTTCTACATCTTGTAAATACGAATCAAATGAGTAACCTTGAAAAATACTTCTGGTTGCCATATGACAGGGAACCACTTCCCCCTCTTCCGTGATAACAATCGTTAGTTTTCCCGCCTGACACTGAAAATCCTCTCCAAGTATCGGCGTAAATGATGTTATGTCCCCCATTCTTACAATGTCAATTTTATTTTTATACTTTTCCCGCAGCTCCAATACTTTCTCTCTTATCAACTTGTGAATTTCACTATCAAATATAAACTGCTTGTTGTTTGGCTGTAGTCGGCCAAGCGGTGCTGAAATTCCAAACATCATAGTAGCAGCTCCCATTTCAATTGCTTTTTTTACATAATATTCTAATTCGCCCAAATTATCACGCGTAACAATTGTTGTCAAAGAAACGTCTACATGATTGTCCGCCAGTTTGGATAGGGTATGGAAAACTTTACCATAAGCATCCTTCACACCAGTAAAACGATAATAACCATTCTCATCATATCCGTATAATGATATCTGTACCCCCTTTAGCGAAGCGATCACATCCATTGGTATGTCAGATAAATAATACCCATTCGTCAATAAATATGTATTAAAATTTTGACCTGCTAAAGTCAAGAACTGTTCAATACTAGAATTACAGCAAGGCTCTCCTCCGGTTATTATCATATTTGTAGCTTTTTGCTTCATTGCATTAACAATTCTCTCAAATTTGTTTACAGAAAGCTCCTTCCCACCTATATTTGCATTTTTATAGCAATGAGGGCATCGAAAATTGCATTTGTTCGTTGCTTCAATCATGATCCAATCTGGATAAGGTTTACCACGTTCGCCCGATATTTTCAATTTACTCTCCGCTTTATTTTCATGAAATATAATGATCTCTTTTTCAACCAAATGACCTAATAATGCGCGATATAATTCTTTATTCTTTTCCGTATCTTCTATTCTGAAACTTTTCAAAACAATTTGGTATAATTCTTCTTTTGTATGCGAGCCATCCGCCAACAATACCAGCATTTCCTGTAATGGATTTAACTGTACATAGTCGAACATGCCGTTTCTGACCAAAAGCCGCTCTCCAAAATAATGGTATTGACTTTTGGGATTATTTTTTACATAACTTTTATCCATTCGTGTCTCCTTGCATAAAAATATTTGTTTGATTCAATATTCCGATGACCAACACTCTCAATATTTTATATTAGATTTTATTTAATGGCTCTTAAAAATAAGAAAGCTATAAAGTCTAACTTTTCAAACTGTCTGGACTAGACCTTATAGCTTTCTTTTTCGGATTATGATGTTACTACATAACTACAACATGTTCCTTTTGCACACGTTCTAATTATTTTGGTCGATTCCAGTGCATACTGCTCAAATAACTCCTGCATTTGCCGCACCTCCTTTCCATCCATCTGGCGACTCATAATATAAAGCATATTAAATAGTATTAAGATTATAATGCATTCTACACCCGTAATCTGCTTTCTGTCAACTTGTTTTTTAATTTAATAATACTTACTTGAATCTTCCCTCGCTTAAGGCTATTGTGATTTCAAAAATCTTCCCTTTCCTCAATCAGCCATTGCCATATCTGCCCGATTACCGGTATCTCTCCCTCATATTACTCCAAAAAGCCCAAACATAAAAGAGCGCCGCTTACGCAACGCCCTTTTGCAATTCTTTTTATGTGTTATCAACCAATTTGCAGCTCATTTTTTAGAACGGATTCTCCGTCGGGTACTTCGCATGCGCCGGCTGATTGTAGCCGATCTCCTCAGGAAGGATGCCGATATACTTAAACACCTCGTAAAGCGCCTTGCCGTGATGTCCGAACGCAACCGCTCCGTGGTGCGGATAATTCTTCTCGATCAAAACGTGGCGGTAGAATCTGCCCATCTCCTTAATGGCAAATACGCCGATGGAGCCGAAGGACTTTGTCGCAACCGGAAGAACTTCGCCCTCCGCCACATATGCGCGGAGAATGTTGTCCGCGGTGGACTGCACGCGGAAGAACGTGATCTCGCCCGGCGCAATATCTCCCTCGAGCGTACCGTTCGTAACCTCCTCGGGAAGGCTTCTTGCCATGATCTTCTGATTCTTCATCTCACATGCCGCGAGCTTGCTGGAGCAGGTATTTCCGCAATGGAATCCCATGAACGTATCCTTATGCGTATAATCAAACTTGCCCTCGATTGCCTCCTGATACATATCCGCAGGAACGGAATTGTTAATATCGAGAAGCGTTACCGCATCCTGGCTGACACAGGTTCCGATGAACTCGCTTAATACGCCGTAAATATCTACCTCACACGATACCGGAATACCGCGTCCCGTTAAACGGCTGTTAACATAGCAGGGAACAAAGCCGAACTGCGTCTGGAATGCCGGCCAGCACTTTCCTGCGATCGCAACATATTTCCGGTAACCCTTATGCGCTTCTACCCAGTCAAGCAGCGTCAGCTCATACTGCGCAAGCTTCGGCAGCACTTCGGATTTCTTATTTCCGGCGCCAAGCTCCTTTTCCATATCCGCTACAACCTCAGGGATACGCGGGTCATTGTCATGCTTATGATATGCCTCAAACAGATCCAGCTCGGAATTTTCCTCGATCTCAACACCAAGGTTATAAAGCTGCTTGATCGGCGCATTACATGCGAGGAAGTTTAACGGTCTCGGTCCGAAGCTGATGATCTTTAAGTTCTTTAATCCATCCACCGCGCATGCGATCGGAACGAACTCATGGATCATATCCGCGCACTCCTCAGCGGTGCCGACCGGATACTCGGGAATATATGCCTTGATATTGCGAAGCTTCAGGTTGTAGCTTGCATTCAGCATACCGCAGTATGCGTCTCCACGTCCGTCCATCAAGTCTGCCTGTGACTCCTCAGCCGCTGCGCAGAACATCACCGGTCCGTCAAAATGCTTTGCCAAAAGCGTCTCGGAAATTTCCGGTCCGAAATTGCCAAGGTATACGCAAAGCGCGTTACAGCCTGCTTTTTTCACATCTTCAAGCGCCTGCACCATATGGATCTCACTCTCAACGATGCAAACCGGGCACTCATAAATATCCTCTTTGCCGTACTTCTTTTCATATGCGGCTACAAGCGCCTTCCTTCTGTTCACCGATAACGACTCCGGAAAACAGTCACGGCTGACTGCGACAATACCGATCTTTACTGTTGGTGTGTTGTTCATCATTGTTTGGTTTCCTCCCTTATCATTTTGATTTTACTATTACCCATAACCGCTGTTTCCGCGGCAAATGTTCTGTCGGACAAAAACCATGTCTTTCAAATATTATATCTCAAAACACCCGGTTCGTCCATATGTATTTTAACGAGTTCTATATTGTTTCACTTTTCGCTTAACATATTTCATGATACCGCACCCTGCCCCAAAAAAAGAATCTGCTGCATCACATGTCAGCGAATCACTCGTCAATATTTAAATTTTTGCCGATCAGACCGATATGTGCGCCTTCCGGCAGTCCGCCCTCGGCATGCCCGATCAGCCACTTGTTTGTCGCGGTGATGAGGTTGTCTTCCCATCCTTCATGCTTCTTCTCAAGCGGATAATTCGTCCCCTTCGGGAGTACGATCCCGACCTTGAAGCCCTTACCGTTCTGATTGCACGGCGCATAATGCAGCGTGGTCGCATAAATCTCGACCGCCGTTCCTGCCGGAACGAGAAACGCCTCGATCAGCGAGGTATCATATGTAAAATCATCCGTAATGTCCTGCTGCGCGCCGACCATAAGAATCGCGTCCGTCGCCGCGACATTGATCTCCGAGCTTCTGTGATATTCCAACGCATTCAGCATCGCATTATGTCCATTGCAATATCCGATCTCGATCGGCAATTCTCCGTACAGCTTTGCGCTGATCTGCGCTGCCGCGTCAAGCGCCTCTAACTCCGGAATGGACGGCTCGTACGCCACACCGTCGGGAAGCGGTGTGATCTCATTGATCTTGTCCACAAGCTCCGTAAAATCAATTCCCTCCACCTTCCGTCCGTATTTGCGAAATGCGGGATCGCTAATCTGTAAAACCTTCATCTTCCTGCTCCTTTCCTTACTGCCACTGCACTTTTTATTCTTTATCCGCCAGCGCTGAAAACAGCTCCTTACATGCCGGATAAATCTGCTTGAATTTCCGGTAACGCTCCTCATATTTTGCAACAAGCTCCGGTTCCGGCTCCACTGTGTCTACCACTTTGACAAGCTGCTCCGCGATCTCCTCGACGCCCGCGTATTCGCCGCAGGCAACCGCGGCAAGCATCGCGCCGCCCATTGCCGGTCCTTCTTCGCTTTCAATAACGTCAACCTTGATACCGAGCACATTCGCAATGATCTTTTTCCAGAGAGGGCTCTTCGCGCCGCCGCCGCAGATCTTTGTCCGTTCGATCGTCACGCCGAGCGCCTTTGCCACCTCAAACGAATCTCGGAGTGCAAACGCAACGCCCTCTAAGACTGCCTGCGTCATATCCGCGCGGGACGTATCCATGGTCAGTCCGATAAATGTTCCTCTCGCGTCGGGATCATTGTGCGGGGAGCGCTCCCCCATGAGATACGGCAGGAAATAAACATGATTCTCGCCGAGCTTCGCAATCTGCTTTTGCTCCTCTGCATAATCCTTCGTTCCGATAATATCGTCCATCCACCATTTATTGCAGGAAGCCGCGCTTAACATGCATCCCATCAGATGATAATGTCCGTCCGCATGCCCGAACGCATGCAGCGCATTAAATTTATCCACGCCGAAGTCTTTCATGGAAATGAAGATCGTGCCGCTCGTGCCAAGCGAAATATTGCATCTTCCGTCGCCGACCGTTCCCGTCCCGACGGCAGCCGCCGCATTATCGCCCGCGCCTGCTGCCACTTTCACGTTTTCGGAAAGTCCGAGCTGCTTTGCAACGTCGGGCAGCAGCGTGCCGACGCACTCATAGCTCTCATACACCTGCGCCATCATATCTAATGTCACGCCGCAGATGTCCAGCATTTCTTTTGACCAGCAACGGTTTTTGACGTCAAACAACAGCATGCCGGACGCATCGGATACGTCCGTACAGTGCGTGCCCGTCAGCCGGTAAGCAAGGTAATCCTTCGGCAGCATGATTTTTCGAATGCGCGCGAAATTTTCAGGTTCCTTGTTTTTGACCCACAACAGCTTCGGCGCCGTAAATCCCGTAAACGAAATATTCGCCGTGTAACGCGATAAGGTTTCCTTACCGATCGTCTGATTTAAATAATCATTTTCCTCATAGGTTCTGCCGTCATTCCAAAGAATCGCCGGTCGGATCACGCGATCCTGCTCGTCCAAAATGACAAGTCCGTGCATCTGACCGCCGAAGCTGATCCCTGCAACCTGCGATCTGTCACAGCCGTCAAGCAGCTCCGAGAGTCCCTCCATGCTTTTTTCATACCAATCCTCCGGTTTTTGCTCCGACCAGCCCGGATGCGGAAAATATAACGGATACTCCTTGGAAACGATTTTTTTGATCTCACCTTTTTCGTCCATCAGCAGCAGCTTGACTGCCGAGGTTCCCAGATCAATACCGACATAATACATGAATCTGCCTCTCCCTTCCTCATCGTTTGCCTCTGGCACTCACCAAACGCAGTTTCCCATTATCTCCTGCTTTGCCTGCCAAAATTCACCTGCTTCTATTCTACTAGAAAAGGCGGGGCTTTTCAATGATTCTCCCGCCTTTCATACTGTATTTTTTACACTTCTTTTACGACATTTTTTCTTCCCGCGCTCTCTTTTGCACGGTCTTTCGCACGATTCCTGCCTAATCCTCATAAAGCGCTCTCATGCGCGAAAGCACCTGCTCGCAGACGTCCATTAAGCGGCTCTCATCCTTCTCGACGATCCCGATCTTCGGATAGGTGTGGATAAACGCCGGAACGCCCTTTGTCTCGAATTTCAGCGCCCCGTCAAACGAGGTAATAAATTCCGGCAGCTTCGCGACATTGACCGGCGCCTGCGGCAGCATGGTAATGCGCAGCCTGCCCGCCTCGCCTTTCAGCTCCGTGGCATAAAGCCTGTGCGCCGACGTGCGGATGAGCGAAATGCGCATGAGATTCTGTGCGGATTTCGGCACCTTCCCGAAACGGTCGCGCAGCTCATCCCGCATATCCTCCGCCTGCTCCTCATTCTCGATCGCCGCGATCCGCTTATAAATATCCAGCTTCTGTATCTCATTAACGATATAGGACGGCGGGATATAAGCGTCCACATCGAGATCGACCGTCGTCTGAAAATCGGCGCGCTCGCCCTCCCCTTTCAGCCTTTTGACCGCCTCACCCAGCATTTTACAGTAGAGATCATAACCGACCGCCTCCATATGTCCGTGCTGTTCCGCACCGAGCAGATTTCCCGCGCCGCGGATCTCTAAGTCGCGCATGGCGATCTTCATGCCGCTTCCCAACTCCGTAAACTCGCGGATCGCCTGCAGGCGCTTCTCCGCAACCTCTTTTAACAGCTTATCCCTCCGGTACATCAGAAACGCATACGCGGTACGGTTTGACCTTCCCACACGCCCCCGGAGCTGATAAAGCTGCGCTAAGCCCATCGTGTCGGAATCGTGGATGATCATCGTATTGACATTGGAAATATCCATGCCCGTTTCAATGATCGTCGTGGAAACAAGCACATCAATCTCGCCGTTAATGAAATCAAACATGATGCGCTCTAAGTCCGTCTCGCGCATCTGCCCGTGCGCATAGGCGATATTCGCCTCCGGCACAAGCGTTTTCAGCATGTCGGTAATATCGGCAATATTGTGCACGCGGTTATAGACATAATATACCTGACCGCCTCTGGAAAGCTCCCTCACGATCGCCTCCCGCACCATCTCCTCATTGTATTCCATAACATATGTTTGGATTGGAAGCCGCTCGTTCGGCGCTTCCTCCAACACGCTCATATCGCGGATGCCGATCAGGCTCATATGCATTGTCCGTGGGATCGGCGTCGCCGTCAGCGTCATCACATCCACTGTGTTTTTCAGTTTTTTGATCTTTTCCTTATGCGTAACGCCGAAACGCTGCTCCTCATCCACAATCAGCAGGCCCAGATCCTTAAACTGCACGTCGGCGGAAAGTACTCTGTGCGTTCCGATCACAATGTCCGCCATACCCGTCCGAAGCGCCTCGATCGTTTTCTTCTGCTGCGCCGCGGAGCGAAAGCGGGAAAGCAGCTCGACCCGCACAGGAAATTCCTTCATGCGCTGCACGAACGTATTGTAATGCTGCTGCGCCAAAATCGTCGTCGGCACGAGATACACAACCTGCTTATTTTCCTGTACCGCCTTAAACGCCGCACGGATGGCGATCTCCGTTTTGCCGTATCCGACATCCCCGCAGATCAGACGATCCATGATCTTGTGGCTCTCCATATCTTTTTTTACCGCTTCGATCGCATCTAACTGATCCTGCGTCTCCTCATACGGAAACAGCTCCTCAAACTCCCTCTGCCATACCGTATCCGCGCCATAGACATAGCCATCCTTCTGCTGCCGCTCGGCATACAGCTCCACAAGATCCTGCGCAACCTGCGTGACCGCGCCGCGCACGCGGCTCTTTGTCCGCTCCCATTCCGTTGTGCCGAGCTTATTGAGCTTCGGCGTCTTCGCTGCGTCACCCGACGCATACTTCTGGATCGCGTCCAAGCCCGTCGCCAGCACATAAAGAATACCACCCCCGCCGTACTCGATCTTCATGTAGTCCTTCGTGACCTTATCCATCTCGATCTTTTCAATACCGCGGTAAATACCGAGTCCGTGATTTTCATGTACCACGTAATCGCCCGCCTTTAAGTCCGAAAAGCTCCTGATCTTCTGACCGTCGTACGCCTTTTTATATCGTTTTTTCGTCTTATGCGCCGTAAAAATATCATTTTCCGAGAGCACGACAAACTGCAGCTCCGGATATTCAAAGCCTCTGCGCACCGTACCGCTGACACTCGCGATCTCGCCGCGCTTTAGCTCTTTTTGCAGATCCTCCGTATACCATGCGTTCAATTCCCGCTCCCGCAAGTCCTCGGCAAGGCGCTTCGCCCTTGTCCTCGACGTCGAAAAAAGCATGACGCGGAATCCCTTTTTATGATACTGCTCCAATTCTTTTACAAGCGTTTCAAAGCTATTATTATAAGAAGCAACGCCTCTCACCGTAACGGAATATTTGTGCAGGAATTTAACCGGCACATTCTTAAATTCCATCGTGGAAAGCGCCACAACGCCATAACCCGATATTTTTGCAAATATTTCCTCCACGGACGTTAGGATATTCATCTGCTGCGGCAGAAGATAGCCTTTTTCGGCGCGGTGCATCATGCTCTCCCGAAACTCCAGTTCCACCGCATCCGCATGCTCCTTGATCCTTGCCGGTTCATCTAAGACGAGCAGCAGCTTTTTTTTATCAAAAAGCTCCAGCACGCTCACCGCCTCAGGATAAAAATAGCGGATATAGCTTTCCATATTGAGAAAGCCCGCCGCGTCCACCGCCGCCGACTCCGTGAGCAGCTCCGTCAGTTCCCGCATCATCACGCGGATACGGTGCGCTTCTTCCGTTTGAAAACCGCCCCGAAAACGCGCCTCCACCTCATCCGCTTCCCGCTTCATCCGCTCCATGCCCTGCGCTATACGCTCCGGTGTCAGGATCATTTCCGCCGCCGGATAAATGCGGATCTCCTTCAGGCCCTCAAGGGAACGCTGGCTTAAAATATCAAAGCTTCGTACCGACTCTACTTCCTCGCCCCACAGTTCGATCCGATACGGATTTTCCTCCGTTAAGTCAAACACGTCAATGATACCGCCGCGGACGCTAAACTGCCCCGGCGCTTCTACCTGCGGAGTTTTTTCATATCCCATGGAAACCAGACGCCCCGAAAGCGCACCGGTATCGACCATGCCGCCCTCCTGAATTATGACAACACTGTCATATAGAATCTCCGGCGGCATCTGCGGTGTCATTAAACTGTCGAACGTCGTGACAACCGTGACAGCTTCACCCTGTAAAATGCTTCTCAGACAGCGCACACGCTGACTGACAAGCTCATTGCCGTGCACATCCGCCTGATAAAAAATCAAATCCTTAGCCGGATAGTACATGACATTCCTGTCATAAAGAGCCGCGTCCTCACAGATTTCCTTCGCACGAAGGTCGCTATAAGTCGCAATGATCTTTAAGGGAAATGCCTCTCCCAGACCATAGACCATATGCAGCTTCTGAGAGTCCACACAGCCG
This sequence comes from Lachnospiraceae bacterium, assembly GCA_014804425.1. Taxonomy (GTDB): domain Bacteria; phylum Bacillota; class Clostridia; order Lachnospirales; family Lachnospiraceae; genus DLAJ01. The sequence continues at coordinate 73,229 of JAAUZV010000003.1, forward strand.
ATCACGGACATACTCTCCCCGTTACGAACCGCCTTTTGCATCTCCTCATATTCACCGAGCTCTCTGATCGGAGCCGTCAACATGTTCATAGTAATCCCTCATTCTCACTCAGCCCGCAAGCCTGTTCGTTTTGAGAACTTGCTCCCTTTGCGGACCTGTTTCCTTTCATTTTCTTCCATTAAAGAGATTCATCGTCTGATCCGCCCCGTCACACAGAACGGATACCGCCGCTTCCTTCGCAAGTGTGATGCTCTCCTTCATCTTTTCGCGGTCCTCCCCGCAAAAACCGCCCAGCACATGATTGACCAGGTCGCCGCCCTTCGGCTTATCGCCGACGCCGATCTTGATCCGCATGAACTCATCATGTCCCAGATGCGCCAGTATGCTCTTGATCCCATTATGTCCCCCCGCGCTTCCTTTCTTGCGGACGCGCAGCTTACCGACATCTAGGCTGATGTCGTCATAGATCACGAGCAGTTCCTCCCGTTCGTCCGCTTTATAATAATCAAGCAGCGCGCGGACACTCTCGCCGCTTAAATTCATATAAGTCTGCGGCTTGGCAAGCAGGACCTTTTTCCCGTCGATCATGCCTTTTCCGATCAGCGCTTTGTGCTTTTTTTCCGTGACATTGATCCGATATGCTTCCGCAAGCGCGTCAATCACGCAAAAGCCGATATTATGGCGCGTATGTTCATATTCTTTCCCCGGATTTCCCAAACCGACAATGATATACATTTCCGTTCCCTCTTTTTTCTATCGATGCGTTCTTTTTTACCATACCAAAAACGGGGATGTTTCGCAACATCCCCGCCGTAAACTGCTATTCTTTTTTTGCAAAACCCCCGCATCCTTTAAGACTTATAGGGTTTTCAAGCCCGGAAGAAATGCCGAAGGCATTTCTTTGAAAGATTGGCGCACCCGCGCCAATCTTTTTTTATTTATAGGAAATTTTTCAGCCCTAGAAGAATCGCTTTAGCGATTCTTCGAAAGAACGCGTAGCGTTCTTTTTTATTCCTCGTCGGGAATCAGCAACGCCTGCTCATAGCGTTCCAAAACAATCCGCTGAATCTGATCCCGCGTATCGGAATTGATCGGATGCGCAATATCGCGGTATTCACCGTCCGCCGCCTTCTTGCTCGGCATAGCGATAAACATCCCCTTTTCCCCCTCAATTACCTTGATGTCATGAATGACGAATTCGTTGTCGATCGTAATGGACACGATTGCCTTCATCTTTCCCTCTTTGGTAATCTTCCTGACACGAACATCTGTAATGTTCATTTGCAATCCCCCTTTGTTCCTTACCTGACATCAAAACAGTAACAGACTCCCCCCAAGCTGCTTATAATACATATCTCTCACTGTTTTCAACAACAACCTTGATGCCGTCATCGCCCTTATAATAAGAGTTGGCCCTGATCGTATCATGCCCTTCCACAATACAATTCTCGATATGTGTATTATCCCCAATATACACATCATTGAGTATGATGGAATTCTTGATATAACAGTTGTTGCCGATAAATACCTCCTTAAAGATGACCGAATCCTCCACGGTACCGTTGATGATACTGCCGCTGGAGATCAGACTGTTCTTCACGCTCATACCGACATTGTATTTTGCCGGCGGAAGATCATCCACCTTGGAGTAAATATTCGGATATTCCCCGAAGAAATAATTGCGGATCTCCGGCTTTAAGAAATCCATATTCGTTCTGAAATAATCATCAACGCTTGCAATATTGCTCCAGTAATCCTTCGTCTTATATCCGTAAATGCGCTTGATGTTCTTATACCGGATCAGAATATCCCTGACGAAATCCATCCTCTCTTCCATCGCGGAGCGCTCGATCAGTTCTATGAGCTGACGCCTTCTGATAATGTAGATACCGCAGGAAATTGTATTGGATTTTGCCATCAGCGGCTTCTCCTCAAATTCCTCGATCCGGCTGTCCTCGTTCATTTTGACCGTTCCGAAGCGCTCTACATTCATGCCCTCCGGCATGTCCTTTACCACAACCGTGATGTCCGCCTTTTTCTCTATATGGTATTCCAGCACCTTATTATAATCCATCTTATATACACAATCGCCGGATGTGATAACAACATAAGGCTCATGTGCATTTTTCAGATAAGAAAGATTCTGCCAGATAGCATCCGCCGTGCCGCGGTACCAGCTGCTGTTCTCGGATGTCACCGTCGGCGCAAACACGGACAGCCCGCCCTGCTTCCGTCCGAAGTCCCACCATTTTGAGGAACTTAAATGTTCATTCAGGCTTCTCGCATTATACTGCGTGAATACCGCAACTCTCTGAATGCCGGAATTCGTCATGTTGCTCAGCGCAAAGTCAATTCCACGGTAGCTTCCCGCAATCGGCATTGCCGAGATTGCACGCTTCTGTGTCAATTCCTTCATTCTGTGATTATTACCGCCCGCTAAAATGATTCCTATTGCTTTCATATTCAGTCACCTGCCTTAATCAGAGATTTACCGCTTGCAAGAACGCCGTTCGGATAATCTTCCTTATCTGTCACGCCCGCAATTACCGTATTCTTTCCTACGCTGACGTCATCCGGTACGACCGACCTCTCGCCGATCGTCGTAATCCCGTGGTTGTAGATATGCGGCATCGTATCATTTTCAGCCTCATCGCCAACGCCAAGCTTCACCCGGTTGCCGACAACAACATTCTCCGCAATGATGCCCTTATTCACCTCGCAACCGTCGCCGATCACCGTATCATTCATGATAATGGAATCACGCACAACCGTATCCTTGCCGATCTTTACGCCGCAGCCGATAACGGAATTGTATACTCTGCCGTAAATTTCAGTGCCTTCACCGATCAGGCTTCGCTCTGCAACACTTTCGCCCGAAATATACTGCGGCGAAAGCTGATTGCTCTTTGTATAAATCTTCCAATACTCCTCGTAAAGGTTGAACTCCGGAACAATATCGATCAGCTCCATGTTCGCCTCCCAATAGGAGTTCAGGGTTCCGACATCCTTCCAGTAACCGTTAAACTCATAGGCATACAACGGCGCACCCTTCTCATGGCAGTACGGAATAACGTGTTTTCCGAAATCAAGCGCCGGCTGCTCCGCCTTGGCAATGAGCGCTTCCCGAAGTGTCTTCCAGTTAAAGATATAAATACCCATGGACGCAAGATTACTGCGCGGATTCTCCGGCTTCTCCTCAAAATCAACGATCTTGCGGTTTTCGTCCGTAATTACAATACCAAAACGCTTTGCCTCCTCCATCGGAACAGGCATCGCAGCAATCGTTACTTCCGCGCCGTTCTTCTTATGGAAGTCAAGCATCACCTCATAATCCATTTTGTAAATATGATCGCCCGAAAGGATGAGCACATACTCCGGATTGTAATTCTCCATGTAATCAAGGTTCTGGTAAATCGCATTCGCCGTTCCGGTATACCACTCCGTATTTGTACTTTTCTCATAGGGAGGAAGCACCGTCACACCGCCGATATTTCTGTCCAAGTCCCACGGAATACCGATACCGATATGCGTATTCAGCCTGAGCGGCTGATACTGCGTCAATACACCTACCGTATCAACGCCTGAATTAATGCAGTTGCTCAGCGGAAAATCAATAATCCTGTACTTCCCGCCGAAAGAGACTGCCGGTTTCGCCACTTTTGCGGTCAATACCCCCAATCTGCTGCCCTGACCACCTGCAAGCAGCATGGCAATCATTTCCTTCTTAATCATGACATCACCTCATTTTTATAAAATCTAGTAAAATAGTACTTATATTGTTTCCATTATAGCACACCCTTATCGGAAAGTGAATATAATTTACAAAAAACTGCTCTTTTTTTCAAAAAAATTGTGAACATTTTTGACATGTTGTGATTTTTTTCTATTTTTTATTATGCATTTTTTTGTTTTGGAATATCTATTTGTGTTTTTTTCTTAATAGATATATAATAGCCACAGAATCTACTTAATTATTATTTGCGATAGGAAGTGCATTCATGTATCAAATTGATTTTCAGACTCCCATTCATATTCATTTTATCGGTATCGGCGGTATCAGCATGAGCGGACTTGCCGAACTTCTGCTTGCCAAGGGTTTTCATGTGTCCGGCTCGGATTCCAAAGCCTCCGCGCTCACCGATAAATTGGCAGAAAAAGGCGCCGTCATCCGCATCGGGCAGTGCGCGGCAAATCTTTCCCCTGCACCGGAGCTCGTTGTGTATACCGCGGCGATCCATGCGGATAACCCCGAATTTGCGGCGGCAACGGAAGCAGGACTTCCCATGCTGACGCGCGCACAGCTGCTTGGGCAGATCATGAAATGCTATTCTGCTTCCATCGCCGTCAGCGGCACGCACGGCAAGACAACAACGACATCCATGATCTCGTCCATCCTGCTGCATGCCGATACCGATCCGACAATCTCGATCGGCGGCATCTTAAAAGAGACCGGTTCGAATTTCCGCATCGGCCATTCCGATATTTTTTTGACCGAGGCATGTGAATATACCAACAGTTTTTTGAGCTTTTTTCCGCGCATCGGCATTATCCTCAATGTGGAGGAGGATCACATGGACTTCTTTCATGACATCGAAGAGATCCGCGACTCCTTCCACCGTTTCGCGTCCCTTCTGCCCTCTGACGGCGTATTGATCATTCATGCCGCCATTCCCGGTTATGAAGAACTGACGCAGGGACTTTCCTGCCGGGTCGTCACGTTCGGCGGCGACGCGTCCTGTGATTATTCCTACCGTGCGCTTTCCTATGATGAATACGGGCACGCCTCCTATACGCTTGTCCGCAAAAATCGGACGGAGCTTCCCATTACCCTGCATGTTCCCGGCGAGCATAATGTCTTGAATTCTCTCGCCGCGCTCGCGCTTGCCGATGTGCTCGGCATTTCCGACGAAACCGCCGCACAGGCTCTCTGCGGCTTTTCCGGAACAAGCCGCCGCTTTGAATACAAGGGCGCCTTAAACGGCGTTACTATAATAGATGATTATGCACATCATCCGACAGAAATTACTGCAACGCTGCGCGCAGCGGCGCATTATCCGCACAAGCGGCTTTGGTGCATTTTCCAGCCCCATACCTACACGCGCACCAAAACATTTTTAAAGGAATTTGCGCAGGCGCTCTCCCTTGCCGATCATGTCATCCTTGCGGATATTTTTCCCGCCCGCGAGACAGACACCCTCGGGATCAGTTCCGAAACGCTCCGGGAAGAATTGCTGGCGCTTCATGCGCCCTGCGACTGCCCGGGAGATTTTTCAAAAATCGCAGAGTTTGTCCGAGAAAATTGCATAAACGGAGATTTGTTGATAACTATGGGGGCCGGGGATGTTGTAAAAATCGGCGAAATGCTCTTAAAAAATTAATCATCCACATTATCCACATTTTTTTCGGCAAAAACCGCTGCAAAAAAATGTGGATATTTTTTTCATCCGCCCCCTTGTCTTCGGACAAGCCCGCGCCTCATCCACATTATCCACATTTTTCACATTGGGCCGTATCTGAAAATGCCGTTTTTATTTCGTCAATTTGCCTGTTTCTATTTTTTCCGTGCTGTGCTATACTAGGCTCGTTTCCAATGATCAAATGAATAAAAGCTTCCGGTGCAGGAAACGCTTTCATCAGCGTTTCCCTATCATAATATGACGCAGGTGATACAATGAACACTTTTACGGTTTCTCAGGACAATTACATCAGCCACACGCTGGTTCCGAATCGTTTTATCGACGAATATTTAGCGGAGGCAAACGATGCGCAGATCAAGATCTATCTCTACCTTTTGCGCATGATGAGTGCGCATAAAGCTACCGGTATCTCCGACATTGCGGATGTGTTTAACTATACGGAGCAGGACGTGAAACGCGCGCTCCGTTACTGGGAGAAAAAACGCCTGATCTCTTTGCGCTACGACGAGAACAAAAACATCTGCGGCATCCGCATTGAGCATCTTTTCGAAACGCCCGACAACAGCGGGCAGACGTCCGGTGCAGAGATTATTGCCATACATAAAAATGCGGTGCCGGAAAAGGCGGAGGAGACGCCCTCTTTTGAGAAGCCTGTCTATTCGCTTGACCGGCTGAGCGCATTCCAAAAACGCGAGGAGACAAAACAGCTCATGTTTGCCATTCAGACCTACATCGGCAGACCGCTCTCACAGTCCAACATCGCGACCATTCTTTTTTTGTCGGACACGCTGCACTTTTCCAACGATCTGATCGACTATCTGATCCAATACTGCGTGGAGCGCGATAAAAAAGACTTCCGCTATATTGAACGCGTCGGCATCACCTGGGCGGAGAACCGGATCACATCGCCAAAGGAAGCCGCCCGCTACTGCGCACGCTATGACCGCACCGTGTACGGCGTCATGCGCGCGCTCGGCAAGACAGGCGCTCCGACGGACCGTGAAGTCTCTTATATCCGCAAATGGACAAAAGATTACGCTTTTTCGCTCGACATCATTACCGAGGCATGCGACCGCACGGTGCTTGCAACCGATAAGCACCGCTTTGAATATGCCGACGGGATTCTTTCCAGCTGGCACAAGCAGAACGTGCAGAGCAAGGCGGATATTTCGGCGCTGGATCAATCGCACCGTTTGTCTTCGACCGCGGCGCTGAACAGCAGCTCCTCCCGCAGCGGCGGAGGTCCGAATCACTTCAATCAGTTCAGGCAGAACACTTATGATTACGACGAGCTGGAAAAAGAGATCATGAGCAACTAAGGAGGCTTTTCGTGGCACTATCCAATTCTCAATATGATTCCATCATCCGGATTTATGACGAGCGGCAGCTTGCGCACCGGCGCGAGCGTGACGCCCGTCTTGCCGACGTCCGCGAGGCGCTTCCCGAGTATGAAGCGCTCGAGCGCGAGGAGTCGGCTCTCTTTTTGAAAAAAGCAGACTGCCTGCTGAACGAACAAAGCGAAGATGCGCGGCGTATTTCTGAGGACATCGAACTGATCCGGGCAAAAAAAGCAAATCTGCTTTCCCGTAAGGGCTATCCCGCAGACTATCTTTCCATACACTACACCTGTCCGCACTGCAGGGACACCGGCTACATAGACGGCGTCAAATGCGCCTGCTTCCGTCAGGCGTCCGTTACCCTTTTATATGAACAGTCCGGTATCCGCGAACTTCTGAAACAGGATAATTTTGATGCGCTTTCCTATGAATTTTATGAGGGCGAGGACTTAACCCGCTTTCAAAATGCCGTGACAACCTGCAGGAATTTTGTCAGGAACTTCAATTCCGACTACCACAATCTCTTTTTTTATGGTACAGTAGGGACGGGGAAATCCTTTCTCTCAGGCTGCGTTGCGAAAGAGCTGATCGAAAAGGGCAATCTTGTCATCTATTTCAGTGCGACAAGATTGTTCAACGAATTATCGCGGTATACTTTCCAGCGCGAGAACCGCGGAGAGCTTTCCGGCCTTTTGGACGATCTGTTCCAATGTGATCTTCTCATCATCGACGATCTCGGAACGGAACTTACCAATTCCTTTGTCGCCACGCAGTTGTTTTCCTGCTTAAACGAGCGGCATATTCGGAAAAAAGCAACGGTGATCTCCACCAATCTCTCCCTGCAGGAATTGACTGACCGCTATTCCGAGCGTATCTCTTCACGGATCATGAGCAACTATGAAGTATGCAAGTTAAGCGGTCCCGACATCAGAATGTACAAAAAAAGACAACTATCCAGAAAGTGAGGCTTTTCATGACTACGAAGCGAGAGGAAAAAAGAAACCTCGAAACCATTCCCGTCGGCTCTCTCGGCATCATCCCGCTTGAGGGCTGCAAGTCCCTCGGCGAAAAGGTGGATTACTACCTTGTAAAATGGCGGACGGAGCGCGAAAGCGAGCACAAGGACTCTCTCGCCTTCGCAGGCTATCAGCGTGATTCCTATATTTTAGGCGCGCGGGTGCCCCGCTTCGGTTCCGGCGAGGCAAAGGGCGTGATCACGGAATCCGTCCGTGGAACAGACCTGTATCTTCTTGTGGACGTCGCTAATTACAGTCTGACCTATCCGTTGTGCGGCTATGAAAATCACATGTCGCCCGACGACCATTTTCAGGATTTGAAGCGCATCATAGCGGCCGTAGGCGGAAAGGCAAGGCGGATCACCGTGATCATGCCGTTCCTCTACGAGAGCAGACAGCATAAACGAACCTCCCGTGAGTCTCTTGACTGCGCTCTTGCGCTTCAGGAGCTTGTGGCCATGGGCGTGGATAATATCATCACATTTGATGCGCATGACCCGCGCGTACAGAACGCCATCCCGCTTCACGGCTTTGAAACCGTACAGCCCGCTTATCAGTTCATCAAGGGACTGCTCCGCAATGTGGACGATCTGAAGATCGACTCCGATCACATGATGGTCATCAGCCCCGATGAAGGCGGTATGAGCCGCGCTATCTATATCGCGAATGTGCTCGGACTCGATATGGGCATGTTCTACAAGCGACGCGACTATACGCAGATCGTCAACGGCAAAAACCCGATCGTTGCGCATGAATTCCTCGGCACGGACGTTGAGGGCAAGGATATGATCATCATTGACGACATGATCTCCTCCGGCGACAGCATGCTTGATGTTGCAACCGAACTGAAAAAACGCAAGGCGGCACGTATTTTTGTGTTCTCCACCTTCGGTCTTTTCACAAACGGACTTGCCAAATTTGACTTGGCTTACGAAAATGGCATCATCGATAAGGTGCTGACGACGAACCTGATCTACCAGACACCCGAGCTGCTCTCCAAACCGTACTATATCAATTGCGATTTGAGCAAATATATTGCCTATTTGATCGACACCCTGAATCACGATTCTTCCATCAGCGATCTCTTAAATCCGAACGATCGTATTCAGGCGCTTCTTACAAAATACAAGACGGACAGGGCATAAAAAAGAGTTCCGTCGGTGCGGAACTCTTTCAAAGAATTTGCTTACGCAAATTCTTTACGTTTAAGAAATTTCCTAATATGTGGAAAAGAGTTTTGCAACGAATCTAAACAATTCGGCACGGCAGGACGAAATATATAGTGAGAAGAAAATTTAATATCGGCGTTATACACTGTTGAAATACGCATCCAAGGAGGGATCATCGCAGTAAACGGAATTTCAGGTATTTTCATGGTGAACGCGGTAATGATGGTTTCCGAAGTGAGTAGAACCAAACAGGACAGACAGTCTTCTTCTCATCCGTATCCCAGGCGCAAAAAATCTGAGCGGTCGTTTTCGACAACCTTGGAACATGCGGCGCAGGAATACGAAGCTGTCCCCCTGCATTGTCTGACGACCGTTTACGGACGCGATAGTAAGATGCAGAATTTCTTCTACCAGCCAAGAGAATATCATTACTGAATTCTAAGCAATCCCGCGAACAGACTTGTTCGCGGGATTGCTTAGGGTTCAAGACACGGTACGCGCCCTAAAAAAGAACGCGAAGCGTTCTTTCAAAGAAATGCCGAAGGCATTTCTTTTGAATTCACCTTCGGGAATTCTTCTGGGACTGAGGAATTTCCCGTAAATTAAGAATTAACGTCAGTTCGAGACCTTCCTGACGTAAAACAAAACTAAAGGAGAATTTCATATGAAAAACAAACGTATTCTGTTTCTGACACAGGCAGCGATGATCGCAGCGCTGTATGTGGTCTTCACGCTCATTGCCGCAGCGCTTGGGCTTTCCTCCATGCAGGTTCAGATCCGGTTCTCAGAGGCTCTGACTATCCTTCCGTATTTTACTATAGCTGCCATACCGGGTGTCTTTATCGGATGTCTGCTCAGTAATATCCTTGCAGGCGGCGCGCTGCTTGACATCCTTTTCGGCTCTCTGGCAACACTGATCGCCGCAGTCGGAACGTATCTGCTGCGCCGACAAAAATGGCTTGCGCCGATTCCCCCGATCGCGGCAAATACACTGATCGTCCCTTTTGTCCTAAAAGCGGCCTACGGCATCGGTCCGGTCTGGCTCTCCTTTATCACCGTAGGCGCAGGCGAACTCCTGTCCGCAGGCGTCCTCGGCATGCTTCTGCTTCTTACCCTTGAAAAATACAGGCGGCAGATTTTTATGGTGTCCTAGGGAAACGCTGATGAAACCAGTGCTTTCTGAGATCCCATAAATATTATAAAAAAGACAATCCGCATGCGTCATAAGCGTACCGCGCATCGGATTGTCTTTTTTACTCCTGCTCTTCCAAATAGGAAATGAATACCGCGCCGTTTGTACGAAACCATTCATCCGCTTCCGAAAAGCCTTTTTTATAGATGCTGTTCGACTTCGGATCCATTATGGCGATCTGTGAATCGTTATAGCCGACAATCAACACGGTGTTGTCCCCCATGAGCGCCAGAACCGGAATATCCCGATTGACATAATAGAGAATCGCGTCCAGACTGCACTCCGACAGGTCCAAAATGCGACAGCCTTCCAGTGCTTCCCGCAAGATCTGAAGCACCGTTTCTCCCTCATCCAGCAGATATTGGCTGTTGCGCGCCACTCCCTCGTAAGCAAGCAGCGTATCTAAACATACCGCCGTCGATCCGCGCGTCTCACTGACGCTTTCCGCCGAGATCGCCATGATCTGGTTGCGTGTGCGGCGGTTTCCGCGCACCCAGATGTAATGTCCGGTATCATCCACGACAACGCCCATTTTGGCATAGGCAAGATTGATCGCGTCCGCAGCATGATTATAGATACCGATGACACCGTCTTTCGCATATACGAAAAAGCGTTCCATCTCGGTTTCTTCCGCAACGGCAAGCATTCTGCTCCCCTCAAAAAGCACCTCTTTCGGCGTCAGGATCTGCAGCGCCTTATTGTCTATCGTGTTTTTCACCACGATCTGTACGATCGTCTCATATTTTTCAGTGACGGGCCTTTCTAACGTATTGATTCCTGATTTCTGCTCGATATTATTGATGATCTGATCGTCCCCCGTCTCCTTATAGGAGCCGTCCTCATTTTTTATCACACGCGACATATTGAGCTGGTTGTCCGTGATCTGTCCGCCCGTCACATAAATCCCTTCATTGCCGTACTCTTTTAACACGGTTCCGTTCTCGTCCACAATTATGACCTCATACATCGGAAACGTGCTGATGCCGTAGCTGTCCGTGTACACATCCACGCTGCGCGCCACGCCATAGATCAGGTCGCTGCCCATGAAGCCGATGGGCTTTATATAATTGCCGATTCCCGCATCGATCTTCCTGCGCATCTGCGTATTGAGATTCATATGCACAAGCGAGGTGCTCGCGTCCGCATGCTTTCCCTCCTGCCAGACAAGAAAGCTTTGATCGGGCGAAACCTGAAATCTCCCGACCTCAAGATTCTGCGCGATGATCTCATAGCTTCGGTTATCTAAGCTGACCGCGTAAATGTCTCCGTTCAGGATAAAATAAAACACATTCGTCCTGCTGACATAGGAGAGCATACTCATTTCCGCCTCCAAGATCTCATAACTCTTATCGTACGGAATATAGATCTCCTCTTCGACTGTGTTGAGCAGACTGTTATAATAGCAGACCATGATGCCGATCTGCCCCTCGTGAAGCCCCCGGTTCATATAACCGTACACAACAAAACGGACATTTCCCGTCTCATCCACACTTAATATTTTCATGTTATGCGCATCATACATGCACCGCGCATCAAACGAATCGTCCCGAAAAGTGTAAAGCACCGCCATTTTCTGCTCGGATACGTTGTACGAATACAGTCCCTTATCATCTACAAACGCAAAAACATTTCCTCCGTCGGACTCGACAAGCACCGGCGGTTCCTCCTGAATGCCGAGCACGATCTTATTCCCCACATAGGCGCTTGTGTTCGTCTCATCAAAGATCTGCGTCATCGTGCGCTCAAAATCAAGCAGATAAATGCGGTCCACCGTGTAACGCAGCCGGTAGAATTCCTCCACCCGGTAATAATGCTTCTGCTTCCCTTCCAGCACGGAAACGATATAACTTCCTGTAACGGACGCCGTTTGGGATGCAAGCTCCCGCAGCGTAAAAACCGGCTCCGTTTCTTTTTTTACACCGAGAGAACCCCATGTGATCTGATTAAAGCTGCTGTGAATATTGACGACACCGAACGACGAGTTATCTCCCTGCGAATTTGATTCCAGATATTTGATGATCTCCTGCGCTTCCTCGCGGTCAAACGTGCGCGCTGAAAAATCACGGGCAAAGGCGATCTTCTCCTCCGCATGATAGTCCGTAGCAAGGATGATATGCGTCGTATAGGAAATTTCCTGCTCCGTGTCGATCTGCAATTTCAGGATGAGGCTGTATTCCTTCTGCGCTTCTATCAGATCCTTGATCGCAAACTCCGCATGAATCTCGTCCCCTATTTCCGTATACTCCGTCAGGCGGCCGTCCTCGACCAGGCGGGAACCGTCCACGCTGCGCACCTCAAAAAAGATCTGGCTGATATTACGCCCGTATTTTTGCACATCAAAAGAAAGCGTCCTGCCATCGCCAAGCGGCGTAATGCTCTCCCGCAGATAAGAAAGCTGCGGAAGCTCCTGATAGCCGTGCAGGCAGTTTACGCGCTCGCCGTCCACATTCATGTAGATCAGCGGCAGGCTTGCCGGACGCATTTCTTCCGTCATATCCGTATTTCCCTGATTTAAAAGATTACTAATGATCACCAACGCCGCTAAAAATGTCACGATGCTGACAATTCCGTGAAAGATCGTTTTTTTCATGCTCTTATTTTATGCTATATTTCGTATTTTCACAATACAAAAATCATGTGTACCCGATCAAATGTCGCCCACTCCGTAAAATTTCGACAGATCCATTCCCGCGCCATGCCGCCTTTTCGCGATCTCATATAAGAGAAGCACATAGACCAGCTCCTCCCGGTGTCGAAAATCCGACGACGATGTCCGGTTACGATTTCCCGCATCTTCCCTGTCTGCGCTGCCCCGCTGCATATCTGTATTTGGCATGTTCTCCATTCCCCTGCCGCCCTGCTGCATGTCGGGCGCTGCCGCGGCTTCTTCTTTTTCGATCATCTGTACAATATCATGCGCAAGCCGCTGCAGACGCAGTCTGTCAGGATATTCATCATAGATCATGCTTCCCTTATAATCCATGCGGTCCACAACAGAAGCAATCTTTACTGCATAACGCTTTGCCATTTCCGGAAACATTTCCTGTAAATATTGTAAATCCTCTTTCACACCCATATCCTGCGCCATATAGAGCGGCAGATAACCTTGCATGGCATAGGAGGGCATATAAGGCGCCTGATAAGGCGGCATGTTGTATGTCTGATAGAACGGTACGATTCGATGTTGTTCCATGTTGTTCATCCCCTGTTTTCTGATCAGCATTCCGATCAGACCCGGTTTGTATTATGATATGTAAAACAATAAAAAAAGTCCCGCATCAGCGGAACTTTTTTATTAACATGGTTCAAGTCCGAACCTATCGTATCGTCGAAATACGTGCGAGCGAACGCAAGAGCGCCGTCTCGGCACGCGCGATATCCGTCTTGGGATCCTTCTCTGAAAGACGCTTCTCAGCGCGTTCCTTTGCCGCCTCCGCCCGGCTTAAATCAATTTCATCGGGCCACTCGACAATCTCCGCGAGAATTGTGATCTGATCCTGTAAGATCTCCACAAAGCCCGCGTGAAGCGCCGCCATCTTCTGCTCGTCACCGTCGGTAATATAGAGAATCCCCGGCTTAATGATCATCGTCATCGGGATATGGTTCTTATAAATGCCGACCTCACCCTCCGTCGTGTTAAACTCGACCATCGTAGCCAATCCGTCATAAAAAACGCGGTCCGGTGTGATAATTTTGATAACAAAACGATTATCCTCTGCCATACAGCCACCTCAATCCTGATTCCGTACTGATCATTTCACACGCGCCACAACATCGTCAATGCTGCCCGCGTTAAGGAAGTAGGACTCGGGAATCTCATCATGCTTGCCCTCGATAATCTCCTTGAAGCCCCGGATCGTCTCCGCGATCGGTACATATTTACCCTCAAGACCGGTAAACTGACCCGCAACGAAGAACGGCTGGGAGAGGAATCTCTGCACCTTTCTCGCACGGCTCACGACAAGCTTGTCGTCCTCAGAAAGCTCATCCATACCAAGAATCGCAATAATATCCTGCAGCTCTTTATATTTTTGCAGAATCTCCTGCACGCCGCGCGCCACATCATAATGCTCCTGTCCCACGATACGCGGGTCAAGGATTCTCGATGTGGACTCCAGCGGATCGACTGCCGGATAAATACCAAGCTCCACGATGGAACGCGAGAGAACCGTCGTCGCATCCAAATGCGCGAAGGTCGTCGCCGGAGCGGGGTCTGTCAAGTCATCCGCAGGAACGTAGACTGCCTGCACCGATGTAATGGAACCGTTTCTCGTAGATGTGATACGCTCCTGAAGCGCGCCCATCTCTGTCTGCAGCGTCGGCTGATAACCAACCGCGGACGGCATACGTCCGAGCAGCGCCGACACCTCGGAGCCTGCCTGCGTAAAACGGAAAATATTATCAATGAAAAGAAGCACGTCCTTTCCGCCCTTATCACGGAAATATTCCGCCATCGTCAGTCCTGTTAAGCCGACACGCATTCTTGCGCCGGGCGGCTCATTCATCTGTCCGAACACCATCGTCGTTTTGTCGATAACGCCGGACTCCATCATTTCATGATAGAGGTCATTTCCCTCTCTCGTACGCTCGCCGACACCGGTAAATACGGAATATCCGCCATGCTCTGTCGCAATGTTGCGGATCAGCTCCTGAATCAAAACCGTCTTACCTACGCCCGCTCCGCCAAACAGACCGATCTTACCACCCTTCTGATAAGGGCAGAGCAGATCGACGACCTTGATTCCCGTCTCGAGAAGCTCCTGTGTTGTGGACTGCTCCGAAAATCCGGGGGCCGGTCTGTGGATCGGCTCATAACTTACGTCTGTGGGAGCCGGCTTATTGTCGATCGGCTGCCCCAATACGTTAAAAATACGTCCCAATGTATTCTCGCCGACAGGCACGCTGATGGAAGCCCCCGTTGCGGTCGCATCCATTCCGCGGACCAATCCGTCCGTCGGTCCCATGGCGATACATCTTACGGTATCATCTCCAAGATGCTGCGCAACCTCTACAACAAGCTCCTCGCCGTTCGTACGGGCGATCCGGATCGCTTCGTTGATCTCGGGAAGCTGTCCGTCGGCAAACTTGATGTCCAGTACGGCGCCGATAATCTGTGTGATTTTACCGCTGCTTGTACTTCTGTTTTCTGCTGCCATATCCTTATTCCTTTCATCATGAATCTCGGTCATGGAAACGCTTTATCAGGAAATCGCTTCCGCACCGGCTATGATTTCTGTTAACTCCTGTGTGATCGAGCCCTGACGCGCTCTGTTATACTGGAGTGATAACTTACCGATCATTTCCTCCGCATTGCTTGTCGCGGAATCCATTGCCTGCATTCTTGCGCCGTTCTCACTGGCAACCGCCTCCACGAGCGCTCCGTAGATCAGGCTTGCGACATACTTCGGAATAATGAGATTTAATGCCTCGTCCGCTTCCGGCTCAAAGTTCATCATCGCCTTATCCGCCTCTGCGTCCTTCGCCTCTTCACCGCCGTCCGTCACATCTTCGAGTGACACCGGAAGAAGTTTTAAGAGCTTCGGCTCATGAACGACCGTATTCTTAAAATAAGTATAGGCAAGATAAATCTCTCCGATCTCTCCGTCCATATAGCTTTTTAGCAGTTCCTCCGCCAGCTTCATCGCCTCCACATAGGTAGGCTCCTCGATCACCTCGGAATAGTCTTTCTCCGCGATCTGATACCCCGCGCGCGCAAGCAGATCCCGTCCTTTTTTACCGATCGCATGAACGATCAGATTTTCTTTTTGTTCTGCAAGCTCTCCCCGCGTGATCAGCTTTACCACGTTAGAATTATATCCACCCGCAAGACCCCGGTTCGAGGTGATCACCACAACCGCCTTTTTGTCGGAAGCTCCGGTTTTCAGATACGGATGGTCAAGCGCGCCCGCCTTGACGATCATGCTTTTTACCGTGTCATACATACAGGAAAAATAAGACTTGGTCTGCTCCGCATGCGCTTTGCTGCGCTGGAGCTTCACCGTGGACACGAGCTTCATCGCCTTGGTAATCTGCTGCGTACTCTGTATACTGCCCTTACGTCTCTTGATGTCTCTCATCGACGCCATTGCATTTCACCGCCTTCCCAAGCGCCTTACTTAAAGGATTTCTTGAACTCTGCGATCGCGCTCTTTAACCTCTCCTCGGTCGTATCGGAGATGACTTTTTCGTCACGGATCGCCGCAGGTACCTCAGGATACTTCGTATCGATAAAGGTAAACAGCTCTGCTTCAAACCGGGTAATATCCTCAATTGACACATCAAGCAGATATTTATTGGTCGCCACATAAATGATGATGACCTGATATTCCACCGGCATCGGCTTATACTGCGGCTGCTTTAAGATTTCCTTAATGCGCTCGCCCTGCGCCAGCTTCTCCTTTGTGTCGGCATCCAGCTCCGAACCGAACTGGGAGAATGCGGCAAGCTCTCTGTACTGCGCAAGCTCCACACGGATCGGCGCGGAAATCTTCTTCATCGCCTTGATCTGCGCGGCGCCGCCGACACGGGATACGGACAGACCTGCGTTTACCGCCGGACGGAAACCGGCGTTGAACATTTCCGTCTCCAGATAGATCTGACCGTCTGTAATGGAGATAACGTTCGTCGGAATATAAGCGGATACATCGCCCGCCTGCGTCTCAATGATCGGCAGCGCGGTAAGGGAACCGCCGCCGTACTCTTCACTCATCCGCACCGCACGCTCTAACAGTCTGGAATGCAGATAGAATACGTCGCCGGGATATGCCTCACGGCCGGGCGGACGACGAAGCAGCAGGGAGAGTGTACGATATGCGGTCGCATGCTTACTCAAGTCATCATAAACGACAAGCACGTCCTCCCCGTTTTCCATCCATTCCTCTCCGATCGCGCAGCCCGCATACGGAGAGATATACTGTAACGGCGCAAGGTCACTCGCGGTAGACGCTACGACCGTCGTGTAATTCATCGCGCCAAATTCCTCTAAGGTCTTCACAATGGAAGCAACGGTGGACGCTTTCTGTCCGATCGCGACATAGACGCACTTCACATTCTGTCCTTTTTGGTTAATGATCGTATCGATCGCGATCGCCGTCTTACCGGTCTGTCTGTCGCCGATGATCAGCTCACGCTGTCCGCGTCCGATCGGGATCATCGAATCGATCGCCTTAATACCCGTCTGCAGCGGTGTATCCACCGACTTACGCGTAATAACTCCGGCTGCAACTCGCTCAATCTGACGAAACTTTGCAGTCTGAACCGGACCTTTTCCGTCAATAGGCTGTCCGAGCGCATTGACAACGCGCCCCAGCAATGCGTCTCCGACAGGAACTTCCACGACCCTGCCGGTGGTCTTCACCTGATCGCCCTCGTTGATGTTGTGCGCGCTGCCGAGCAGCACCGCACCGACATTGTCTTCCTCGAGGTTCATGACCATGCCGTATACCTCGCCGGGAAACTCCAACAGCTCTCCCTGCATTGCATTTTCCAGTCCATGCACGCGCGCGATACCGTCCGCAACCTGAATGACCGTACCCACATTGGATACTTCCATCTGGGACGCATACCGCTTGATCTGATCCTTAATCACTGAACTTATTTCTTCTGGTCTTAAATTCATGGATCGTCTGCACCTTTCTTTTTTTCTTATAGCTCTACTTGTTTTACATCTGTTTACGCAAGCTGAAGCTTCATCAGGCTCCGCTCCATATCGTTTAATTTGGAACGGATACTGCTGTCAACCACACGGTCTCCGATACGGATGACCATACCGCCGATCAGGTCGCTCAACACCTCATAGTGCATTTCCACCTGACGGTAACCGGTTGTCTCTAAAAGTCTCTTCTCCACCTGCTTTTTTTGTTCGTCCGTCAAAGCAACCGCCGACTTTACATAAGCAACGCCAATCCCCTTATGCTCCTTCATCTTATCAATGAAGCCACTGAGAATCTGCTCAATGCTCCCGTAGCGGTTCTTCTCCACGATCACGGTAAGAAAACCGAGCATATCCTCGCTGATACGGCCTTCAAACACCGCCTTCAGCGTGGAAAGCTTTTCTTCCCTTCCGATCTTGGGATGGTTCATCATCTGATTCAGCTCAGGATTCTCCTGCAATACCAAAAGAAGTCCCTGCGCCTCCTCTAAGAACTGCTCCTCCCGATGCTCCTCGAGCGCAAGCTCAAACAGCGCTTCCGCATATGTCCCTGAAATCAGCTTAGCCATGTGCTTTCACCCATTTCCTTTAATGTCTCATCAATCAGGCTGTTTTGGATTGCCGTGTCGATATTGGCAGCAACAACCTTGGATGCCATCGCCGACGCGATCGTGATCATCTCTCTCTTCACCTCGTCCGCCGCCTTCTGCTTCTCAAGCTCTGCCTCTGTTCTTGCCCGCTCCAAAATCGCCGCAGCTTCTTCCTTCGCCTGCGCAATGATACGGTTTTCGTTTTCCAAGCCGCGCTTTCTTGCGTCCGCTAAGATCGCCTCCGCTTCCTTGTCCACGCTTTTGAGCTTTTCCTCGTATTCCGCTCTCATCGCCGCGGCGTCGGTCTTATCCTTCTGTGCACTCTCTATATCATCCGCGATCTTTGCGCTGCGGTTCGACAACAGCTTTCTGACCGGATCAAAAAGAAAACGCGACAGGAATAAGAACAATATAAATACTGCAATGATCGTGAGAACAGAATCCGTTATCAGCTGTAGATCAAGATTGAACAGACGCCGCATGGTACCGCTTCCTGTTTCTGCTAACATGATCCCTGCATTTATCACTGTCTGCAACTGACTGCCTCCTCTCTTCTATCATGATTTTCCGTGAAAATCACGTACACGCGAGTTTTGCGTCAGCAAAACCTCGCAAAGAACGCAAAGCGTTCTTTCTTACCTTATAGGAGTTTGCCCGACCCCAGAAGAATTTGCCTTCGGCAAAATCTTCAAAAGAATTTCGCGCCAGCGAATTTCTTTTTTATACATCCAGCGGATGTACAAAGAGTAACAGCAGCGCAACAAGCAGACCGTAAAGACCTGTCGTCTCGGCAACTGCCTGTCCAAGAAGCATCGTTGTCATGATGTCGCCCTTTGCGCCCGGGTTGCGTCCGACTGCAGCCGCACCATGTCCTGCTGCGATACCCTGTCCTACACCGGGTCCGATACCTGCGATTACCGCAAGACCAGCACCGATCGCGGAACATGCTCTGATTAATCCTAAATCTGACATAATAAATTCCTCCTTGATATTGTGTAATAAATTTTTTTGTTTTTTATGATTCTTCTCCGTATGCATTGCTGATATAGGTCATTGTCAGCATACAGAATACATACGTCTGGATCGCCCCCGAAAACAGGTCGAAATACACATGCAGCGCCGCGGGCCATAATACCGCAAACCATTGCAGCAGTCCGTACACAAGCGCCATCATGATCGTTCCCGACAGCACGTTCGCAAACAAACGCAGCGACAACGAGATCGGTACCGCGATCTCACTGATCACATTGATCGGGAACCAGATCGGCAGCCATGGCGGTAACGGAGAACACATGTCCGTCCAGATCTGCTTCAGCGAGTTATTCTTAAACTGCGTCACATGAATGAGCGTAAATGTAAGAATACCAAGCGGCAATGTCACGCCGTAATCGGCCGTCGGCGGGCGTAAGCCCAAAATACCCGAGATATTCGACAATAAAATGAAAATAAAGATGGTGGCAATATAATTGCCAAACACTTTTGCATGCTTTCCCATGCTGCTTTTCACCATGCCGTCGAGCTTCTCCACGATCAGCTCCGCCACATTCTGCAGTCCCGCGGGCACCTCAGACGCATGCTTTAAGGCACGGTTCACGCAGAGCGCAAAAACCATGAGCACGAGCATAACGATCAACATGCAGATATGCGTTGTTGTAATCCACACCTCCTGACCGAAGATGGTGTACTTGAACACGCCCTTGATCATAAAGCTCTCTGTTACATCCGAGGATAACAGGATGCCCTGTGTCATATTTTCACCTCCTTGTTCAAATGTCATATTGCTCCGAGTCCGGAATCGGAGGCGCCGGTTCCGGGTCGGGGTATTTCTTAACCGTAATGCGGTGAATCGTGGGCTGGATATAAGCGCCGATCTTCAGCCCCATGATTCCCAAAAACGCAGTGAGCGGATTCGCGATCCGCGTGAACAGGATCGTAAAGAGCACCGCCGCCACCGCAAAATACCGAAGAAGCGCCTGCATCGTCACCTTCCGCACGGCCGCTTTCTGCGGCATTCCCAAATATTTGTCAAACGTCCATGACATGTGGTATGCCATGGCCAGCGCCGTCAGCATGCCGAGCAGCAGCCCGCATGCGCACGCGCCTTTCTGCGGAACAAACCAGATTCCGAGTACAAGACAGAGCAGGTCAAACAGTACGATCCCGCACATCATTTCCAAAAGCGTGCGGTTACATCCGATCCTGCCTTTCCTCCTGCTTTCCGTTTCCATCTCGGTCTGTTTCCTTTCCCCTTACGCCGCTGTCCCTGCCGTATATTTTCCTCGCAAGCTTAAAGATATTCGTAAAGCCTGCCAGCGCTCCCATGAAAAAAAGAATGATCACCCAATAGGAAGTCCCCGCCTTGCGGTCGATCCAAATTCCGAAAAACAGACACATAAAAATGGGGACAAGCATATGGATGCCAAACTGCATGACAAGCGCGAGCGCTTGCAGCACTTTGCCCTCACTGCGCTGCCGTCCGCCTGAATATTTGCTGTTGTTCTGCCGCTTTCCGTCAGTGCCGCTCAAGTTTCCGGTACTTCCTCTCACTCTGCATGCCATGTAAAAGCATGTCATAATGTACCATTATACCTATTTTTTCCAATGATGTCCAGCCAAAACCATGATTTTGGTTGACTTTTTTGTCCGTTTCCTGTACCATTCTTTCCAAATAACTTTATTTTGTTCCATGCGAAGCGTTCTTTATGATCCTATAGGAGTATTTATGAAAAAACCGCTTTTATACCGCAGACGCCTGATACCCGATGAATGTATTACATTAAAAGACGATGTGATCGTTCAATGCGACAGTGACATGATCGTGACCACGTGGGAGACCTTCCGACCCAAACGGGATTTTAACCACGGCGCATCCGTGTATTATCTGAAAAAAGGGATTAAAGTAAGCAAATTTTTAAGAAGTGACGGCTCTTTAACCTTTTGGTATTGTGATATTGTCGATTATGAATATGGCAGCGCCGAACGCACGACAGACACCGGCAGCGGAACGCCCGCTGCAGATGCCGGCATTTTACGGGAATATGACAGTCTCACATGCATTGATCTGCTTGCGGACGTCGTTGTCTATCCCGACGGCTTCGTCAAGGTCGTTGACCTCGACGAGCTGGTGGAAGCCGCTGAGCACGGGCTGCTCAGCGAGCAGACGCTCCACAGTGTGCTGCTGCGCGTCAACAACCTGCTTCAGACCATATACAGCGGCGGCTTTGAAGAACTGAAAATACCGCTGAACAATCTTTAATAAAAAATATGTCCGCCGATCCGATAGCGAGGGTCAATTCCGGCGATCGGCGTTCTGAAAAACAAGCAGTCCGACACGTTCGTCCTGCCGCTCATTGCCTCGTCCGCAGCGCGATAACAGCTCTCCGTCGCATCGTCCCGCGAAAGCGCAAGCGCAAGCCGTCCGCTCGCCACAGGTGAAAATTGCCGACGGGCATAGATCACGCCGACCATCGTATCCGGAAACACCCGGCTGAGCATCCGGTTGATCACGACCGCGCCGACCGCGACCTTTCCCTCATAGGGCTCTCCGCCCGCTTCACAGTAGATCAGGTTCGCCAGCAGTTTTCGATCGCTCTCCTCAAACTGCACTTCCGAAATATCCCGCCATGCAGACGCTGCGGCAAGCGCCGCCAAACGCCTTTCCTCCGCAAGCTGTGCTTTCAGCGCCTCAATGTTATCATTCTGTCTTGCAAGCTCCGCCTCATACGCGCGCATCTGCGCTTCCGTATCGGAAATCTGATCGCTGTAGCCCGCAATGCGCTGTGACGTCTCTGCCACAAGCGTGTCCACGCGCTCCTGCTCCAGTCTCGCTTCTTCGTGCAGCTCCTGCAGTCCCGCCAGTTCTTCGTTTAACAGCTCCTCCTGCTGCTCAATGAGCAGGCAGGTCTCCTGATATTCCTCCAGCTTGCGCCGGTCATACCGTTCGATCTGCTCGATATACTCGCTTCGGTTCAGGAAATCGGCAAATCCGTTCGCGGAAAAAAGCATCTCCAGGTACGTCGTCTCGCCGTTCTCATACATAAACCGGATGCGCTCTTTCATGCTCTCATACTGTTCCAGCTCCGTCTCGCGCGCCTCGGCAAGGAGTGCCTGCGTCTGCTCAATCTCGCTCTCCTTCAGGTCAAGATTCTCTTCAATCTGCTCGAGATTTGCCCGCACCTCATTCAATTGGTCGTTTAAATTGCTCAATTCTTCCTGAAGTTCGTTGCGCTGTCCTTCCAGACTTGACAGATTATCTTTGACTCCCTCAAGCTCCTGCTGCGTCTCCTGCTGCTGCTGCTGTGCCTCATTCAACTGCTGTTCCGTTGTTTTGGCATAGGTCTGCGCCATCGGAATCGACGCGGCAAACAGGACGACCGCCATACAAAAAGAACGTCTGCGAAGCGTTTTCTTTTTCATAACGATACCCCTGCATATCGCATGCCTGCCCTTATTCTTTCCCGCATTCTTATACTTCAAGCGTAATGCTTCTCCCTGTGTGCTCATACTTTCTGCACGCAACCTTTGCCGCCGAAAAAAGCATACGGCTTGCCTTGATCGATTCCGTTCCCTCATATTTGTCATCGGCATAGATGACCGTGCGGATGCCGGACTGAATGATCGCTTTTGCGCACTCATTACATGGGAACAGCGAGACGTAAAGCGTCGCACCCGCAAGACTTCCGCCCCGGAAATTCAAGATCGCGTTCAGCTCCCCATGCGTCACGAACGGATATTTCGTCTCAAGCAGTTCTCCCTCGCGCGCCCACGGAAACTCATCGTCCTCACAGCCGGTCGGAAGACCGTTATAGCCAATGGACAGGATCTTGTGATCCTCACTGACGATGCAGGCTCCCACCTGCGTTCCGGGATCTTTGGAACGCATCCCCGCAAGAAGCGCCACGCCCATAAAATATTCATCCCACGAAATATAATCTTCTCTTTTTCCGATCTTGCGTTCCATTTTTTGTTCCTTTTCAAATCCTGTTACTTCGTACTGCTCCTGCCCATCATTTCCCGCTCTATTTTGTTCCGAAAATGCGGTCTCCCGCATCCCCTAAGCCCGGTACGATATAGGCATGCTCATTTAACTTTTCGTCGAGCGCCCCGATATACATGTCCACGTCGGGATGATCCTTTTTCATTCGCTCTACGCCCTCCGGTGCGGCAATGATACACATAAAATGTATTTTTTTACAGCCTTTGTCTTTTAACATCCGGATTGCCGCCGAAGAGGAACCGCCCGTCGCGAGCATCGGATCAACGACAAATACCTCGCGTTCCGCGCAGTCCGCGGGCAGTTTGCAGTAATACTCGACAGGCTCGTGGGTATCGGGGTCCCGGTAAAGACCGATATGCCCGATCTTCGCTGCCGGTATCAGGTCCAGCACGCCGTCCACCATGCCGAGTCCCGCGCGCAGGATCGGCACGATCGCCATTTTCTTGCCGTGCAGCTCCTTCGCCTTTGTCTTGCAGATCGGCGTTTCAATCTCCACCTCTGAAAGCGGAAGATCGCGTGTCGCCTCATAACAGATCAGCATCGCGATCTCGCTGATCGTATCCCGGAAATCCTTCGTTCCCGTTTCCTTTCTTCTGATATATCCGATCTTATGCTGGATCAGCGGATGATCCATGATCACACATTTTGCCATACCTATACCTCCCATTCCGTCGTTGTTTTTCGCTGTTCGCTACTCCTCGATCTGACTGATCCGCCTGCAGTGCTTTTCCTCTCCCGAAAATTCCGTATCCAGAAACGTATCCACGATCTCGACCGCCATATTCGGTCCGATCAATGCACCGCCGAGCGCCAGCACGTTCGCGTCATTGTGAAGTCTCGTCATACGCGCGCTGAGCGGTTCAGAACACAGTGCCGCGCGCACGCCCTTCACCTTATTCGCCGTCATCGAGATCCCGATGCCCGTCGTGCAGATCACGATCCCCTTCTCGCATTCTCCCGATGCAACCGCCTGCGCCGCCGCACGTCCGAACTGCGGGTAATCGCAAGATGCCTTATCGTAGCATCCGAAATCCTTATACGCGATACCCCTTTCCTCTAAATGGCGGATGACATGCTGCTTTAAATCAAATCCGCCGTGATCACATCCCAATGCTATCATGGCCTGTCCCTCCTCTGATTACTCTATTGACCTTTATAAAACGCCTGCATACGATGTTTGAATTGTGCAGGACCTATGCTTTGGCTCACACACGGAGCACCCGATGTCCTGCGGCTTTTAACAGCCGGTTCATGATCGCCTGTCCCATCCCCGCCGTATCAAACGCTTCCGAAAACAGTACGGTCAGTTCTTCATCGTCAAATTCACGCAGGATCGCATAAAGATTATGGGCGATCGCCGCCTCGTCCGCGCGCGGACCGATATTTTTCACACAGTCCGCATGATATGCGTTTACTGTCTCCTGCGTCGCGATCACGCCGACCCTTTCACCGGCCGCCGATGCCTGCGCTGCCAGCTCATTGATTTTTTGCGTCACGGCATCGCGGTTTCCCTCCACGATCGTGAGCACGCCCTTCGGTGCATAGTGGCGGTATTTCATACCGGGCGCTTTCGGACGGGCGCCGTCCGCCTCCCCCAGCATTGTTTTGTCCGCCGCGATCTCTCCCAGCACATTTTGCAGCATTTCCTGTGTGATATAGCCGGGCCGCAGGATCATCGGCACCTCTCCGGTCAGATCAACGATCGTCGATTCCAGGCCGATCCCGACCTTGCCGCCGTCGATGATCATGTCGATCCTGCCGTCCATATCCTCCGCAACATAGTTTGCCGTTGTCGGACTCGGTCTGCCCGAACGGTTCGCGCTCGGCGCGGCAACATAGCCGCCTGCCGCCTCAATAAACATCCGTGCCGCCGGGTGGGACGGGAAACGCACCGCCACGGTGTCAAGTCCGCCCGTCGTCTCATACGGAACCACATCCGATTTCGGTAATATCATCGTTAATGGTCCCGGCCAGAACGCTTCCGCCAAGTCACGCGCCGCCTGCGGTATCCGCTCTACGATTTTTTCCATATCCGAAAATCTGCAGATATGCACAATGAGCGGATTATCCGACGGTCTTCCCTTCGCCTCATAAATTTTGCGCGAGGACTCTTTATTTAATGCATCCCCTCCGAGCCCGTAAACCGTCTCCGTCGGGAATGCCACAAGACCGCCCGCGCGGATGATCCCGCCCGCCTGTCGGATTGCTTCTTCATTCGGCGTATCCGCGTCTGAACGGATATATATGGTTTTCATCGCCCGTTGTTTGTACCTTTCTCTGATGTTTTCAAATGTTGTTTTTTCTTTGCGCCTATTATATCATATTTCTTTAGTCCGCTCAAGCGTTCCACTTCAGCCGGTGCAGCGCTCCCTCAAGCTGCATATTCGAAAAATTCTGCTGCCGCAGCGCCTCATAGAGCACGATGCTCACGGAATTGGAAAGATTTAAGGAACGGATTTCGGGCAGCATCGGAATCCGGATGCACATTTCTTCATGCGCGACCAAGATTTCTTCCGGAATCCCGGCGGATTCTTTGCCGAACATGATAAAATCATCCTTGCCGAAATCCGCCTCCGCATACGTTTTCTTTGCCTTGGTCGTCGCATACCACATCCGCACATTCGGATTTTTTTCACAAAAATCACGATAGTCGTCATAGCGGCGCACATCCAACTGATCCCAATAATCCATTCCCGCCCGCTTGATCTCTTTTTCAGTCAGCCGAAAACCGAGCGGCTCGATCAGGTGCAGGACGCTGCCCGTCGCCACGCAGGTTCTCCCGATATTTCCCGTATTGGACGGAATCTCCGGTTCATGCAGTACAATGTTCATTTTTGATATCCTCCGCTCCTCACGATGAGCATTTTGTCTGGGGAAACACTGATTAAATCAGTGTTTCCCCTTTCTCACACTCCCGCAGTCTCGTGATAAAGCGTTCCAGCTTGCCCATTGCAACCTTCAGCTTTTCAATCGAATATGCGTAGGAAATGCGCAGGAATCCCTCGCCGCTGTCCCCAAATGCCGTTCCGGGAACGACCGCAACCTTCTCCTCCTGTAAGAAACGGTTGGCAAATTCGTCACTCGTCATGCCAAACTCTTTAATGCACGGGAAGACATAGAACGCGCCGTACGGTTCAAAGCACTCTAAGCCCATCTCGCGGAACGCGTTCAGCAGAAAACGGCGGCGCTGATCATAGGCTTCGCGCATCTGCGCCACATCACCGTCCCCGTTCTTTAAGGCATCCACCGCCGCATACTGGGCCATTGTCGGCGCGCACATAATGGCAAACTGATGAATCTTCGTCATCTGCTCAATGATCTCTGCCGGTCCGCATACATAACCGAGCCGCCAGCCCGTCATCGCATGGGATTTGGAAAAACCGTTGATGAGCAGCGTGCGTTCCTTCATCTGAGGAAGGGACGCGATCGAAACATGTTCTTCCTTATAGGTCAGCTCCGCGTAAATCTCATCGGACATGACATAAATATCTTTTTCGATACAGACCTTTGCAATCGCCTCTAAATCGGCACGCTCCATGATCGCTCCCGTCGGATTGTTCGGAAACGGCAGGATCAAAAGCTTTGTTTTTTCAGTGATCGCATCAAGCAGTTCCTGTGCCGTCAGGCGGAATTCATTTTCCGCTTTCAGATCAATGATGACCGGCTTTCCGCCCGCAAGGATCGCGCACGGCTCATAGGACACATAGCTCGGCTGCGGGATCAGCACTTCGTCACCCGGATTGAGCATCGCGCGCATACCGATGTCGATCGCCTCCGAACCGCCGACCGTAATGAGCGTTTCTTTTTTCGGATCGTAATCCACATGAAAGCGCCTGTGCAGATAACGGCAGATCTCCTCACGCAGCTCGATTAAGCCCGCATTGGAGGTATAATGGGTCTTTCCTTTTTCCAGTGAATAAATTCCCTCGTCGCGGATATGCCACGGCGTATCAAAATCCGGCTCGCCCACGCCAAGCGAGATCGCATCCTTCATCTCGCTGACAATATCAAAGAATTTTCTGATGCCGGAGGGCTTTATTTTTACAACTTCGTCTGCTAATGGATTTCTCACGGTGTGATCAGCTCTCTTTCGTCTTCATATTTTTTGCACAAAACCGTGCCATGGTCTTTATATTTTTTCAGGATAAAATGCGTTGCCGTGCTGAGCACCGTATCCAGCGCGGACAGCTTTTGCGACACAAAGCCCGAAACCTCTTTTAAGGATTTTCCCTCAAGGGACACGAGCAGGTCATAGCCGCCCGAGATCAGATAGACCGAATTGACCTCCGGATAGTTGTAAATGCGCTCCGCAATATTGTCAAAGCCCTGACCGCGCTGCGGTGTTACGCGCACCTCAATGAGCGCAGACACCTTCTCAATCGACGTTTTTTCCCAGTCGATCAACGTATGATAGCCGCAGATCACGCCCTCCTCCTCCATCGCTTTCAGCTCATTGGCGACGGCAAGCTCGTCTTCGCCGAGCATGACGCTGATCTCTTTTACGCCGATCCTGCTGTTTTTCTCGATCATGGTCAAAATTTTCTCTCTCATATTCATACCGCAAACTCCTTTCTCCTGTTTCCCTGCGTTTTGTGATCGTTTGTTTTTTCCGCCGTCTGTTTCTCTGNGGCGATGACGCTTTGCGCGCTCTCATCCGCAAACACNCGGTAGACCCCGTCATTCTTCGGCGGCTCCAAAAAGCGCCGTTCTTCTCCATTTATGACAACTCTGTCATTTGATGAGTCCGTCCTTCCGATGACTGCCGCCGGAATCTGCTCCTCGGCAAGCGCCCGCACCAGATCATGACCGTGCTCAGCGATCAGTAGCAGACTGCCGCCTGCCACCAGCTCATACGGATTGACATCGAAAAAATTACAGATCTCCACCGTCTCCTGACGGATCGGAATGGCTTTCAATTGAACGTGCAGTCCGACGCCCGCGTATTCCGCAAGCTCCCACAGCGCGGCGAAAATGCCGCCCCGCGAAGCATCGTGCATTGCGAGAACGCCGGACTTTCCGGCGGTGGCGGCCTCCGGTACCACCGAGAGCTGCCGCTCTAAGGCAATGGCATCGTCAATAAAATACGCCGGATACCTTGTCAGAAGCTCCGTTCTTTTTTCCCTTGCAATGAGTGCGGTTCCCGCAAGTCCCGCCCATTTCGTCATGACAATATCCTTATCGGTCAACGCAGGTTCACCATGTGCTTCTGTACCCGCGCGCATGCCGAATGCCTGCCCTTGCTTTTGAAGGCCGACTCCCGTTACACTTAAAATCGGTGCGCTCACCAAATCGGAGATCTCCGTATGACCGCCCGCAACCGTAACGCCGAGTCCCCTCGCCGTTTCCCCAATCTGCTTCATCACCGCGCGCAGCTGTTCCTCTTCTACGGCCGACGGAAATGTCGCCGCGACAAGGATCGCTGTCGGTCTGGCGCCGCCTGCGGCGATGTTATTGACTGCCGCATGCACCGCATAAATGCCGATGCTCTCCAGATCGCCCGTCACGGTATTGACGCAGAGCGCCGTCCGCGCGCAGTCTTCGGACGCAAAAACGGCGCAGTCTTCCCCTACGCCTGCGCCGCCCATCATTTCATCGTTTTGTATTGGAAGTTGTCTTAACACGGAGCGCTTCAACACGCGCTCCGGTATTTTCCCTGTTTTCATGTGTCACTCCAGCATGTGTGTATCCTTATCATTGTCCGCCCGCCTCAGGCTGTACGCCTGCGTCCGGGACTTCCGGAACTCCCGCGCCCGGGACTTCGGGCTGTATGCCCGCGTCCGGCGTCCCCGGCTGTGCACCGGTATCCGGCGCTCCCGGCTGTGTGCCCGCATCCGCGCCTTCCGGCACGCCGCCGATCTCAACTCCGCCCGGCTGTGCGGACGTCTCCGTTGAGGGTCCGTAATTTCCCGAAGCAATCTGTGCCGCAACCGCCTTCGCATGGTCAACGCTGCCTGACGCGATCGCTGCCTGTATGAGATCATAGGCGACAGGATCGCTCGTCGAAACACCGACCATTGCATAGCGGCTCGTCATTTTATAGGTATTGTGGCTGATCTGCTCCCTGCTGACCTCCACGCCGTTTTCCGTGATCACGCGATAGACAT
Source organism: Lachnospiraceae bacterium (assembly GCA_014804425.1). Taxonomy (GTDB): domain Bacteria; phylum Bacillota; class Clostridia; order Lachnospirales; family Lachnospiraceae; genus DLAJ01. The sequence goes on from JAAUZV010000003.1 coordinate 102,701, forward strand.
CCGCCACATATCCCGTATGCGCCGGCTGCACCTCCACGCTGCCGACCGGCAGGGAGGCATCCGCATATACCGCTTCCGCTCCCGGCGGTGTTGTCTCAAGCACCACGCTCTCATAAGTAACGCTGTGCGTTTCGGGTCTTGTTTCCACGCCGTAGATCGTCATCGTGATTTTTTTATTGGGTGTCGTATAGCCTTCAATATAAATGGGATACTGCGTATTATTCATAAACGTAAAATCGATCCCCGAATCCTCGGACACCGTCGCGTCCATCCCGATCTTCACATAGCTGACCGCCATCGCATGATTCATGCGGTTCGTCACCTGAAGCTCTGAATATAAAACGGAATTATATAACGTCGTGGATACCTGGCAGATTCCGCCGCCGACACTGTCCACAACCTTTCCGCCCGAATAAGAACCCGCGGAATAATAACCGTTCCGCTCCGTAAACGGCGCAATGTGCGCAAGCGTTGAAAATTCTTCTCCCGGAAAAAGCACGGTACCGTTCACTTTATCACATGCGTTCCGGACNTTCGCNCTTCTCGCCCAATCGGANGTCGAAAAGCTTGTCGTNCAGGTCGCAAGCACATCGGTNACCAGNTTCAANTCCTCCACATCATGCTCCGGCTCTGTCGAACGAAGCTGNAGATCAAAGCTCTGCGGCTCCCCCGACCATTGTTCCGTCAGNCCCGCATAGATCANATCCACCGACGACGCAACATCCAATTCGATTCCGTTCACGCCCTCCGTATATACAAATTGACCGTCCTCACGTGTCATGGACGCATTCTGTGCCGGNACATTGACNGCCTCNCTCTGTAATTGTACCAGATTNTCTATCGCGGCCCTGTCAAACGCAAGCTCGATCTCATACACCTGATTGTTNGCTGCCAGATCCGCGATCTCTTTATAACGCTTCAGGATATTTCCCTTGCGTCCGAGANCGATCGCTTCCTCCAAAATCTCGGGATTGGCNAANCGGAGTCCAAGCTCGCCCGCCGTTGTATGGATCGCCTGCTCCGCGGAAAGATTCAGCGTGATCTCCACCTGCGAAAGCTCGGCGATATGGGCGCTGATCGCCTGCTCCGCCTCCACGAGCGTCATGCCGGAAAGCGAGACATCNCCCGCATAGACCCCCTCGTAGATCGTCGCCTGCGAATCCNCCTGATTCCCTCTATTCTGCGCCGCATCAGCGCGTAAGCCCCAAACGCCTGCCAGCGTTAGTGACACAACCGTCATTATTATTCCNATTCTTTTTTTCATAANAATCATCCTCATGCCTTTCGATAACCTGCAAACTTGAACTTGAAAAGAACCCATTCCTGACATACAATAGGAATGTGCCTTACGCATAAACAGCTTGTTCTGCGCCATTATCAATATATGAACCGTCCGCNGNGNTTATGATAGAATGAGCCGGCTCATTCGGCGNNCGNCNAATACCGATCATGAATCGAAGGTTCATGATCNNTCATGATCGAATAAGCNGCGCTTTGATCAGGTCAGCAGCGCGGCAAGCACGGTTGTCCCTATCATAGCGGCAACCAGCACGATAATAATGATGGCGGACAATTTCTTTCTTGTTTTTCTACTATAAATATTAAACATAAATATGCACGCTCCTTATGCACGAATAAGCTTTGTCTACTGAAAGGATATTATAAATGAAAATACCTCTGTTTGCAAGTTTAATCCTGTTTTGTATCTGGCTGTCTTTTGCCATTGTCCGTTCCCGCAANAAGGGAGAGCGGGCAGANCATGATTTTTGGGAAAGAGAGGCNCTTGCCGACAGNACGCGCAANCAGCCGCTCGACGGACTCATCTTTATCGAGATNCCCTATGATGCGCTTCCGTTTTCGTTTGTTCCCGACGATCCTNCTTTGGCGGACGCNGTTGCCGAATGTCACCGNATCNTNAACGGTTTCCGNGAGAAAAAAGCAGTCAANCTGACCGGCATCACCAACACNGANTTAAAGCTGACTTACGGNGCGCCGAATATCACGCTCCTGACCGAATACGACGAAAATTATACGCTGCTCGTGCGCACTATGCAAAAATGGGCNGATCTGCTCNTAAAGGCNGACCGCGAACAGGAAGCGGTCTCGATCATGGAATTCTGCATNGAGACGCGCACGGACATCAGCGCGACCTACCGCACGCTCGCGGACATTTACCGCAGGGAGGGCGCTTATGACAAGATAGAGAAGCTGCGCGAAACCGCTGACAGCCTGCTCTCGATCATGCGTCAGCCGATNCTGCGCATGCTGGATGAGGGGGAGCAATAAGATGTCGAAAGTAAAACTTACAGAGAACATTACCATGAGCTGTTATTTGGTATGCCATGTATAACAGCAGNTTATCTGCATATGCTTTAGAAGCTAAGGCAAATACGCATATCGACACGCGGAGACGAATGATATCCTGTTGTTGACATTCGTGTCGACTTATGCTATACTGCCTCTAGTGATCGTGTCACAGAAGCTTGCGTGGCCTGTGACCGGAAAGGGCTCCTACGGGAGCTTTTTCCTTTCATGGAGGATTTAATAATGAGGCAAAACAAGTCAAATGATAAACCGTTCTTGTCCTATCAGGAACAAATTTACAAACTTAAATACGAAAAAAAATTGCAAATCCCTGATGAATCTCGCGCAATTGCATTACTAAAAAGACACAGTTATTTTGCCTTGGTTTCCGGATATAAAAAACCGTTTAAACGAAAAGATGGCACCTACCAGTTACATACCACATTGGATGACATTTATGCCCTATATTCTTTTGATAATGCCTTACGGAACGCCATTTTTAGTAAAATATTAATTGTGGAAAAGCATATTAAATCTGTCCTGTCCTATGCCTTTTGCGAAAAATATGGCAGTTCACAGCAGGCGTATCTGAATCCGGCTAATTATCATAACACTCCCGAAAATCAAGCCGGCATCGGCAAGCTTGTTTCGAAACTGACCGGAATTGCGGACGACCCGAAAGATTATCATTATATTTGGCATCAAAAAGAAGTATACCATAACATTCCTCTTTGGGTGATGGTAAAGGCACTTCCCATGGGAAGCATCTCTAAAATGTATAGTTATCTTCCTTCGCAAATACAGTCTAAAATCAGCAAAGAGTTTCCTTGTGTAAACGAAGAAGAACTATGCCGGATGTTAGACTTATTATCCCGTGTACGGAACGTATGCGCACATAATGAGCGATTATATGATTACAGATATCAAAGAGGCGCCATTAAAGATTCCTCTATTCACGAGACACTCCGTCTCCCTAAAAAAGCAAACTCTTATCAAACCGGAAAATCCGACCTATTTGCGGTAATGATAAGCTTGAAATATTTACTGGATGAAGAAGAAATGACCGAATTGACAACAGAAATCAGAAAACTGCTCGATGCTCTTTATGCAGCTACAAGACAAATAAATAAAGCACAAATGCGGAAATATATGGGCTTCCCCCAAAACTGGGAAGAGATTGCAACATGCTCCATTTCTCCTCATCCGCCCGTATCCCGCTTCATTTTCCCGTAGGCGAGCGTCAGCTTGTCCATCATGCGCGACGCTTCGTTTTTCGTCATGCGGTCGATCTCGCAGGGTGGGCTGATCTGATAATATTCCAGCATTTTTAAGAGCCGCTCCCGCTGCGCAGGCGTGATCGGCCCTTCTTTTTTTACCTTGTATGTCAGCGCATACGGCTGTGCCTGATCGGCCGCCTCAAACTGCGCGCACAGCTTTTGATACAACGCGTGCGTGGCGAGCGCATCCCCCAGCGCGCGGTGCGCCGTATGCGTGATCTCATAATGCTCGCAGAGCGCGCCAAGTGAACGGCTGGGCAGCTCCGGCAGACAGAGTCTTGCCAGCTTGAGCGTGTCGATCGCTTTTTTCTCAAAAGAGCATTTCAGATTGACTGCCGCGCGTTTTAGGAAAGAATAATCAAAACGCACACTGTGTCCGAGCAGCACATCCTCCCCCGCAAACGCAAGAAACGCAGGCAGCGCCGTCTCGATATAAGGCGCGCTGCACAGCATATCATCCGTGATTCCGGTTAACTCCACGATTCTCTCCGTTAGCTTCCGCGCGGGATTCACAAACGTCTGATACGTCTCCGACACCTGCCCGTCCCGCACGCGCGCCGCACCAATCTCTATGATCTTTTCCGTTTTGGGATCGAGGCCGGTCGTCTCGATATCCACCACAAGATATGCTGACTGCATGGCGCTTTCCTCTCCGGTATCTATTCTGGTTTGCAAAGGAAAAACAAATGCCTGCAACATCGCTACCGCGCTGTTTGCAGTCGCTTGTTTTTCCTTAGCGCCAATCATTATAGCATACATTTTTGTGATTGGCTATCCGCTAGGAAATTGCTTCCGCTCCGACGGAATAGCTGTTCCATGAGCCGCTCTCCGACCAGACCGCCTTACAGTCTTCAAAAAAATACGCTCCGAGCGGCGACCGCCACTTCTCCGCATTAAATTGAAGAACCGGAAGCGAATAGACCTCATCCTGCCCGACCGTTCTTGCCGTGATCGAAAAAAGAACGCCATCCGTCCACTCGTAAATCTTATGCTCATCGTCTAAAATATCGTACTCCGACAAATATCCCTGCTCCGCCAGCTCCTGATAGGAAAGCGTGAGTACATCCACGCCATGCGCACCTGCAAAAATCCAAGCGATCGCCTCTTTTTCTCCCTCTGTGAGGTCTCCGGGCGCTTCCGACAGATCGACACTCACATAGGCCGCACCGCCGTTTAAGCCACTGTCTACATCCCAAAGGTCATTCAGCACCTGCAGATATAATCCGCACAGATCATAGTACTGCCCCAACGGATTCTGCTGCGTACCCTTGCTGTAAACGGAGACGGATTCTACATTTCCGATCTGCCCCGGCCAGGTTTCCATGATGCCGCCGGTATACCGGACCTCTGTCAGCATTCCGTCCTCCAAAACGGAGGCATTGGATAACGTGCCGTCAATGAAAACATCCGCGTCGCCGACCGACATGGTATATACCTCTCCCGCTCCGTTGCCCGCCAAAACAAGATTTCCGCTTTCCGCGCCGTCCACGATGCGCAGGGTCAGCGTTTCTCCCGGCAGGTTTTCTCCGTCCGCTCCGGTTCCGGAACCGACCGCATCCGCACCGTTCCCATCCGTAACACCGTCGTTCGGCACACCGCCCGACGGTTCCCCGCCGCCTTTCCCGCCGCAGCCTGCTGCCATGATCATACATAACGCTATGAGTACCGCCGCTGCTTTTTTTGTCGTCTTTGCTCCCATCATACTTTTTCTCCCTTCCTGACTGTTTCTAATCGGTGTAGTNTCTTGTTCCTCTTTGGCTAATCTGCGCTGCATATATCGTCCTTCTGCGTCATTCGGCTGTAAATGAACATGTCAGTACATCAGGTTCTCAGACTCATATCTCCTACAGATCCCGCACCTCTCCCATAAACAGGATCATCCCCGTTTCCTTATCCTGTATAAAAAAGAGGAAGGGACNGTCTGCAACAAATGANACCGGATCGTCCAACANCATCGCCGCCGNATCCTTTGTGACAATCTCCGTCACCGCNGCGGCGCGGCTTCCAAGCTCATCCACCTCAAGCTTTGCCACATGACTNACGTCCGAAACATGAAACTCCGTCGTNTCCGGGTCCGCAAGCCCTCTNAAATCNGCCANGCCGGAATAAAACGCNTTCTCCATNCCGAGCGCCTCCAAAATCTGAGACATATTTCTGACGGAATAGTCCATCGTAAATTTCGGAATTGCCAGCCTCCATATCTGCGCGGATTCCCTGTTCATCAGCGTCATCAAAAAATTATTTTTTTCCGCATCACTCATTACACCGAACAACTCGGCGGCACTCTGCTCTGCATCCACCGCCGGAAGAAGAAGATTCATGACAACACTTCCGTCCCCGTACGGCACGGATATCCCGCGCAGACCGCCTTGCTCATAATACGGCAAATACAGTTCCCCCTGATGCATCATGGGGACATCCGTATCCCGCGTCTGCCCATGAAAGGTCTGCTCATACGTCGCATTCGCCTCGAACGGGAAGCTCCATTCCCCATAAAAATAAACCGCATTGATGATGGAAATCGCCGTNTTCGGGTCAACCTCCTCCTTAAAATGAGGAATCATGCCGCCCGTGTGCTCCTCCACCCACCGGTTGATCTCATCCCGCGTTCCGATCGGATCCCCCGTGAAATCCGCCTTCCATATTTCGGCATCATAATAAAACCCGACAAGCGGAAGATAGTCCGTATACGCCGCATCCGCGAGCGGATAGTTTTTATTGATCCAAAGGGAATTCGCACTCTGGACATTTGCCTGCGCATGCTGCGGTTTCTGCATGTAAAAAGACAACTGCTGATTATAATGCGAAAGATCCGCAATGCCCAACATGGCCTCGATCTGTTCCTTCGTCGCGCCCCCTGCCGCATTGTCCAGCACGGCCAACGCAGAGCAGATGCTGTACGGAGAAAAAAAATAATTCTCTCCGTCNGCGCTCAGCCGCTCGCCGAAGTGAANGGCAAACCCATTTGTCGATTCCATCAGAGTCTCATCCAACGTATCCGTCCTGACATATTCCGCNGCGGTCTGCCGCCCCTGCAGAATCTCCGGTGCCCCGCCTTCCTGCTGCCCCGATGNTGCTCCCTGNGATCCTCCTTCAGCCTGCTGTCCCTGCAATGTCTCCGCTTCCCCGTCCGTCATCCGCTGTCCCTGCTGCGCTCCGTTCTCTTTGCCGCAGCCCGGCAGCATCGCGCAGCACAAAAACACCGCCGTACCAATACAGACCGCCTTTTGCCATACNTTCNTTCGTTTTTTATCCTTCTGNCTTTTCATTCCNATCCCTCCCGTCTTACCTATGCACCGCCCGTCTTTTTGCGGCTGCCCATAAAAAAGAACGCTGCGCGTTCTTCTAGGACTGTGGAATTTCCTATAAGATAACAAAACCCCTGTGCCTATNTAAGATACGCACANGGGNTNGNNTTTTTATGGGATAAAATTTATTTTTTTATAAAAAAGNTNCACCGATCTNAAAGCGCCGCGATGAANCGNTCAAACGCCGCCTGTCCNTCCGCATCCCGCTTATACACGCCGGCATGCTCAAGCACCTTGGAAAATACAAGTCCGATCTCATCCTGAAGGATTTTCATGACATTCGTGTCATCTATCTTGTCATATTTCGGCAGAAATTCCTCCACCCAGTCCGCATGCTTCTCGATCGCCTCATTTGCACGNATGTCNTTTTTATTGACAATCGCGTCAGANAGCTGCTCTAACTCGGATACCAAGCGGGACGGCAGGATCGCAAGTCCCATNACCTCGATCAGNCCGATGTTTTCTTTTTTGATGTGGTGCAGCTCCGCGTGCGGATGNTAAACACCGAGCGGATGCTCCTCGGTCGTAATATTGTTGCGCANNACCAGATCCAGCTCATAAACACCGTCNCGGCAGCGCGCGATCGGCGTGATCGTATTGTGCGGNTCCCCGTCGGTCTCGGCAAAAANNAACACGGACTCGTCCGTATAGCCGCGCCATACTTCCAGNACATGNTCNGCAAGCGCGATCAGCCTGTCGCTGTCAGCGCTNTTGATCCGGATCACGGACATCGGCCACTTGACGATCCCCGCNTCNACATCCTCAAAGCCNTTCACNGTAAAGCTGCGCTCGATCGGCGCTTTCGCCATGGCAAAATCATAATTGCCGCCNTGAAAATGATCGTGGCTCAAAATAGAACCNCCGACGATCGGCAGATCGGCATTCGAGCCGACAATATAATGCGGGAACTGCTTNACGAAATCAAACATCTTGCAGAANGTCGCATGNTCNATCTTCATCGGCACNTGCTGGGAATTAAANACAATGCAGTGCTCATTATAATACACATAGGGCGAATACTGGAAGCCCCACTGACTGCCGTTGATCGTCACCGGAATGATCCTGTGATTCTGGCGCGCCGGATGATTGACGCGTCCCGCATATCCCTCGTTTTCCACGCACAGCAGACACTTCGGATAGCCGCTCTGCTTCGCAAGCTTTGCTGCTGCGATCGCCTTCGGATCTTTTTCCGGTTTGGAGAGATTGATCGTAATATCCAGATCCCCGTACTCTGTCGGCGCGATCCACTTTTTGTCCTTTTTGATCCGATAACGGCGAATATAATCGGAATCCTGACTCAGCTTATAAAAATAATCCGTCGCCGCCTTCGCGTCCTCTTTCTTTAACTCCTCAAAACGCCGGATGACCTCGGACGGCCGCGGCACTAACGCGCCCATCAGCTTCGTGTCAAACAGATCGCGGTAAACGATGCTGTTCTCTTCTAAGACACCGTACTCATGCGCATAGTCCAGCAGCTCGTTCAGGACGCTCTCCAGCTCGTCCTCGGACATCGTGACCGCTTCCTCACAATCCTCCAGTCCGTCCAGCTCCAATATTTCCAAAAGACGGTTCGTGGTGTAAACCGCGTCCTCCTGCTCGAGCAAACCCGTCTGTAATCCGTATGCAACCAGTTTTCTTATATTCTTTTCAACTGACATGGCATGTTTCCCCCTTTTTCTTTCCCATCTTTTCAACATCCCTAAAATGCTTCCTCAAAGGATGTGACTTTGCATCATTTCCCATGCAATACAAGCACGTTTTCGACACATTCGACTGCCTATTCCGATCTTACAGCGTTCTCGGTCCGTCGCCGATCTCCACGACATAGAAGTCCGCCTGAATCCCGAACTGCTTCTCATAAGCCGCGCCGACCTTTTCCTGAAACTCCCCGATCGCCTCATCCTTTACAAGACTGACCGTACAGCCGCCGAAGCCGCCTCCGGTGATGCGCGAACCGATCACGCCGTCCACCTTCCATGCCTCCGCCACAAGAAGATCGATCTCCTCGCAGGATACCTCATAGTCGTCTCTGAGAGATACATGGGACTCATTCATCAATTTTCCGAATAATGCCAGCTCGTTATTTTTTAACGCTTCCACCGCGCGGAGCGTTCTCTGATTCTCATATACCGCATGCTTTGCGCGCTTCCTGCGGATGTCGTCCGCAATGGCGGACTTGTTCGCCTCAAACTCCTCCTCGGTCAGGTCGCCGAGTCCGCCTATCTTCACCACGCTCTGAAGCTCCTCCAGCGCTTTCTCGCACTCGCTGCGGCGCTCATTATATTTGGAATCCACAAGGCTGTGCTTCACCTTGGAATTTGTCACGACGATCTTCGCATCACCGAGCGCAAGCGGTGCATACTCGTAGGAAAGATCGGCGGTATTTAAGAAGATCGCATGATTCTTTTTTCCCATCGAAGACGCAAACTGATCCATGATGCCACAGTTGCAGCCGTTAAAATTGTTCTCGGAATACTGTCCGATCTGCGCAAGCTCGACATTCGTCACGGTAAAGCCGTACAGATCGCGCAGGATGTATCCCGTCAGCACCTCCAGCGATGCGGAGGAGGATAAACCGGAACCGTTCGGGATATTGCCGTAAAGAACCATGTCCAGACCGCAGTCCATCTGCATGCCTCGCAGGGAAAACGCCCACATTACGCCCTTCGGATAGTTTGTCCAACCCGCTTCTTTTGAGGCTTCCAGCTTCTCAACGTCAGACTCCATCACACCGCTCTTTTCAAAGTTGATCGAGTAGAGGCGCAGCTTTTTATCCGTCCGTTTTCTTGCTGCCGCATACGTTCCGATCGTCAGAGCACACGGAAATACATGCCCACCGTTATAATCGGTATGCTCGCCGATCAGATTCACCCGGCCCGGCGCAAAATACACCTTGACCCCGTCGGTATCCCCAAACAATTCCCCAAATTTGTCAAGCAGCATTGCCTTGATTTCTGTTTCACTCATACCCTTCTCCCTCTCCTTATTCCATTTTATTTTTTCGCTAGGATTATCTTTGTACCTGTTACCCCATTACCCGCCTGTTTTTTCTTTACGCTTATTATAACCCGTTTTTACCCTGTTTCCATAGGCTTTCTTGTTACAAAAACCTGTCAAAATGTTGGATTTGCCGTGCCCGCACCATTTGATCGCATTCCGCACGCAAAGCAGCATTCCGTGCGGGCATTCCGCCCTTATATCTCCGCCGCGCCGACTCCTCGCTCGTTTAAGAACGCTTCGATCTGCTCTAAGTCGCTCTGGCGGTGCCGCGTGCCGCTTTGCAAATATTCTTTTCGATAGCCCGAAGGGGAAATCCCCTTTGTCTGCCGGAACGCTTTCGTAAAAACGAGCGGGTCCGTATAGCCCACCGAGATCGCGATGCTTTCGATCGGCAGCTCCGTCATCTGCAGCAGCTCGACCGCCTTGGCAATGCGGAACGACGTCAAAAACTGCTGCGGCGACATGCCGATATGATTTTGAAACAGCGTATAAAGATAGCTTCTGTGCACACAGACATAGTCCGCCACATCCGTTACCCGGATCGGGTTACAGTAATTGCTTTTGACAAAATCAACGGCCCGGCTGACGTAATCGTTCGCGCGGCTGCTCTCCCCCGCCTCCTGCACGGACGCCGTGCGCGCAATGATGGAAAGAAAAATACCGAGCAGCCCGTCGCGGCGCAGCGCGTTGGAAAATCCGCAGGTGTTGTGCTCCATCATATCCTTGACCGTCTGATACAGCTCCCCCGATGCATCGGAGGCAAAGACCGGATGCTCTTTTGACAGTCCCATGCTGCGCATATAGTCGCTCACGCACGTTCCCGAAAATCCGATCCACACATAGGTCCACGGCTCCGTCTCATCCGCCTGATAAAAAGCAAGCTCTCCCGGTTCAATATAAAAACCGGCTCCCGCCTCGAGCGGATATTCTTTTCCGTCCATCACAAATCTGCCCCGCCCGCTCATCACATAGTGGATCAGATAATGCGGTTTTAATGCCGGTCCGAAGCTGTGCAGCGGCTCCGTCTGCGAACAGCCGCAGCAGATCAGGTACAGAGCGCCCGTCATCTCATTTTGAAATTCCAGTTTATATGCTTTTTCCATCGCTCCCACTCCGGTTTTTTGATGATGTTCCGCTTACGTTCTTTAGCTTCCGATCGTATTCCGGTTACGGTTTCCACTGCGGATCATCTAAGTCCGCCTGCGCCCGCGCAAGATCCTCACGGATAGCGATTTTCTGCGGACATGCCTGCTCGCACTTTCCGCACTTTTTACATGCCTCCGGCTTCTCCTCCGCCTTCATATTCTCCCAGCCCCAGTTGACCGACCAATAATTCTGATACGTATGATACGTATTCCAGAGCTTGAAGGTGCCCGGAATGTTTACGCCGAACGGACAGGGCATACAGTAGCGGCAACCCGTACAGCCGTTTTTCACACGGGCGCGGAGCGTTTTTACCGCCTCCTTGATGCACGCCTGCTCTTCTTCGGAAAGCGGCTCAAAATCTGTAAAGGTATGTACATTGTCCCGCACCTGTTCTTCCGAAGACATCCCGCTCAAGACGACCTTGACATTCGGATGTGAGCCGACCCAGCGCAGCGCAAACGATGCCGTCGATGCGTCCGGCTTCAACGCACGGTAGGTCTTCTCCACCTCCTCGGGCAGCTTGGCAAGCGAACCGCCTTTTACCGGCTCCATGATGACAAGCGGCACGCCCAGCTCCTCCGTCAGCGCATAGCCGCGGTCTCCCGCCTGTTCCTCCGTGTCCATATAATTATATTGGATCTGGCAAAAATCCCATTTCCGATAACGAAGGATTTCTTCAAAGACCTCATAGCCGTCATGAAAAGAAAATCCAAGATGCTTGATGCGCCCCTGTCTCTGATACTCCTCGAGCGCATCGAGAATCCCGATCTTTTTTACATCCGCCCAACGGTCTTTTCCGAGCGCGTGCAATAAATAAAAATCAATATAATCGGTCTGAAGCTTTGATAACTGCTCCTCAAAATAACGCGTCACGTCCTCTTTTGTCTTGACGAGCCATACCGGCAGCTTCGTCGCCAAATAAAAGGAGCTGCGGTCATATTTTTTCATCAACCGCCCGACCACACGCTCGCTCTCGCCGCCATGATAGGGGTACGCCGTATCGTAATAATTCACGCCTGCTGCCATCGCCTCATCGAGCATGCGCTCCGTTCTTTTTTCATCGATCTGACCGTTTTCCAACGTCGGGAAACGCATACATCCGAAGCCGAGCAGCGACGTCTCCACCCCGCAGTTGTTCCATGTTCTTTTTTCCATTAAGAGATCCCCTTTCGTTTCAGACATTTGATTTTTTTCATTCATAACAAAGACTATATGAATTCAGTATAACACAAAGGGATGACTGAGTCATCCCTTCATCCGTTCATATTCCGCTTTTTCCCGCGCCAGCTCTGCATATAGACGCAGCACATTCCATTCCCTGTTTGTCGGCGTCAGCACCGCCTTATAATCGATCCTGACCGCCCGCTCACGCAGCAGCGCGAGCGCCCTGTTAAAATGTTTCTCACTCACATTGCAAAACACCATCAGGCTTTCCGCCGGCGCGTTACCGCGATCGGGTACGGCTTCCTGATTCGATCCTGCGCTCTGCGTATCTGTGCTTGTTTTGCCGTCCGGTCTGCTTATGTTTCCCGACGCCAGCGCCCCGATCGTCTGCCGAAACGCACTTTCCGGGATTCTCTCACATCTCACTTTCATTGCGGCAAGCATGTCAGCGATTGCCGACGCCTCCGCCTCCGGAACCCGAAAAAGAAGAACCTTTTCCATTTTATTTTTCCTGCCCTTTCGTGCACTGTCATTTCGTGCGCTGCCCTTTTTATACGCCGTCCATTCTCAGCGATGGTGTCGTATCACGCCGAACCCGAGCGGATACGGTCCCGTATGCACTCCGATCGTCGCGCCGATCTGATACAGCGGTAAGTCCTCTTTTGTCACCGCATACCCGTTCTCGTTCAAAAAAGCAATCGAATCCCGTTGAAACGCCTCCGCTTCTTCACGATCATAGCCGTAACCGATGCAGATGCTCAGCGCCTTGCCGCCGCAGCCGAGCTCCTTTATATATTGCAGCAGAAGCTTTCTGCAGAGCGCCTTTGATTTTTCCCTGCCCCGGCAGATGCCCGACGGAAAAATCTCGCCGTCCTTGAGCGTGATGAGCGGCTTAATATCAAGCAGCGCGCCCGCCATCCCCGTCAGCTTGCCGATGCGCCCGCCGTGCTGTAAATAACGCAGATTTCCGACCGTGAAAAAAATACGTCCGCTGCCCTGAATGTCCGCAAGCTCTTTTACGGTCTGCTCCGCCGTATAGCCCGCTTCACGCATGCTGACGGCTTCCAGTACATAAATCCCCTGCAATACGGTATCCACCGCGGAATCGATCACATGGATCTGTGCCTGCGGATAGGTTTCCGCTACCATTCCCTGCGCGATCGTCGCCGACTGATATGATGCGCTGAATTTGGAAGTGATGCAGATACAGATGACCGGCATTCCTTCCTTTGCATAGCGCTCGAATACATCCGCGTAATCCTGTACGGACGGCATGGAGGATTTCGGAAACTTTTTCGGATTCTGCACCATCATCTCATAGAAATCCCGTACGGAAATATCGACGCCCTCCTTCATGGATTCCCTGTCATTCATGGACACATAAAACGGTACTACCTCGATGTTCTTTTCTGCGACCAGTTCTGCCGGAAGATCGCACGAGCTGTCGCTCACAATTTGAAATTTCTGTTCCATATAGCTGTTTTCCTTTGCAATGCGATTATATCAAATGGTTTTGATTACTATGTTATGTGATTTTGAATATCATTATATCTTATATGATACCGCATTGGAAGAAAAATGCAATTGTTTTTTGGGATTTCTTTCTATTTTATTTGTATTTTGGGAGAAATCAGGTAAATATCCGCAAGAATTGTTACGACAAACGCATCGCGGGTTTGTTATACTTGGGGAAACGCAGCTGAAAGCGTTTCATTCTATATCGTAGCCGCTACAGATCAGCGAAAGGAAGTGAGACTCTGAAAAACTTTTCTCAAATAAGTGAAGCTTTACAGTATATTGACCAACATTTGGAGGAACCGATCACACTCGAAACATTGTCGGCGCAGTTTTTCTTTTCCCCTTATTACTTCCATAAACTGTTTTCCATCATTGTCGGAAAATCGTTGGCAGCTTGCATCCGTGATCGGCGGGTTCTTTCTGCCTGTGATCAGCTTTGTCGTACCGAAAAGAGTATTTTAGAAATTGCCTTAGACAGTGGTTTTCATTCGTCGCAGGCTTTCTCAAGAACATTTAAGTCGGCAACAGGCGTGTCTCCGAGTGAATACCGGGCACAGGGCTTTCAGCCTGTCATCGTAACCGCTGACGAATTGATCATGAAATTTACCAACCGATTGAAAGGAGGAATCTATTTGAATCCAACTATTATCAAACGCGACACCCTGTTCATCGCCGGAACGCACGGTGACGGCAGCCGGACAGGGGATGTATGGAATGCCTTTGAAGCATTATGCAACGAAAAGCCGCTCAGTGGCGCTTTATCCACGGACGGATATGAAATCCGGGTATATGAAGATGACAAATGCACGGTGCATGTGGGCCATCCCGTTTCCGGCAAGGATCCTATTGATCCCGCATATTCGATATTTGAATTGCCCGCGTCCAAATATGCTTCTTTTGACGTATACGTAGCCAATGGCTATGAGAGCGAAAATACCGCTATGGACGAATGGCTGAAAACAAACAGCGAGGGCTATACGGAACGTCTTCTGAATCAATCAATGCATTATTGCGTCGAATATTACGATGAACGGTTTCACGGAGACGAGGCGGGCTCCATCGTAGAAATCTGGATCCCCGTTCAAAAAGGGTGAGTGCATTTCGGCAGGTGCTGTTTTTCATGCTCTTTGGGAAACTGTTTCCCGCACCGGATTTTCGTGGAATATACCGCAAAGCGGCATGCTCCTTTGTAAATTCGTGGGCATCCGCCGGTTACACTAAGGAAGCGCCGATTTGGTCGGCGCTTCCTTAAACGTGATTTCCGTTATCCGTGAAGAACTCCTTCTTTTTTTAGATACGCTAAAAACGCATCGCAGCCTTCATCCACATCCCGATAGGTCGCGTCAAACTTCCGCGAATACCACGGATCGATCACCGGATCATTTCTTCCGCAATAGGAAAGCAGCATGCGGATCTTCCCGCCTTTGTGTCCTGTGATGCGTTCCATATTGCGAATATTCTGCTCGTCCATGCCGATCAGATAGTCGTACGCATCGTAATCCGATTTTGTAAGCTGCACGGCCCTCTTTCCCTCACAGGAGATGCCATGTTTCGCTAATTCCGCCTTCGCAGGCGGATAAACGGGATTTCCTATCCCGTTCCAGATTTCTTCCGTGCTTGTGGCGGCGGAGGCAATATAAAACTGATCGGCAATGCCGAGATCGGCGACTTTCTTTTTTAGGATGAATTCCGCCATGGGGGAGCGGCAGATGTTACCGTGGCACACAAAAAGTATTTTTATCATATCTTTTATATCCCTTCATAAGCCTTCAAACCTTGATATTTCAAGCTTTCCGGCACTTTTTTCTTTTTTGGTTTTTTACCCTTAATCTATGTATTTCGTTATAAATCTACATAAATTTACGGGCAAATGGTGTAGTAATTGGTGTAGTAGATTGGTACATTGCTCAACCTGATTTTCTCTGTTTTCCATGCATATCATCTTCTTTGAAGTCTAAAATTTTCGCCATCTGCTCCGCTGCCCGGTCATAGCTGACATGAGTATAGACATTCAGCGTAACACCTACATCAGAATGTCCCATTACATACTGCAAAGTCTTAATATCCATACCTGCATTTGCCATGTTAGTACAGAATGTATGACGGAATACATGAGGCGTAATGTGTGGCAATGGATTCTCTGGATATAGCTTCTTGTATTTCTTCATTGCCCAACGCATCTCATTTTCGATATGCAACGCTACTTTCGGCTTATCATCCTTGTCCAGCAGAAGAAAGTTGCTGTATCCGTCAACAATCATTTCTGTTTTCAGTTTCTTGCGGCGGATAAGGATATTTTTCAGACTCCGATAGACATCCTCTGTCATTGGGATAAAGCGGCATCCGCACTCGGTTTTTGTTTTCTCAACATAATACTTTCCGCCCCGTTCCCTGACAAGCTGATGATCCACACGGATTTTCCGGCTTTCAAAATCCAGATCACTTTTTGTCAAGCCGCAAAACTCACTGACACGCATCCCCGTTCCCAACAGGACAACAAATTCATCATAATACTTGCAGTAAGTTTTATCCTCCCGAATAAATCTCATCCAAAGTTCCTGCTGTTCTTCGGTCATGGCAATCCGTTTTTGTGAATCGTTGGTAACAACATCGACCAGCTTGAAATCAAAAGGATTCCTGCGAATAATATCCTCATTATATGCCATTTGAAATGCTGGCTTAATAACACCTCTGACGCTTGTGATAGTGCTGTACCCTTTACCGTCATTATGCAGCTTCATAATCCACTGTTGTGCATCCGATACCTTAATATCTCTTATCTGACGGTAACCGAAATCTTCTTTCTTAATCAAATTCAGCACAAAATTGTATCCGACTTTGGTATTGTAACGCACACCCTGTTTCAAACTGATATAGCGTTCCAAGAGGGCAATAACGGTAGCTTCTCCGGCAGCATAATCAATCCCTTCGTCAAGCTGCTTCTGAATCGTCTTTTCCTTTTCCCGCAGTTCCTTCAAATCTGAGGAATAAATGGTCTGCCGTTTTCCGTGGATATCCGTATAGCGGTACTGATAAATCAGGTCTTTTCTCTGGCTCTCCCCTGTCTTTAAGATTCGTCCTTTATTGTCTTTCCGTTTCCCAGACATTTTCAAACTCCTTTCCGTAGTGGAAAGAGCCTTGATATGACTCATTCATTGTACCATATCAAAGCTGTTTTTACACCACAAGATTCACAAAAATTAAAAGAATACCATTCATGTCAGATAGAATACTCCTGCTCGATATACTGATCGAACAGACGGCGTTTGATTAACCGCTTATTGCCAACCCACAAAACAAACCGGCAGTTTTTCTCATTGGTAAGCTCACGCAGCTTATTAACACCAATTCCTGAATAAGCTGCCGCTTCTTCAAGGCTTAAATTACTCTTTTCCCAAATGGGAACTTCTTTCATTGGCTTTTGCCTCCTTCCATAAATGCTTCCTTAAACGCACGAAAAGGACAGTCCAGACCTTTCCCATAAGTCTATGACTGCCCTTGCGCTGTGTAAGTTAATTTTGAGGTGCAACACGCACTCCGTTTTAACCAAAATCCCTTAAAAACTTTCTGCAAACAGTTGGGAAGAATTGCAGAATCAAATGCGGGATTATGTATTCAGTTTTAAATAAGCTGATTCTAAAGTTTCAGCTTATACAATCCATATTTTCGGAGAACCCGTTCCAAGATTTTTTATTGTCTCCCTCAGCTTCATCATACATTTCTTTGAGTTTCTCCTGCTCATATGATGAAAGCATATTGTTGTATGGTTTATAAGTGTCCATGATAAAAGTTCCCCACCAGCCCCGGCTTTGTATAAATAGGATAACCATAGGAGATGTATGTAATGTCGTTGCATATCGTGCGCATACAGACACCAAATTCCTGCGCCAATTCTCTTGCTGCAATACAATATGACCATTGACCACAAGAGTACTGATAATCTCCATTCTACGGTCTGTGGCATTCATATCTCGCCCTCCTTTCGTTCAGCCCCTTTATTATAGTAATTGGTAAAGGTGCAAAAAACCTTCCTATTAACAAAATTTTATTCAGTATTTTTTCGTCAGTACGGTTAGTAACACCCTTATTGATTTTGGAACAATCTGCCTATGCAATCTAAAACCCATTTGTATTTATTTCTGGAATAGCAAGCACTGCCTGTGGACGTCCACAGGCAGAATTTTCACAGATATTCCTACGGAACATCTGCTAAAATCGGCTTGCATTAGGGAAAGCCCCCTAACCCCCTTGCTTTGTAAAATCAGAATGATATTTCATTGAAAAAAGACATCAAAGCGAATTTTCATACCCTACAAATTTCACACTATCTACTACAAAACAGCGACTTTGGATTCTTCTCCAAAATCGCTGTTTTATACAAACTATAAATCAATGATTCTCTAACTTGTTATATTAGCAGAAGTGCCTTTTATACAACACGCTTCATACAAATAACCAGCCAAACACATTCTAATTAAACGGCAATTCCTCATCAATTTCAAACATTACTTTAATTGTGGAAAGTTTAACAATTATATTTCTCAATATAAGTTTTTGGGAATCCTTCGTTGATTTTTTAAACCACATCAAAAAATCTTTTACCACACAACATGGTATTTCAATATTCGTTCTACATCTATACCCACCAATAACTATACTTCCAATAATTTGAGCATTATTTTGTATATAATCCTCAAACATATTTTCTTCTAATGCACTCTCTAGTTTAGATATAAAACTCTGCGTATCATAATTAAACTTCTGTGTCATTTTATAGCTTGTTAACGATTTCCATATGTAGTTTGTAAATTCTTGATATATCCTTTTATCTTCATCCGAAATTGGCATCTGAATAAAATCTTGTTGTTCCATAAGTTCTTTTATTTCCCGAAAATTCCTGTATCTGTCTTCCGGATTTTTCTCTATCATTTTCCTTAAAATTTCATAATAAGAAAATTGCATAATTTCTTTATCTGCAATTTTCTTTAATAAACGATTAAATAACTCTGCTAAATAAAACATATCTGTACGAGATGTATATATTCCATCAGAGTATTCTTTAGGAAGCGTGTCTGACCCCTCTCTATTAATATCAGACACCAAACTATCGCATATATCTTTGCTGGACATAAGCATTTTACCAATTCCAAAATCAATGACTTTTACCGTACCGTTTGTATCAACCCGTATATTACCTTCCCTAATATCACGATGTATAACTCCTCTTTCCTCAATATAAGTAAAAGCATTTATCAACTGTTTAAATACTTCATCCACCGTAACTACTTCTTCATATTCTTTATTGTATTCCTCAAAAAAGTCTCCTATATCTTTTCCTTTAATGTACTCCATTAAGATATAGCCTGTATATTGTTCTTCATATGCATAATAATTATAAATTCTGACGATATTTGGATGATTCAATTTATGTAATATTTTTATTTCATCTAAAAAATTGGCATAGAATTTCTCTTTTATCCATTCATATCGAGGCTTATACATTTTTGCAACAAACAATTCATCAATATACGGATCATTCAACAACACTGTTTTTCCAAAATCTCCTCCTCCCAAATCATTATTAAGCATAATATAATCTTTTCTTCTTAAAAATGTAATCAAGTCTCCATTTTGTTTCATATTAATTCGCCTCTTTCTTTATTGCAATTAAAATATCATCCCTCTATTTATAAATCCCCGTGTCACACATATAATTTCAAAGAACATCCGCTCTTTGTTAATAGCAGTTTATACAACTGAGAAAAAGATTAAAAAACTTAACATTTTGCCAGAACATTTATAAACTGCTCACTATTGTATTTCATGCGGGATGCTATGTTTTATAAAACTATGCTCGGCATCACTACTGCCACAAGTGTAAGCATCCTCCTATTGCAATTCGCAGAAATTTGTGTGTATAGTGGCATCAGTCTACTAAAGAAGGTGCTGTAAAGATTGACCTCAACTCATCTAACTTTTTTCATCCTTTAATTTATTATATTGCTTCCTCCATGCTTTTGATGGATGCTTGCAAATTCCATCTTCAGAAGCAAATGCGCATACGCCTTCGATTCCATTTGAACCACAGATATCAGGATTATTCTGTCAACACCCATAGGTTTGCTCCTCAGAATCATATTCATGCAACGATGCATTAAATGCTACACGTAATTTTTCCATACGAACCTCCTTACGAAAACAGCTTATGAATTTCTTCATTAAGTTCGTTCTCTAACTGTATAATACTTGCTCTTCCTGATGTTTCTCTCATTTTCTCGTGGATATTCTTAGATATCTCAGCAATCTTTCTATGTACTGCATTTGTTTCATCATACTTAGTAATCGCAATATACTTTAACACATCCACTCCCCTATTAGTCGAAATTGCATATCCATCGACAACCTCTATAACACTAGGAGAATTAATAATCCCGCATACATAATAAGCTTCCATTTCATCATAAACGTCCAACATAAGAACCTTTGAATCAACCACAATAGGCTTATCTTCTGTGAATAGATCACTATCTGCCTCCGGGATGGAATTCAAATATGTCGAAACAACAACCGCTGACATACTTCCAGTCTGTTCCTTCCACAAAACTTTATAAGGAGAATAAGTATATGTTCCAACATTATCCAATCTATAAAACGGCTGTATATCTGGATTGAAAAATTTACCATTCTGTATTCTAGTATCCAAAAGTTCATCATGATAAAATGACAACCACTGGAATGTCTCTGGTGCTTCTCTGGCTAATGTTACCTCTGGAATGCCATACTTGTGTTCTGATGAATGAGGTACAATCATATACTCGTTCGATTTAACCATCCAGCGAGCTATGTTACGACCTCCCAACATTGGATAAATGTATTTTTCTTCAACTACACCTTTATGAATACCTTTATCAATAATGTCCTGTCTTCTTTGTCTTGACATATCATTAATTATTTCTAAATACCCATCTCTCACCTTTTTGGGTTTTAGCAAAATATAAACGCCTTTTGCCCCTGCTGGTTCAATCCCTTTTCTTCCTTTATAGATTCTCTCAATTTCCGGGTTTACAACATTATTTGCAAAAGTCATATCTTCGAGCGTTAGCCATGAAGATTGTAAATCATCCTTATCTACCGGCTGAGCCAAGCAATCTGAATACTCTACTATCTCAGATACTTGTTTCCAATCTGCATGTGAATCTATTTTACTTTTTCTTCCTTTTTGAGTATAAAATCTATACTGATCCATAGGATACTGCATAGCAATTCCTTTTCCAAATTTTATAGCCACAGTAGGTATCGTAAATAAACTAACCCCTGAGAAATCATGCACTTCTTTAACATCAAATGGAACACTCTGATTATTTCTTATAATCTCAAATTTTCTAAACCCTTCTCCCCCCTTAGTTGACTTTAAAAAGGAGGCTGGAAGCAGAAATACCATGCTTCCACCTATTTTTAAATACTGATCTACCGAAACATAAGTAACTGCCATTCCAAAGTCATCATGTGTGGTCTTCTTATCATAGGCATTTTTTTCGAATATTCCATAGCTTTGCCAAATTGTAAGAGTACCTGCTCGATAGCTTTTACTCATTGCTTTCCAAGCGATCCAAGGAGGATTTCCGACAACAAAATCAAACTTATCTCTTATCATAACAGGCGCAAAACTATTTCTGAAAATAATAGGCCAGAAGGAATCTTTACTTGCACGATGTAAAACACTCAACTTTGAAAATAATGCTTTAACTATATCAATATCCTTTTCGTTGATTAGCCCTTTTCCCAGAGCCAAACTCTCAAATATCTCATATGAACCTCTATCATCTATAGATTGGCTTAGAAGTTTTAAGAATTCATTTCCCCTAGAGAATGAATCAAACTTTGGAATTTCAATTTCACCAACTGTGGTTTCTAACTTAAGAGTATTATCATTCTCCTCTGTGTATACCACTGGAGCCAATATAGAATCAGCTATAAAAACAGGCACTCCGACTGAATCCCCAAATTCTTCGTCGCAATTATCAAAGAAAGCTGAAAACATTATAAGAATATAGTTTGCCTTCGCAGAAACAACGGAAATGGGATTAATATCAAATCCAACAATATTTTGTGTAATCTTGATAATATCAGTTTTGGTTAATGATCCACCTTTTTGATTAATAATACGCTTAATTGCCTGTGTTAAAAATGGTCCCGAACCAGCAGTCGGATCAATCAATGTTTTACTAATATCACCTGTATATCCAGCCATATCAAGTACATGCTCAACAATCCAATCCGGCGAAAAATACTCGCCCATCAAATGACGCATTTCTTGTGGAATTAACCCCATATATACTTCTTGTAAAATATCCTGTACATTTTCTGGCTTTAAGACGAATGTACTCAGGTCAAATTTATTTACAACTGTTAGAGTTTCATTTATCAGTTTCACATCAAAGCTTGATTCTGGATCATTTATATTAGCTGTAAATGTGAACCACTCTAAAAAATGAGATTCAAAGAAATTATTTATCAATTTACAGCTATCATCTGTATTTCCATCAAAGAGTCTATTAATTTCATCCTTGGTAAGTTCCTGTTGTGTTGTGAACATAGGATCTACTAACTGCGCTAAGAAAGCATAAACCAATAACTTTAGAAAAATATTGAAAAAAGTCTGCATTGAAAAGAGATATCTCTTACTATCAATTTCAACACCATCACTAATCCCATACATTTCTCTTATCTTAGAAGACACCTCTGTAAAATCTGTTGCATCTTCATCATCACCATACATTACGCCAAATACACGATCCCACTCATTATATAAGGTTTTAACTCGATTGTTAAATGTGTCTTTGGTAGCAACTAAATTATCATCAAGACTTTGATAAATTGTTAATATACTACCGCGCACATAATCACTCGAGAGAGTTTCAAGTTTTGTGTAAACTCAAAATCTGATATAAGATATGTGAATAGTTTCAAATGGGCAGAGCCGATTTTTCTGGTTCTGCCCTTGTCTGTATTATACAGGGATTTTTACTGCTGTCAATGTACCAGTCGTAAAATTTCCTCCTACAGATTCCTGTCAGAGAGACGTTCCTCAAAATAGATT
>JAAUZV010000004.1 GCA_014804425.1 Lachnospiraceae bacterium
ATGTTCCGCATTGCTGCTTTTTGTGGACTTTCATTTTTTCTTGACATAAATAAACCTCCAAACTGTGTAATGTTATCTTACATCAGTTTGAAGGTTTACACAAACTTTGGGATAGTCCCAATCACTCTTAGGATTTATCACAGCACATAACATCTGCTTTGAAAGTGAAATTTTGTCTGTCTGCTTTAAGAGCAAGGCAAGTCTCTTAATTCCCTTAGAAAAATCTTTTACTTCATATATAAAGTCAATATTTATAGCCTCATTTATATCTATTTTTACTTTACTTGTATTAACCACATTTTTTTGAGTGGATGGGATGAATCTTGCAAAAATAAATTGTTTTCCGTCAAATCCAACACCAATACCTGATAGAATCTTCTTTACGATGACATCTATTTTGTCATTGACATTTATTCCTGCATTACTTAGAATATAATCATGCAATCCATGATCTGTACGATCTCTTCCATATACTGCTTCTTTGATTCCTGAAACTTTATCAAAATATCCCTCTTTCTTAAATTCGAACGATATGTTCTGGAAGGTCGCATCCGTTCTTCCCCCTGCTTTCAAAACATCCTCACTGTGATATTGTCCAGCCATCTCAGGGTTCAATTCTTCTAGTAACGGCTTTACTATGTCAGAATGAAAATAAATCTTTATATCATCTTCATTATTAAAAGTATTCTTCTTAAATTTTGCTTCTAACTCGTTTAAATTCATAATCTACCTCCTTTGCTTTTCTTTATTACATTATATCCACAAAAAAGTCATTGGTCAATAGTCGTTTTAAGCATTTTTACCAAAAATTTGAATCATTTTAACTAATTGGTCAATAGAAGGGAGTGCCTATCGAAAATAGAATAACAGAAAAAAACATGTCAGATGCGATACTTAAAATTATTCCCAGCCATCCTGACACAGCGATAATTAAACACTTATCTAATAACAAATTTTCATATACTGACAATGTTGGTGTCACAAAGCATTATCTCGTATATAAATCGTATAATGCCTATAAAAAAGGTGTTGCTGAAATCCCCCACAAATTAATTAAATCAAATAGTTTTTATATTGTTGAAATAGTATAACTATAAAAAGCCACAATCCCGGTCGTCTTACTACCAACGATTGTAGCTTTTTATCGTTTTACTCATACACGATTTGGCAAAACCTCTATACTTTCGTAAGCGCTCAATGTACCCACATTGTGTGATATCAAACACATTGTTCCTTCTGAAGCAATTCCATGATTCTTTCCGCTCCTTTTTTTGTATCAGCAATAATTTCCTCCGGCGTCATATTAATATGGCGTAGGGAATTATATTCCCTAATTTTGCGTATGTCCTCAACATCAAATTTCTTGCTCACAATTGGTTCAGTCATCATCATGCTCATATCTCCTTCTAATAATGCTGACGGTGGATATATCAACAAATCTTTATATCCTTCCATCGTTGTTATGATTTTCACACCCTTTACTGTTTTTACATTGACAATATGCTTAAAGTTCCAAGAAATTATTACATCACAACCTGCAAGGATTGCCGCTGCAATATGCTGGCAATCATCAAAACTCTTTTCACGCAGGACTCCAAAATCAATGAACTTTCCTGCCAACTCAACAATATCCTTATCCGTTTCGATCACATGATACTTTATCTGTTTCATATAATCCAAAAGCACTCTCAGCTTTTCCTCTGTGCATCGGTCTATCTCTCTTAAAATAATATCTGATATATAAACCTCGTATACTTCCTGCCGAAACAGTTCCCATAGTGCAAGTGTGTCCTGCATTCTCTCGAAAGCGTCCTCTTGATACAGATAACTAACCACCGAAGTGTCCAAATACACTTTCAACTTTTTCATTAAATCGCTCCTCCTGAATATATTATATGCAATGGTTGATTATTGGGCAAGCATATTCCATCTAAATTTACTGTCAAATCAAGACTCTTTCAAAAATGGTGTAGTAGTGGTGTAGTAAGCGCCTTTTTCTTTCATGAAATTATTCATTTTACCAGCTTTTCCGGAACATTTCAAGATACTGCCGTGGCAGACGAAAAGTATCTTAATCACGTTAATTTTCCCTCCTGAAATACTTCCTGTCACCCGTCGCCAAATAAACATCCTCATCCGACATTTCACAGGGATTTGAAGTATATAAAACTCCCTGCATGGAACGTGCGACTTTGGCAAGTGTCATAGCCTCTCCCTTTTCAAAACCTTATTCGCCCTTTTTCCGTCATCAAGAAATATAAAATTGCGCACAGCCCCTTATTGTGTTAAAATTAACCATAGATGACATGATAAATCTAAATACAACCGTTACTTTATACATATTGTATTGCCATTTTAGTCAGAGGCATGGATTTACCATGTAAATTTACGTATTTTGTAATGTAAATTCAGGATGCAGCGATGTTTCATGAAAGGAGGCTCTTATGAACATTTATACCACGGACAAAATTAGAAATGTTGTTTTGCTCGGACACAGCGGATGCGGGAAAACAAGCCTTGTGGAAGCGATGGCATACCTTGCCAAAATGACAACGCGCATGGGAAAGGTAACTGACGGTAATACAATCAGTGACTATGACAAGGAGGAAATCAAACGTCATATTTCCATCAACACCTCAGTGATTCCCATTATATGGGAGGACACAAAGGTTAATATTTTAGATACTCCCGGCGCATTTGATTTTGTAGGGGAAGTTGAGGAAGCGGTAGCAGCCTCCGATGCTGCCATCATCGTGATATCCGGCAAAAACGGCGTTGAGGTTGGAACCAAAAAAGCATGGGAGATATGTGAAAAATATAAGCTGCCACGCATGATATTTGTCACGAATATGGATAATGATAACGCAAGCTACAGGCAGGTTGTACAAGATTTACAGGATATGTATGGCAAATGTATCGCACCGTTTCATTTCCCTGTGCGCGAAAACAAGGAATTTATCGGATATGTAAATGTTTTACAGCAGCGTGCAAAACGTTGGACCTCACATGGTGATGTGGAAAAAATGGACGTTCCCGAATATTCCAAAGAACACTTGAATATCTACCGGACAGCACTTATGGAGGCCGTTGCAGAGACAAATGATGACTTTCTTGATCGTTATTTTAACGGTGAGGAATTTTCAGAAGACGAAATAAGGCAGGCCCTCAGGGTAAATGTGGCTGAATGCGGTATTGTGCCTGTACTTATGGGCTCTAACACATTGGCCCAAGGCATCTATACGCTGATGGTTGATATTATAAAATATCTGCCAAGCCCTGAAAAGCGAAGCTGTTCAGGCATAAATACAAAAACAAACGAAATCTTTCACGCTGACTATGATTTCTCAAAACCAAAATCTGCTTATGTTTGGAAAACGATCGCAGACCCGTTCATTGGAAAATATTCTCTGATCAAGGTTCATTCAGGCGTATTAAAAACGGACGACATCATGTACAACCATCACAAGGGAGTTGAGGAAAAAATCGGAAAGCTCTATGTGATGCGTGGTAATAAGCCGGAGGAAACAAAAGAACTGCATGCAGGCGATATCGGCGCCTTGGCAAAGCTTACTTCCGTTACAACAACGGATTCCCTTTCCACGCAAAAAAATCCTGTTGCCTACCTCCGTACTAACATTTCCACACCATATACATATAAGAGATATACCGTAAAAAAGAAGGGGGACGATGATAAGGTTTCTCAGGCACTTCAAAAGTTAATGTCCGAGGATTTAACCCTCAAAGTTGAAAACGATACCGCGAACGCCCAAACCCTTATATACGGAATCGGCGATCAGCATCTTGAGGTCGTTGTCTCAAAGCTCTTAGACAGATATCGAGTTGAAATTGAGCTTAAAAAACCAAGGATTGCGTTCCATGAAACCATACTGAAAAAATCTGACGTGGAATATAAGTATAAGAAACAATCCGGCGGGCATGGACAATACGGTCACGTAAAAATGACCTTCGAGCCATCGGGAGATTTGGAAACCCCCTATGTATTTGACCAATGCGTTGTCGGCGGTGCTGTTCCTAAAAATTATTTTCCTGCCGTTGAAAAGGGAATACAGGAGTCTGTGGCAAGCGGACCACTGGCCTCATACCCTGTTGTTGGCGTGAAGGCGGTGTTATATGACGGCTCATACCACACGGTTGACTCCTCAGAAATGGCATTTAAGGTTGCCGCCATGCAGGCCTTCAAAAAGGGTTTTATGGAAGCTAAGCCTATTCTATTAGAGCCAATAGCCTCCTTAAAGGTACTTGTACCCGAGAAATATACCGGCGATATTATGGGTGATTTAAACAAACGTCGTGCCCGTATTCTTTCCATGAACCCTGAGGCAAATGGCTATAAGGAAATTGTGGCCGATATTCCATACATGGAGCTTTATGGATATAATACCGATTTGCGCTCAATAACCAGTGGAAGCGGCTCATACTCCTATTCCTTTGCAAGATATGAGCAGACTCCGCCTGAGATACAGGAAAAAGCGGTTGCGGAAAGGGCGGATAACGAATAATTCTATCTTAAAAATCTGATACAAGATATATGAATATCAGCTGAAGGGCAGGACCGATTTTTCCGGTTCTGCCCTTCAGTCCTATCGGTGCCCCGTCCATTTTTTGCGATGTCCATCATCGCCAGATACCGCATAATATGTCATGCTGTTTCCTCTTTTTCTTTTCTTGTTTCATTGACGGATTGCCGGATATCAGCTCTCTTAATATTCAATCCTAAAATAATCTAAATACGTTTTATATTTGTCCTGTGCACTCAGGCAGGTATCTGTCAGATAACCTTTTTCATTATTCCATTCTTTCAATCCACGGTAATAAAACATTTTTAGATGATCTTCGATAATGAACGGAACGATATTATATTTCAGACACTCTTTGAACATAATCAGTCTGCCCACACGACCGTTACCATCCTGAAACGGATGAATTCTTTCAAACTTCACATGGAAATCCAGAATATCTTCAAAGGTCTTTTCTTTCTTGGCGTTATACTCTGTCAGTAATGCTTTCATCTTATCGGTAACTTCTTCCGGAAGGGCGGTATCCGTGCCGCCAACCTCGTTTGGCAATTTCTTATAATCACCAACAACGAACCAATCTTTTCCGGAATCACTGGTGCTGCTCTTCAGAATCAGATGAAGCTCCTTGATGAATTTATCAGTCAGCGTCGTTTTTGCTTTTTCAATGATCATGTCGATGCAGCGGAAATGATTTGCTGTTTCGATCACATCATCCACATTGAGAACTTCATTCTCCACGCTAATGGTATTGTTTTCAAACATATATCTGGTCTGATCGTGGGTCAGACGGCTGCCCTCGATGTGGTTAGAATTGTATGTCAGATCAATCTGTGTCTTATGGTAAATACCGCCGGAGTATTTGCCTGCTTTCTGCTCTTTCAGAATATCCAACAGAGTAACAGGCTGCTCTTTTCTTTTGTTGGCACGCTCCGGTTTCTCTGTATTTTCAGGAATGTTCCATGTCTTGCCGGTAAGAAATGCACCAACCAAACGTCCTTGGGCACAGTAATTTCTAACGCTGCGCTCCGACAAATCCCATTTTTTCGCAATTTCAGTAACTGAAAGGTATCGCATCCGCTATCCTCCATGATAAATCGAATCAAAAACTTCACTGATTTACTATATAGTATATCACATTATCGGCAAAATTTTTAATGTCTTAGTAATCTCTTAATTCTTTTTTGCCGTTACAGGAAATCAAGTAAGGACTAAAAAATTATTAATTTTGCAAACACTGTATCACCATAGAGCAATGCACCTTCTGTTAAATTATGGATGACTGATAACTTGTCTTTTTCTAAATAGATTTATTGATTTATAATCGGGGAATCATTCTGTATCTGAAAATAGTTCCCCGCCAATATACTGTACAAAAGCTCTGACAATTGTTCCTGCGAAGCCGGTTTCTCAGCCTTAAACCAGTACAAGATCATATGTGCTATCGCCCCGCTCAAAAAAGCTGTCGCATACGAATCCAGCTCCCCCTTCGGACTGGGACTCATCTGTTCTGCAAACACCTGAATGACCGAAACCAGCTCAAGTTCCAGCAGATAATCCAAGCCATGCAGGACAATAAGTCTCATTAACCTCTGGTTACTATAGAGTGTTCCCGTGAGCTTCCTTGTGACAGCCTCTAATTTGACAGGTATCTTCTCGGCCAATCCTTTCATCATTTCCGCATAACATTGATGAATGCAAAAACGAATGATATCATCCTTGCACTCAAAAAAATTATAAAACGTCTGACGGGATAAATCAGCTTTATTGCAGATATCCTTTACCGTTATCTTAGAATAATTCTGTTCCTCCATCAGGGACAGTAACGCATCAACCAGCCATTCTCTGGAATGCAGCGCCGTCGGATTGTTCCCCATATACATGACATATCCTCCGTTTTGTACAAGTTATCCGCAGAATATTGACAAAAACCGCGGTAGAAATTATTATATTGTAAACATTGACATCTGTCAAATTTGGAGGTAAAAAATGGAATTATTTTTAACTTTAGTCAGCGGAATCTGCTGGTGTATTGTATACGAAGAGTGTATCAGGCTTTCCATAAAGCATAAAACCTATGCGATGCCTTTCTGGGCTCTGGCAATGAACATCACTTGGGAAGGTATTTATGCCATCACTGAGCTCAGGATTGGTATTGGTTTACAGCCCATTGTAAATCTGATCTGGTTTATGCTGGATATCGTGATTCTAGCTTCCTACTTCAAATATGGGAAAAAGGAATTGGCATCGAACCAAAAAGCAGGAATGTTTTATGCATGGTCGATTCTGGGCATCATTGCCATGTTTGCAGTCCAAATGTCTTTCATTGCAGCATTTGGGTTGGACGGTCATCTGTCTGCACAGTACTCGGCATTTATCCAAAACCTGATTATGTCAATTGCCTTCATCAACATGCTGCATAAGAGAAACAGCTCTGACGGACAGAGTATTCTGCTTGCAGTTGCAAAATGGATTGGCACGCTGGCGCCTACGATTACGATGGGAATTTTATCGACTAATTATGTTGTGCTCGTCTGCGGTTTGTTGTGCTCAGTCTATGATATTCTGTATATCATTCTGCTCTTTAGGATAACAAAGTCTACACATTAAAGAATTGTGCTGCTCTTATACAAAGTGATGTATCTGCTCCTCCTTTCCTGTACTGATAACTGTATTTTTAGATGGAAGCTCCCAGCTGATAGGCTTCTTTCGTTTTTCCCTTGCCCGGCATTTCTTCTAAATTTTTCCAGCTAAGATTCCTTTCATAAATCCGGTACCATGTTACTGCCTGAGAATAATCACCACCGTCCGCCGTCATCAGCAACACACTCTTTTTTGGGAACTTGCTGTATCCCAAGCATTCCGGTTCCGCATATAATCTGTCATCTGCGGTTTTTAATGTACCTGTTATCGTCCAGAAATACAGCGGAGAAGCAAACACAACTACATCGGCGCTTTCGAATTCAGCATAGATCTTCTCCATATCATCCTTTGGGCTGCAAAATGTTGGTGTAAAGTTAATCGAAAGAACCAGTCAGGGAACGCAGCTTACCGCCGCCGGGCGTTCCTTTTACAAGGACGCAAAGAAAATCATAAAGCAGTCAGAACAAGCGATATCCCGTACCCGCCAGATTGCCAAGAATGATAAACAGGCAATCCGGATTGGAACATCTATCCTCCGTCCATGTAAAATGCTGGTAGATTTATGGTCGGAGCTTGATGACGGTACGCTGCCTGTCACGATCCGTATTGTACCTTTTGACGATAATCCGGCAAGTATGGAAAAAATGTTAGAAACGCTTGGCAAAGAAATAGATTGTTTTGTCGGTCCCTGTGATTCCCTCACACGGAAAGAGAAATATAATATCCTTGTGTTAAAACAGGGGGACATGCTGTATTGCCGTTCCACGAAAGCATAGATTAGCAAAAAAAGAAAAACTGCAATGGAGCGATCTGGACGGAGAAAATCTTATGCTTGTAAAACGGGGCGATTCTCCTGAACTGGACAGATTGCGTGATGAAATCGAAACAAAACACCCTAATATCAGCATTTTGGATATATCGCATTTTTATGACACGAATGTATTTAATGAATGTGAGCAGACAGGGTGTATCATGGAAACCTTGGATATCTGGAAAGATGTCCACCCGTCCATCGTTACGATCCCTATGGAGTGGGAATATAAAACATATTATGGAATTGTATATGCAAAGCAACCATCTGAACCAATGCAGGAATTTATCAATATTATTCAAAACACTTTGGACGAATAAAGTCAGGATTATCGGCTTAACCGACAGCCTGCTCTTCTCCTTTCAGGGGCTTTTTCAGTGCTTCCTTATTCCGGCGTAGTCCTATGGGACTTGCTGGTTTGCTTTGATTTCTGTTATCTAAAGATATACCCTCCCCCTGCATAGCAGGGGGGATTTTTTACTGTGACGCAATTAAAATGCGGTGGTTCTATTTAGAAAAAACCACCGCATAACAACATATTTAGCCCACATAAATATCTGTGTTAAAAGCAGTTCAAAGTTACAATTATTCCTCTTTTGGGGAACTACTAATGGCTTCTGTCTTTTTCAATTCTTTATGAAGATGTATAGCCATAAATATAGTAATGCTAGCCGAAAGTACATCCGCAATTGGTTGAGCATAAAGTATTCCATTCATTCCCCAAACTATCGGCAGGAACAAAATCACCGGAACAAAACATATCCCTTGTCTACATGTTCCTAGAACGAAACCGGCAGTTCCTTTTCCAAGTGCAAGAAATAAAGAAGAATATACAGTATAAAATCCGAA
Source organism: Lachnospiraceae bacterium (assembly GCA_014804425.1). GTDB lineage: Bacteria > Bacillota > Clostridia > Lachnospirales > Lachnospiraceae > DLAJ01. The sequence continues at coordinate 8,839 of JAAUZV010000004.1, forward strand.
TAAGAAAAATGATAGACCATTTGCCATAAGAGATTTTGTTCCAGCAGATAGCATCTCTGCATTTCCATTTGCAAACTGTGAAATAATTTGTTCTGGAAATATAATCATCAGCAAGCCTACAACTACACAAAAACAAGTTGACCATAAGATTGATGTTTTGATTGCTTCACGCAGACGAGCAAAATTCTTTGCTCCATAGCTAAAACCGGCAATCGGCTGAAAACCTTTTAAAAAACCAAACACTACAAGAGTTCCCATAGATGTAATCCTTGTTACCGCCCCCATTGCAGCAATAACAGCATCTCCATATCCATTTGCGGCTCTATTGATCAACGCAATCGAAAGACTTGTAAGAAGTTGGAATGTCAGTGTTGGTACACCAATTTTCAAAATTTCTATTAATATCTGTTTTGAAGGATTGAAATTCCTCATGCTAAATGAAAAGGCACTCTTTTTGCGAAACACATAAGCTACATATACCAATGTGGAAACCAATTGAGAAATAGCAGTAGCGATTGCAGCACCTACCACTCCCATATTAAGCACATAAATGAAAACAGGATCTAAACCAATATTCAGTACGGCTCCTAATAATAACGCACACATTGTTGTTTTGGCTGCGCCCTCACTTGATACAATGTTATTCATCGTTACATTGAATACATTAAAAATACAAGAAATCACATAAATTCTCGCATATGCCACCGCATAGGGCATAATAGTATCTGTTGCTCCAAGAAGAAATAGAATCGGCTTCAAAAAAATAGCAGCAAAAATGATAATTACTGCACCTATTATCACACTACTATACAATGCTGTACTTGCCACTTTGTTAGCAGTATCTTTATCCCCACGCCCTAACAATCTTGAAAGATAAGATGCCGCACCATTACCAAACATCAATCCTAATCCGACAACTACCTGTCCCAACGGAAAAACAATGGAAATTGCTCCCATTGGACTTTCTCCCAAACCTCCTACGAAATAAGCATCCACAAGATTATAAAGGGCATTTATTAACATACCTATCATAATCGGGACACCAAGAGCCATAAGTGCTTTTGGTATAGGTGCATTTCCCAACAGTTCCATTTTGTTGTTACTATCATTCATTGTAAATACTCCTTTCCTCGTTGCAATATTTTATAGTAGTATAAATTATAGTATTATGCTGCAAGGAACAATATTACTATAATTTATAGCACTTGTCAACAAAATCTATTGAAAAATTCGCTATCCTTGACAAATAGTATAAAACTGAATACTATAATTTACAGCATGCAAACTTAATTTTCGTGCATACAATAATCGTCTTAGAAAGAAGAGTAGCGAAAATATGGCAACAATTGATTTGATAGTGTTAGGAATGTTAAAAAAAGAACCTATGAGTGCCTATGACATCCAAAAACTTGTAGAATATAGAAATATATCAAAATGGGTAAAAATCAGTACACCTTCAATTTACAAAAAAGCAATACAGTTAGAAGAAAAAGGCTTCATTAAAGCAGATATTGTCAAAGAAGGTAAAATGCCAGAAAAGGCAGTCTATTCCCTAACAAAAACGGGAGAAAAAGAATTTGAACGGCTTATGTCAGAAATTTCTACTAAGCCTATCCATATTTTTTTGGATTTCAATGCCGTAATTGTAAACATAGATAGTCTACCACCAGACAATCAAAAATCATGTATTGAAAATATTGAACAAAATATAAGTACATTAAAATCATATTTATACGAAAATCTCCGCATAAAAGAAAATGTACCGGAAATTCCTGAAACAGGTATTGCAGTTTTACAACAACAAATTGTCCTTGCGGAAGCAATTGAAAAATGGATTGCCTCAATTAAAGTAAATTTCTGAAAAAACTTAGTGATATTAAGATTTCTTGCTAATCAAGAGACAAAAGTTCCAGATATAAATCCTCCTGCACTCTTTTATATTTATCTAAAGGGAATTAACAAAATCACACCGTGGAGATGTCGTTTACGCCAGAATTCCACTCATTCTATCTTTTTATCTAAATCATGACAGAAAAGCCCTACATCGTATGCAGAGCCTATCTAATCTTAGCACTACTTTAAATTGGGTAGACAGTGTCTATTCAATTCATATCATTTTATCTTCCTAGATTCCATTATATTAGTAAATTTATGCATTTCTTTTTTGTCATTTCAAGATGCTGGTGTGTTACCTTATGACACTTGCGCATTATAGCAAGGATTGTTTTTAAGTAATGATTTCACAAATTTAAGCATCCTTATCTCCCTCCGTTCTGTCGTGAAACTGCTCAAACATCGACTTTAACTTTTCCAAAAAAGGAAATCTCAGGTTTCTGACATTATCCAAAAGGCTAATGCCCTCATTGAAAATGTAAAAGAAGATGATCGCCGTACGCAACACCAACACGTTCTCGATAACCTGAATATCAACGATTTTGACAATAACGACGAGCATGAAGATCAACACTTTCATAAAAAAGCTCTTGAATCTAACCTCACTTGATTTTTCTTTTGTTGCCACAAATTTGCTCTTTATCATTATTTTTGTTTTCTTTAAATCATCTTGTGCCGAATTCTTCCTGGGCGCCTTTTTGAGCGGGTCGATGAATTCTGATATGATTTCGGTAATCACCAAAAGAGCCTTTCTGCAGTTACATATACTTCCTCCAAGCGCTTCCATACTATCAGCTACATCGATAATTGTCTTTGACAATTTTATCACATTCACTTTTTTCATTTTTTTCCTCCATTCTTGACCTCACTGATATCAACTGACCGAACCGTCTGTCCGAGGGATAAGAGATAAATCTGCATGAAATCACCGAATAAGCATCGGAGAAACTGTATCGGAAACTTTTTCTCCGCACCCTTCATTACTGCGATCCTGTGCCCTTCTGCATCAGTAACATTGACTGTTACTTTATGCTTTATAAAAGCACCTCTCTTTCCAATAGGAATCATTCCTTTCTGAGGTACAGGCAAAGAAAATGGACAAGTTTTTAACCCGACTCAAAAATTTTTTAATTTAATTGGTAGAAAATTGATCATCCAACAAGAAGAACAAGCTAATACCTTATGTATATTTAACTTGTTGACAACATGGAACAGGGCTGGATGTTTACCCAGCCCTGATATTTAATATTTTTCCAAAATGAAGGCTTTTGCTCTTGTCACAAGCTTTGACACGTTGGCGATTGAACACCCCAGCTTGTCCGCCGCTTCAGTCATGGAATACCCGTCAAGTTCGACTAGGGCAAAAGCCTGACGCTGTTTGTAGGGCATCTCATCGATGACCTCCCCCAGACGGGATATCGCAGGGTTCTCTGCGTGTGACCTGTTATAAATCTCCCGCATAAGGCCGCTGCGGTCCATGTCGGAATCCGCATCTTCAGAAAATGCATCAAGTGATAAAGTCCAGTTCTTGGGAACTTCCTCTCCGGAATGAGTTTTCTCCCACTCACGGATTATCTCCTTTTCTTCATCAGAAAGCGGCGGCTTGCAGTTCTTCCTGTTATTGTAGACCTCTGCATCATCCTGCGAGTGCAGGAATTTGATCAGTTCAGCCGTGACCTCCCCATCCGCATCTCCGGGTGCAAAAATGACCTTCTCTCCCGTGGCAAACTCATAGGTGAATGTGGTACGGTCGTTATAATTTGTCTTGCGGAATTTCATGATTCCCTTCCTTTCTGCCTGAACTTCACAGAAAGGACATGGGAATAAAAAAGCCGGAACACATGGAGTGATCCGACCAGAATGCCAAAAAATGAACGCATAAAGGAAAGGCTTACCCCATCGGATTGCCCCCGCATTGCTTATACGGAAACTCTCCATGTGTAATCCCATGCCCTTAAAGCGCTTACTTCAGGCCTGTGATATTATGATAATAGTTACGTTGCCGCGTTTTTATTAGCCCATAGGCAACACCTCCTTTACTGTTTTTCTAATCCCAATAATACATTCGGGCATATTTACATTAAAACTCTTTTATAGCATTGTTTTTTGCGTATTTTTATGCTATATTTATATCATCATATTTCATATGTTGTATTTGGGAGGTCACTATGGCAGAACAGGATAAAAATATAGTCATTCAGCGTTTTAAAGATGTAATGGGATCATCTACGCAAAAACAATTTGCTGATAAATTACACACCACCCAAACCACCATAAGCAAAATATTGAATGGTCTTGCTGATCCTTCACTTGCCATTTTGACGGAAATATCCAAAGATTATGGAATCTCTGTTGATTGGCTACTAGGTTTAAGTGAGGAAAAGTATATTCAAAATATCAGTGTGCATAAGCTGACATATCCATATGTCATCTCAGTATTTCGCGAACTTCTCCAAAACGGTAATATTACTTTTGAATTGGCTGCACAAGACGAATCCGAACCTATCACTGATGTTGAATGTGATCGTTTATATGGATATAAGCATAAATGCTCGCTTGTCCTTAAAGATGTTGTTCTTAAAGAACTTGTACGTAAAATGGATTCTGATCTTCGTATAAGTGTAAAAGCTGCCACAGCAAAAGACTCATACGATGAATTTAAGGAGATCCTTGACTGGAATGACCAATCCATCAGAGCAGGATTCGCACTTTACAACTTCGAAAACAACGAAAGTTTACTCGAAGTATATCAGCGCGCACTTGAACGTAATACAGATATTCTTCCTGATCATCATCTTGCTGCACCCACTCTGGAAGAGTTCTTTAAAGACAAACCTGTTGTCGAATAAAAGTTCTCTCGGCCAATCAGAACTGCTTTCATAAACCTTCTGATAAAATCATTTTTAATTGAGTTATATATTAGAGGAAAAATTTACAGAAACCCATAAAGCTAGATTTGATGTTTTTTCATGAAAAATAGGCTTTCACGAGTGCTGATACAATCAGCCAATCGTGAAAGCCTATAAATTATGCATTTCAGAGCATAAAGTGTGACTTAATGAATTTTCAAAAAAATTATGTGCATCCAGGTATTTTTATTGGAATCTTTGCCTTATTGATTTTCTCCTGCCATTGCTGCAATGTATCATCGGGATGTTCAACAATAAGCCATTCAGCAATAAAATTCTGTGGCGATGGATTATCTAAATCATATCCCGCTTTCCGCATAAAATCGCGTCCATAGTAGCGCTGAAGTTTTAGTCCATTACATAAAGCCAATGCAGTTCCCATTTCAACTTTTGGATTCGTAGCATTTCTATATGTACTTATACTTACTGTACTCAGATTGCTTCTCTCCGCCAGTTGTTCGTTTGTTAGTCTCTTGTGCTTCATATGATATGAAAGCGTTCCTCCAAATCCTCCCGGAATATCATTTGCCAATGCTTCGGTCATCTCCGCTGCCGCTTTTACAATAATATTGATTTCTTTCTCTGCCTGTAGTTTATCCTGATTATTTTCATGACTCGGATCAAAAGTAGCTTCTATAAAGGTATCTGAAGATACATCTCTACAGAGAAAGCATCTGCGATAAAACGAATCACTGTAATTTTCACTCGCGCTGATTTTCCGATCAAATATAAAACAACATTTATGTACATGCTCTAATGCGTAGTCTGTAAGGATAGGAACACCCAATTCAGTAAACTGAATATACTTTGGACTATTCCAACAGACCATGCAGTTGGCATACACAATTTTCTGTGCAAAAAACAATTCTCTCAACTGTGGCGTAAGGAATATTGCCCACATTGCATTCTGCTCATCAATGACAAATGTCTGGTTTAGTTTAAGAGTCCCCTTGGGAAATGAAAATGGTGGCAAATACCTGCCATCACAGTACACCTGAACCCCCTGCGCAGAGTCATATCCTAATTCTACGACTCTCAGCTTCGCCGCAATATTAGACACCCCGAAGAAAAGTGACAACTCATTGACGGCCTTTTCCAGAAGTTCCGCATTACGTATCAAAGGGAATTCGGCATGGAGCCTGTTCAGTGTTTCTTCAAGTTTCCGCTTGGTCATATCTGCAGGCATAAGGATTCGGGGAGCGAGCTGGTTTGCCTGCCATTCCATCCACTGCAAAGCTGACGCATCCTGCGCCATGCCCTCATATCTCTCCACGATTTCGCAGGAGATATGACTTACATTCCCATTCAGAATCTTTTGCAAGGCAAACGGCCTGCGATGCCTGTCCCAATGGACACACTCGTGGATAATGGTATTGTTTGCTGTTCCGATGTTATACATAAAATAGACATTCGGATTTATTAACATTGTCCCTGGAGATGTTGTAATCTCGTGAGGATTCGAACCAAGAATATTATCATATACGGTAACAGTCTCTTCCCCGAAATATGTCTTCCCAAATATTCCGTTCTCCAATGGAGCGTAATACATCCGCATCCCCATTGAAGCAAGAATCTCATCAGCGGGTAAGGACATCGGCTGTAGCAAAGCTTTTGGATAATACTTTTTAAGAAAAGCCTCTGCGTGTCTTTCAATATCTTCCTCATACATATACGGGACAAGATTCTGACTTAAACTCCGATCCCGTTCATATTGACTTGGAAAATAGTCCTCTGCCCTTAATAACCTCATGCCATGGAGCGTATCGTCCAAAACTCCTGAAAAAAACACACAGTATAATTTACTCCGAAAAAAGCAGTCGTGATCCTTTCCAGCTTTACCTTCCACCTCAACCTCAGCATCAGCTGTTACCCTGATTTCTAATTGATCATCTGAAATCGCTTTGAATGTAACACCTTCAACATGAAAGTCAATCAACTCTACCCATTTGACATAAGCGATTTCATCATCCTCAAAAGAATCCTTTCCACGACAAACCAGACCCTTTATGGCCTCGAAAATCTCGTTATAATAATTTTCCTGCATATATTCTTTGAAGTTTTTATACTTTTTCAAAAGATTACCCTCTAATATAATTTATCAACCGCTGCCTCATATATCTGTAATGTACTGTCATCAAACAGCACCCAATATACAATATCAATTTTACCGGGATTGTCGGATAGGAACCTATTGACTGTATGAACAGCTACTTTTGCTGCCTTATCCACAGGATAACCATACACTCCCGTGGAAATGGAGGGAAATGCTATGGCACGGATCCCCTTCTCAACCGCAGCTGTCAATGATTTATAATAACAAAAAGCTAAGAGATCTGCCTCCCGTCCTTCCCCACCACGCCATATTGATCCTACTGTGTGAATAACATAGTCGGCAGGCAAATTATACCCTTTAGTCAGTTTTGCTTCTCCCGTTGAGCATCCGTGAAGCGTCCGGCACCCTCCTAGAGCTGCGGCCCCGCTGCCCTATGGATTGCTCCATCTACACCACCGCCGCCTAAAAGTGATTCATTGGCCGCATTGACAATTGCCTGAACCTCGATTTTTGTAATGTCACCTTTTACCGTCTTAATCATTGTCTCACTCCGCAAACCTCTTGACTACCTCGCGTAGCTTCATAGCTTTTTCACAATACCATTCAAAGTATTTATCCCAATTGTCAGTATTAAAATCAGCATTATACGTGTCATATCCAAACACCGCATCTATAGATGCCTCATGCCATGTGATTTCCTCACCCAAAAACTCCTCGATGGCTGCTTTCTGCTCTAAAAAATGATTATACAAATCCTTGTTTTTACTGATATATATCTGAGCCGCAAGACGGTTCTTTGTCATTGTGGCAGTCAATGTAATATGACAGTGTCTGTTTCCTACTGAGAGATTATACCATCCCTGTGGATACGCCTTCCTTTCACTAAATATTTTTTTAAATTCTGCTTTATTGAATGCATACTTCTTGAATGCTTCCCAATATTCAAGATTAGTCTTCTTTGTATCTGACCGTCCCTCAGAAGCTTTAATTGCTTTCGCCCAATCATTAGGCCGTTCCACTATATTAAAGCGAGGTGCAGGAACAGAACCGTTGATTTTCCACAATTCAATTTCCAGCAGAAAGAACCCAATGTTTTCATCCGTGTGTTGATTGAGCCATTCTACTACTTGCCGATGCTCATCTCGGGCCCGTTTAACAATCCAAATTATAACAGATGCCTCCTTCCCGGCAGCATATGTTATTATCTTGCCAAGATGGTCATGGTTTGTATCTTCCAGTTGATTTTCAATGATGATCTTCCTACCGGTTCCCTCTTCTGTTGCGAAAAGATCAACAGAGAAACTCCCCACAGGAGACTCCCTTTCTTCAAGATCAATATCAATTCCAACCGTCTCTCCAAGCATAGTAAGGTTCTCATCCTGAGCAAGCCATACCGTAAAGTCCCTCGCCTCATTGAGCCATATTTTGCGCAAGTCTTCTACTCGTTCAATTTTCCCTAACTCTGGCATATGTACCTCCTCATGTATTTAGAATTGTCAAAATTTTTATCTTGACAGCTGAACCATTATAAAAAACAGTATCGTTTAAGAGGTTTCAAATGAAACTTCTTGGCTACAATTGACTACTACATTTATTAATCTTACTTCCGTCAATCGTAGTCTTACCGCAGTGGCTAGGCACAGCAAAACCTCACATATGCCCCATTTTGCCCCGACATTTCAAACTTTTCAAAATGTAAAACTATTGAAAGTATGATTTCCACAAGTTAAACATTTACATCCCAATGCTCTTTCTTCATCTCTATAGTCGTACAAATTACATATATAAGCATTATATATACCATTTTCGTGTCTGTCTACTTCTTTTTTATATGCTTCTTCATATTCTAGTTTTTTATGTATATATTTTCTTGTTTTGTTGAATTTGCAACCTTAATTGCTTTATCAAAATTTTCCAACACTATTTCCCTATATACCTTTAAAGTTTTACCAAATTCATTAAAACTTTAAAATATCGTAGCTCTTTTATTAAGTTACTCTAAATATTCGGCATCTTTTTAATTGTAACATTAGCACCAGCAAAATTATTGTTATTTACAATGTGATTTATAATATTTGTAAAGTAATTATTAATAGCTTTTTGTGTGATGAAAGCAGTTCCACAATTTTCTATATTATCATAAAATTGTTCCTGTAAACAAAAACAAATTGTCCGCCCCTAGCTGTAGTAGAGTCGAGGGTTCAAAGCCCCCTCTCGCCACTTTAGAAAAGTGTAGAAAATTCATACATTAAATTTTGGAATTTTTGTTTGTAAGGCAATCTAAATACATTTTTAAATTAGAATATATATTATTAAATGCAATTTAAAATTAACCGAATCGCTTAAAATGTATTCCAAATTATGACATGTTATGATAAAGTATATTGCAGAAATAAATTTATATATAAATTTGAAAAAAGCAGTAAAAGGAGATAAAAAATGAAAACTTGTCCAAAATGCGGAGAATTATTAGGTGATTCTATAAAAGTTTGTTTCAAATGCAGGTATGATTTTAATTATAATAGAGTTATTTCACGTACCGAATTTGCTGAGCAACGTGAAAAACAGATTCAGCAACAGAATAAACAAATTGAAGAAGCCAAATTAAGAGAAGATCAGAAAAAAATACAATTAACGAAAAATTCTCTTTTTGAGTACCAAGTTATTACTGTAGATGATTTATCAACCGGACAGGCTGATAAAGGTGGTATTCAAAACGTATTAAATGAATGGTCACGCAAAGGGTGGAGACTGCATTCTATTTTTACTAATGAAATTGGAAAGACTTCAACAGGCGCTTCTTTCGCAGGATTTGGATCCAGCATTAATGCGACTATATGTCAGACAATTCTGGTTTTTGAAAGATGTATTAAAGAATAAATTGTATAATAGTTAATATATATTAAGGGGACTATTCCAAAGTTAGTAAAAACCTTAAAACTGATTTAAGATAAATGAGGTGCCCTTGGAAGAGAATGATATCCAGACGGCAGAAGACATTCAGAATCCCTTGAAGAATTTGATCGGCGGAATCATCAAGAAAATGATGGAGATCGAAATAGATACGCATATCAGATATGAAAAATCCGAACGTTCCAGCAGCGATGATTCCTGAAGCAGCTCAGCACACACGATTTTCAGCACCTTTCTGCCGAGGAGCTTGACGCATATGAACAGGGCAACCCCTATCAGAACGGCAAGCGATAGTGTGTGCCTATCCTCAATCTGAATGTATTTGTATTTTTGTTTCAAACAAGCTACAATGCAAACCTGTCTAAAAATGAATTGCATTGTAGCTTGATTCTTTTCTTAGAGCTGACGCTTTCTGAAATTACAATCAAAACGCCTCAAATTAAAGCAAATCATTTTTAATACTGTCATCATCTTTCAGGCAGGCTAATCGCTTCAACCGCTACACTTCCTGATAGTTACATATTGCTCTACTTTTATTCAATTAAATTAATTGGCTAAATAACATATTAATTTATCCTATAAAATGTTTAACCAAACAATATATAGTCACACTGCATTTTCTTTTCATTTTTCAAAGCCTCTTTTCTATCTCCAAAATCGTTATTTTGATTTAGAAAAATCAAAATTTCATATTCATCCCAACTCAATTCATTTTTTCGCATAAATTCAGCCGCATCTTTCTTTTCTGTTTGAATATCGTAAAAGCATATATCACTTGTATATTTTTTATGGAATTGGCTCACCCCCGCAACAATTGCGAAAATTTCTTCCTTTTTATTTTTTGCAAATTTAATATATGAAAAATTACACTCCCCCGAATTCAATGTTGCCCTATCCTTACCGAAAATATTTTCCACCACTTTGTTTGCCCATTCCGTATATGTTTTCGATTCGCTAAAATTTTTACTTCGAACCAGAGCAACCCTTTTATCACCATACTTCGTTTTCATATCAGAAACAACATCGTCTTTTTTCGATAAATCGCAAATCGTTTCCGCTTTTCTCATTAACCATATCCTCCCTCTAAACTCCAAACTACAATCGCAATCATAACTTTTTTCCACAACACACAAGCCTGCAAAGAGAATATTGAGAGGATTCTTCTTTACAATACTGCCCTTCAGAATCCCTCATTCCTCGCCAATTCAAACATTTCTGTAGATCGAATTTTATACTGCTCATACAAAACCACAAAATCCCGGTCTATCATTGAAATCACATCGTTCTCATCAACAAACGCCTCCATGCCCTTTTCCTTACAAATCAGCAAAAACGTGCCTCGCATAACATAATATAGCATGATTGAAATTTCAAAATAATGCAATACAGGATATTTCGCCGCCTGTATGCTGCCATGGGTATATGCATGGCATGACTTATAGAAGCTCTCAAGCTGTTCTAACTCAAAAATTCTATCCTCGTCTTTCGCTTTAAGAAATGTGAGGATTCCATAAACAGAATATGGAAATTTCTTCGCAATCTTATGATATTTGTCAAAAAAATCTACCCAGCCAAAATGAAGATAATCTGCTCTAGCTTTTAAATCCTGACGATACCGTTTTTTAAACAGTTCATTAAATTCTTTCGGATATGCATGGCGACAGGAGTATTCAAGCTCAAACATCCTGAATTTTTCATACCAGTCACAAAATTCCGTTTGCATATTCAACATCAGAAGTTTGAGATACATTTCAATCGCCCCTCGGCATAAAGGATATGCCGTCCCCAACAAATTACCTTCCAATAAGGATAGGGCCGAATACCCATTATAAATTACACCAAAATATAATTGCTCGCAGCATACGGTATGCCCATCCATCAGCATTTGACCCATTTTAGTTGACATAGCAAAAAGTTCATATGGCAATGGATAATACAGAAATTCCTCTCCATGAAACAGCGTGTTTTTCCTAAAATATACGCTACCATAAAAACGGAGTTTGATTTTCTCTATCGTTTCAGAAACGAGCTGCTGCTTATATCTCCTGCTCCTTTCGTTTTTCCGTATTTCATCTTCCGAAAGGAAAATCGAGTGTGCCCTATGTATCCCCACTATCATCCTGCAAATATCATACTCCGGAGCCTCCCCGATTCCCGTGATCATCTTCTCATTCGACCACCGAAAATCATAGTATTTCATAAAGTTATCAAAACCCAAATCTTTCAAAACCTGATCTTTAATATCTATCAGGAAACAGCCTTTTATCCTCCCTTTAAAAATACGCTTCAAGGCGTCATTGTTTTGTTCGGCAATTGCTCTTAAATCTGGCATAAACGGCGATCCAAGAAAACCCTGTTCTTTCAAAACAGCACCTTCTTCCACTTGTCATATTTGTTTAAATCCTCACAGGAATAACGATCGGATTATCGCTCCTGTTTCAAATTGGGTAAATATAAACAGTGTTGACCTAATTCTTATCATACCAAACTATCCTTTCAAATTCTAGTACATTACATGATTAATTCATATTTTTCTGTTGTCACTTTAATGCTGTTACAAAAATGAAGTAATAGCAGTATAGCAAGCACATTATTTTTCGGCAAAAAAAGCCGACAAACTGTGATCGCTCACAAGTTCATCGGCCCCGCGTCTGTATATCTGCCTCTTTGATGTGATACTGTTCTCCGCGACAAACCGGATCATCCATCTAATTTTGACCACTCACCAAATCCACAACCAGCTCTGAATAGATTCCCGAAATACAGATCTCATTTTCACTGTCAGCAGCATTTCCGCACTCTGCTGACTTTCCTTCTTTTACATAATAAACATGACATTTTCTGCCTTTATTTATCACATTTACCATATTTTCCTCCGGAATATGCACAATTGCTTTTGCCTTCCATTGGTTAATATCCAGCCTTCCCGTAATCTTATCAACCGTCATTTCATAATCCGTTTTTGCTGTGAATTCCAGACTTCCGCTGCTGTCTGAAATGAAGACCTGCTCTGCATCACCGTCATATTCTAAACGGTTCAGATGAAGATTATTTATCGCAAGAAGTTTTACGCTGGCTGCAATCTCGCAATGGTCAGAATATTTATTCGGAAAAATGATCTCAACGGTCAGCGACTCCTCCGCTTCATAACGGCTTAGCTTATTTTGGTTAAGACAAAGCACATCCAGCTTGTTTTTCCTGTCATCCAGCTTGATCTTAAACATGGAGCCTAAATTCTCAAGAGTTTCAGAGGACAGCTTCACATGCAGCTTCTCATCATCACCTGATGACAGCATGATCGCAGCCGCACTGCCAATATTGACGTCAAAATGTTTTTCACAGTCAATGTCATAAATTGTTTCACTGGTATACACAAAGGTTTCCGGGGTTTTCTTTGCGACGGAATCCATAAGCAGCTCGTCTATGGTCGTCTTAAAGATTTCGGCCAGGATCACCATATTTTCAACATCCGGTAACCCTTTCCCGGTTTCCCATTTCGTGATAGCCTGCCTTGTAACACCGATTTTCTCGGCAAGCTGCTCCTGTGAGATTCCTTCTTTTTTTCGTATTTGTTTTAATTTTTCAGAAAAATTCATACCAATACCCATGCCTTTCAATCTTTTAAAAGAGAATATGCCGTAATTTTTTTAATTGGTGCTGAAAGAAGTATGCTGATCACAAATGCCACAGCAGTAAACATCATGGCAAATACGATCAATATCCAGACAGATACTTCAAAATGATTTTTTACGGCCCCAATCATGGAAAAAATGATATTGTTGATCGCGGGAAGATACCACAGCCCGGCTATGACCGAAATAATTGACGCCACAGCCACAACGGGTATTAACGCAAGCGCGGTCTTAACCGTAAGCTGCCTGTTTGTGTATCCGATCGCTTTATAGATGCCAAATTCCTGTCTGCGTCTGCTTATCATCGAATTTATGATCACATACATCACAAGCAGCACCATCAGAACGGAAACCACAAACAGGATCATCACGATCACAGACACAATACTCGTATACATCCTTTTGCCGTTTTCACTCATCTGTTCAAAATTTACGGACGATTGAATGATCGCATCGTGGTTTTCTTCATACTCAGTGATAAACTCATTGGCATTTTTATGATATAAATAAACATTGACGGTATTTGTTGTTTCACCGATTTTTTCGTACCCCGCACTTGTCAGCTGACATACCGCTCCTGCATTGTTAACGCTTTGAATATAACCGGTCACAATATAACTTGCCGATTTATTGTGGGCTGTCAGCTCTATTTCACTGCCGATAGGAAACTCATCCGAAATTGCATTTCCCACTGCAATTTCATTCTCTTTCACAGGACTGTGACCTTCATAACAGATGTCATTTGTTGATTTTGAAAAATCTTCACACACAAAGGCAGTAAGACTTCCACTTTCATAACTGACAGGTACAGACGCATATTCCATAAAAAGGCTTACACGACTGTCGTTTTCAAGAAGCTCCTTAAGCTCCGTCATTTTTCCATCCTCCGCCGTGAAAATAACCGATGGTAATTCCTCCGAAAGTGTATTCATAAAATGATCCGGCTTGACATTTACATTGTATAGGAGCGTTCCTGCAAAGGACAGCAGCACCATGATACCAAACGAGACAATCAATAACAATATTGTATGTCCCGCCGATTCGTTTCCGGTGATTCCTCTTATGGCATGAATCGGCTCTAATCTACGTATTTTCCCTGCTGAAAGATAGGAAAAAAGTGATATCGCAAGTGTCAGTATCAGCATGACGATCAGCAAGGCCATTATATCAAAATCGGGCGTATAAGAAAATCCCGATTGGATTGCCAAAATCCCCGCCACGAAAGGCAGGACCGCATAAGACAGGGCGATTCCGATTGCCGTAGAAACAATGCCTACAAGCAGGTAGGGCATCACTGCTGAAGCAATGATCATTTGACTTGTATAACCAATTGCTTTTAATACCCCCATCTGCGCCAGCTCGTCTTCGATTGCGCTTCGTATCCGAAAGTTACTGAGAAAAATGCTGACTGCAAGTATGATGGCAGCAAGCGCCAAAAAGATAACGATAAGCAGGGTACAAACCATCGTTCTGGTCTGCTTTGCAGTGTCCCTGTCATTGATATTTAATAATGCGATCCCTTTTTCTCTTAACATCTCAGAGATCGCATTTTTTATTGCGTTTAAATCCGCGGTGCCGCTTATTTTTAAGGAGTATTCTGCAATGACATGATCACGATATTCAAGCGCAAAATCTTCATAGACAGCCCCCGGAAAATATCCGCCGATCAGCCCGGTACCGTAGTTTCCATACTGCATTTCCTGAACGACACCGCCAATATCATAGGTATGCTCCTTGCCATCTATGGAATAAGCAATCCTGCCGCCTTCTGCAAAACCGCCTAATTCCTTCATATACATCGGAATAAAAACAGAGCGGCCACTCTTCCCGGAATATTCCGTAACGTCAAGCCGGTTCAGCGTTCTTTCCTCATCCAGATTGTAAAAAACCGTATTCATGTCAAAATCAGAGCCCGCAAATTCACGGACTGTTACCGGCATAAATACCCCGCCACGCTTTTCCACAAAGGATACCCCGTCAATTTCCTCCACTTCTGTAAGCAAATCTGAATGATCCTGAATCTGTGGAATGATAAAATTCACGTCCGCTGTGTCAAGCTGATCAAACAGGCTGTCATAAGCGTTAAATGTTTGAAAAGCAAGCACAAGCGCAATATTGATAATAAATGCAGTCAGGCAGATAAACACCCCAAAGGATAGATATTGGCCCTTTGCTTTTTTCAAATTATGCAGGATCAGCGTGGATATTTTATTCATGATGCGAAGCCCCATTTATTACCACCCCATTTCTTTGATGAATTCATCAAGTTTTTCCGCTCTTTCGGTATTGTCCTGCTCAAATTTCCCCAGATCGCACTCGCCAAAAATTGTTCCGTCTTTAATATAAATGATACGATTTCCCCGCAGGGCTGATTTTTTGTCGTGCGTAACCATGACAATGCTCTGCCCTTTCTTGTGAAGCGAAGTAAATACATCAAGGACCGCCCCCGAATTGGCAGAATTTAACGCACCTGTCGGCTCGTCCGCAAAAAGCACATTGGGACTGTTGATCACTGCCCTGACAATCCCTGCCCTTTGTGCTTCGCCTCCCGAAATTTGGGAAGATGTTTTTCTCCACGTATTTTCAGGAATATTTACCAAAGAAAACAGCTCCTTGGCACGGTTTTCGATCTCTTCCCTGTCTTTGCTTGTGAGTACCCCTGCTGTAATGACGTTATCCATAAGGTTCATCTTATCGATCAGATAAATCTGTTGGAACACGAATCCACACTGCTTCCGCCGAAATACCGCTAACCTGTCATTGTTCAGCTTCGTGATGTCCGTTCCGTCAAAATGAATCTCCCCACCGTCCGGCTTATCCATCCCTGAAAGGGAATACATCAGGGTAGACTTGCCTGCCCCGGATGAACCCATGATAACAGTAAAATCCCCCTTGTAAATATCAATATTCAGGTCTGAATAAATCACCTGTATACTATCACCTTTTCCAAAAGCTTTTTTCAAATGCTTTGCCGATATGACTGTTTGTTTGTTCATAAATAATCCCCTTTCTTTTTATGATGCGACAACCATAACAAAAAAGTCTAAGTTTCACCACCAACAGTTGTATCCATTTGATTTTTTTCATGCAACTTTCCGTCACCAAGCGGCTTTATCAAGTTGAAAAGTTTTAAAAAATAAAATATAATTAATATATCTGTACTTTTTTATTCTATTGTCCGAAGCGTGTTCGATCATGCGGCAAATGCAACATTAGCATTATAAAAGGTGGAGGGAAAGTTATGCAGAAGATAAAGAGCGGAAAGCTCCTGGAAATCATAAACATCATTCTCCCAATCGTTATCGTGGCAGGGGTTATCGTCCTCTTACTGCAGAATTACCTATACAATTCTCGCGAAAGAATATGCAGCTTTTCCGACGCCACGCGCGAAGGAACGTCTATGGTCTTCGACGACATGATTGTGAACCTGGCGCCAAGAGGCGGTGATTCGGGTTCGTGGATAAGCACCAAACTTTATGACAACGATGGAACGCTCATTTATATGTCAACCGTCGGCACGATATACGAAATGGAGATCATTAACAATTCCGCCAACAACCTTTGCGATTGGAGCGTCATGATCCGCATTCCCGAAGAGATGTGCCTAAACGACGCATGGGACGGTGACGTTGAGTTCCATCAGAATGTAAACTCGGGCAGCGAACAAGTTCAGGCGATAAAAATTCCCCAATACTCCAATTACGACATAACCATCGAGCATTACTTAACGCCGATCGGACTCATGGTCAAGCTGTACGAGGGAGACCATTTCGTTTTTTACCCCAACGCGGAGGCGAACGACGTCAGCATCATGGGCCGAAAGTCGCCTACTGTGACGGGCAGCGTGAAAATTGGCTTTATCACGTACATCCCTTCAAAAGCTGAAGACTACGTTGCGGATTTTTCCGTAGGAGAGATACACTATCACCTCCATGCAAGTATTCTAAACAATCCGTTTTTCTTGGTGCTCTGCGGGCTGACCGTCGCATGGATGATCAGCTTTATCACGATGATCGCCATAAAGGTGAACATAAAGCGTTATGTGGAGCAGCAGAAACGCGACAAGGAGATCATCGAGCAGACGATGCAGACGATCGTTAATTTCATCGAGGCAAAAGACCCGATCACAAAGGGACACTCGCTCCGCGTGGCGCAGTATTCCAAGATGATCGCCGAAAAGCTGAATTTTTCGGAGGCTGAATGCGAGCAGATCTACTGGATAGCGCTCATGCACGACTGCGGCAAAATATATATACCCGATGAAATACTCGGGAAGCCCGGAAAGCTCACGAACGAGGAATACGACACAATGAAGAAGCACACCGTGTTCGGCGGAGAGATCCTTCGCGATTTTAATGCGATAGACAGCATCCGAACAGGCGCGATGTTCCACCACGAGCGGTACGACGGAAAAGGCTATCCCAACGGACTTGCCGGCGATGAAATCCCCCTCATTGCACGCATAATCTGTGCGTCGGACGCATTTGATGCGATGAACAGCCTCCGTTGCTACCGCCCCCCCTTTCCGACGACGTGATCATCAGCGAGCTGAAAAGCAACAGGGGAACACAGTTTGATCCCGTTATTATCGACTGCCTTCTGTCCCTTATAGAAAGCGGAAACATTACAATAACGAAAAAAGCAGAAAATCATGCATAAATGCGTTCAGAAACGTAGGATCGCAATACCGATGTCAAATAAAGACAGCAAAAACCGCCCTGCTGTCCGGATATGATCAAACTGTTAATCATACCCGGACAACAGGGCGGTTTATTTCAAAGTGAAAAACAAAACTTAATGAATCCCGAGATCTTCTCCCGTGATCGTACCGATGCCGTTCTTTTCAAGAAGCGCCGTCAGCCCGTCTGTGTCCGCCACGCGGAAGATCATGCACGCCTGCCCGTCCTTCTGACCGAAGACAGAGTACATATACTCCACATCTATCTCTGCCCGCGAAATCACACCAAGCACCTTACCAAGCCCACCGGGCGTATCCGGAACCGTCACACCCACAACAGGCGTCATGGTCAGGACAAAGCCCTGCTCTAAGAGAATGGAGGAAGCCTTTGAAGCATCGTCCACAATCAGCCGCAGAACGCCGTAATCCGCGGTCTCCGCAATATTGATTGCCCGCATGTTCACCTGATTTTCCGAGAGAATACCGGTAATGTCCGCAAGCTGTCCCGCTTTATTTTCCAGAAATACAGAAATCTGAGGTATTGTCATCTTTTTCTCGTCCATCTTATTCCTCCTCCATTTTATATTTTCCGCTTGTCAATCACGCGCACTGCCTTGCCCTCGCTTCTGGTAATGGACTTGGGCGCCACCAGACGCACCTTGGCATAGATGCCCAGCATCGCCTTGAGCGCGGACACTAAGCCTTTCTCCATCTCCGTGATCTTACCCAGATTGTCGGAGAAATTCTCAGGTGACATCTCCACCATAACCTCCAGCGTGTCGGAATTGTTGACCCGATCCACAATGATCTGATAGTTTGCGGGATATCCCTGCTCCAGAAGCACCGTCTCGATCTGGGAAGGGAATACGTTGACACCCTTGACAATGAGCATGTCATCGCTTCTGCCCATCGGCTTGCTCATCTTAACATGGGTACGGCCGCAGGAGCATTTCTTTCTGGTCAATACGCAGATGTCTCTGGTGCGATAACGAAGAAGCGGAAAAGCCTCCTTGGTAATGGCGGTAAACACCAACTCACCCTTGCTGCCCTCGGGAAGAACCTCCCCTGTATCCGGATCGATGATCTCGGCAATAAAATGATCCTCATTGATATGCATGCCGGTCTGCTCACTGCACTCAAAGGAAACGCCGGGGCCGCTGGTCTCCGTGAGTCCGTAGATATCATAGGCCTTGATCCCCAGTTTATTCTGGATATCCTGACGCATCTCCTCGCTCCATGCCTCAGCTCCGAAAATTCCGGCTTTCAGCTTGATCTTGTCCCTCAGTCCCCGCTCGTGAATGGACTCAGCCAGATACGCGGCATAAGAAGGCGTACAGCACAGAATCGTAGCCTCCAGATCCACCATAAACTGCAGCTGGCGATCCGTATTGCCCGACGACATGGGAAGTGTCAGACACCCTACCTTGTGGCTGCCTCCGTTGAGTCCGGGGCCTCCGGTAAAAAGACCATATCCATAGCAGACATGACAGACGTCCTCGTTGGTTCCGCCTGCTGCCACAATGGCACGGGCACAGCAGTCCTCCCACAGGTCAATATCATGCTGAGTGTAAAATGCTACTACCCTGCGGCCGGTGGTGCCCGATGTGGACTGGATGCGGACACAGTCCTTAAGCGGCTTCCCCATCAAACCGTAGGGGTAAGCATCCCGCAGATCATCCTTCGTCAAAAAGGGCAGTTTGTACAGATCATCCACACTCTGAATATCATCGGGAGTAACTCCCTTCTCCTCCATTTTCGCGCGATAGTAAGGCACATTGTCCCACACGTGGCGCACCTGTCTGACCAGCCGCTCATTCTGCCATGCAAGAATCTGCTCCCGGTCCGCGGTCTCAATTTCTTTTTGATAATACCGTTCCATAAGCTTTTTCCCCTTCTTTATTTTATTTATTTCTCATGAATTCCAGCCAAGCTGAAATGCCTTCCTGTTCATCTCCAGAAATTTAGGCGGCACGCTTTGTTCTATGGCATCCTGCCACTCCTCCTGCGTAAAGTCAAAGTATCTGGCGAGCCTGCCCATGAGCACCAGATTCACTGCCTTGCTGCTTCCCGCTTCCTCCGCCAGGGCAAGCGCATCCAGTGCATCCACATTACCCCCCAGCTTATTCAGTTTCTCTTCCAGATTCTCCGGATATGCGGCCACACCTGCGATCACCGGCATGGGATTGATCTTTTGGCTGTTGACAATGATCCTGCCGCCCGGCCTTAAATATTCCGTATAACGCGCCGCTTCTAAAAGCTCAAAGGAAAGAATGCAATCCGCCTGCCCCTTATCGATAATGGGGGAATAAACCCTGTCGCCCCAGCGGACATAAGTGACAACACTTCCTCCCCGCTGGCTCATGCCATGTACCTCGCTGACCTTCACATCATATCCTCTGCTAAGGAGCAGGCGTCCCAGAAGCTTGCTTGCAAGCAAGGTTCCCTGTCCGCCGACACCCACGATCATGATATTCTTCGTTTCCATATTTTATCTCCATTCTGGTGTGTGTTCGTAACATACCTTCAATTCTTATCTGAGCCAAGCGCACCGAATTTGCAGAGCTGCCCGCAAACGCCGCAGCCTACGCAGAGCGTCGTATCGATCTTTGCCTTGCCATCCTCCATGCTTATGGCAGGACAGCCAATGCTCATACATGCCTTACATCCTTTACACTTCTCCGTATCCGCACAGATCGGCCCCGGATGCTTCACATATTTTAACAGCGCACAGGGACGGCGTGAAATAATAACGGAAGGCTCGTTCGCTGCAAGCTCCTCCCTGATCACCGTCTGGCAGGTTTCCAGATCGTAGGGATCCACCACTCTTACCCGTTCGATTCCTACCGCATGGCACAGACTCTCCAGATCGATCTTGGTACAGGGGTCTCCTTTCAGGTTATAACCGGTGGTTGGATTCTGCTGATGCCCCGTCATTCCCGTGATGGAGTTGTCCAATATGATCACGGTAGCGTTCGATTCGTTGTAAGCGATATTGATCAGTCCGGTTACACCGGAATGGATAAATGTGGAATCGCCTATGACCGCCACGGTCCTTCCTGCATTCTCCTCATCGCCCGCCTTGACGAAACCGTGGAGTCCCGACACGGAAGCTCCCATGCACACAGTGGTATCAATGGCGCCAAGAGGCGCTACGGCTCCCAGCGTATAGCACCCGATATCTCCAAGCACCGTAAGCTTTAATTTTTTCAAAACATAAAAGATGCTGCGGTGGGGACAGCCCGCGCACATAACCGGGGGTCTGGCAGGGATGTTTTCATCCAGGGACGCGCCCGTCCGCACTTTTCCTCCGAGCTTCTCTTTCACCACATTCTGGCTCAGCTCTCCGATATTGGAAAACAGGTCTTTTCCGGACACGGAAAGACCCAGATTCCTGCAATGGGTCTCAATAAAGCCGTCCAGCTCCTCCACTACCACAAGCTTTTCGACTGACGCCGCAAAATCCCTGATCTTCTGCTCCGGCATCGGCCAGATCATGCCAAGCTTCAAAACGGGATAGGTATCTCCAAAGGCTTCTTTCACATACTGATAGGAGGTGGAAGATGTAATGATACCGCACGACTTATCGCTGCCCTCCTCGACCCTGTTGATCTCCGCCGTCTCAGCCCAGTCTCTCAATGCCAAGGTGCGCTCCTCCACTTCCGGATGACGTTTCTTTGCATTGGCGGGCATCATAATATATTTCGCCGGATTCTTCTCGTATTTCCTCTGCTCCGGAAGCACCCTCTCTCCCGACTCCACAACGCTCTGGGAATGGCTGACGCGGGTACACATCTTCATGAGAACCGCCGTATCAAATTGTTCCGAAAGCTCATAGGCCAGCTTCGCAAACGTAAGCGCCTCCGCGGAATCCGAGGGCTCCAGCATGGGAATCTTTGCGGCCTGCGCGTAATGTCGGGAATCCTGTTCATTCTGAGAGCTGTGCATGCCGGCATCATCGGCCACACCGATCACCAGCCCTGCGTTCACGCCGGTATAGGAAATGGTAAAAAGCGGGTCCGCCGCTACATTCAGACCCACGTGTTTCATGCCGCAGAAGCTCCTCTTCCCCGCCAGAGAAGCACCCAGCGCCGCCTCGAGCGCCACCTTTTCGTTGGGCGCCCACTCCGCATACAGCTCCTCGTATTTCGCGGCACATTCGGTAATCTCCGTGCTGGGCGTTCCAGGATAGCTGGATACGAAGCAGCAGCCTGCTTCATAAAGACCTCTGGCAAACGCCTCGTTGCCAAGCATCAGTGTTTTCATATGTATTGTACCTCCCTAATCTAGTTGCGTCTATTCACCGATGGAATCCTTTACGGAAACCGTCACCTTTTTCTCGTAGCAGGAAAAAATCTCCTCCAGCGTTTTCTGCTCAGGCGCTTTGGTCACCATACTTACCACCGGCACGATGACAAGTCCTGCCAGCATACAGAATGCGCCGGCATTGATCGGCGACTGCAGGTACGCGGGAAAGCTTGTGCGGAAGAAAATATTTGCAAGCATCACGACCGTAGAGAACACAAAACTCACCCAGCATGCCACTCTGGTTGTCCGCTTCCAATATAAACCATAGAGGAAGGGTGCCAAAAACGCGCCGGCCAGCGCTCCCCAGCTCACACCCATGAGCTGCGCGATAAAGGTGACATTGGAGCGGTACTGAATCAGTGCGATAACCACGGAAATCGCGATAAACACTACCAAAAGAGCCCGCATCCATCTGACCTGTTTCTTTTCATCCATCTCTTTTATAATATTACCTTTTATAAAGTCCAGGGTCAAGGTGGAGCTTGATGCCAAAACCAGAGAAGAAAGCGTGGACATGGAGGCAGAAAGCACCAAAATGACAACCACCGCGATCAGGATCGTGGGAAGACCTGACAGCATGGTGGGCACAACCGAATCATAGCCGTTTGCCGCTATATCGATCTTGTCACTGAAAAGTCTGCCGAAACCGCCCAGGAAATAACAGCCGCCGGATACGATGGCCGCAAATATGGTGGAGATGACCATACCCTTATTGATCGCATTCTCACTTTTGATCGCATAAAACTTCTGCACCATCTGCGGCAGACCCCAGGTTCCGAGGCTGGTGAGTATCACCACGCCCAGAAGGTTCGCAGGGTCGGGTCCAAAGAAAGAATTAAATACCCCCGGCGCCGCGGAGACCGTCTCGTCGCTCACCGACGCCAGCGCATCAAGCGACGCCAAAAAGCCTCCCTGACTGTTTAACACCGCAACGATCACGGCAATAATGCCGAAGATCATGATCATGCCTTGGATAAAATCGTTGATAGCGGTTGCCATATAGCCGCCGGCAATGACATAGATGCCGGTAAGCACCGCCATGGCGATCACGCACACACTGTAATCTATATCAAACGCCATAGCAAACAGGCGGCTTAATCCATTGTAAAGACTTGCCGTGTAAGGAATCAAAAAAATAAAGATGATCACCGACGCCGCCAGTTTTAAACTCCTGCTCTCAAAACGCCTGCCGAAAAATTCCGGCATGGTGGCGCTGTTTAAATGCTGCGTCATAATACGGGTACGGCGTCCCAGCACCGCCCAGGCAAGAAGAGAGCCTATAAAGGCATTTCCAAGACCCGCCCATGTAGCGGCAATCCCGTATTTCCAGCCGAACTGTCCCGCATAACCCACAAATACCACCGCTGAGAAATAGCTTGTTCCATAGGCAAACGCGGTAAGCCAGGGACCAACGCTCCTGCCTCCCAGCACAAACCCGTTGACATCGGTGGCGTGCCGGCGGCAATAAAGTCCGATTCCGATCATGACGCCGAAAAAAATGATAAGCATGAACAGCTTGATAAAAAGCTCCATTTCGTATTCTCCTTTTTCCAGTTTCCGCTTATTGTAACTGTGCTTCTACGAGACTTCCATGACAGTATCGCTCCCTGAGAAGGGGTTTCTCGATTTTGCCCGTAGGGTTTCTGGGCACCTTTTCAAAGATGATCTTTCTGGGCCGCTTATACCGCGGCAGTTCCTCGCAGAAATTCATGATTTCCTCCTCCGTACAGGAAACGCCTTCCTTCAGCTCAATGACAGCCGCCGCTATCTCTCCGAGTCTCGCATCCGGCAGACCAATGA
Organism: Lachnospiraceae bacterium; assembly: GCA_014804425.1. Taxonomy (GTDB): domain Bacteria; phylum Bacillota; class Clostridia; order Lachnospirales; family Lachnospiraceae; genus DLAJ01. The sequence continues at coordinate 33,022 of JAAUZV010000004.1, forward strand.
CAGCCACATCCTTGATCTTATCGTTTTTGCGCAGGAAATCTTCGATCTGCACCGGATAGAGATTCTCACCGCCGGAGATGATGACGTCCTTCTTGCGGTCCACCAGATAGATGAAACCGTCCTCATCCATGCGCGCCATGTCTCCCGTATAGAGCCATCCGTCCTTCAGGACTTCCTCCGTCGCCTCGGGATTCTTGTAATAGCAGAGCATGACGCCCGCTCCGTGTACAATGAGCTCGCCCACCTCTCCCCGGGCGGTCTCCCGCCCCTGTTCATCCACGATCTTTGCCTCCCAATGATAACCCGGCTTGCCGATGGCTCCCACCTTATGTATATTTTCCACACCCAGATGAACGCAGCCCGGCCCTATGGACTCGCTCAGGCCATAGTTCGTATCATACTGATGATGGGGAAAATGCTTTTTCCAACGCTGGATCAGGCTGGGCGGAACCGGCTGCGCCCCAATATGCATCAGGCGCCACTGTTCTAACAGATAATGCTCCATATCCACCTTTTCGGAGTCGATGGCATCAAGAAGATCCTGTGCCCAGGGCACTAACAGCCATACGATGGTACACTTTTCCTCCGTCACTGCCCGGAGGATCCACTCCGGCTTCACCCCCCGAAGGAGCACCGCCTTACCGGCGGAGAGCAGAGAGCCGAACCAGTGCATTTTCGCCCCGGTATGATAAAGCGGCGGAATGCACAAAAACACATCCTCTTTCGTCTGACCGTGATGATTTTGCTCCGTCTCACAGGAAGATCGAAGCGCCCGGTGGTTGTGCAGAATTGCTTTCGGAAATCCGGTTGTCCCGGAAGAAAAATAGATCGCCGCATAATCCGTCTCCTCCAAAGCAACGGGCGGCGCACTGGAAGAACAAAATCCCATCAGTTTCAGAAAATCCTCCGCGTAAGAGGGCTTTTCCGCCCCCGGAAAGAACATCATCCGCACCTTCGGCAGCTCCCCTGCTATCGCATCCATACGGCTGATGAACTCCGGGCCGAAAACCAGCACCTCTACATCCGCAAGCTCCAGGCAGTATTTGATCTCCTCCGCGGAATAGCGGAAATTTAAGGGAACAGCTACGCCCCCTGCTTTCAGAATACCAAAATAAATGGGCAGCCATTCCAAACAGTTCATCATCAAAATGCCCACCTTCGCCTCCCGCTCCAGACCGCGGCTTAAGAGCAGATTCGCGAACCGGTTGGCACGCCTGTCAAAATCGGCCCAACTCAGCTCCCTGCGATAGGGCGCTCCGTTTCCCGCGCTCTCGATCAGGCTTGCCTCCCGCCAAGTTACCGCGCTGTCACGCTCCTGAGACGGATTCAGCTCCACAAGCGCAATATCCGAACCGTAAAGACGAGCGTTCCGTTCCAAAAAGTCCGTGATTACCATGATATATTTTCTCCTTTTCGTATTTTTCAGTTATGACTGTTAGATAACTATTGATTGATTATATAGCCGTTTACAATCGCATGCGCTACATACGTGCCCAACTCATCCTTCACATCCGCCGTATAGAGCGCGGTGGTTCGTCCCGCTCTTAAGCAGGATGCCTCTGCGATCAGGCGCTTTCCTTTAGCGGGCGCGAGAAAGGTGATCGAAACATTCTGACTGACCGTCTTTTTCTCAGAATATCCGTTGGCGGCAACGGCACAAACAAAATCCGCCAGCGTAAAAACGGCGCCGCCCATGGGAACGTTATTCTCATTCATATGCCGTTCCTCCAGAACCAGGGAACAGACCGCCTTCCCGGGCTCTGCGGAATCGATGACGATGCCTGTGGCACCCGTAGCAAAATGATCGTTCTGAAACCGACTGCGAATCTCCTCTAATGCTGACATGAAATGACTCCTTTCCTGAAACAAAAATGCTCTTTACCACTTTATCAATTTTATCCGTTAAAGTCAAGAATACCCATGATCAGCAGCCCGTCTTTGATTTCAATCATAATGCATTTCAAAGCTGTAAACATTATTTTTACAGGTTTTTCAGAAACATTTCAAGATGCTGCAGCACCCACATCCGGATAATCCTTATCATTATCTGACATAATGAGTAACAAAATTTACGCATAATACTGCGCCTGCGCATTCCAAAGCTCCCTGTATAATCCCTCCTGCTTCTCAAGTTCATCATGTGACCCGTGTTGAACTACCTTTCCGTCGTCAAAAACAAGAATGTCCTCGCAGAACCTGCAGGAAGCCAGGCGATGAGAAATATAAATTGCTGTTTTCTTTCCGACCATTTTATCAAATCCTTCAAAGATCTCCGCCTCGGCTTCAGGGTCAAGCGCAGCCGTCGGTTCATCCATAATCACAAAAGACGCATCTTTGTAAACCGCTCTTGCAATGGCAAGCTTTTGCTTTTCACCACCCGAAAAAGAAACCCCTTCTTCATCATAATCTTTTCCCACACATGTACGAAGACCACTTTCCAGCTTTTCAAGCCTTTCTCCAAGCCCTGCCTTATTCATGGCGTCTATGACCAGCGCCTCATCCACTTTACTTCCTGCCGCCACATTCTCGCCGACCGGAAATGCAAATATTTGAAAATCCTGAAATACAACAGCAAAGAGATTGCAGTATTCTTTGTAATCATATTTCCTGATATCAATGCCGTTCACTTTAATGCACCCGTCCGTCACATCGTATAGGCGGCATAACAGCTTTATAAATGTTGTTTTTCCCGAACCGTTCTTTCCAACGATCGCCATCCTTTCTCCTATTACAAACTTTAAGTTGATATTTTTTAACGCATACGTATCAGACCCCGGATACTTAAAGGATACATTGACAAATTCCACGGAAAACTTATTGTCACGGCGTTTTTCCACGGGGATTGTCCCATCATATTTTCTTTTTCCAAGCTCCACAAACTCTCTATGATCCTCTGCATACATGGCCGCTGACTTCAGATGTCCTACTGCCGTGGAAAAAGAATTAACGGAAGAAATAAAGCGTTCCATGCTGGAAGCATACGTAACCATATTTCCGATCGTGATCGCTCCCGCGTATGCCCTTAAGCCGGCAAACAGATAAACAAACAGGCTGCTAAGTCCGAAAATCATCTTCTGCAAAAAATTTCTGCGCACGTAGATTCTATTCTGCTGCTTTTCATTTTCACGAATCATTCCAAAGAGATTTCCCACATCATGATGAACCACATTTTCAAAGCTCATTACCCGTATGTCCTTCTGCGGCTCTATACCGGATAATAAATCCAGGTAATACATCTTTTTGTTATATGCCGCGGAGCTGTCAAAAAATTTCTGCGTAGCTTTGCGCGTGCCCCCGACGCTGATCTTGCAATTCATAAATGCTAAAATTCCCAATAGCACAAGTACTAAAACAGACCACCATGCTGAGCTTAAAAAAGAATCTCTTCCGTTACGGACCACTTGAAACATGGGTGCTACAATGCAGATAGAGATGATAATGGATAACCCGCTTTTCAGCAAACTATACACCCCCATCATCAACCAGCCGCCAACTCCGTAAAATGATTTCTGAAAAGAACGGAAACGAATATCTCTGGCATGCGCATCTTCCAGATATTCATAATCCATAGTCAGCGCCTTTCGATTTAAATCCCTGCTGGCAAATTCCTTAGGGTAATTTTCCATCTTTTTACGGAAACTTTCATTTAACCGGCTCTGCAAGACCTCTAAAACAAGTTTCGCTCCCATAACTATTCCGATCATCCATAAAATACCGTTCAAATCCATACCGCCAAGGGCAGCATCTACGATCATTCCCAGCAGAACCATAATAATATAGGGATTCACGGCTTCTAAGGCAGCATTTCCTACACCAAAATAAAAAGTTTTCTTTTCCTGCCGATAAATGGCTTTCAACAAAAACCACAGATTTTCAAAATCTTTCCTCTTCATCAGCCGACCTCCCCTTCCCGGTAATATTTACTCTGCATTGCAAAAAGCTCTGCATAGCGGCCGTTCTTTAATAAAAGTTCCTCATGCGTACCCTCTTCGATAATATGAGTCCCTTCCAGTAATGCAATCCTGTCGCAGAATCTGGTACTGGATAAACGATGGGAAATAAAGACGACCGTGCGGTTCTCAGCCGCCTCTCCATATTTAAGATACAATTCGTTTTCCGCAATCGGATCCAAAGCGGCCGTTGGCTCATCTAAGATCATGAGCGGCGCCTTTTTATACAATGCTCTTGCAAACAGCAATTTCTGTTTCTCACCGCCGGAAATATCCGTTGCATTCTCATTCGCCTCCCGGACCATTTTCGTCTCCCCGCCCTGTGAAAAGCTTTCATATCGCTTATCAAATCCGGACAGCTCAAGTACATACTTAAGCCGCTTTGTATCTGTCTGCGTCGGCACAGAACCTGTCAGATTCTCGTCAACCGTTACCGGAAACAGCATGGAATCCTGAAACAATGCGGATACAAGACTCATATACTCGTCTCTGTCATACTCGCTCTGTGGTATTCCATTCACCAAAATTTCACCTTTTGTCGGTTTATAAAAACCGCATAGTAATTTTACAAAAGTTGTCTTACCCGCGCCGTTTAATCCGATTAATGCCAGCTTTTCATTGGAATGAATGGTCATATTGATATGACTTAATACGTCCGTATCTGTATCCGGATATCGGAAAGAAACATCCTTAAATGTAATCTCCGCCCCCTTCGTCCTATCCGTATGAAAAATTTCCTTTTCTTCCTTTTCCGGCAGATCCAGCAGTTTCCTGATATAAGTGAGAAATGCATGAATATTATTGAGATTCTGTGTCATATAGATCAATGTAGAAAAGTTGGTCAAAAAGGTTCGGACAAGCCCCACTGAAAAAACAAACTCCGAAACAGATAATCTCCCCTCAGACAACAGATATGTCAGATATCCGTAAGAAAACAATTCCGCAATAAATCCAAATCCTAACTCCTTGAATTTTCTGAAAAAATACTGTGTATGTATTTTCCCGTATATCCGATCCATGCCGGAGATTGCAGCATCATATTTTTCTAAAAACCAATCCTGCATCTGATAAATGCGAATATCTTTTCCGTCGCTTCTCTCCATCGCGTGACGATTGATATAGGCCGCGGCCTTCGTATGCCTGGAAAGTTCCTCATGGTTCTTACCATGTACCTCTCTCACCTGTTTCAGCAAAAAAGCATTGATCCCTATTGTGGCAATGAGCATCAATACCAGAATCCAATTGACCCGACAAAGCAATATCCCATATAAAACCGAACTGAAAACAGAAACAATCAGTACCGGCATAGATGTTACGGACCAGCGGATTGCAAATTCATTTCGAAGCGTATCCCAAACATTTCCCACCAGCTTACGGACGTCCTTACTTTCCAGCAGATCATAATCAATCTTCATCGTCTTTTCAAATGCCAGTTTGTCATAATACAGAGTCAATGACAGTCCGTTACGGTACAGATATTGTGTCATACCGGCATCAATGACATTACTGATCAGCATTCCCAATGAAACAATAATAATACTCGCCATCAGTACCTTAAGTGATACTCGCCCCTGCAGTTCGGAAACAATCAATGAGGGTAACCAAATTCCGAGAAATGTTGCCGACATATTGGGAATCACATCCAAAAACTGGAAATAGCATACCCATTTGTTCCATTGCCTTGCACTTTTTAGGTGAAATATGATATTTTTGCTTAATGAATATTTTTTGCGTTTCATACGTTTCCTCTTTTCAACTTCATTGATCCGGATGCTTGCGAAGTCATTCTATATGAATATTGACATAAAAAAAGCAATTCCGCACGAGTTGTATCTCCACGCGCATGAATTGCATTTATTATAAAAGCGGCAGCATGACTTCTGTTGCAAATACGCCCTCCTCATTCTGTCTGTTAATAAATCCGCCGTATTTCGACGCAATCCTGTCAATTCGGATCAGTCCGAAACCGTGAAGCCCCGCTTTTGTCGAAAGATACTGTAATCCCCTTCTCTTTGCTTTCCCATTCATGGAATTGGTAACAGAAATATATAATTGTTTTTTTACTATGTCAATATAGATCCTGATAAAGCTCTCATCTTTATTCGTTATCTGCATGCATGCCTCCATGGCATTATCTAAGAGGTTTCCAATAAGTACAGATAAATCAATCCCGGAAAAAGGAACGTCCTGCGGCACAATTGCGGTTGCATCTACATAAATCCCCTTCTCCTTTATCATGGTGAGTTTACTGTTCAAAATGGCATCCACCATAACATTCCCCGTCTTTATAACGGTATCAACGGCAGTCAGATCATGATTTAACATAGTAAGGTACTGCTTTGCTTCGTCGTAACGGTTAAATTCCATATGCGCTTTTAACACCTGAATATGATTATGATAATCATGCCTCCAGCCGCGCATTTTCCGATACATTGTCTCAACCTCAGTATAATGCTTGTCAACTAACTCATTTTGAAACCGGCTTATTTTCTTATCTACATACCACGGCATCAAAAAAATCCACAGCCCGGCATTGATCAAAATGATCGCTGTAATGATTATCGCTATTGTGAAACCCATATCCTTCACCCCTGCCTGCTTCTATAATATCGCAAAAATTCACGCTGAACATTTTTCATTTGGCTTCTTGAAATCGGAAGATTTTCACCATTATCCAGAATAAGATTTGCATTCTGAATGGCGGAAACAAACCTCAGGTTCACAAGATATGCCCTATGACATTTTACTGCTTCGCCCATCGGAAGCACTTGTTTTTCGATATCACCAAAGGATTCTTTCAGACGAATCACCTCGTCTACTGTATGCATAACACTTCCATGCCCTTCCGCCTCTACATATAAAACATGATTGATCTGAATACGCCTTACCTCATTTCCCGAATTTAATATCAGGCTCTTTACGGTTTCTTCCTTCTCGGACAGCTTATTCAGCGCTTGAAACAGTTTTTCTTTATTCACCGGCTTTATCAAATAGTGAAGCGCTGATACATCATAACCATACTGCATATACTCATCATAGCCGGTGACAAAAATAATGGGAATTCTTTTGTCCTCGAAACGTATTTTTTTCGCCAGCTCCAGACCGCTTATTTCGCCCATCTCGATATCGAGGACAAGAAGCGCGTAATCCTTGACATCTTCCCATGAGAAAAGAAAACCTTCACTGCTGTCAAAACAGAAGAATTCCACTAATTCTTTTTTGGCCTCCGCCCATTCTCCGATATACTTCGCAATGATTTCCTGTTCTCTTATTTCATCATCAACAATGGCTATCTTCATTCTCTTTCTCCACTTTTTAGCCAAACTTCTTCTCCTGCGTATTAAATCCTATCCCCTTAGCATCTATGACTTATACCTCATATCAAACGCCGGAGCCATTCCCTCAATCTCACTTCTGCTTAACCCGTATTTCTGTGCAAGTCCTCTCCAATTATTTTCCACAACATCCTTTATCCCCTTCAATTCCTCTAATGCCCGCGCATCTGTCAAACCATACATCTTTGCCACAGATAATGCCAAATGAAAGTCAATCAGATTATTGTCAGAATCCACATTGAGAGATAGCGTATCTCCGTATATATTAGGATTGACATCATATAGCGGAGACAAGCTCCATCCGCCCTTCTCCATAACAAATCCATGATTTCTCAAATGGTCATCTGTGTTTGATACCGCCATGCTAAATACAATTCTGCGCCACAATTCCAGCAAGTCCTTTTGAGGAGTTGCACTTTTAGCTGTTATGATAGACGCAATCTCCATATAGCTTGAGCCTTCCGTCGCATTCGCTCCATCCACTTTGCCCAGCAATGTCATTGCTGATGCAAAATGGACTCTTCTATTGCCCTCTCTGTCAAATCTCTTTGTCAGAAATGTGCTTCCTATTTTTGAGAAAGTCTCCAGCTTGGCTTCAGGTACATTCAGATTACACATCATAGCCAAATCATGGACAACCATTTCCCATGCACCAACATTTATTTCATCATGCTTTGATGGAAATTTAGCAATCCACAAGGAGCCATCCGGTGCAAGAACCGAAGCCTTTGGTCTGGCCCCACCTAAAGAAGAACCCGGTGCAACCAACTGCTTTAGCCACTTTTCTTCCATGCCATCATCATTCTTCTCAAATGCCAACGAGACCGATTCCAGCTTACGAAGTGTTGTCCAAGGAGGTGTTGCTAATTCTTTATCATCAGACAGAAAAGCGCCGCCTTTTGATGTAGAAAATCTTAATCCTCCCATTCTGGTCTCATCATGGACACCTATCAAGAAATCTACTTCTGTTAAGTTTCTTGGCTTTCTTTCTTCCTTTTTTGCAATAAGTGCCTCTCGTCTCTTCATCAAGAGACGTCCCCACCTATCCGGACAGGAATCTTCAAACGCACCAAACATTAATTTGCCTGCCGGAGTATACTGACGGCCCTTAAACATTCTCAGATCCGGATCTAAGCTCACATTGTTGGTCAAATCGTTTAACCATTCGTCGTCATATTCAAAGGACACTACCTGTTTACCTCTACCACCATCCACATACAATGTTCCTATCAGTGATGGGGTATCGGATTTCCAATTTTCATATACATAAATTTTATTTACGCTATCCACCTAATACCTACTTCTTTCTTGCTCGTTTTGGCGTTACTAAATTCATATCCTGTATTCTTCTTCCAAACTCATCATCCTGAGCCACTAATTCCAAGTCCTTATCCATACCGCCCAATGCATGTAACACTGCAGCATAATTCCCTATTGCTACCGTAGGAGTACCTTTTTCCACCGCCCACAGTGTAGCTCGACTTATACCGGCTCTTTCTGCCACCAGCTCTGCAGAAAGATTCCGGCGCAATCTGGCCATTTTAATCTGCTCACCCATATTTTCCAAAATTTTTTGTGTATCCGGCATAACTACCACCGATCTTTTGCTCATAATTTCACCCCTTATGTTTAATATAATAAACTATTCATTGCATATTGTCAATTATATTAAACATTAATCCCGCATCCCCATAAACATCTCGGTGAACAGTATCCCCGAAGTCCCCATTGAAGACACTATTACAACTTTTTCAAATACTCTTCCACATTCAGATAAATCACATCTTCTGACGTTTCAACTCCTGCCTGAATAAGTGACGTTGTAGCACCACGATAAATCACATACTTACCGGTAATTGCACCATATCTGAATTCCGTGTCCTTGCATTTTTGTTCATCTAATAAATGTCTGCACTGCTGCGGAACAACTTCTTTATTATGCTTAATTTCAAAGATTTCGCAATTTCCTTCGTCCAGATTAAAAACCACCATGTCAAATTCTCCTATAGCAAACTGCAGCCGGAACACTTCACAATTCTTTTTAGAAATCTTCGTTTCCAAAAGAACAATATCCTCCATCATTCTACCTTTGATTTCGTCTGTTATTCTTTCAGTTATTCTCTTGCGCTCTTCTAAAGATAAATCTCTGAACATGTCATCCTGCATCAGTGATTTAACAAGTGCCTCCGCCTGCGAATAACGAATGCCCGGCTGTGAAAATGCCGTTCTTGATTCTCTGCGGTTATGATCAGACATCCATCTATTTTCTATTTCCACTGTAAGGTCAAGCAAATCCAAATATTCTTTTATCTCAAAACGATGTGCATCTTGAATCTCGACCAATTGCTCTCCCTTGTCTTTGATTTCCAGCAAAAATTTAAGAGTTTCATTTACTTTCAGGATATCAATGCGATCGAGAATGTCTGTCGGTTTTTCTCTGTCTTTTCTTAAATTGCTTGCAGAAACTCTCAAATCATTAGACTTGAAATCTCTGGTTAATACCTCCATCGTGAATCGATGGTTCATATCCTCCACAATTCTATTAATTGCATTCGTCAATTCATTTTTTTCATACAGGTCTCTTAACGAGCGAAAATGTCCTTCATACTCATAATTTTTCAAAGAATGTTGAATATTTCTTGCAATGGCACTGTCAACATACTCATCCGTACTTTTTTTAGTTGCGAAAATCATAGCATTGTCATTATACTGCCTCCCGCCAAGGCTCATAGTTCCACCATACCGGATGAAATTATCAATACCAATAATTCCTAATACTCTCTCAAACTCACGATATGGAATGAATGTTGTATGAGACATCATGCATCTGTCATATAACTCCTCATCCTCTGTAAACATGAATCCCAGAGAATCTGTACCGGATAATACTATTTTCATTCCACTGGCTGCAAATACATCAGAAAATAATGCTGCGCCTTCAATAAAGTCATCTAACAGTGTAACCTCATCGATAAAAACATATCTATAACCTTTTTCCTCCAAAACCTTTAAGTCCTGATTTACATCATCTAACGTTTTGCTGTCCTGTATCTGTATAAACACAGTCTGCCGCTTCATTGATGCATCCATTTCTGATATCAGCTGACGAATTAATGTCGTTTTACCTGTTCTTCTAAGACCATACAAAATATACACTCTATCATGTATATCTCCGTAAACATAATCATGAAGCTGCTGATAACATTCTCGTTTAGCCCATTTTTCTACCGGTTTTACAAAACGCTCCAGTTCTTCCCCGATTCTTACTGCACATCGAAACTGTAAAGCCGGCTTTCCTTCATTTGCTTGCTGATTGTCTATCTCTTTTATTAAACTTTGAAGTTCTTTTCTGCGTTCGATTTGTCTGGAAAGTTGTTCTAACTCTTCGTCCTTAGTTCTTCTTGAACGCTGCTTTCCATCCTCTCTCCATTGATAATAAGCATATTCTTTTCCATTTATTTTTTTATAAGTAATACCACCTGACGGCAAAGTTTCAATCTCAGCTAAAATCTTGTTATATTCTTCGTTTGTCATATGCGGGCCTCCTTCCAAAACCATTTTAACCTTTTTAACTTTGTTTGTAAAGTTAAAAAGGTTAAAATGCTTGAAAACTCATTGCCCCAAAACGGCTCTCACATTATCCGTTGTTACATCATACCAGTTGACATTGCCCTTTTCTTCCTGACGACTCACATCATCATTGAATTCTTCTTCGGAGTAAGGCGTCCCATTCGAGAAATACTGTACCTCGAGTTCATTATCAGAATCATACTGCGATTCGCAATAATACAACTTATTAATCGTATATTCATTTCCTGAGAAGCTCAGCTTTCCGATTCCCCAGTCTGCTGCTCCGCCCGAAAAACTAAACGTTCCATCTGTTTTCAGATCCATAAACTCCCTATAGAATAAAGTATATCCATAAACCGATCCCTCTTGATATCGAAGGATTTCAAACCCAAAATCAGAAACCCCGTTTATCTGCAGCCAAAGTATTACTTCATTTTCCCCGTCATTGTTTAAATCCATCATTGCAAATTTATTTGCTGTCACTGTAATACTATCATCATCTGTGACCACTTCTTTAATATTTGTGAGATTGATTTTCTCATTCTGCAAGTCAGTGCTGAAGAAATCTCCATTGTTCAAAAGCACCGCTTGATAGCTTTCTTCCAATGACAAAGGCAATTGCCCATCATTTTCATCCCCATTCGCATGATACCCGTTATCTTCCACGTTTCCTTTTATGAGCGAACATCCCACCAATGTTCCCAAACTAACTGCTAAAATCGTGGAACAAATCAACACATCAACTCCGTTTTTCTTTCCTTTTTTTGTTAAAACATTTTTAAATCGTTTTTTCATGATCTGCTTTCCTCCGTAAAACTCTGTTGTCAGACCCGTCTTCTTTGCGGTTTTTTTATGCAGCGTAGATAACAATGTTTCTGTATATGCTTTTCGGGTATCATAATCCGTCCCCTTTGTAACCCACTCATCGCAGGACAATTCCATATCGACAGCCGCTTGCTTCTGCATGATCCAGACCAAAGGATTAAACCAGTGAACCGCATTCGCCACGATGAAAAGCAGCTTAAACCAGAGATCTCTTCGTTTCAGATGAATCAGTTCATGTTTCAAAATAAAAAACAGTTCTTCCGAATTATATTGTTCTTTTGGTAGGACTAATATATGCTTAAAAAAGCCGATCATCATAGGGCTGGCGGCTTCCGGGTGTTCTATCACAGATACGGTGCAGCCTATATGTAATTCGCGTTTCAGCCTTATCATCGGGCACAGAATATCTTTATCCTTCACAATCCTTCCCTTTTTAAGGATCTGATGTTTATAGTGAAAATAACTGATCAAATGCACCGAAATAAAAAGCAGACTTCCAAGCGCCCAGACAAAAACGATGATATCCAACACGGAAATATTGCCGCCCGTTTTTTCAGGCTGTATCACAATCGGAGCAGTCATCTGTGCCGGAATCTCAATAACAACCCGCCCACGGCCCTGTCCTTCGACCGGCGCATCTGAAGACGGCTTTTCAGGTTCTTGCGATGTCAGCGGTTCTCTTTTTGGCTGCATATCTGCAATCGGCTGCCCGCCATCCCCGCCTAAGGGAATCATTAACCGCAATGCCAGTACGATCCAGATCCAATACTTCCACTTAGCGGCATACCGCTTATTTAGAACCGGCGTGAGCAAGAGCAATAAAACAATAATGATGCTGATTACTACGGAAGTCTCCAAAAAAGAAAGAAATATATTTGTCATTCCTGCTCATCCTCCAGGTTATCCAGAAAATTTCTGAGTTCTTCAATATCAGAATCCTTGATTGCTTTGTCGCTATACAGCGTGGCTACCATATTCTGTATAGAATTGTTATACAGCCTTTCAAGAAAATGCCTGCTCACCCCGACCTTATATTCGTTTTCCGAAATAATAGAGGTATAAAGATTGCTTCCCATTGAGCGATCACAACTGACAAATCCTTTATCCGACAGCCGCGTCAATGAAGTCATCAAGGTGGAAAGCTGCCATTTTCTTCGCCCCTGCAATTCTTTTAATATATAATTTGAGGTGACCGGATTTTCACTGTCCCAGATTACCTGCATGATTTCCAACTCCGCCTCGCCCAACTTTTTTATTGCGTTACGCATATAATGCACCTCCCGCTGTTATACAATTGTATAATTTATTATACGTTTGTATAACGTGTCTGTCAAGCAGTATCTTTTTGTATAAAATTATGGCACCTATAAGCATTGACTTTTATGCCTATAGGTGCCATCGTAACCTCGCCGCGTTTTTCTTTCTCAATATATTCTTTAAATTCCTCTGTAGGTTCAAGACCATCAACTTTTATCATATCAAACTATCCACTCAAATTCCATTACATTGCACAATGAATCCATCATTTTGGGGGGTGTTATTTTGGGGCTCTTTCAAAAGCGGTATGGCAGGCAAAAATAATTTTAAATTTCATTATGTGCCACTCAAAATCTTATCCGGTATCCACTTCTTAACGATTTTATATATCTCCCCCAGATCAATCGGTTTGGAAAGGAAATCACTCATACCAGCCCGGATATATTCTTCCCTCTGCTCCTTTGCCGTATTTGCAGTCAGAGCGATCACGGGTACGTTCTTATAATAGGGTTCCTCCAGTTTTCGAAGCTCCGTCACCGCTTCCACTCCATCCATTACGGGCATCAGATGATCCATAAAGATCAGGTCATACTTTTTATCCTTTATCATCTCCAAAGCATGTTTTCCATCCGAAGCAGTTTCAATCTGCATCCTGAGCGGCTTTAACATCTCTTCTGCCACCATGCGGTTGATCTCGTTGTCATCCACGATCAACACCTTTGCATCCGGCGCTTCAAACTCTGTCGCCGGTTCCTCCGGCGTCTGTGAATCTTCTCCTAAGAATTCTTCCGGATATTCCGCCGCTTGATCTGTCCCCGCCCCATCCTTTCTATCATCCGTCCTATTTTCTCTATTCTCGATAAAATTGCAGAAGTTATAGCTGAATAGAGGTTTATTCATGGTAAACATATCTTTCGGCAGATCATTCTCAATCATCGGATTTACCATGCCGCAGACAACGGCTCCATATTCCGCAAGCCTCTGCTGCTCTTCACTCCCAAGCTCTCCGTACCGGTCCGTAAAATAAAAAACTGATGCGTCCGCCTTTTCAACTGCCATAATGTTTTCCGCAAAGTTAAGCTGATATTGCGCTGCCAGCTTCTTTAACAGTTCGTTTGCGACAGGATTCTTCATTCCACCGATAACAACCGCCTGCTGCTCATCTGTAATCTGCGCCGCTCTCGTTCCATCCATGATCCGCTGGTGAATCGTAAAATAAAATTCGCTTCCCTTTCCATATTCGCTGTTCACACCAATCCTGCCATGCATCAACTCTACTAACTGCTTGGAGATGGACAGCCCTAATCCCGTTCCCTCTTTATGATGATTTTTCTTGGTATCTACCTGCTGAAAGGTTCCAAACAGCTTGCCCAGATCTTCCTCCCTGATTCCCTGTCCGCTGTCCCTTACCGAGAGATACAGCTCTATATCCTCATCCTCGATCTGTTTTACTTTCACCGTAAGGCAGACATATCCCTCCTCCGTAAACTTTGTCGCATTATTCATCAGATTAATGATGATCTGCCTGATCCGCAATGCATCTCCGTACAGCTTTGACGGAATATCCGCATCGATGTCAAAGAGCAGCTCTATCGGCTTATTTCCGATCCGGTTTAGAATGATCATCCCAAGATCACTGAGCATGGACATAAAATCATATTCCTCATCCACAAGCTCCATTTTCCCGGACTCTATCTTGGACATATCCAAAAGATCATTAATAATCGTAAGAAGCGCATCGCCCGAATTTCGTATGTTCAACAGATAGTCTCTCTGCTGCTTTGACAATTCCCCACGCAGCATGATCTGCGTCATCCCCACGATGGCGTTCATGGGCGTACGGATTTCGTGAGACACATTGGACACAAATGCGGACTTCGCCTGATTCGCAGCATCCGCCCGTTCTTTTTCTTCCCTGACACGCTCCATCAGTTCATACTGCTCCGTGATATCCGCAAGGAACAGACTGTATCCGGATACCTCCCCTTTTTCCCTGATCTCCATGATCTTTTTGTTATAATATTTTCCCTGAATCTGTTGTATTTTCTCATTGTCTGTAAAAAGCGCGCGCAGTTCATCGGATATGATTTCATTTTTACGTTTTCGGTTCAGCTCCGAAAAAACCTTTTTTGCATAGGCATTGGCTTCCAGATATCCATACATCCCGTCAACAATCACAAATGCATCTTCCATCTGTTCAAACACCCATTGCTGCCCAAGCTCTGTTACGCCGAAAAATTCATCCCGCAGTACGCTGACAATAATGGATAGGATCGATAAAGACGTACAGACCGGTACAATATCAAAAGAAAAATTACACATCAGCATTAGGATCAAAGAGGCGCATATGACAAACTGTGCCCCTGCCAGCCTTGCCAGATTGTAGCGTTCCGACTTGACCTTTACCCTAAACAGCCTTACGGATGTGTAGATCATGCCGCAAAACAGAACCAGACATATAATACAATAATGTACCATATACAACGTATCCGGCACTGCCTGAATCAACACCAGCCCAAGTCTTTCATTCCACCGGAACTCCAACGATGTAAATACATTCTGCATATTGCCGATCCAGACGAAAAACAGGAAAACCATATCCTGAATGCCCCAAAAACCAAACAATATTTTTATCCATTTGTGCCCTTTTATCTTTAGGTACGACCAAAGGAACATGGCAAACATCAGATAAAAAACCACATTCCCGAAATATTCCATCTTCAGCGCGGCAAGCGCACCGTCATAGGTCTCTGTCCGGAGCAGCAGCAAATAGCTTCCGTTAATGATCAGACAGCCGAGATTGGCCAGCAGTAAATAAATCGATGTCCTGCTCTGCACTCTTCTCAAAAGCGAAATGCATCCGATGAACGGAACAACGATTCCTATTAGTTGTACTATATGAATCAAAATATTGGCCATTTTTCATCCTCCTGAAATCCGGTGATCACACCCTTTGACAGAAACCTCTTATTCTCACTAATATGATAACTTATAAAAATTACTAATTCAACTTTTAAAAATTTTCTGCGAGTTCTTTTTTTCATGTCAATGCCTATGCGTTTTTAAATGGAATTGGGTAGACAATACCATGTCTACCCAATTCACATCATACTCCGGTATCTTTTTGTTCTCTTTAGATTCCCCTTTTATAATCCCAAAATTTGCTTCTTCTTTGCGTCAAACTCTTCCTGCGTGATAGCACCCGAATCCAGCAAATCCTTATAAATCTTCAATTTATCTGCATCATCTTGGCTTAGCGCTGCTGCATGCGGATTCATCGCTGCATATGCATTCTGTTGAATTGCTTTCTGCGGAATACCCACTGTTTGTCTCAACCATAAACCAATAAACAGGTATCCTACGCGTTCAACAATCGCAATAACCAATCCCAATGTGATTGGATATAAACTCCTCCTCCCTAAATTCAGGGTATATATTATTAACACTATACTATATACGATATATACATAACATAAAACCTTGGTAATTCCTGTAGGCTTTTCCATTGGCGGAATCACATTCATCATAAGCACAACCAAAAGCACAATTAATAACACCAACTCCAACAGGAAACGATTGTTAAAATAATGTAACAGATAATATCCCCGCACAAATATTGCAGCGCCTGTTGGTATCAGAAAACCTATATTCTTTTTTCCGATAAACAGAAGTACTGCGAATGCCAAATAAACAAAGCACAAAGCAACATCTACGACTACGGAACTGATTGAATAACGCCAAAACCTAATAGCATATATATAAGTATAAAATTCCCATACCCGATATATGCCATATGCAGCAAAGCACATACCCGCTATCAATGAAAATACTCTACTCATTTTTGAATTATTCATTTGTATTCTCCTTCTACCTCAATGATTCCTATTCGTTGTACTATATGGATCAAAATATTGGCCATTTTTTCATCCTCCTGAAATGCGGTGTTAGGGGCACATTTTAATTCGCATTCTTAATACGAATATAACATCTGTGCCGCACCTTCTCCTATTTTCAAACGATATACCTCCGTGCGCAGTCTGCGGTAACCATCCCGCCAGCCGACAGAGGTTTCTTTATCATAAATACGATATTCTACCCCAAAATATAAAAATCCGTCTGCATAATACCAATCCTGATATTTGATACTGTCCGTTTCTTCGCCCTGCCACTTTGTAAAACAGTTCTCTAAATCCGTGACAATCCTGACAATTCTGCCGGAATCGTCCGGCACCGCGTAAATATCCGTTTGGGGATCATCCTCATCTATTGTCCATACGCACAAAGCACCTTGCACTTTCGAATCATACCGACACGCCAACGCAGCTTGCACTTTATAACCTTCCAGAATTTTTTGTGGAAAATCCGTAAGATAACATTTATTGGCGTCTATATCCCATATATTCATATCATATTCCATATCAGGGTCGATACGAAACGTATAATGATCATAACGTGGATAATAAATCAAAGTCTTTCCGCCAGCGTGACTAAGATAAAACGCATCCCGCTCCGTCTCTACCGCCTTATAATCTGTCCCGTCAAGCTTGACACTGATCAGCGTACCTCCTTGAAACACGTGGGCAGTTCCGTCATAACCGCCAAAAATGAAATACACCCGGTCTCCGTCCACTTTCAATTGCAGGATGCTCTCTTTATAAATGTAATACTGCTGGTTCACATAGGATGTAAGCGCGATAATTTCTCTTTTCTCCCCCTCTAAGGAAACCGCACACAGCCTGCGGACGGTATCATCAAACCCATCATATGTTGTATAATAAAGCCAGCCATCCTGATAGACCTCAACATCGATAAAACCGTCGCCCATATCAATCGGCGTCTTTTCTCCCGTTTCAACATTCATCGCATAATAGTGCAGACTGTTCGTTTCCCACATCTGCAAAATAATGATATTCCTTGCCCGATCGATAGCGAAAATGCTTCCGTCTCCATAGTCAATCCGGTCGTTTCCCTGCATATCAACGGAATACAGCCCTGTTGAGACGCGGAAAACCCCATGATCTTCGCGTAAGATTAAGCCAGTCATATAGAACCTGTCATGAATCAGATATATATCACCATATCCATCGTCAACAAACAGTTCTGTTTCCCTTCCGTCCGAATTAATACAGACAATCTCCTTTTTGGTTTCAGGAATAGGCCTATAATTTCCCCATAGAGCCGCTTCCTCATAAGAATTTTCATGATACCTGCGGTAATATACGTTCCCGTCCTGATAGACATATGTGCTGTTCGTATCTTTCATATCGTCCAGCAGAGACAAATCATCCACGTACTGCACCGGTATGACCTCATCGCTATATTCGATACCTTCCGATGCATATACCACAATAACATTGTCCGCTTCAGACCGATTTGCTTCCTCGTCGTCCGTCTCCTCCGTGGGATTTTCATCCGCTTCGCCGTTCCCTGCTGCCGATTCTTCCTCTATCCGGCTTTCCTGCTCCGCTTCATCAGCCTTATCCGACTGTTTTCCACACGCTGCCATGCAAAAAAGAAGCAATCCCGCGAAAAGAATTCCTGCTCTCTTACTGCTTATTCGATACAATTCTTATTTCCTTCCTGCTTTTCTTAAATGTCACATCCCGATACTCCGAATGCAGCACCTCCCGCACACCGTTTATGATGATCACACATCCTACATTGGCAAGCCCACCGACAATGATTTTTCCATCCGCAGAACGCTGATTGACATCGATCAACCGCTCCCTCTCCGTAGCAGTCTCCTTTACTTTTAACTGATAATTGATCTTTCTGCGCATCTGCTCCATTTTTTGCTGATTCAGCTCCGGGGTAGCACGTTGTGCCCTTAGCTGATAGGTAATACGGTCCAAGGCGTGCACGGCGTCTGTCAGGTTATCCTCATACTCTTTCATCAGGCGATCGATCTCCCCCATCTTGGACTTAAATTCACAATCAAGACCGATCACCAACTGCGTCGTTACACCGGCACGGTTCCCGATCGAAGCCGCCGAAATCTGTTCCACCGCCGTGACCGTTCCGCCAATGATGGTGCCCCGGTTACCGGCGATCACCACATTCTGTCCCGATTCCACTTCACAATTCAACACGGCCCCCGTGTTGATTTCCTTTCCGGCAAAAACCTGTGTCTGCTCTAAAAAACGCGCCATCACATTGCCGCCCGCACGAATGACGCTCCTCCCCGAACCCTGCATTCCATTTTTTAAGATCACGTCTTTTCCCGCAAAAAGGTTCGCCGTTTCCACATGTCCGTTTACGGTAATGTTTCCGGTTGTTCTCACGGTGACACCGGCGAATACGTTGCCCTGCACCAGCACATCTCCGCGGAAATCCACATCCCCGGTAGCGGCATCCAGATTGCCCTCTATCACATAAATCGGCGTTACGGTCAGACATCTTCCTTCCACCGTAACATTCCCCTCCGTGCTTGCATAATACATACAGCCGCTTTCATCGAGTTCACAGCGTTTACACTGTAACGGCGGCAATCCCTTTCCGTCATAAGCATCAATGGTATTTCCCAAAACATCCCTGCCGGTTACAGCCTGCAGCGCTGCATGGTAGGTGACAAGAAGCTGCCCGTCTGACACAAGCTCTATCTTCCCCAACACATTATAATCTACCGAACCGTCCGGCAGGATGATCGGTCTTGTTTCAGGCTGCGGATTAAAATGATATTCAAAAAAACCATCACGGCCATCTCTTGCGGCAGTGCCGGTTGCAACAAGGGTTTCCTCATAATTCCGCTTTCCCTGTGCAAGCTCTTCCAATGTTTTTTCTCTGATACCAAAAACAACCCCGTTCTCCTCTAACAGACCGCGAAGCTCCTCTACGGAAAAGCGGCGGTATAGCGTAAGCAGAGCCTCCATCCGTGTTTCGTTGATGCGCAGAAGATAATCCGCGCCGTTTATGATAATCGGGTCCCCCTGAACGGTTCTCTCGCGAGAATGGCCGGGCGTCGTTCCCTCCTCCGAAGTGTGATGCCCGCCCTTCGCTTTGGAAATGTTGTGTTCCCCCGGTGTGAGAAACCTGCTTTTCTCCGGCTCCTGTTTCTTCGGCGATGACTGTTCCGTCTCCGCCGCCTGAACCAGCCCCATTTGATCGGCCTGCTCTTTCTTCTTTTTCTTTCCTGACTGATTAAAAAAAGCCATATCCTCACCTCTCCCATGCGGTCTTACATACCGCGTACACCCTTTTCCCGCAGCGCAGCTAATAAAGCATCCATCATTTCCACGCCCGGAAAATGTCCTGTATTCGAAATCACCTGACAGCTTAAATTTGCGTTGCCGCTATTGGCGGCCAATTCCTTCACCGTTTCTGTCGATGCAACAATTTCTTTTTTATCTGTGCTGCTAATTCCTCTGTCATTCGAACAAACGAATCTACGGAAAATGTATCATCAATCACATGGTTATTGATTCCGCAGCCAAGCTGATCCCAATAAACCATGATAAACTCATCCGTAAATGCCGGAAATAATCCTCTGCACCCAACAGAACACGGAATCGGTGTTCCCGGACCCCCGTGCAGGGCAATGACGATCGGAGACTCTTTTCTCTTCCTCATGCTTCCTCATTCTCATCCATATATTCCTAATCTTTAGTTTAGCATAGCGTCCGTGTTTTTACCATAAAAAAACAAGATGTCCTTTAACATCTTGTTTTTCCATATAAAATATATCATTCCCTGCAAGAACAAATCTCTCTATGTGGTCTGCAAATCTCCTTCCAATGCTTCCACCTGTTCCATCGTCAAGTCTGTATATAGTACAATCTCTTCGATCGGTAATTGATTCTTTAGCATCTTTAACGCCATCTGCTTTTTTCCCTGCTCAATGCCTTGTTCTATTCCCTGCTCATATTTTTCCTGATATTTCATCTGCAATGTCATATAGTCCAACCTCCATTTCTCATTTTTTTGAACTGACGCGATCTCTGCCTCCAATGCCCTTGTATAATCGTCCGATGCTTCCTTGCCATCAATAAAGTCAAGTACGTTTTTCATTTCCGGCGATATGTCATCCACTGTTCCCTTTGTGTTCAAAATAATCTTTATGGCATCGTCGCCAAGCCTTAACTCCAAATCCTGCACGCAACGGTTTTCAAAGGTATAAATATGCCGACCCTCTCCGAATAAATCAAACGTGCAAACGAAAATAATGAAGCTGCGTTTCAGGTTTTTGTAATTTTCCCCTTTTTCCAGAATGCCAAGGTCTATCATTCCCTGATAATACCTTGTCCTTTTCGGCAGGTTCCCCTTTTCCGTGGTCTGCATCTCAATATTATATACTGAGTTGCTGTCATCTTCCACGTAGATATCGAGTCTTACACTTTTGGCATCTGCTGAAAGGTCTATGGTATCCTGTGACCTTGGATATTCCATCCGGGATATCTTTATGCCAAGCACTCTCTCCAAAAAGGGTTTGCAAAATTGGGGGATCCTCATGACAACGCTGAACATAAAATCATCTTTGAGCTGTAATTCTTCAAATGCTTTCTCCATATGTGAAGTCCTCTTACAGCTCTCTTCTCTCTCACCTGTATTATAATCTATGCCGATGTCATTGACAAGCACTGCCTTCATCCAGATGCTCTTTTACCGGCCTGAGGAAATCCGCAATCTTTGAAGCCATTTCCGTCTCATCATAATCCGCCATCCTCATACATGACAACACGTTTCCGGCCGCCTGATAATTCAGTTGCACGCCTCTGCTGTCGTTCTTATAGCTTGCAGCATGCGTTTTACGAATGCCCAGCTTTCCTGCCTCTTCCACCGCATCCATGTTTGCTCCGAGAAACAGGAACTGCCAACCCCTTTCCTGATTTTGTTCGATCATCTTTTTTACCGTTTGGGCAGAATATTCCCGACTGGCATTTTCCTGGCCATCCGTCGTAATGACGAAAATGATTTTCTCCGCCTTCCATTCATCCGGCAGACGGTCCTGAATGTTCTCCATCTTCTTTACCGTACTTCCGACCGCATCCAATAACGCCGTACAGCCTCTTACATAGTAATCCTCTTCCGTCAACGGCTTCACGCCCTCAATCGGGAACCTGTCATGAATCATCTCTATCCGGTCATCAAAGAGAACCGTTGTCACGCTGGCCTCCCCCGCCTCCTTCTTTTGTTTGAGAAGCATTCCGTTGAAGCCGCCGATCGTATCACTTTCCAAGCCTCCCATGGAGCCGCTCCTGTCCAAAATAAAAACCAGTTCTGTTAATCCTTTTTTCATATGCGTACCCTGCCTTTCTTTTTGATATACACATATTACAAAAAAGAATCACAAAACTGGTCGCTTCCGAAGGGACATTTTATCTCGATAGGGTTCCCTCACCATAGTCATCCAAAACCATGTTCGCAAAATGAATATTATACTCGCTGTTTTCGATCAAATACATGATGATCAGATCAAACCTTGAGGATGCCGAGAGCGTGTAACCGGCAGTTTCCAACAACTTCTTCGTCTCGTCCATTTCAAGCTGCAATGCCATACAAAAGGATATCGCCGTCTTTTTACTCGGCATATAATCCTCATTGCTGCGGATCCTTGAAAATAATCTGCGGTCGATATTTGCACTTTTATAAACCGCTGAATCCTTCAGGCCTTTCTCATCAATCAGCCGAAGCAGCCGGGTCGAAAACGACTCCTCCTTCTGATCCAATACCTTATCGATCTCTGTGTGTTTCTCTCTCCTGCTTAGGAAGTCCGGGCGCTTAAGGCGGCGTTTTGCAGGCGCGCCCGCCGTTGTCGTACTTTCCCTTGAACTTTGCAGCATTCTCGAGCTTTGGCATGAAAACGCTCCCTTTTCTTTTTGCTGTTTTTCCCTGCCGATATCCGGATAAGAAGCTTCTTCATGTTTATCGTCAGCTTTGACTGCATCCCAATGCTCCGTGCGATTGACGAGCTGATCCTCCCCACCTTCCGTCTTCTTTTCTATCACATGATCAACTTCGAACAGAGAGACAGCATTTGCATTCTCCCCGGAAAACCGTAGATCTATATATGCATCCAGCTCCTCCCGGATACTCTCCAACCGTTGATAAAAGATCTTATCCAACTTACTCATACGCAGAACCCCACTCTGATTCCCTTTTCTTCTTCACGTTCTGTTTTCTCCGTCATATCATATAGAAATCTACTTATCGGATTCATCATGAAAAATCATTGTCAAAATCTCTATCTTCTTTCAACCATAGCCTGCCAGCTCGCAGAGTGCCTGAATGAAAAAGAACTGGAAATGCTCTCTGCTGACCTGATCGCTTTAGGGTATATGATGGAGTCTTTACAGGCACATCAATGCACCTGTGAAACCGATTTGTCTGACAGAGACCGTAACGATTAAAATCTGTTTTCCAATGCCGATATCCCATGACTATAGAAATCATGCAGATTCCGCTTCACATCATGCTCCGCTTTTCTTGTTCTCACAATTTTACCACAACGCGGACATCCGTCTCTACGGCTTTCTGAAATACCTCTGCGTCTTCCGGCTTTCCCACGATGTTTCCATAATGGATCGGGATTGCTGCGGACGGTCTGATCCGGTTGATCAGTTCGGCTGCTTTTTTCGCAGTCATTGTATACGTGCCGCCGATCGGTACCATCGCGATATCACACTTTACTTTTTGATTGTCCGGTGTCGCATCCGTGTCGCCCGCAATATAAACGCGCGTATCGCCGATTGTCAGAATATATCCTACCCAGCCCTTCTTTTTCGGATGAAACGGCTTGTGATTGTTATAGGCGGGTATGGTTTCTATATCGGTCCCACACTCACAAAGCTTCTGATCCGGCTTTACCACGACGACCCGATTGTCTTTGAATAGATCACGGCATCTTTCCTCAAGAAGCTCCGGCACAACAAGTACGGTGTCGGCATTGACCACTTTTTGAAGGTCATCCGGCGAAAAATGGTCTCCGTGATCATGCGTGATCAGTACCATATCCGCATCGTGATCTTCTTTTTGAATCTGAAACGGATCGATATAAATCACTTTTTCTCCGCCGATGCGGATGCTGCTGTGTGTCAATACTTCGATGCTGTCTAATACCTTACTGTCAAACATTGTTTTTTCTCCCCTCCACATTTTATTCTGATTCGTTCAAAGTTCTTCTAACACCTGCTGCCCCAGCGCAAGAATGTGATCATCCAGAACCGCAAACGTAACATACATCTCGTAATCGGGGTACTCCTTCATAAAATCCCTGCATGCCTGGATTGCCTGTATCCACGCCCGGTCCTTCGGATAGCCAAAGATCCCGGCAGAAATTAACGGAAATCCGATGGAGTGACAATCATTCTCCTTCGCGACAAGCAGCGACTGCTGATACGCGCTGTATAATAATTGGGGTTCCTTCTGATTTCCGCCGCGCCAAACGGGTCCAACCGCATGAATAATATATTTGGCAGGCAGCCGAAATCCCGGCGTGATCACCGCATGACCGGTCTTACAGCCGCCGATCGCATTGCAGGCCTTTGTAAGCTCCGCTGACCCCGCTTCTCTGAAAATCGCTCCGCATACTCCGCCGCCTTCCCAGAGACCTTCGTTGGCGGCGTTTACGATTGCGTCTGTTTTCAGGTTTGTGATTCCTATCTTTTTTATTTCGATGGAGTTCATTGGTTGGTTATTCTCCTTTAGCGGATTAAGCTATTGATTTTGTTTATGGTAATATTCCTTCATGTATTTTATGAAATCCGGCTATGCGTAGTTGTAATTATACATTAGCCGACGCATGCTAAAAAATCAAGTATCATTCGCCGCTTTATTATCATGAAAATACAAGACCGCCGCATATCGGTTCTGTCCATAGCAGCGGTCTTGTATTTTATTTTTTGGTAATTCAACATAATGCCGGCATAAACTTGGCAAACAGATATAATCCCTCTGAACCTGCAATGACCTCATGAACGGCTCCTGCCTGCATGATGGATATTGTCCCCGCTTCATAGGGAATACTGCTGCCTGCATTTACGCACCTGCCGCTGCCCTTTATCACTTCATGCGTTTCCAGCTGCGTCTTGTGAATATGTTCTCCTATTCTGCAACCAGGCGCGATCCGTACCAAGTGATAGCTGAACTTTCCATCTGTATCCTTTGCGGTGATGATATGCTTCAGCTCCACGCCCTGAAAAGTCGCATGCGCTGTCCATTCTATTTCCGCGAATCCGACCTCTTTTTTTGGCAACCCTAATTTGCCATGTTCAAACAACTCAAATGTATCCATTCCGACACCTCCGATAAAATGTGTAATCGAGTTACACTCTGATTATATTTACCGGATATTGCCGTGTCTTGTAAAAAATTGCCCTATGTTGCCTGCAGCAGCTTCTTTTTGGAACGAATATATTCTGACGGGGATATTCCGACAATTCTCCGAAACGCCTTGTTAAAGTGGCTTTGGTCATAAAATCCCATCTCTGCTGAGATTTCACCAATTGTCTTTTCCGCATTCAAAAGGCTCTGTGACTTCCGTATCCGATTCTGGATGCAGAAGTGGTGCGGCGACATGCCTATGCTGCTTTTGAACTTTCTCAAAAAATAATATTTGCTGACAAAAATGTCTGCCGCCAATGCTTCTATCGGGAATTCCTCTTCCGGATAGCTGATAAGCCGATCGGTCAAATTCTTTATGCCCGGATCCATTTCTTTGCGGTACTTTTCTACTGCTTCCCGATCGCAATAAACGTTCCGCACAGCGGTTCGCAATTTCTCTCCCTGCTCCTCTGTCATAACACCCTGCTTCACCGCATCCCTCAGCAAATCCCGAAGGATCTTTTCTGCCGCCTCGTAATCTGTTTCCTCCACAAAGGATGTCCCGATACACATAGACAGCAGCCGCGTATTCTTTTTCTGATATACCGAATGCTTCCAGCGTGATTCCGTTAGCGCGAATAGTGGCCACGGCAGTATCAGCTGTTGTGCGTTTTATCGGGACCGATGTTGAGACATTAAAGTCGGTAAATGATATTTCCGTTGGTGTTGTGAAAGCGGGAAGCTGTATCTGCCCACAGGCTTCCCTGCGAAACTTGCGCAGCCAATAGTAATAAGCTTTTTCTTTGATTCCATTGTCTGCAAGCCATCGCCTGACAGAAACATTGACAGGTCTTTGCTGACATTCGGTTATGATGCTGAACCAGTTGACCCGCCTTACATCGTGAGTTGGTTGATTCATGATAGTAAATCCTTGTCTAAAAAGCTACTGGTTTTTTCGTGCCTTCAAAATCTATGAACATCTTCTCTCCAACTTTTATCATGTTGAATACTATAATATCCTCCAAGACAACCAATATTACAACATTCTATTTGAATTTCCTGCTCTTCAGATCCAAGTTTTTCTGGATTTATTAGGAAGTTAGCAATTATCTCGTCAATATAATTAAATTCATTTTTTATATCACTAATTTCATGCTTTTTGTAATATCCACATTCTCTTTCAATACAATTACCATTTCCTACATGTACTTCCTTAATTAATTTTTTATTATTAATATCTTCTATTTTTTCTAACTGATTTTCCCAGTGGTCTGCTTCACTTTGTGAAACACTGTTCTTATTGATATTAAACCAATAATATCTAAATCCTTTTGTTGATTTATTCATTTTAGATCATATTGGTAGCTTTATTTTGTTGAAGTTCTTCTCCTATGAACTAACATTCTTTTTCAAAATTATTTGTAATCCCAACGTAATAATTACCAGAGTAATTATACCCCAGTACATACAAGTTCAATTTCGTTCTTTTCTTCACTAGATAATTTAATCTCCCCACAAAATAGAATTTCAAAGTTCATATTTCTCAAGTAGTCCTATAACATTCTTACATGTTCGATTTACATTTTTACCTTCAAGAAACTTCTTATATTTTTTCCTTTGATTTTCCCATCTTTTATCTCCATCATCCACAATAGACCATATTACTTCTCTTTCTGGGCTTTCAAAAGGAATTTTAATTGGGAATTCAAAACCACCAACTTCATCTGTTATTTTCTTTACTTCAATACTATGTTTTAAACAATTATTGGCATATTTAAATGCAGATAAAATTTCTTTATCCTGCTCTCTCACATCTATTCTCTCTGCATAGTCTAATATCCAATGTAAACATGTACCAACCACAAAAAATATTTCTCTTTTTCCTTCATCATCATAAACTGTCATATTTAATATTTTATGTATTTCATTACTCATTTTCTCAAAAGAAAACTTCATTGAATATAGAAAATTATTCATTCTTAAAACCAGCCTTTCATGGTATCTATTATGATTCTTTTATGGGATTATTCATGAAATAATCTTTATACTTTTCTTTTTTAATCAAAACTTTCTTTTTTCTATTTTTTTCATTTATGTACCTTAAATACACCCTTGTTGTATTCCAAATATGTTTAAGTGAACCATCACTCTCTGATATCCAATTCTGCAGTTCAATGTGTATTATAGATTTGGGTGGAATATTTATTGGTAATATATCATCATAACATACAAATGCACTGCTCATTCGCTTAGTAGATTCATCTTTGGGAATATTACGATATAATTCCTCCTTTCCATTTGAAAATATAATTTCAATATTTCTCATTATTTTTGTCTCTCTGCTACTATTATATAAATCAAACGATACTCGATATAAATAATCTTGCGTTTGTTCAATACTTGAACTTAAAGTCATACTTCCCATATTATTAAATTGAAATTTATCTTCCCATGCAGAAATGAATATATTAAGCTTTCCATGCTGAGATAAATTATTTAAAATCCATCCTAATATTGTACCTCCCAAAGTACCTAAAATTCCCAATAAAGCTATTTGCATTTCTGAATCCATAAACCCTCCATACAATATAAAACTTATTTGTCTCATAGAAACAGCATTTCAAGCGATTCTCTATCTTCTCTTAATATTCCTAATCTTCCACATCTCCCTTTTAAAATGTACCCCCCCCCACACACAACACACAGATCAGAAATAGTCGTTATCTTCTCCCAGTTACAATCATAGCATTCAATATCATCTGGTAATTTGGCTTCCCAACATGGAACTTTATGTTTTAATGATTTAATGACTTATTGCTTTTATGCTATCTACAAAACACCATATCTCGCGATTAAAATCTTCAAAATGCTCTTTGTAAAACACTGCGATCTGCTCATGAATGCGTTGAATCTGCCAGCGCATATACTCAGGATAATCTTCTATCCTAAATTCTTCGGAAAGATGATAATGAATATGCTGTGCATGATGAGTTTGCTCCTAGGGTTCAAAATCAGCTACGAAGTATCTAATTGTTTTCGTATCCACGCCTCTCTTTTGGACAACATAAAAGCAACATTTCATTTACTCCTTTTATTGAATGGAAAGTCCTGCTTCAAATGCTGTAATCATCATTTCTATGGTATTAACAGAAATATCTTTATACTTAAAAAAATATAACATTAAATCCATAAAATTTTTAAACTTTTCATTATTGGCTTCTACATTCCTTCCCTGTAATAGTTTAGAAATAATAAAAGTAACGACAAACTTTTCATTAACAAAAATTAATTTTTCATCAACTTCTACGGATTTTATTTGAATAGGTTTATATTTTAATATCCAATATGACATATAAGCATAACTTTTTTGAATACTAACGTTTTTTACCTCATGAAAAGATTTTATCTCTTTTATCGAATCAAAGTATTTTACAATCATATTATTAAATATTGTAATATTAATTTCTAACTTTTTAGTTTTATACTGATTTGAAAATTCCATCATCATTTCAAGGATCATTTTATATTGCAATTTAATTTTTTCTTCTCCAAAATATTCTAATAGTTCTGAACCATAATTAAAACTCATATAATCTACCCCACTCTAATTTCTTCAAATATATCTTTTTTAATAAATTCATTAAACATTTCAGATGCATCTTTAAAATTTTCTGTATTTTTAATATTATAGTCATTAATACACTCAGTATTGTTGTTATTGATAATATCGCTTATAATATTTTCATCATAAATATATTCTTTTTTTGAAAGTTCTCTTTTTTCTAATAATATCATTATTGTTGCCCAAACAACACCAAGAATAAAAATAACAAACAAATATATATAAGTATATGAGTTAATTGTCATTATTTTACTCCTTTTCTATTATTATTTTAAATGATAAATAAACGAAATTTGCAAGAATCTTAGCCGGGTAAACAGTTATCATTGCATAATAATATTTCATTTCAATTTGGATAAATTCAGGAAAAAATACATTTATTCCAAGTATAATTAATAAAAATCCGGTTAGAACAAGCAAAATCCAATAACTAATTTTTTTTAATTTCTTATTATGTTTTAGAAAAAAAGTATCCATGACTTCAATCGTAAATGGTGCTATAAACAGAAAAGCATTTTGATAAAATTCATTTTTTGAATTTATAGTCATAACATAGGATAACACTATTATAAATAGTGCAATGAATTGTATTAATGCCTCAATTCTATAATTTCCCTTAAATTTATCATCCATGTATTTGTCACCTTTATAATTCTAATTTTCACATGAAAATCGGATTTCAAGTATATCATTCTATGATTATTTGAATCCTAATTCCTTCATTTTGTCCTGCACCTTCTTTTTTCTTTTCTCAATATTTTTTATTTGAATATCGCTTGTTGATGATTGCGTCACTGGCCTTAAATCATCTATATATTTTAATTCTGTCTTCTTATATGTGTCTTTATTAGCTTGTGTATCTTTTTTTAAATCAAGACCTTCGAGGACACTAAATTTTAGCATTAAATCATCATTATTCTTATCATTATCTTCTAATCCAAAAAGTTCAGGCTTATCATCGAAAACATATAAGTGTCTCCCACATCTTCTTGCAATCCATACTGATTCTCCTATATATAACGATATTGAATCATCTATTCCTTTTTTCTTTAATTCGACGTGGTAAACGCCACCTTTAATCGCTCTTTTATCAAATCCATCCTCTGTCCAAAAAAAATCTATAATCATATTTTATACCTCCATCTTCTGTAAATCTAAATCAATCCATAAATATTCTGATATTGTTCAATGGCTTCAATGCTTCCCTTAATATCCATAAAGCAAGTCAACATAGATATTGCTATCTCAATGAATAAAATGATTGATGTTGCTCTATTTGGATGGATACATGCTATTTTTTTATTACATCTAAATACCATGTACATAAAATTTATAAGTATTAATGTTACAACAAATAAAACAATGTCAACTAAAATAATTATGAAATTTTGTTTTACAATTTTCTTCGCATCATATATTATGCCTTCAAGTATTATACAATAAAAATCCATCGCATCTTCCATGGAATAATATTTTTCCCTGTACTCATTTGATAGAGTCTTTGCTTCTTCATACTTTATACCATATTCTTTCTCCAATGATACTTGCCAGAATTTAACCATAATATTAGACACAATTATTATCCACAATATGATTAACAGTAGATATAATAAAAATTACTATCGCTATCATAATAATCATTCATCACCCAACATCCTCTTTTGTTTCAACAACAAAATCAAGTTTTTAACTACACCACATAATCATATGGTGTCTTTTTCTGTGCTGGTTTACGCTTTTGTAACGTCTCTATCGCTTTTTTTCAGCGTCATATAGTCTGTGTTTTGGAAGTCTTAATGTTTTTCCATGTTGTGTTTTAATTAAAACAAGATTTCCACTAACAGACACCACATCAGCCAACACAACCTTTAATCTCACAAAAGTATCTCCGGGCACCATCTGCAATCTCACCCAAAAGGCTATGAACATATCGAAACCTGGCACTCCCCTCGGCTGACCGGCGAATACCCGTATGCCTATGTAGACGGCGTTTACATAAAGCCCAGCTGGGGTTATAAGATTCAAAATGTCTCCATTCTAGTTGCAATACATGACATAGGGCGGGATGATAAATAGATCTCCCTTTATAACACTTCCATTGTTGATTGGGCAAGTCCATTTTCCATCGCAAACGGCAGGCATCCGTCTTGCGTCACCACGATCAGCGCGGTACTGACCCTCGCAAAAATGAACTGTTGTCACGCCCTGCGCGACTAAGGATATGATATAGTGTCCTACATGATTATGACTCTCAAAGTGCTTATCAATATTTTCCGACCACAAAAATTCAATAGGGTATTGATCAGACTGATAGTATCGCATATCTCTTTTGCTCCCGCCGGCTTTAACGTTTTTCGTGGTGTTTGAAACCGACTGAGGGTTTCATTATGTAATGGACAGACCCAGATCATAGGCTTCCTTTAATGCTTCTTTTCCCTTGATATCCCCTATATCCTTCACCCCTCTTACAAGCACCATGCCAGCATCTTCCAGATGAAAGAAATTGAGAATCAGCTGATATTGCAATTTTATTGCGTCAAACAATTCGGGCAGTTCTGCGGCTCCTACCAACAGCAACGCAAGTTTTTTGATCGGGAACTCATTTCTCATGGGTGTATGTAACCTGTCAACCACCGCCTTTAGCTCTGCGCTAATGCCATAAAAATATACCGGGGACGCCGCCACTACAACATCCGCCGTTTTTAGCTTCTCATAGATCTGAGGCATATCATCATTCTGAAAACATTGATTGCCCTCTCTTGTAAAACACGAATTACAGCCAATGCAGGGATTGACCTTATAATCGGCGACAGATATGATCTCTACCGTATTATTATTTTTGCGGGCACCTTCTGCAAATGCCTGTGCAAGTAGATCTGTATTGCCGTTTTTTCGCATGCTTCCAAGTAGGATTAGGATGTTGGACATGGAGGCCTCCTTATTACAGTGCGGTAATATCATCAATAAAAATCCTCTTCCAAATCTTCTAGGATATCTAAACCAGTCTTCATGATTTCCAAATATGGATTATTAAGGCTCATTCTAATCAAAGACAATTTTCCTTTTTTCTGCAACAAATTATAGAATTTTCTCATTGCTCCCATAATATAAGGATCCGCGTCAACATATACGCTATCTAACATATTACGCATTTCACTCAATTCTTCATTTTTAACATTCAGATTGAAACGTTCAATAAATCTAACCTTCTCCAAAACATACGAAGAAACCGAAAACGCCTTAGCCTTTTTAATGTAATACTCGTTACTATAGATTAACTGCCTCATCAAGTTCTCACCCTCGCTGAACAACGATGTTGCCATAGTAAAATCTTTTTGTGAATTAGCATATTTTAAATAATTTCGCGCAATCGCATGTTGAATCTTAAATGAACGGGGTTGAATCGCTTGAGATTTTTTCAAATGTGTAAACGCCTTTGCATAATCCCCTTTACTTTGTTCATGCAATCCTCTTTGTAACCAATAGTAACTAATACCCCCATATTTTTCACTTAACATTTTTAACAAACCGTCCTGTTGTTCATCCGTAAAATCAAACACACTTTTCAACTTTTTTTGACTACATAAACTTTGGAAAATTATAGTCCATATATCCCGTTTCCCTTCAGTCACATGCGGTGCAATCCGTAACAGCAATTCGCTTACAGTCTGATATATCTGTAATTTTTTCCCTTTTATAATTTCATTTTGATACAAAGAATTTCTTAAAGAAATTCCCTGCGAGTCATATCTAACATAGTCTGAAATTCTTAGCGCACTAATATCCCTATTTTTAGATTTGGAAATAATAATTGTTTTCCCATACTTCTCCGAAAATAGTTCTATAGGATAATACACTATATCTACACGATCAAAAATCGCCAATTCTAAAAGCAGTTTCTCTTCTATAGGCGAAATCTTATGGTGTATAAAAAGCATTTCGTTATGAAATTTTTTCCGTATTTCTCTTCCATATGTTAAATCGAGCAATAAATTAATAATATTCTTTTTTCTAACGATCTCACTTATATATTTCTCATCTTTTCTGAAATCATATAGATAATATAATGAGTTTTTGGCATCTAATACGGAATATATAATTTTTGCATCTTCAGATTTTATGCTATCTTCACAATTATATTCATGAAAACAATTACCTCTTAGATAATATTTCTTTTTCCCATGATAATAGGATCTGGCGGCGCAGATTATTACCACTTCTTTTTCCAAAAAATTAGTTTGTAATACCCTTTCTATCACTGGATAGTAAAATGGTGCATTATCTATTACAATAACATACTTATTAAAATCACTTTCTAAAATATAATTAACGATTACCTTATAGTTAAAATAAGTTCCTGAATACTCTAGAACTTCATAATCGTGCTTATAAAGGTAATATCCTAACTGCTTTAACAACGTGCTTTTACCAGAAAACGAACTACCATAAATGCTAAAACATTTTGTCTTGGAATCCTCTTTCAATAACTCTTTAAGTTCCTCCTCGGCCTTTATGTAGACATTATGCTTAAACGTCCAATGCTCAAAAACATCCTGCCAGTCGCATGAAAATCCCTGATAAATATTGCTATCGTAGTTTTCTTTGAAAAGCCCAATATTATCTTTAAGTCTAAAAAAACCATTTCGGTTTAATTCCAGTCTTGCTCGCTGCTTCTTTTCTGGATCATATTTCAACTCTGATACAAATTCTAAAAATTGTTGTGTATCCCATTCAATGATTATCGCCCCTAAACGATTCCCCCACAGTTCTAGCGACACGCTTGGATTGGGATCAATAAAAAATAATTTGCTACTTTTTCTCTTTATTTGCATATCTTCATACAACTGCAAATAATATTCCAAATCGGGCTCATCCATTGATGCTCCGATAAAAATTATATCATTTGAAGAATATATCTCACTCGTAAACTCTACTAGTCCCAAATGTAATTTTTGATTTATTAGTGTATTATATTCTTTCTTGCTAAAACAATATCCTTCATCTGATCTTCTTACACAACCGTGAAGCTTAATTAATTCCATCTCTTTCCCTAATTCTGGAACATCCCTTTCCGATGAAATACTCCTATACCTTTTATTAGCACTCTCATAGATATTCTCTACTAAATCGTCTATGTTGACTGTATATATTCTTCTCCACGGATATTTTGTTATTAGCTTATGAAATCCTTTTTCATTAGGTCGAGTTTCTCTTAGTCTTTCAGTCAAAAATTTCTCTCTTTCCATTTTTCCGTTAGGAATCAATGAATCTATGTAATCGCACATTTCACGAAGCCCATATTCTTGAATCTGCTCTCGTTTCTTTTCATTCACCTGATCCACTACAAACTTATTAAAAAGTTCTTTCTTTAACTCTTTTCCGGTTGGCATAATGCCACTTGCACAAATCGCACCTCTAGAAAATCCTGCACCCAAAAAAAGTGTTGGCATATTATTTAATAACGACTTTCTCAATTCTTCAATTTTTTCTTCCATAGCTCTTCTTTCTCCTATAATTTTTTCTCAACTTAAAATAACCGACTTTATAATTACCGCGTTAGTACATACTATAATATATCATTTTACGTTTTTTTTCAACTACAACATTTCAATGTGTATGCCCCCAAAAACATCCGGACTTCATTTTATGAATTTTTAAATATAATTTAATAACACCGTATAAGATAATGATATACCAAGCACCTCCGAATGGATACCATCAAGTCCTACTGCATCCCCCTCTTCAACCCTTCAATCAGCGTAATATCCGCCGGTAACCACTCAACGGAGTCCAACTCTTCCTTCGTCAGCCACTTTGCCGCCTCATGTTCTTTCAGAACCAAATCTCCGGACACGACCTCAGCCCAAAAACAGTCCATAGAAAGATGAAAGGTCGGATAATCATACTCGATTGTATCAATCAACTCTCCCACTTTAATTTCTGTATTAAGCTCTTCCATGATCTCTCTTTTAAGCGCTTCCTGCGGGTTTTCTCCTTCTTCTATTTTCCGCCCGGAAACTCCCAGCCGCCCTTAAAATCTCCATATCCTCTTTGGGTAGCAAAAATGATCGGTTCTCCATTTTTATTTTTTTCCTTGATCACAGCCGCAACCACACGTATTGTTTTCATCCTGCTTTTTCCTCCGTTTTCTCTTTAATGCTGCTCTGTAAATAGCGCAGTAAATCATCTCTCACCGCATGACGCATTTTTACTTTAGCGATATCGCGTTCTCTTCCATTTTTATCTTCCTTTTTATCCGCTTTTGTCTCTATAATGTCAAACAGTCCCATATAATAAAAATTTGTTTCGGCATCACTCTTTTTACCAATAAATGTTTACGCGGCGCTGTGATAATTTCCTACATGTATGAGCTATGATTACCCCTGCCTATTTGGAAATCTCACCTAATTAATATCAAAGAACATGCCCTAAAATATCCTTATAGGATATTTTAGGGCATGTTCTTTATTTCTCTTTTTCAAAAATCTCAGACAGTTGCTCTTCCATCTGATTCACAAGATTGACAACAAGGGCATTTCCCATCATAAAACGCCGCTTATGCACCGGCATTTCAACCATTTCCCCATCCACAAGACATTCCTTCGTCCAATCAGACGGAAAGCCTTGAATATGCTCTACCTCAATGGGCGTGAGAAGCCTTATTTCACCCGTCTTCTTATCTCTAACAATATGTGTCGTCCGGTTAAAAGATCCTTCGCTCGTCAACATCGTTCTCGCAGGTTTATCATACTCATCTATCATAGGTATCGGGCCTTCTGAAAAAATATACTCATGCCCGTTCTTGGCTTTCCTCGGAAGTTTCTTTGCCCCCTTAATATATTGCCATGTCTTACGTTCTGTATCCGAAAGGCGTTCACACGTCTCATCGCTATGATCACGGTCTGGCGATGTGTAATATAATCGCTCTTTCGGAATAAAGAAAGTTCTATCAACATCCCCGTCTTCCATGATGTCTCCCAATGTTATCTGATTCCCATCATATACTGGCGTCGTCCTTAAGGTATAGGTCATTCCATCTTTCATAACACCGGCGTTCTCAAACACAAACGAGAATGAGCGTGATAATTCCCCGATACTTTTTGGGAGCTTCACCATATGAATCTTTTTATCATCGCAAATCTCTATCGGAAAACTCTTGGCAAAGAATCCTTCACTAAATAAAAGTTTCCCCATGCTCTTCCTATGCAATTCCTCGCCAAACATACCGTTATAAGCCGTTGCTTCTACAATACGATTTGCATATGCGGTGTCATCACGGTATGCAAATATGAATGTGCGACGACGCCGCTGCTGATATCCATACTCCGCTGCATTAATAACTCTCCATTCGACCGTATAACCCAGATCACGAAAACATGCCAAAATTATCGCAAAATCTCTCCCTCTTTGACTTGCCGGGCTCTTTATAAGCCTATCGACATTTTCCAGCAGAACGAACGGGGCTCCTTTTTCTTCTAGCATATCTCTGATATCCCACCATAAGACACCCTTTTTCCCCTCAAGTCCTTTTGATGTAGCAAGTGAGGATGCCACAGAATAATCTTGGCAAGGAAACCCACCAACAAGCAGATTATGATCAGGAACTGTTTTCTTATCCACAGTGTTGATATCGCAATTTGTGGTATCCTGCCCTTGTAGATCCATGCATGTTCCGAATCTATTCACATAACAACTATGCGCCCACTGTATTTTCTTGTCTGCCGGTTCCCATTGGCTAAACCATACCGTTTTCCATTTTTCTGGCCTTTCAGTATCCTCGATAGACTTGATTGAATTCAGTCCGCATCGGAATCCTCCCACGCCTGCAAACAATTCACAAACTGTCTTTTCCATTCGATTTTCTCCTTTATCGTTGAACTCCACGTATATCATATCATGATCAATCGATTTGATCAACCTTTATTTCCTCATCTAGTTGCTCATAGATATATGTATTATTCAACCAAAAACATTGCTTTGGAAAACTCCTACCATCTGGCAGTTCGTATGTATCCTGTGCGTTCTGCGCGTGTGGCCTTACATGGCAGACTGGGTTCTCTGATGCCTTTGGCAGATTGTTCCTTCTAGCGCCATTTACCATGGTCACCTGAAGTCCATCTTTTATGACCTGCTTTGTTCTCTCCCATACGAATCTAACATTCGTTTCAAGATCTTCATATGGAATATTCCAAAACTGACACCCCCGGAGCCGCAAGACATCTTTTTTATCAAATTTATACACTACGAACAGAAATCTCGTCTCTCGAAGATAATTTCCAAATGTAGAATCCTCCCACTCCTCTTGGATCAATTTCTTAAATCGAAATGTTGGAAATGACATGCTCTCCTTGATCCGGTTATTTTTCCCTATTCGTATCGTCTTCACCACCACATTTGCTTTTTCAAACTCTTCGGCATGGTTCCCCTTTATTCCCAACATCCTGTAAGCCAGTATCGCTTCTAAGTTCTTCGGTTTTTTCTCGATTTCAATATGGAATTCCATGCACAAGTCATTAACAGAGTATCCACGGTATTGGTCTAGCTTCCCAACCACATACTCCTCAAAGGAATCAACTGATCCATCCTGAACTATCGGTTCATATGTTGCCTTTCCCGGAACAATATAATTATTTAACACATATGTCATATAGGAACTCTTGAACGCGAATGCCCGTGGCTTTGCCAATTCCTCACTAAACGGCTGCTTCCTGCGATCTTTTGCTGTAGCCGCTTTGGGCGCTGCCCCCAAATAAAGTGTATCCCCTTCTGACAGTTCATGAGCTTTACCCTTCTTGATCTTAGAGACAATGATGTAATAATCATGTCGAATGATCTTCACATCTTGTTCCGGCGGAGTGAACAACCTGCAATAACCAATTTTATAATCAAGGTTATATTTTATCTCCTTCACATATAAGTAATAAACTAGTAATATAAGTCGAGATTTGCTCCAAAAATGACTTTCCTCGAACGTTTCATTCACTACATGATAGTAATCGATCATAGTCAATATCAGCCTTTCCTTTGCCGATAAAGACCCATTCTGATTCATCCGATACGGAGTAACCTTTAATTCGACTCCGGCATCATAAAAATCAGCGCGCGAATCACTATTGCATGCATAGTGGAAGAATTTCTCTTCAATGATCTGCCCTAAGTTTCCTTTATTTCTCTTCACTTCTGATACGTCCGAAGAACCATAGCTCGCACCACTCTCGCGTAGCATAATCGGCTGCCGCATACCATCTTCTTCCCATATCTCTCTAAAAGTCTTCCCCACCATCCTCTGTGAATAAGCTTCGATTGATTTCGGATCCGACCTGTCATATTCGACCAAATAGCCTTCACTTGCCATCATCCTCTACCTCCGCCATCTTCAGATCAAATATTGCTTCTTCAATGACATGGATACACTCATCTGTGTCCTCCAATATTTCTTTTCCCCAAAAATGAATCACTGTCCATCCCTCGAACCTAAGCAGTTTATCTTTTTCTCGATCCCGCTTTCTATTTCGCTGGATTTTTTGAATCCAATATCCAGGATTCTTTCCGTTTTCAAGTTTCTCCTTTAATGTATCCCAATCTTTCCCATGAAAAAATTCACTGTCGCAAAATATCGCGATCTTATATTTCGTAATGGCAATATCCGGCGAGCCTGGTAAGCCCTTATAATTCTTCCGATACCGATATCCCTTTGCCCATAACGCTTTCCGCAAGATTACTTCAATGCTCGTATCTTTTCCCCTTATGCGGCTCATATTCCTATGGCTCTTTTCAGATACTTCCCCATAAAAACGTGGCTCTTTTTTCTTTGATCCATCGGTCATCATCATATTTTATCAATCCCAAGACTTATTAGCCAAATAGGCGTTTTTATGATAGAAAGGTATTCACTTATCACATCATTGGCCTGTTTGAACGATACAGTTTGATCACTTAGCAGGTTGCTCAGCTCTCCATCCGCGGCAACATAAATATAGAAATCTATGCCCGGGTCACTATCAGCATCAAGTAATCTAAATAAATCTCTGTAGATCAACGCCCAGTTCCCAAACTGCAACTCTCCGGCAACCGTTAGCATCTCCTTATCAACTATATAATCCGTATTATATTCAACCTTTGACTGTATCGCCTCTATCTTGCCTTTCCATTCCTTTTTCTCACATCCCATCTTTTTATATAATTCAAATATCTTTTTATCTCCATCAAGCACTCCTATGGATCCCTGATAGTAGTTATACAGTCGAGACATATTGTAATTCTCATCATAAATTGAAAAATCAAATCCCTCTTTCGTTTTATGGAAGAACACACCATTCTCTACATGAGTTTCTCCCTTGATCGAATATGTATCAAGACATCTTCTGAGCGCTTTATTAAGGCTTTTTGCATCTACGCCATCATATTCTGGCTTGTTTTTCGGTCTCCTACGCTTTATATCGATCGTCTCTTCTTGTGACAACGCAGTCCGGATTCTATCCTCAACCTCAGACAAAGAGTTTAATATTATTTTACCGTTATTAAAAAATCTTTCATCACTTATCTTAAACCT
This sequence comes from Lachnospiraceae bacterium, assembly GCA_014804425.1. GTDB lineage: Bacteria > Bacillota > Clostridia > Lachnospirales > Lachnospiraceae > DLAJ01. Next base: position 72,388 of record JAAUZV010000004.1, read on the forward strand.
TACTTTCATATGATCATTCTCCTCATATATTGCCAAGGATATCCTCTATCCAATTGTATCAAACTCAATCATGCCTTAAGATTTTTGCCAATTTAAAATATTCTACCAACTATTCATAATACTTCATACTTGTTATCTTCATTTTATTTTTGCATATAATATTTCTTTTTTCAATTATAATATAAGATTCCCCAAAAATAATAAAAAAATATTAATTAATATGGTTACTGCAGCAGTTTCCTTGTCTATTTCTTTGCGCATTTCAGCGTTCAACATAACAAGTCCCTGCTTTCACGTAATTCTCCTCACCCCACCCTTCTCTCCCAAACATCATACCCCTGACGTCTGGCGGAGTCATATACCGGTCTCATATTTTTCTCCAGGATTCCGTAAAATTCCTCTTCCGAATTTCCTTCCCGATACAGTTCCCGGTTCGCCCAAATAGAATGTAGGTTATCCCNGTAGCAATCCTCATATCGCTTTCGAATTCCTGCTACCCCATGAATCATCTCATACATCATGTACTGATTTTTNGCAAACCGTATGAAATAATCATTCCAATCCGGTAATCGGTTATTCTTCGAAGAATTCAAAGAAGAATCCATCGGCATCAGATTCCAGAGNTCATCATTCATGACAAACGACCACGGAATAAAATGATCCACNTCATAATTCTTTTCATCAATCGGTTTATCCGTGAANACATCCNTCACGCTCCGCAANTCNAGAATGCCGTCCCANANTTTTCGCACATGCGAAAGCTTCCGCATCTTCTCATCCAGCGGTGCAAGCTTATAAATAAGCCCCGGCACTTCCGGATTATTATTTTGTAACCACTTTACTTTTTCACACTGAATCCACCCTAAGATCGCGACCGTATTATCTTTAATCATCTGAATCCAGGCGTCGCTGAATGTCAGCTTTCTNCTCAAACCATTCTCATTTCCAAATGTATAGGGGAGCAATCTATCGCCGGAACTCAGCTTGTTATAATAAGCCATCATTCTGCCTGCGCTGCTGTCCAGACTGATTTTTTCACCGCCCTTATTTGCAAACCCGGATAGTGCCTTATAAGGCACGTTTAGCGTCAATGCCTGCTTTTCCGCATGAAGCTCCCTATCAAACTGTTTGATCGCATTTTTGATCTCCACCTTCGATGCATTTGCCGGCAAGCCGCTCAAGTCTTTCAATTTGACCACGGCTCTTTCCAGATTATCCTTGNTNCCTCCGTCACCCCAAATNCCGCTTAAGTGAATATGGAATTCCAAAACCGAATACCATGCATTNGANATCATCTCATCAATGATCTCATCGTAGGCAGCCTCCGTTCTGTTCTCNGATATGAGCTGCACGATCGCNTCCANCCAATAAAACTTGTAGCAGTANGACGGGTCCTTCATCATGCGCGAAAAACCTTCGATATCCAATTTNTTATAATAATGCGCGTCAATCGTTAATTGCATCATTNNTTNCCACTCCAAAAAATCCTCTTCTCAAAACCGCCGCGTTTTTCTCTTTTCGCATTNCGGACTTCCATCANNTCTTCTACGGAATGTCCGCGNGCCTCGCAGATCGCAAACAGNACNTCCAGCACATCCGCCATTTCNTCAATCGACTTNTCCGCCTGATACTCCGCTACTTCTTCATNTAATTTNNGATCAAGCTCNTNCAGATACTCTTCGTCATCNAANATTCTTGTAATGGGCTTCTTCCCNTCNGCNATNATGATCTGCGGAATNTGATCACGCACCAATTTCCCTTTCCNCATTCNNATCCACCATCCAATTCGTTTNCNCNGNTCGTTTCCGCTTCTCCCTCTCCTACNNNCCCTTACCCTCGCATCTCGCANACAGCATTNTNTGTCNAAANANNTCANTTATTATCATACCACAGCTTTCATCTTGCTTCTATATNTTTCGTTCATATCGCGGTTCAAAAAAANAGGCTNCTGCGCCGNTTCCTTTCTTCCAACATTTACCTTTNTCCTCNCCTNCCGNCNNGCGCATACTANTAGTATNCNCNATTCCNAAAATACAGCATCCANCTATCCGATTTTGAAGTCCTCATATTCTATAATAATAGGGACAGCAAGGATTTTGATTCTCTTATCGGAGAAATGATAAAAAAGCACAAACAAGGACAGGTATTTTTATGAAGAATCATACTTACAGAAAAGAATTCTGCAGCCGCCTTACAAAGCTTAGAATGGACAGNGATGTTTCCGCACGTGACATGAGCCTTTCGCTTGGTTTAAGCGAGAGTTATATTAATAAGATTGAAAACGAGAAAACGCTTCCGAGCATGAGCACGTTCTTTGATATTTGCGATTATTTTCATATCACTCCGCAAGAGTTTTTTAATATCGACGAGCCGTTTCCGTTTGAGATCGCGGTTGCTCTGAAAGAAATGAATCACATGAACAAGGATCAGCTCAAGCGTATGATCGCTTTTATGAAAGACATTAACCATCGGACTTAANNTTTAACGTGCCGCGTTTCCGCGGCACGTTTCTTTCTATCTTATAGGAATTTCCTCAAACCCGGAAGAATTGCTTTGCAATTCTTCGAAAGATTGCGAAGCAATCTTTTTTATGAGGTTGTTGCATAATAACTGATTTTTTGAAGATCCTCCAGCAGTCCGCCGGAATACGCTTCGGCCTCCCTGTAGATCTGCTCTGCGCGGNCNTANTGCTCGTTGTGGATCGCCTGCATCACTTCCGCGCCAAACTGATGGAATCGCTTGTGTTTTTCTCCCAGCGCCCTCCAAAGCGGAAGAACCTCCGGGATCTGCGGGTTAAGCGCATAATAAAAATGACCGAATCCGCACTTGCGGGAATCAAGCTGCAATGGCATCACTGCACGATTGTTCACCATCTTCTCCAGATTCGCAAGCCATGTGCGATGCGCAGCGATCGCATTCTGGACATATTTTGCAAATTCCTTATGATCCAAATGATAAAACGCATCCTCCGTCATACTGCCGATCTGCTTGACGGCATCATCAAGATTCTGTTCAATCCCTGTCACCGGTTTGACAGCCTCTCCCAGATCAAGACCGACCTGTCTCATAAAATCCGTGCTTTCTCTCAGCTGGTTCTCCATTTCTGTCATGGAACTGCTGAGCTCTTCACTNATCCCCGCGATCGAGCTGATCGATTCATTGACTTTGGCAACATGCGCCTGATTGTCATTGTTCAATTTCCATACATTGGTGATCTTATCCGTCACGCCCTCCAGCGCCTTCACCGTTTCCTCAGTGCTTTTGACGCTTGCCCGTGACGCGCCGCGNACGCCCTCCAAAAATTCATCCATNCTGCCGGTCAGCTTTTGGGTTTCCTCGGCAAGCTCACGGATCTCACCCGCCACGACGGAAAAGCCGCGTCCNGCCTCGCCCGCCCTTGCCGCTTCCACACTGGCNTTCAGCGCNAGAAGATTCGTCTGCATGGAAATCGTGGAAATTCCGGAAACGATCTGCCCGATATTGTCAATGATCTGGAACAGACCATTCATATCCTGCTCCAGCTTTTGGGACGTCGCTATGGCATGTTCGGAAAGCTCCTTGATCGCGGTAAGCTCATTCTGCCCCTGCTCGATCTTCTGATAAACATCATCCGTTTCCGATGCAACCTCAATAATGGTGTTTGTCAGTTCCGTATGCTGGTTATCGGCATCCCCGAACCCGTCATAACGGCCCGATGATCCAAAAATTCTTTCTGACGCCATCTTTATCTGATTGGAAATATCCATGATTTTTTGCGTCTGATACTGCATGGTAAGGTCGAGAGAACTGATCTGCATGACCGCTTTGATATTCTTGTCAAAAACTTCCGCAAGCTGCCCCCGGCCGTTCTGCAGTCTTTCATAGATATCCTGCAGCTCCGGGAAATTCTTATAATCCGCTTCCTTTAACTCCGAAACGGATTTGACAAGTTCAGATTTCTTTTTGATCTTCATTTACATCCCTCATTCTTTCATCTTAGCAGTTCACATGTTACAGGATATAGTCGGCAGTCCCGCAAACTGCTCCGCGATGCGAATCGGGATGCAGCCTGCAAAAAGCACTCTATAATATCATAATACGGGATTTTAGAGTTTTTGCAAGCTTTTATATGATTATAATGCGATTTTGCATGTTTTTGGATATTCTTTATTCCACGATGCGCCCATCCTGCATTTTGATCAGGCGATCTGTCTGCCCGGCCAGCTCCAGATCATGCGTTACCATCACGATCGTAAGACCTTCCCNGTTTAATCGCCTAAGCAGCTCCATGATCTGCTTTCCGTTTTCATGATCTAAATTCCCGGTCGGTTCATCGGCAAGCAGCACACTCGGCGAATTGGCAATTGCACGTGCGATTGCTACGCGCTGCTGCTCCCCGCCGGACATTTGTGACGGCTTGCTCTTTAGCTTATTTTCCAGTCCCACCTCTGCGAGCAGCTCTGCCGCCCTGTGCCTGCGCTGTGCGGCCCGAACCCCTCCGTACCCCATCGGCAGCGCGACATTATGTGCGGCATCCATTTCTCCCGCAAGATAANAGGATTNAAACACAAANCCGATCTTTTTATTTCGGAAATTGGCGAGCGCTCTGTTTTTCATTCCGCTGACATCCGCATCCTCAAACAGATAACGCCCCTGCGTCTGCCTGTCCATCCCGCCGAGAATATTGAGCAGCGTGCTTTTTCCGCAGCCGGAGCGTCCCGTGACCGCCACAAATTCTCCCTTCTCTATCTGAAAAGAAACNCCNTGCAATGCCTGATATTCATTTTTACCGCTCTGATAAATTTTTGTCAGACCGTCCGCCTGTATTAACGCCATCTTCTGATCCTCCCTACATTTTTTTATAATTCTTTCGACATCTCCATCGCATTCTCCTGCCCTGCAATTCTTTCAACGTTCCCGCCGCATTCTTCTGCCCTACAATTCCCTCAGCGTTCCCGCCACATTCTCGCGCCCCACAACGGCAAGCGCGATCCCGCTGATACTGAGCGCCTCCATGAGCGTGATNCCCACCGCGCACCACACGGTAAGNCGGTGCCATGCNCCTGTAAGATCAAAAAGNCCNCCGATCANCAATTCCGGTGTCACGCGCCATGCCGCCACGCCGGCCAAAATTCCTCCCGCAGCAAAACAAAGAAAGACCTCCAGAAAGACCTCCAAAAAAATCTGATTCTTGGTCGCGCCGTACGCAAGCGACACCGCATGCTCCTTCTTTCTCCGGTGCAGGATTAAAATAAAAATGCCGATCATGCCGGTCATNATNATGAGCANCATGGACATTGCCGCTAACAGCAATCTTCGATATGGAATCATAAGGTCTCTGGCAGAATTTTCTAATTCTAAATACTGATCCGAAATATCATATTGCAGCTTCGGATGCCGCTCGTTCAAAAAACGGATAAACCCGATCAGANCAGAGATACTCTCATCATCTCTTTCCCCCTGATAGATGGCAGTGACACCCCGATAGACCATCACGCTTGTTTCAAAATTCATTTCCTCTATCATTTCCAGCGGCATGACCAGACAATCTGACAGACTGATCTGAGCCCCCAGCCCAAAAATGATCCCCGGACAATTCAAGCTAATAGCGGTCTGTTCTTCATCAAGCAGCTTTACCTGCGACAGATCAACAACTAACTTGTCTTCAAGATAGACAAGATCCCCCTCAAAACGATAATGCAAAAAGAAATGATCATACTCCTTCTGCATGGCGGCACGTTCCCTCAGCCTATTCAGCGTATCATACGCGCCTTTTCCGATATAGATGGCTCCCGCTTCACGCTCCATCCCCAAAAGCTGCTCAAACATCCTATCACTTAAAAAGCACCATTGATAACGATACTCGTTGCCATCCACATCCACAGTAATGTTATATCGGTATGGAAAGTAAAGCAGCTTTTCTTCTATTGATGGATAATCCCNAATGTCCTCCGGTGTAATCTGATATCCCGCAGAATAATCCCACAAAGTATAATCCAATTCAATTCCGTCTTTCCCCATCTTACCCCTAAGTTCATGAAGCCGCTCCGCGCAGGACATTGACAGATTTAGGCAGCTCATAAAAATGGTCATACTTAACGCGTCAAACAGAATCAGCAGACTATACATTCCAATATGCTGCCGAAAATGAAACCATGCTTTTTCTATTGAGTAGCGCAACTTCATACCTCTCTTGGATTTATCTATTATTTCAAACAGCAGCCGTCTTCCCTCACATACGTATCCGGTATCGTAAACGTATATCCCGTATTTACATATGTGCATTTTTTATATCGCTTTTCTATTATAAATCTGGTAAGATGCACTCCGTCACAAATCGGTGTCCGGCAATCTTCCGTGGTACTATCAACCTTCCATGCCTCACAAAAATACTCAACCTCCGCATGTACCGCTCCAATATCCGCCATAAATACAAAAATCGCCGCTCCCAAACAACAAATCCATTTTCTTACATTTCTTCTCATTTCATTTCCTCTTTATCATAATCCACACAAATATGCCTGCTGCCAACATTCCTATCCTGTAGCACCTTTCATGTGTCGCCGCATGCTCACGCCCTACAGTTCCTTCAACGCTTTTCGTCACATTCTTCTGCCCTACAATTCCCTCAGCGTTCCCGCCACATTCTCGCGCCCCACAACGGCAAGCGCGATCCCGCTGATACAGAGCGCCTCCGCCAATGTGATTCCCACCGCGCACCACACGGTAAGACCGTGCCATGCTCCCGTGAGATTCAAATAACTAATCGTCAGTTGCGGCGTCACATACCACGCCGCCACCCCCGCAAACAGTGCGCCCACAGCAAAACAAAGGAAGACCTCCAAAAAGATTTCTAAAAAAATCTGACTCTTGGTCGCGCCGTACGCAAGCGACACCGCCTGCTCCTTCTTTCTCCGGTGCAGGATTAAAATAAAAATACCGATCATGCCGGTCATGATGATGAGCAGCATGGAGATTGCCGCAAGTAATAAGGATCGATAGGGAATCATCAGATCCAAAGCTGCCTGTTCCAATTCTAAAATCCGATCCGATATATCATATTGCAGCTCCGGATGCCGCTCGGATAAAAAGCGGATAAATCCTAACAGCTCAGAGATATTTTCATCCGCCCGCTCCCCTTGATAGATGGCAATCACACATTTATATGGCATGGCACCCGTTTCAAAATCTAATTTTTCCATCATCTCTAGCGGAAGAATTAAACAATCCGACAAGCTGATCTGAGCCCCTATTTTGAAAAAGCCATTCGGGCAATTCAAACTAATATCTGCTTGTTTCTCATTAAGCCGCTTAACCTGAGACAGGTCAGCTATTGGTTCTTCACCGAGATAAGCAATATCATCCTCAAAATGGTAATATAAGAAAAAATCATAATCGTCCTGCAAAGCAGCGCGCTCCTTTATTCTATTCAGCGTATCATACGCACCATCGCCAATATAGACCGTTCCGGCCTCGCGCTCCATTCCAAAAAGCTGTTCAAACACTGCATCGCTTAAGAAACAGCATTGATAGCTATATACGTTACCATCACAATCCTCGCACTGACTGTATCGATATGGAAAATAAAATAATTTCTTTTCTATTGAGGGGTAATCCCGAATATCCTGCGGCATGATCGGATATCCTGCAGATGCATTTGACATAGAATAGTCCAGTTCAATCCCCTCTTCTTCCATCTCCTTTTTCAGGACGCGCAACCGTTCCCCACAAGACAACGACAAGTTCAGGCAACTTATAAGAATAGCCATGCCGACTGTATCAATCAATAACAACAGACTATATTTCCCGAGATACTGCCGAAAATAAAAACATGCTTTTTCTACCGAATATCTCAACTCCATACCTCTCCAAACTTACACATTTCTTGGACAGCAGCCCTTTTCTTCCACATACGTATCTGGTATTGTGAACGAATATCCTGCGCTCACATACACACAATTCTTATGTCGTTTTGTAGTGATATAATCGGTAAGGCGTACCCCGTCACAGACAGGAGTTCTACACTCTTCCCTGTACTCATCAATAATCCACCCTCCACATGCATACTCACCCGCCGCATGTACCGCTCCCATATCCGCCGTAAGCATAATAATCGCCGCTCCCAAACAACAAATCCATTTTCTTACATTTCTTCTCATTTCATTTCCTCCTTATCATAATCCACACAAATCATGCCTGCTGCCAAAATCTCTATCCTGTAGCACCTTTCATGTGTCGCCGCATGCTCACGCCCTACAGCTCCTTCAGCGTTCCAGCCACATTCTCGCGCCCCACAACGGCAAGCGCGATCCCGCTGATACCGAGTGCCTCCGCCAATGTGATTCCAACCGCGCACCACACGGTAAGACCGTGCCATGCTCCCGTGAGACCAATCCCTGCGATACGCAGCCGCGGCGTCACATACCACGCCGCCGCCCCTGCAAGCAGTGCGCCCACGGCAAAGCAAAGAAAGACCTCCCAAAACACCTCTAAGAAGATCTGACTTTTCGTAGCGCCATATGCAAGTGACACCGCCTGTTCTTTTTTTCTTCGGTGCAGGATCAAAATGAAAACTCCGATCATCCCGGTCATGATGATAAGCAGCATAGAGACCGCCGCAAGTAATAATGACCGATACGGAATCATTAGATCCGAAGCGGATTTTTCCAAGCTCAGTACACGATCCGATATTCCGTACTGAATTCCCGGATGCCGCTCAGCTAAAAGCCGACAAAACGCCATGAGCTCGGTGATGTTTTCATCATTCCGTTCTCCCTGATAACTCGCGATCACGCATTTATTGACCATCACGAACGCTGCCGCATCCTCATTCTCCATCCTCTTCATCATCTCAAGCGGCAGGATCAGACAATCCGACAGGCTGATCTGATCTTCCCCCATTGAAAACATCGGCATGGAAGAATTCAAGCAGATACTTCCCTGTGCCTCGTCAAGCAAATGCACCTTTGAAAGGTCAACGACCCGCTGCTCCCCAAGATACGCCGCATCACCCTCAAAATAGTAAGACAGATAATCATACTCGTTTTGCTGCGCCGCACGCGCCTTTAACCCATTCAGCGTTTCATATGCATCCCGCCCGATATAAACCGCTCCTGCTTCCCTCTCCATTCCAAACAATTTTACAAAAGCGGCATCACTTAAAAAGCAACAGTGATAGCGGTATTCATTCCAATCACTGTCCATTGTATAGCTGTCCCGATACGGGAAGTAAAACAGCTTTTCTTCCATCTCCGGATAGTCCTTTATATCCTGCGGCGTAATTGCATATTCCTGTCCGAACGCACCCGAGAAGCTCAACTCCACATCCTCTGCTTTCGTCTGATTTCGGATTGCTTGCAATTGACCCGCACAGGACAGCGACAGGTTCAAGCAGCTCATAAAAGCTGTTATACTGATCGCATAGACCAAGATCAACACGCTGTATTTTCCTTTATTATGTATAAAATGAAAACCTGCCTTTTCGGCTGAATATCTCATTGACTCTCCTTTAATATCTCACACACCTGTTTTTTCCCCACAAGCACCGCCACGATCACGATGCTGATCAGCGCGGCAGCCACTGCTCCAAACAATAAAAACATCGCTGTCAGTGCCATACCCGGGTACGTAGTGATCAAATAGGAAATCCCTTTTACCGGAATAAACAGCACCATATCTACGCAGTACGCCACTACAAACAGGAAAAAATTTTCCAAAAAAATTTCGAAAATCGTCTGCGCTTTCGATGCGCCTAACGCCATCTTCAGCCCGATCTGATATTTTTGCTCCATGACCTTTCCGAACAGGATTGCCACCATACTGCATACCGCCGGGAGTAAAACCATCAGACTGGAATACAGCCTTTTTCCGATCTGCTTATCGATGGAATCATAATATTCCGCATAAATCTCTTCTCCGTGCGTGATCGCACGGATCTCACCGAGAGAAAGATTCCTCCTTATATTGCCCTGCGTGATCTCTCCAAAGCCTTCCGGTGCATAGATACTCACCCGGTACTGGATCAGACTGCTCCCGATCACCTGATACAGCCAGTTCTGCGATACCATGATCCCGCCAAACATCATGGGACACTGAACGATACCGACGACCTCAAGTTCATTTCCCATGACATTGATGATATCGCCAATCCGCCTATTTCCTCCCCATGCGCACAGACAATAGGGGGCACCCTGTTCCTGTTCTTCCTCTGTCAGCAGCCGTCCCTCAACAAGCCGATAACCTTCCTGCTCCAAATACACATCTGTGTAAGAGGAAAAACCGCCCTGACGGAAGCTTCCATCTACATAAATCGTGGTTGTATAATAAGTGATGAACCCGTATTGTAACCCATTTTCCTCCAGCCAGGACATCTTATCCTGATAATCATCTAACGGCACAAGTGTATCAAAGCAATCCACGATCATATGCTGATCGGCATCCTCGTATTTACACAGTTCCCGATTGTAAATGATTTCTTTGATAATGGTCGCCATGCCGAGCGGATACAGCATCCCGATCGCTAAGGTGATCACAACGATCAGATTGATCACTTTATGATATTGTAAGCTTTCCCTGATATTACTGAGATAAAACACGATCTATTATTCTCCTTCCGTTCAGAGCGCATTTCCAATTATCTTACAGTTACATCTTCCGATCCTGACACCCCAGCTTCCCGCAGCAGACTCTCCTGCAGCGCCTCCAAACTGTACTCCACAATCAGTTCGGCATGACCCTCCCTTACCAACAGGAAGCTCGGATACCAATTGATATCGAACACCCGACGGAACAACTGCATCCGATCCGTGATCAACCCCTGATCATCCGATTCATCCGTATACACCCGTATGATCTCAAACTGCTCCTCCAGCTTCTGTTCCGCGATCATCTCATCCGCCGCCGCACAATCCATACATCCCTGCATAGAAAAATAAAACAATACCGGCCTTCCATCGTCCGCGTCAGCATAATGTCCCGTCAAATAATTCCGCGCGTTCTCCTGAAGCTGCTCGCTCGAAACATATCCGCTTTTCAGAATCTTTTCTAAAACAAGCTCATCATCCGAATTGACCATTTCAATCCTGCCATCGCTATTTAAGTAAATCCACGTCGGTGTCGAAAGAGCCAGCTCCACGGAATCATCCACGGTATAACACTGCTCCAGCGGGACCCCATACCGCTCTGCGATCGACGCCGGTATCCGGTCAGAAAAAAGAAACAGATAGCTGATATTTTCCTGCCCCAAAATACCGGAAATTCTCTCATACTCCGCGAGGGAATCCACACAGGTTTTGCATGCCTCTGACAGATACACCACCAATGTGACCGGCTGACCATACGGCAGCGTGACCACCTCCTGCCCGCCCGCCTGCCGCACAGGAATCTGCTCAATCGTATCCCCGTAGCGCACGGAAATTTTTTGGTAATCCACATTACCGGTCGTCTGCTCCCCGTTTTTCTGCTTACCAACCAAAAACCAATATTCTACGGTCATGACGACCACTATAAGTGCAAGGACAAGAATAACCAACCTGATTTTTTTATAAAGAACATTACTATTCATATGATCCTTTATACCTCCCGATATTCCCTATGCCCCCAAACCTTCCTATTCTTCTCCTTCCGTGCGGAACACTTTCCAAATAGCTCCTTCCGGCTCGGTCAAGTAGAACGTATTCTCATTCTGCATGCACAAATACATGCCTACCGACTGCGCCTCTTGTTCCGTAAGAAGCTCCTCAAGCAGTTCCCCTTCCATCGATATACGATTCATCTGTCCCCATACCGTCGATATCGTATATATCGCATCATTCCATACGATCAGATCCGCGGGCGCATACATATAAGGGAGCTCACAAATCCTCTGCAATCCGGTTCTATCCACCTGATAAATCCAGTTCTCTCCCGGCTTCCATCCATATCCCTTATTGTCTCTGTAAAACAAGTACATGTCCGCCGCATATACAGTTCCATCCTGCTCCGCCAAATATCCTAACACTCCACCGGAAACAACACAAAGTTCGCCTCCTTCAATATAGAAAAGACTCATGCCTTCCCCATAAGAAGAATCCGCAGCAACATAAATCGTGCCGTCCCCGGCAATCGCCATATCATGATATTTCCCATCGCTTGGAAGCTCACCTCCCTCAAACAAAATTTCCCTGACATACGCCATATCTGTATCAAACACCTGAATCCGCATATTCCCGGAATCCAGCACATAAATTTCATTTTCATAAAGAAGAATGGCTGTCGGTGTCACAAAATTTCCCGGCTCAGAACCGAGCTCTCCATAGCTTTCTACAAAATCTCCGTCCGTTGTCAAGCGTACGACACAATGATTCCCCATATCGCAAACCAGCAGACTCTCTCCGTCGCACAAAATACCACCCGGATTCTGAATTTGTGTTTTGTCTCTCCTCCATACCTCATGTGCAAACACGCACTCTCCGTTAAACAAAAGAGGCTCCGGGAATTCCCCATGCTCAAACAGATTATCGTCCTCCGGTTCCATATCATCCCCTTGCATGTTGCTCTCGCCATCATCCCGTGACACATTTTCCTGCGACTGCCCCTCAGTCTCCTTGTCCACCCCATTTGTCGCGCAGCCCACACAGACCATCAGCATGATAGCAGCAAGCACGGACACCGCAATTCTATTCTTCCACCTTTCCATAGAAATCTCCTCTCCATAAATATTTGATTCGGAATAAGCCCTGGATATCATCTAGTTTAGCAGCACCCTCTATCTTCTACATAAGTGTCAGGAATCTCAAAGGTATATCCTGTATTGGTGTATGTACATGTTTTTTTGCGCTGATATTTAACGTACAGACCCAAACGTGTTCCGTCACACATCGGTGTCCTACACTCCGGTGTTACGCTAATATTAACCCATGCACCACAAGTAAACGTATCCTCTGCATGTACAGTATTCGGCGGCAAAGCCGAAAACATCATAAGCGCTGCGCCAAGGCAGCAGATTGCTTTGCTCATTCGTTTCATAAAAATTTCCTCCTCTATTATCAGCCTTTCACCCAGAGCTTATTCCCGCCTATAAATGTCATTTTCTTTTCGTCTCACCGGCATTCCCATGATAAATCTATATAAACACACGGCCTTTCTGCATAATCAACTTTAGTGTACTACATTTTCCTCGTTTGTCAAGTATTTTGTAGTTGTGTTGTTCTAAAGGGCTGAAACACACAAAAAATGCGCCCTTGCACAATGCAAAGGCGCACCGGACAACTCCCTATTTATTACACTAACAGCCCCTCAATCTCGGCTACCAGCTCGCCGAACAGCTTCAATGCGCTTTTTACCGGCTCCGGCTTGCTCATATCGATCCCCGCCATCTGTAACAGCTCCAGCGGATCCTTGGAGCAGCCGCCCTTTAAGAAGCTCTTGTATGCCTCCACCGCAGGCTCTCCTTCTTTCAGGATCTTATCGGAAAGCGCGATCGCCGCGGCAAAACCGGTCGCATATTGATAGACATAGAACTCTGTATAGAAATGCGGAATTCTTGCCCATTCGAGCGCGATCTGCGGATCGGATACCATATCGTCGCCGAAATACTTCTTATTTAACTCCAGATATACCTCACAGATACGCTCCGCCGTTAATGCCTCGCCCTGCGCATACATGCGGTGCATCAGCATCTCGAACTCGGCAAACATCGTCTGTCGAAACAGCGTCCCCTTGAACTGATCCAGAAAATGATTGAGCAGATAGCACTTTTCCTGCTTATCCTTGCTCTGTTCAAGCAGATAGCGGATCAGAAGCGACTCGTTACAGATGGAAGCCACCTCCGCCACAAACAGACGGTAGCCTGCATACGTAAACGGCTGCGTTCCATTGGAATAGTAGCTGTGCAGCGCGTGTCCCATCTCATGTGCCAACGTGAACACATCGTCCAGCTTCCCCTGATAATTTAACAGAACATAGGGATGCACCCCGTAGGCGGACCAGGAGTAAGCGCCGCCGCGCTTATTTTTATTCTCATATACGTCGATCCAGCGATTTTCAAAGCCCTCCCGCAAATGGGATAAATATTCCTCCCCCATCGGTGCGAGTCCCTTTAAGACAATCTCCTTTGCTTCCTCGAACGTGACATTCATGTCATAATCTTTTACGATCGGTACATATACATCGTACATATGCAGCTCATCCACGCCGAGCACGCGCTTGCGCAATGCAACATAGCGGTACATATCCGGCAGAGCGGTATGAACCGCCTCGATCAGGCTCTCATACACGCTGACCGGAATCCGGCTGCCGTCGAGCGACATTTCCATGGAAGAAGCATAATTCCTCACGCTGGAATAGAAGCGCGCCTTTTTCACATTTGCCTGAAACATGGCGGCTATGCTGTTCTTAAACTGACCATACACCTGATACAGCGTCTCGAACGCATCCTTTCTGACACGTCTGTCACTGCTCATCAGCATACTCACATAATTAATATCGGTAAGCTCCGTCTCATTCCCGTTCTCATCCTTGATCGTGCCGAAACGCAGATCGACATCCGTGAGCAGGGAATACACATCGTCGGGTGCGGTCGCCATCTCCTGCGCCTTGGCGAGAATCGCTTCCTCCTTCGGGGAAAGCGTATGCTCTTTTGCATATAAAATCCGGTCGATCAAAAGCCGATAATGCTCCAGCTCAGGGCAGCTTGCAAAAAAGCCCGCGAGTGTCTCTTCCGGGATGGCAAGGATCTCCGGATCCGCAAACGAACTCGCGCCGCTCATCTGCACGACAAGCGCCTGTGCCCGCGTCGTATACCCCTGATATTTTGACACGCTCATATCCTGATGCAGCTTCTCATTTGCATAAACATAGAGCCGCTCCAAAACGCACTCCATATCGTCCTGTAATCGTAAAAAAGCAAGCAGCTCCTCCGCGGATGTGCCAAGCTTCCCTGCATAAGCGGACACCTTACCCACGCTCTGCTCCATTTCCTTTATCTGCGCTTCCCACGCTTCGTCGGTCGCATACAGATCCTCCAGCGCCCACGTATCCTGTACATTCATTTCCTCTCTTGCAGGTATTGTACGAACCTCTCCCATGTTCCCATTCCTCCTATATCTCTTTCTCCAACATATAAAAAGAAAATTCAGCGGTATCCAGCAGCAGCCCCTCATCGTTCGTCAGCCGTGCTTCATAGACGGACACCTGTCTTCCCTGACGAAGCTCATGCGCTTCACAGATCACATAACGCGTGTTGAGAGCCGGACGGACATAGTGCATGCTGCCCTCGATCGTCGAGGAATAATATCCGTATGTACATGCCGCCAGACCGCAGATAATATCCGCCAAAGAATACAATACGCCGCCATGCAGCGATCCGTACGGATTGGCACTCTCCAAACGGTACGGCATCCGGCCGCGCGCGTAGCCCTGACGCAGCTCCAGCAGCTCGATACCCATTGCCTCCGCATAAATGTTATGTGTCACCAGCTTCTTTAGTTCCTGCTTTACTCTGTCATCCATGGTGCACCCCTTTTCCTCTGAATTTATCCGTTCCGCGTCCCAAATACAAAATCATCCATCTCGCCGTTATCAAAATAAATTCCCTGCTCGATTTTTTCTTCCTCGCGCACCGGCAAGAATACCACCAGCTTGACCGCCCGATGACCGCACTGCGGGCATTGATAAACATAAAGGTTGCAAGCATACATCCCTGCCGGAACCTGCGATTTCTGCCGGATCGCAACCAGATGCTGTTTATAATACCCCGCATCCTCATGGCGCACATAATGACCGACTCTCAAGTCCGGCAGCGCATACAGCCACTGTGCCGTCACATTCATCTCATGCTGACACCTCGTGCAATACTTATCAAAAATTTTTGCTCTCAGCTTACCGATCAGTCCCATTGTTTCCCCCGATGTATCCTATCAGCCTGCCTGCTGTCCCTGCTTTGCGCTGTTGATGACGTTCACCATCATATCCGCCTTGGAAATACCCGTTAATATGTAATTGCTGTCCATGCGCCATCTCTTATTGGATGTAAACGTATTGACCTTCACCGTCACGCCGTCAAGCTCAAAGCAAAACCGGACGCAGCTCGATCCTCTCATGAATCCTGAACCGTGCGCACCGTCATCCACCCATGCACGCGTGATCTTCTGCATGGAAGCGATCTGGATCACTGACGGATTCATGCAGAACAGCAGCGCAATATCCCCGTGCTGCGCATCGATCACGATCGTGGAATTATCGCTGTTAAACGTATGATTTCTGACAAATCCCGCCTCATCCAGCTTTTTCGTCATGGACTTCTTCTTCATATTCAGGACGAGCTTCCATCCCCCCGCCCACCATGCAAACGCAGCGATACCTAAAATCGCCGATATGCCGGCAAACCGTCCCTCCTGCTCCGGTATCAACAGAGACAACATCACCGCAACCGCAACCGGTATCGTCGGCACCATGAAATACAAAATGAGATACAGCCCGCTTACTTTTTTGATTTTTTGATTATACTGCATGATTCCTTCCTCTCCTTTTTTCGATAGGTTTCATTTTTCTATTACATAGTATATTTCCAACACCTGCTTTTTTCAAGTAAAAAAAGAGTTTCCGAAGAAACTCTTTTTACGTGCCGTCCAACACATGATTTCTGTTCCTGCATGATCGGACTTTTTTCGAAATCATGACACTATCCGAGCAGCATAATAGCGAGCGGAATTTCCACGACGGCACACACGCAGACGATTGCGACAATGCTGTCTTTTACCTTTCTCTCAACCAAATAAGAAAACGCCATCAGCACGAGCAGCGACAGGTATCTTGCCGCATATCCCAGACCGATATAAGCGGCTATGGAGATTCCTCCCCATACCCAGTCCAAATGCATCAGACTGTAGGCGGGCGCAAAAATATAATCCACACCTTCCATGCGCAGCTGCTGCCTCAATGTCGGCTCCCAGAACAGTACTAAAAGCACAAGGGAAATGAGCATCCCGATG
The DNA here is from genome assembly GCA_014804425.1 of Lachnospiraceae bacterium. Lineage (GTDB taxonomy): Bacteria > Bacillota > Clostridia > Lachnospirales > Lachnospiraceae > DLAJ01. The sequence continues at coordinate 89,337 of JAAUZV010000004.1, forward strand.
AGCACCTTCGCTTTTACATAATGCCGCCTTCCTTTTCTGGTCGAGTGGATGAGACGGTTTTCCCCGCACTGATAATCGACCGACATCGTCAGCACAAAGCAGACGATGGCAAAGGCATACATCAGCATGGAGGTCATGACATTTTTCTGTTTTACGCCCTCATCCCCGCCCGTCAGCGCAATATAGCCGGGATTATTAATATAATAGCTGTTTTCCTGTTCGGAAAGATACGCTGCATATTCCGACACCCGGGAAAGCGCTTCCAGCATGGCCTCATACGCCACTCTCTCCCCCTCCTGTACATCCGGCCGGGATGCGTTTGCGATGACCTCCTCCTGATTCAACCGGATAGATTCCCAAATTTCGTCGGTATATTCTCCTGTCAGGTAGTAGGAATAGACATAGTAAAAATGATCCGCGAGCGTGCTCCCGTCATTTACGATCGTTGTTTTCAGATAGATGCCGGAAACAACAGCCGCAGCTGACAGAAGCAGAATCAGCTTTTGGGTAATAAACGCTTTATAGCATTCATGCGCGGTCAGGCTCACGCTCCATCTCCTTTTTTTGCCGAAAACGGAGCGGCGGTCAGCTAAAATATCCTTTTCCTCCGATACGGTATACACTTTCACCGCCGCTGTCAAAAACAGGAGCGTCCACGCACAGAGCATGACCACGGCGAAAGAAAGCTTATTCACGGCAAACCCGAAAATATTCACACATTGATACCGCTCCAGCAATTTCCCCGCCTGCCCCAACGCAACAGGGCTGACTGCTCTTAACGGCGCAAGATAGGATGTTTCCGGAATGCCCATATACACGGAAAGTAACAGTCCTCCCCCCGCAAGGATCACAAGAAAGATGGGGATGACCTTACGCAGAAGGCAGCAGACAAAATAGAGCATTGCCGTGCACAAAAAATAAAACAGGATTTTCAACAATGCATACAGACATAAAAACTCCCCGATATTGATTCTCAGGGTGCAGTAGGAATAAATCGACTGAATCGGGATCTTCGGCGACGGGAACGGATAAATACTCCCGACGACCAGAATACCCTCCAGCAGCAAAAGCAGCGTGACGAGGATGCACAGAAGCCCCGGCACCAGCGCCTTCACGATTCCATGCGCACGCTTTCCCCGAACCGTAGTCTTAGACAAGATGATCTGTTCCTTCTGGCGCTCCACCGTCAGAATCTGAAATACCGCAAGCAATACCATAAACAAACAACAGAAATCCGTTACGGGATTGTCCACAAGCGTCTGAATCCCCCGGGCGGAGCAGGATGCCGGCATGATGTCCGTAAGCCGCTGATAGACCGCCTGCGTTTTCCCAAGCCAGCTCTCCAGATACCGCCGCTCCAGTGTCCCATAATTTCCCCGATCCAGGCGGCTCTCCTGCTTTTTCGCATTGCTGATGATCGCGGCACAAATATCCTGATAATGAACTGCACGGTATACCTCATTCCACACTTCCTCATACACAAGCTCCGTCATACCGAATTGAAAAGAGCCGACCATGGATGATCCCATCTCTTCCATCTGCCCGCGCCGCTCAGTGAGAAGTGCCAGCTTTTCTTCATCCGTTAGAGATGACAGTTCCTCCGCAAGCTCGTTATAATCAGAAGCCGGCGCCCGTTCCACAAGACCGGGCGGATGATACAGTACTAATGTCCAATATAGATAAAATCCGTAAAACACAAACATTGCCGCGAAGCAGACCAGAAATACCCGGTTTCTGAATAATTTGATCCATTCATTTTTTATCATTATAATCTCCATCTTTGCCGATTGAAATGAATTTGATCTTCCAATCCTGCGTCATTATCCAAATAGTCTGATATACAGCTCCTCCAGGCTCTCCCCGTTCAGCCTGCCCGTTTCGATCGACTGCTTCTCTAAGAGCTTCCCCTGCCTGAGCATCAAAATCTCCTTGGCAATTGCTTCGATATCCGCAATGACATGCGTGGAAACGATCACGATCCGTTCCTGCGCGAGCGCTTTGATCATCTCCCGAACTCCGGCCCGCTGAATCGGATCTAATCCCGCTGTCGGTTCATCCAGAATGATGATGTCCGGTTCCCCTAAAAGCGCCTGTGCGACCAGTGCCCTCTGCTTCATCCCGCCGGAAAAGCCGCCCATATATCTGCTGCGCTCCTCCCACAGCCCGACATCATTCAAAAGCCGCTCAATCTGGGCATCAGCTTCTTTTTTCTTCATCCCCTTGAGCGCCGCGATATAATACATAAAACGCATCAGCGTCAGATTCTCATACAACGACTGCTGCTGCGGCATATACCCGATATGCGATATGTAATGCTGCTTCAGTTTCCTCGCTTCTACCCCGTTTAACAGGATACTGCCCTCATCACTTCTCAAATTCTGGGTAATAATATTCATCAGCGTCGATTTGCCTGCCCCGTTTGGTCCGAGAAGCCCATAGATACCCGCTTCAAACCGATAGGAAAAATGATCCAACGCCAGCTTCTTCTTATAGGATTTCGTAATATTGATCAATTCCAAACAGTATTGCATTTCCACCCTCCCAAAATGCAGTGCATATTTCTCCGTTCAGTGTGACAGCGAATCGTGCATTGCTCCATTATAGTATCCGATTCCCACTCCTTTTTCGGGCAGGTCGGCAAGATCCTCCTTATACGCCCACCACCAGTCGCAGTCGCTAAACGTTGCGTAATAAAGAATCTTATCGCCGATCACATCGCCAAAGGTGATATATTCGTCATACCGGATCGTATCCAGTAGATTCCCGTCCTTATCGAGCACCGCGTACTCCGTCATGCGGTTCTCTCCCTCATAGCACCGGTCCGTCTGGAACAGGATCTGTCCGTCCAAAATAAAGGCGATCACCTGCCTGTCCTCTCCATCCACCGTCATGATTTCCCTTTCCTCCGCTCCCGCAGCGATATCCCTCGCGTAGAGCGTCTTGTTGGAATCCTCATAAGTGTAATACACCGTATTTCCGATCGCCCCTTCAAACCTTGCGAGACCCGGAACGGTGTTGGAATCAAAACGGCAGATTTCCTCGCATCCGCCCGACGCCGGATCGATCCGATACCATATGGCACAATCCACCCCGTTGTTAAAATTGCTGATGACCGCATAGATCATCCCTTCATACTCATAGAATTGGTACATATACCCGATTCCTTCCGCATCCTCCGTAACGGCGAATGTTTCAAGGGTATATTCCTCTAAGTCCAGACAATAGAGCGCATGGCTGGTCCATGACCAACTTTTCATCGCCCCTCCGTAAATGTCATTCTCGTATCGATCCCTTTGTCTCGTCGGTCCGCCGAAGTAAAGCTTCCCATCCGCCAAAACCGCGCCGTGACCCATCGCAGGAGTGTCGATCGCCCCCGGAAAGCTCGCCTTCTTACGCCGATTGCTTCCATCCAGATCCGCCTCATAGACCTCCGTAGAATAAACATCACGCGATTCTGAAACAATCGTTTCTGCTCCTTCCTCACTTAAGGTCTCCGATTGACCTTCCCTAACAGTATGTAGAATGATCAGACGATCCCCATAGATCAGACAGAAATCATTCGCCAGCTCCCCCTCTCTTGAAAGGCTGCGCGCACTGCATCCCTCTGTCAGATGGTTACAGGTCGGGTCCATGCAGATCACATCAAATTCCACCGGTTCCCAGTCAGCGTACAGAAAGCGCTTCCCCGAACTCAGCGCAATGCCGTCCTCCTCAAAAAAGTAATACGTATGCAACGCTCCCGTCTTTGGCGGATTTTGACTTCCCTGCACCGCTTCTGTTTCGTTTTCCGCTTCCTGCGGCCGCACTTGTCCTCCCGCTCCGCAGCCGCTTCCGACAAGGGACAGTACGAGCAGCCATGCAGCAAAGCGCATTCCCTGATTCCGATTCATTTTCTTACTCATATCTTCCTCCAACCGAAAGAGGCATTCCCCTCTCACGGACAATGCCTCTTAAACAAACGCTACTCAGCCGGGATAAAACAGATTTCCTCCCCCCGGTCCGTGATGCGCACGCCCGCTATCTCATCCAGATCGAGCGCATGCCCAAGCTGCATGGAAAGCTCATAGATATAATCGCTGTCTGCATCCTCCCTGTAGACTGACATGCATGCCGAGTTCCCTATCACCGTGCCGTCCTTCAGCACGACAAAAAGATTATATATGATCTTTGCTCCCGGTTGATGAGAATCCCCTGTTCCGTACATATAGAGTGCAAGCGGCGAGATCGTGATCCTGTCTGCCGTGAGTCCATAGGGCAGACTGACACCGGCGGTCGAAATCTCTTTTTGCGGCAGCGGCTCGCCCTCAAGCCGAAATTCCGCGATCACTTCATCCTCGGGCTTTAAGTCCACAAACGTTACCATTTCTCCCCCAAGCTCTATCTCAAACGTCCTTAAGCCCTCCGGACTCTCGTCATCTCCAAGCACCCTTCCCGTTATCGTTCCGTCCTTCGGTATTCTGCGTTTTACGCGCTGTATCACATCTCCCTGTGCAAAACTGCCGTTCCCTTCCCATTGGTATGACACATGATAGCTTCCTGTTAAGGAACCATCCTCCTCCACGATCGGATTGATATATAATGCTTGCGCGAGGTCCGTATCTCTGCCTCTTTCCAGCCGAAACTTGCTGTATACTCCGTCTTTATCCCATCCGCCGCTCGCCTCTCTGAGCAGATCTGCATACCAGCTTTCCGATGAAACGTCCTCCCCCGGCGTCAGAGAGGCATTCGGATAGATCGTAACCGGAATGTAAAGATATGCCTTGTCATACAAAATCGCATCCAGCCTGATCGTTCCGTTTTCGAGCTCCCATGTAACAGCGGCCTCCGAGCCGTATGCCGCATACAGCTCGTTCTCCTCCGGTGTTGCCTCCCTGTGTCCCCCAAACTGACTCACTGCCTCCGCAATCCTGTCCACGTAAGAAGGATTTGCCGCAAGCACCGTAATGCCGGAAGCCACCAAAACAGCGCAGACACAGACCGCGCTGCGCAGCGACAGCCTTGCTTTCCTTCTTTCTGAGGGCTTACCCGCCTCCTCTTTTATGCCTGCCCATATTTTATGTTTCTGCTGATCATTCAAATGTATCTGATGATACATGGATTGATACACTTCCTCTTTCATCCGTCACTTCCTCCCTTTCCTTCAACAAATTCTTCTTCATCATCGCTTTTGCACGCTTCAGTCTCGCCGACACCAGATTCGGCGTGATATGCAGCAGCCCCGCGATTTCCTTGATCTGATATTCCTCGTAATAACGCAGATATAATACGATCCGATATTTCGGCGGCAGCAGGGACAGTATCTCGTACAGCCCGCTCTCCTGCTCCCCCAAAACCGACGGCGCCTCCTGCTCCTCACATTCCTCCAGAGGACGGTTTCTTTTCATCCATGCACTGGAAAGCATGCTTTTTGAACAATTGACAGCCACCCGGATAAACCACGCTTTCTCATGCTCATCGGATTCAAAGCAGGGATGCTTTCTCAGATATCGCACAAACACTTCCTGCACTACATCCTCTGCCCAGTGCCCCGTTCCTCCGTAGGATACCGCGATCCGGTATACTCTGTCAGCGTAGCGCTCAAACAGTTCTTTTGCTCTTTCGTCCGCATCCATGCATTTTCACCTCCTTCACACGAAAATCATGAAATGCACGTTTTGTTTCCCTTGACCGGTCATGACAATTTTGTGCTTATGTCTTATATACTTTTTATCTTCTTGAAATCTGACAAAATCATGCGATTTTTTTTAAAATTTTTTTGGATCATTTTTTAGAAAAAAAGAATTGACACCGCCGGGATTCTTTGTTAAAATGATTATCGTTCTTGGGTTTACGGATTTGATTTTACAATTTCATTTTTTTGCAGGTGTAGTTCAATGGTAGAACACCAGCCTTCCAAGCTGGATACGTGGGTTCGATTCCCATCACCTGCTTGCAGGTAATTGTCCTGCTCTTATGCGCGAGTGGCTCAGTTGGTGGAGCGCGACCTTGCCAAGGTCGAGGCCGCGGGTTCGAGTCCCGTCTCGCGCTCTTTTTATTTTATTCCCTATTTTGAGAAGTCCTGTAAAAAGCGGCTGAACGTTCGCTCTCTGTCTCTTGCCGTTTCAAAATACGGCAGGCCGTATTTCTGACATTGCTCTTTCATGCAGATGCTCTGCTCCACAATATACACTGCGCCTTCCCGAAGCTCTTCATCCGATTTGTAAAAGGTATAATCTTTTTCCGTGTCATATTTCTTTTGAATTGCAAACCGCTCTTCCGGCGTCACGTCAGACGTAATGAAATAGGCAATTTCACAGTTCGCCCCATGAATATATTTCATATAATCCTCCGGCAAAAGCTGATACATATCCAATACCATGCCGGGTTGAAACTCGTCATATTCGCCGCTGTCCAGCATTGCCCGAATAAAAGGCGCCATCTTACCGCTGATCAAGCGCAAGGTATCCATAGAGGATAAACCGGCATAGGTATTCACTCCTGTTTCAGGGAAACACTTCTCAAATCCCGCTATGATCGAATCCATGCTGACATGCTGATACCCATACTGCTTTGCCAGCCGGTGAGATATCGTACTTTTCCCGGCTCTTGGAACACCTGCGATAATGATATTGTTTTTCATCTTAATAACCATGCCTTTCTCGCAACCTGCAAATTTGGGACCGCCATTCCGAAAATGGCGCGATTTTATTTTGGGGAACCGCAGATCTCCCACATGACCAACAGCGTACCGTTTTTCACCGTGATCTCGGCCGTCTCTCCGATAAATTCATTGCTCACGCCGATCGGCGTATCATTGACTACCACCGCCTCGGTCAGCGGATATTTTAAGCCCTTCAGCGTAACGCCCTCCGCCCGTTCTCCCATGCAGAAGATCGACACAAATCCGCTCTTGTAAGCGGGCAGGCGCAGCGTATCATTATCAATTGCCGTCACCTGCACATTCATGGTGCGCAGAATGCCGCAGGCGCGCTGATGCGCCAAATAGACGAGCGTCTGATAATTTGCCATCGTGTGCCCTTCCCTGCCGCCCGACGCGCCGTAGATCTCAAAGGTGCGATAGCCTTTTTCCAATCCTTTTTTTACCGCATAATGCAGATCCGTATCATCCTTCTCCTGCGGCAGCATCACCACATTCGGATGATCGGGCACGAAGCCCAGCGAATCAAAATCTCCGATCAATGCATCCACGCGGATACCGCAGCGGTCGCAGATCGCAAAGCCGCCGTCCGCCGCGATCAGATAATCCTTCTCCTTGGGTCTTACCTGTCTCCGAAACCAGCCCGGATTGTCGATTTCTCCGGCGCCGATGATGAAGCACACGCCCTCATTTGCATTTTTCCGGATACTTCCCATTGTTACATGCATGAATCTTCCCCCACCGCCCGCTGTGATCGAAAAAGAATGTTTCACATTCTTTGCGTTCTTTTTTAGTCTACCCCATCTTCCCTCCGTTGAAAAGTACTTTTTCTTATCTCTTTTTTACGATTTCTTACTTTAATAGTCCGCACATTTATGTTAGAATAAAAAAGTCTAGTTTTACATATAAGGAGGATAAGTCCATGTCCAAAAAATCAATTTCCGAAACCCTTGTGGATGCGCCGCGCGGCAACTCATCGGATGAAATGGTGATCGCGAACCGGGTCTGCTGTTTTGCGCTGACCGCGATTGTTACCGTCATCTGCGCTGCCTATGCCATGGAAGTCGTCAAGAATAACCGTACGATCGGTTATGTTGCCGTAACGTTCACTTTAGCCCTTGTGCCGGTGATCCTGAGTTGGATCTTTTACGGCAGGCGCCGCGATACCACGATGATCAAGCACGTCGTATCCTTCGGTTATGCCATCCTGTACACGTTCCTGCTCTTTACCGCGCAGAACGCTTTGGTGTTTACCTATGTATTTCCGATGCTGATCGTCATTACGCTGTACAATGATTTTCGTTATACTACCATGATCGGCGCAGGCGTTATTGCAGAAAATATCGGTTATATCGTTTTCTCCGCACTCACAAAGGAGCTTGCTCCGCAGGATATCGTCACTTTAGAGATACAGGGCTTCCTTACCTTGATCATGACAATCGATTTCCTCCTTGTATCCTACGAAACATCCCGTTTTCAAAATATGAAAATGGCAAGAATTGATCAGGAAAAAAAGAAGATCTCCGGACTTTTCGAACATACCATGCAGATCTCCAAAAATATGACGGAGAACGTGACTGCGATCGCTTCACAGATGGACACGCTGCAAAATTCCGTTGAACAGACGATGAACTCCATGTCCGAGGTGACAACCGGCACGAACGAATCTGCAGAAGCCATCCAAAACCAGCTTGTCAAGACGGAGGAGATTCAGGCACATATCTCGACCGTAGAGCGCTCTGTGGACGAGATCCATGAGGAAGTGAACTCCGCAGCTTCTGCGATCCGCACCGGACAGGAGCATGTATCCTCCCTGATCAATCTGACCGGACAGTCCGACAAGGCAAGCGCCGATGTGGCTTCCGCACTTGCATCCTTCCGCGAATACACCGATCAGATGAATTCCATCACGGATCTGATCACCAATGTTGCTTCCCAGACAAGTCTTTTATCGCTCAACGCAAGCATTGAGGCTGCGCGCGCGGGCGATGCGGGACGCGGCTTTGCGGTCGTTGCCTCCGAAATATCCGGTCTTGCAGGGCAGACAACCTCCGCAACAGAAAACATTACCGGTCTCATCAATAATATTTCCGATCAGCTTAAAGTCATGATCGACACGATCAACCACCTGATCGAGAGCAACAAAAAGCAAAATGCCTCTGCGGAAAAAACCGCGGAATCTTTCAATACGATCGCCAAAAACACCTCCCATATTCAGGAGCAGTCGGCATCGCTCGCGGCCATCGTTTCCGAGCTTGCCTCCGCAAACAAGGTCATCGTTGACAGCATTCAGACTATTTCCTCGATCACGGAGGAGGTATCCGCACATTCCAATGAGACGTACGCCGGCAGTGAGCAGAATCAGCAGATCGTCACCTCCGTCGGCTCCCTTGTGCAGAGCTTAAATGAGGATGCAGGCAAACTGGCAGCGATCGAAAATCACTAAAAAAGATTGGCGCGAATGCGCCAATCTTTCTAAGAAATGCCTTCGGCATTTCTTTTGGAATTTGCTAAAGCGATTCTTCTGGTACTAAGAAATTTCCTGCAGATAAAAAGAACCATGACCTTTTTGGGTCATGGTTCTTTTTTATTCGTCCTCCATCTGATCGCTCGCGCCCTTGGATTCCAAGATTTCAAGAACATCTTTCAGCGCTTCTTCCAGACTCTGCTCCGATGTATTGACCTGCGTCATGGAACGAAGAAGAGAATTCTGATCAGAATTGTTCGTTCCGAATACGATGGACGCCATCGCGTTGTCCGCCAGCGCGCCGATCGCCTGTCTCCCGCTCTCGGTCTTCAGCATTTCCGAAACGTTATTCAAATTCTCCGTCACGCCGAGCAGGGACGAATCCCCAAGTGCGGTCTCAAGCTCATTGCGCTGCTGTAAGTTATCAATCTCCGTTTTCAGCGCTTCCGCGAACGCCGCTGTCTTATCCTCCGTCTCCGCACTTTCCGCCGCCTTTGCCGCATTGCTGACCGCTTTCCATGTGGAGTTAACGTCCTGGGTCTGTACTTGATTCAACTGCTGATAATCCGTTACAATATCCATCATATCCATTGTGATCCGCCTCTTTTTTTGAAATTTCTTTGTTCAGTATAGCTTATTTTTCTTTTTTTGTATATAATATCGACATAAAAAGCCTAAAATTTCCACGTAGGAGCTCTGATGTCCATGCAGATTACGAATAAATTACACCCGCAAAAAAGCACTGACCGGCATAACGGCCGAATCAGAAGCCGCGCATTTTCCGTCCTGCTTCTGATTCTGGCTCTGTTTACGTCCTCATGCGGAGGTCAAACCATAGAAGCGTCCTCCGATTCTGCCGTTTCCGCACCGCTCGCTGTCGCGCGCATCAACCGCGAGGCCGCCGGCGTCTGCGGCATCACGCCCCGGACCGCGGACTGCGCCGATACGTCTGCGACAGGCGTTTTTCACTCGTTTTATTCCCATACCGGATCAGACGGCGGGACAGACGCGGGAACCCCCGCTGACGAAGGTGCGTTACCGGATGACGGCACGCCTGCCGGCAGCTTCCATTCCGAGCCTCTGCCCGGCGACCCTGATTTCCGCGTTCACGGCATATACGTCACCGCCGCCATCGCGGGAATTGACCGCGTCCATGATCTGATCGCGCTCGCCGACGAGACCGATATCAACGCCTTTGTCATTGATATTAAGGACGACCGCGGACAGGTCACTTATGAGATGAATACGCCGACCGTACAGGAAATCGGTTCCTCCGCCATTTATATTCCCGACATCGAAAGCCTGATCGCGGAATGCAAAGAGCACAATATTTACCTGATCGCCCGCATCGTCACGTTCAAGGATCCTTACCTCGCGAAAGCCATGCCGGAATATGCGCTCCACGAGGAGGACGGAACCATTTTCCACGATAACAGCGGACTTGCATGGGTCAATCCTTATGAGCAGGGCGTGTGGGATTATTTGCTGGAGATCGCGACAGAAGCGGCGCGCATCGGTTTTGATGAGATTCAGTTTGATTATATTCGATTTTCCACAGACAGAGGAATGGATCGCGTCGTGTTCGGAGAGATTGCAGAAACCTATACAAAATCGGATATTATCAATGCCTTTACCGATTACGCACGCGAGAAGCTTTCCCCTTATTCCGTCACCGTTTCCGCCGACGTATACGGCACGATCATCGACAATGCGGGGGACCGCGACATTGTCGGACAGGATTATGCCGTCATGGCATCCAAGTTAGACGTCATCTGCCCGATGATCTACCCCTCGCATTACGGCGCGGGTGTCTATCGGATCGACGTGCCGGACGCCGAGCCTTACCGCACCGTCACGGCCGCATTAAACGCATCCCGCGCAGTACTCGACCAGTACGGAAACGATACGATCTGCGCCGTCTTAGAGAACGGCATGCCGGTAAACTGCCGCGTGCGCCCCTGGCTTCAGGCATTTACCGCCACATGGGTCAGAGGGCATATCGAATACGGCAGGGAGCAGATTCAGGATCAGATCCGCGCGGTTCAGGACGCGGGCTATGACGAATGGATCTTTTGGAATGCTACGGTAAGATATGACACAGGCTGGTTTTAGGGAAACGCTGATCAAAGCGTTTCCCGCACCGGACTTCCTCAGAAGATCCACCTGTGTCTCGTTGTTTCGTTCTCTTTTTCCTGTGTATGATTTTTATGCTTTAGTATGATCGCAGAATGAGCCGGGAGCGTAAAGAGCATCTTGCCGTTTTTGACAGGATACCATTCCTCTTGGATATCATATCCGTTCTCCGTCGTAAATAACAACCGTTTCATCGTCGTCTCTTTCGGAATACCGAGTTCCCAGATGGACAACTCCTCGGAAAATTCATGGTCGTTATTATTGATGACCACTATGGTCTGTTCCTCCCGATTAAAACGCCCATAACCGATCACGTTATATTCCCCGACCAAAAACTTGATCGAGCCGGTCTTGATCTCCTGATTCTCCTTGTGAATACGGATGATCTCTTTATGGAACGCGATCATCTCCAAGTCCTCGCGCCCCCACGGATAGGTGCGGCGGTTATCGGGATCGGTAAACCCGCACAGACCTGCCTCATCCCCGTAATAGATCGTCGGCGCGCCCGGCCATGTCATCTGGATGACGACCGCCTCCCGCATGACCGCCTTATTAACACCCCGGTTCGCGGCTTCACTCCCAAGATTATTCATACGTCCGACCACATGATTCGTCCTCGTAAGAAATCGGGAATGATCATGATTGGAAAGCTCGTTCATCGCAACATACAGGGACGGCATCGTAAAGCTGACCATATGATAACGCATCGCCCCAAAAAATGCATCGGCGTTTCCGAGCATATCCTGTCTGTAATCGTCGCTGTGCTTCTGCATGCCGGTCAAAAACCATGTGACAGGCTCCATAAACGCGTCATAATTCATGACGGTATCCCACTGTTCTCCATCCAGCCAGTCGCGCGGAGAGCCGTAATGCTCGGCAAGCACGATCGCATTCGGATTTGCCTGCCTGACCACTCTTCTGAAATCGCGCCAGAACTGATGGTTGATCTCGGGAGAATGTCCCAAATCCGCCGCCACATCCAAACGCCAGCCGTCGCAGTTATACGGCGGAGAAACCCACTTGCGCGCAATATACAGAATATAATCGTACAGATTTCTGGAACCCTCGTAATTTAACTTGGGGAGGGTATCGTGTCCCCACCATCCGTCATAACTGCCGTTATACGGCCATCTTCCTTTATCGGAAAAATCAAAATACGTATTATAGGGGCTTTCCGCCGAAACGTACGCACCCTTCTGATACCCCTCGGCATTCTCATAAATGCGCTCGCGATCCATCCATTTATTAAAAGAACCGCAGTGGTTGAACACGCCGTCCAAGATCACGCGCATACCGCGCCGGTGCGCCTCCTCAACTACCTTGACAAAAAGCGCATTGCTCGCCTCTAAATTCTCTTTATTCGTCACACGGTCAATATAACGCGTCGCGTGAATGTTATCACTTGCCCCATCTCCCAGCAGTTCTCCCTCGTCATGGACGATCTTTCCGAAATGGGGGTCGATATAATCATAATCCTGAATATCGTACTTGTGATTGGACGGAGAGACAAAAAGCGGATTGAAATAGATCACATCGATCCCAAGCCCCTGCAGATAGTCCATCTTATCAAGCACACCCTGAAGATCGCCGCCATAAAAACGATGCACATCCATCTTATCGGGATATTCGTACCAATCTTCCACCCTCCGGGTCTTATTGCCGATATACACATATTCATTGGTCAGCACATCATTGCTCGGATCCCCGTTGCAGAAGCGATCCACATAGATCTGGTACATCACGGCGCCTTTTGCCCACTCCGGTGTCGAAAATCCCGGAATGATCGAAAAACGATAATACTCATCCGGCTGCTTCTGCACGCCGCGCGTATCGAAGTAACAGGTGATCCTGCCCGCCTGCACCTCAAAGTAATAATATATCCGCTCATTTTCAAGCTGATAATCCGTTTCGTAAAAATCAAACAGCTCATCCGAAAAGGCTTTCGTCATCAGTATCTTAGTTCCGTTACAGACAAGATAGACCCTGTCGATATTGTCCAAGCCCGCCCGAAACCGGATTCGCACCATATCATATTTTCTTGGCTGGGACGGGGTCACATAATCTTCGGTCGTATCGGAAAAAAGAGCTCTTTTCCGAAGCAGAGGACGCATATCTTTAATATATTGCAGCTGCTCCTCCGCTCTTAATATTTTTAGGTAATCCATTTTCAGCCTCCATGCCGCCTGTTTCCGACACACATGCTCTGTGTCGTTCTCTGTTCATTATTTTATATGAAAAAAGTGGGATATTCAATCCCTAAAGGGTAAAAAAGACAGTTGCCGAAGCAATTGTCTTTTTTAGAGAAGGTATTTCTTACTTATGGGGTATAGCAAAAAACTATAAAATGTATTGGGGGGTTACAAGTAGTATCATAACAAATGTCCCTGCGCAAATCCATTCTTGAAATTCACAAATATTACAATTTCGTTTGTATTTTTTTGTCTATTTTTCACAAAACAGAGAACAATGCCTCAAATTCGTCCCTGGTGATGCGCTCTTTTTCCAGCAGAAGCTCCGCACAGCGGTGCAGCACGTTCATATGCTCTTCAATAATGGATTTTGCTTTGCTATAGCAATCGTCCACGATCTGCTTGACCTCGCGGTCGATCTCTCCCGCCATCACCTCGCTGTAGCCCTTTGTATGCGCAAAGTCGCGGCCGATAAATACCTCGTCGTCATCATGCGCATAATTGATCACGCCGATCTTTTCCGACATGCCGTAGCGGGTTACCATGCTCCGCGCCTCTTCGGTTGCTTTTTTAATATCGCTGGACGCGCCCGTCGTAATATCGTCAAAAATGATCTCCTCGGCGATCCGCCCGCCGAGTGATACCATAATATCCTGAAGCATCCTGCCCTTTGTGAGGAACATTTCATCCTTTTCGGGAAGCGGCATCGTATAGCCTGCCGCACCGACTCCCGTCGGAATGATCGACACGGTATACACCGGACCGACGTCAGGCAGCACATGGAACAGGATCGCATGCCCCGCTTCATGATACGCGGTGATCTTTTTCTCCTTCTCCGTGATGACACGGCTCTTTTTCTCCGCGCCGATGCCGACCTTGATAAACGCTTTCCGAATATCGCTCTGCTTGATAAAAGAACGGTCTTCCCGCGCCGCTACGATTGCCGCCTCATTGAGCAGGTTTTCAAGATCCGCTCCCGTAAAGCCCGCCGTCGTCTGCGCGATCTGCTTTAAGTCCACATCCTCAGCAAGCGGTTTATTCACCGCATGGACGCCCAAAATTTCCTCCCTGCCCTTCACATCCGGTCTGCCGACCGCGATCTTACGGTCAAAGCGTCCCGGACGCAGGATCGCCGGATCAAGAATATCCACACGGTTTGTCGCCGCCATGACAATGATCCCCTCATTCACGCCAAAGCCGTCCATCTCGACAAGCATTTGGTTTAAGGTCTGCTCACGTTCGTCATGACCGCCGCCCATTCCCGCTCCGCGGCGTCTCGCAACCGCATCGATCTCATCAATAAACACAATACACGGCGCGCTCCTCTTTGCGTCCGCAAACAGATCACGTACACGTGAAGCGCCGACACCGACAAACATCTCCACGAAATCCGAACCGGAAATACTGAAAAACGGCACGCCCGCCTCTCCCGCAACGGCCTTTGCGAGCAGCGTCTTACCGGTTCCGGGCGGTCCCTCCAAAAGAACACCCTTCGGAATCCTCGCCCCGACCTTCGTATATTTTGAAGGGTCCTTTAGGAAATCAATGATCTCCTCCAGTTCTTCCTTTTCCTCCTGAAGTCCCGCAACATTCTTTAATGTCGTCTCCGTATCCGTCGCCATGCGCGCACGGCTTTTCCCGAAGTTCATCATTCTGTTGCTGCTGCTGTTGGAGCCGCTGTTCTGCGCGTTCAGCATCACAAAAATAAATACCAGCACGATCAGCCCGACCATGATCGGAAGAACATAATTCAAAAACCAGCTTTCCTGCGGCACATTCTTCAATATCACATTCACGCCGTCATACTGTCGCAGAAATTTCTCTGTCTCAACGACGTCCGCCACACAGATCGTACGCTCCGAACCGTCTTTCAAGCTTACGTACAGGACTCCCGTCGGCACCTGCTCATTCTGCCGGATCTCAATCTCATACACATTTCCGTGCTCTAAATCCCACATAAAAGTATCATACGGATAATCGCTCGGCAGATTCCTCAGCTGACTGATCCATACTGCTGCCACAAGCAGCAGGAGAATGATGCTGAAATAAATACCGCTGCCTCTTTTTGTTGTTCTCACTTCATTATCTCCTTTTATTCGTCTACATGCACGATCCCGATATAGGGCAGGTTGCGATAGCGCTGATCATAATCCAGCCCGTAACCGACAACAAACTCATCCGGAATCTGAAAACCCGTGTAATCCACCTTCACGTCCGTGACTCTCCGATCCGGCTTATCGAGCAACGTACAGATCGCGATACTTGCCGGCTCTCTTTTCCCGAGCATCTCCAGCAAATAGCTCAATGTCCTTCCCGAATCCACGATGTCCTCCACCACGATGACATGCTTGTCCTTGATCGGATCGTCAAGATCCTTCACGATCCTGACTACACCGCTCGACGTCATGTCCTTTCCGTAGCTTGACACTGACATAAAATCAAGCGACACGGGAATCGTGATCCGCTTTGCAAGCTCGCACAGGAACATGCTGCCGCCTTTTAAGATACAGATCAAATGTACCTGCTTTCCCTCATAATCTTTGCTGATCTGCTCGCCGAGCTGCTGGATTCTTTCATCCACCTCCTGCTCGGTGAGAAGCACGCTGATACTCTCAGCCATCCTCTTTTCCTCCTGACATGTATATTTCGATGATTCGTTTGGTATCTGCGGTCACTTTATAAGCCTCACTGATGCGGTATCCCGTCACCCACAACACATGATCTTCCTCCGCGATTAGCGGTATCTGATGCCGTTCCCCGGACGGAATCTTCTCGTCGATCATGTATTTTTTAAGGCTCTTGGTACCGCCTGCCGCATTGATCGCGAGCTCGTCCCCTGTTTTTCGGTAACGAACCGCGATGGGTTTCTTTATTTTATCATAATCGAACCATTTCTTACAAACGTTTTTCGGAATTGTCTGTAAGATATTCTCGTTTATCTCACAGGAAAACACACGAAACCGGAATATGCGGCCTCCAAAACGGGCCTCTCCGCTCTCCCCTTCCAAAAAAACAGGCGAATCCTCACAGGCTTCTTTTTTTCCGAAATCGGTTTTGTATCCCAAAAATACGCCCTGATAAGTCCGCTCGGCCGTCATGCCGTTCGGCAGCGCAAGCACGCGCCCGACCTGCTTCTCAAACAGCGCGCAAACACTTTTCACATGCGCGGACGTCATATCCTTCGCGGCGGGCGTCAGCTTCCCAAAACACCGATGGAGCAGACTCCCCTGTAAATAAGGATGCAGCCGCGCAAACGCATCCGCGGAAATGGTTACACATGCCGGATTTGCCTCCTCCGTCACGCATACCTGATACGCCTCCTCCGTCTGCGCATCCAGATACGCCGCCGCCTGCGTGAGCATGTCCGCCGTCCGGCTGATATGCTCCGTGCTGCCCTGACAGACCTCCTGCTCCGCATAGTTTAAGATATGATGACGGATACGGTTTCTCGCATAACCGTCTTCCGCATTAGTGGAATCGGTGCGGTACGAAATATCACGCGCTGCAAGATATGCCTCTATCTCCTCTCTCGTCACACACAAAAGCGGACGGATCACATTGCCCTGCACGGGCTTCATCCCGCACATGCCGTGCAGTCCGCTCCCCCGAAACAGTTGAAACAGCACCGTTTCCGCACGGTCATTTTTGTTATGGGCCACGGCGATTTTCGCCCCGCCATCATAAACACGCGCATTCACCTGCGCAAACGCCTGATAGCGCAGGTACCGCCCCGCCTCCTCCTCGCCGAGATGATGCGCGGCGGCATAGGCCGGCACATCTTCCTCTATCATTGTAAACGCGACATCATGCTCCTGACACAGCCGCCTCACATACGCCGCATCCTCCCCGGCATCCTTTCTGATCCCGTGATCGACATGCACAACAGAAAAATCAAACGGAATCTGCTTTTTTAACGCAAGCAGCAGATAAAACAGGCATACGGAATCCGCGCCCCCCGACACGCCCGCAATCACGCGGTCGTTCGGTCCGATCATATGAAATTCCGCAATAAATGCCATAATCTTATGTAGCATACCTGTCCCTCAGTATTCCCTTCTATACACATGATATTCCTATTAATGGGAAAATGTCAACATTTAGCATCCTCCGTTTTCCCACAGCCCGAGCACCAGCACCGTCATGTCATCGGCGATCCTGCCCTCGCTCTGGTAGATCGCCTGACGCAGAATGGCGTTTGCCATTTCGCCGGGCTCCCTGACCTCCAGCCTCGCCAGCATGTCCTCAAACAGCGCCTCCGCGCCCGGACGCGTAAAGCAGTCGCTCACACCGTCCGAAAGCATGATCAGGTATTCTCCATGCATCAACTCACAGCGCAGCTCCATCATTTCAAGCTGCCCGAATACGCCGAGCGGCAGTCCCGCCGCGTCAAGCATTTCAATCCGGCTGTCCCGTTTGATATAGGTTCCCGACGCGCCCGCCTTCATCAGACTGCACGCTCCCGTATACCGATCCACGCAACACGCATCCAGCGTCGATACGTCCGTATCCTGTGTGGACGAAAGCAGTGCGCCGTTGATCATCTGCGCCGCCCCGTTCGCCGAGAATCCCGATTCCAAAAACTGCTCATACAGCTCCACAACCAGTTCGCTCGCGCGGCATGCCTGTTCGCCTGAACCCATCCCGTCCGCAAGCACGGCGGCAAAGCGCCCCCGCCCCATCTCGCAGAACGTATAGTTATCCCCCGAAATACGCTCCCCTTCTTTCGCGACACGCGCCACCCCCGTTAAAATATGGTAACGCGTCTCCTCCTCAAACACCACCGTCGAAAGCTCGTCGGCAAGGAGGCTTGTGCTGCCCGCCGCAGGATTTAAGCGCACGCCGAGGGTTACGGACAGCAGCCCCGCAATATCGGCGACCGTATATTCCCCCTCTCCGGGTTCAGGCAGTCTGGCGCGCATGGTAGCGGCAACCTCCAGTTTTCCGTTTTCATTCGTCATGCAAAAGAGTCTGTGCAGACGGATCCCCCTCTTTTTTAATTCCTTTGCAATATGGTAACGCGTCCGGTCTCCCATCGGCTTCATATGATACGATTCCTGTGCAATTCCTGTCATGATGCGGGACATTTCGCATAAATGATCTGCAAGCAGTCCACGGTTTTCCATCAGCCGTTTCTGCCACAAATACGTTTCTC
Source organism: Lachnospiraceae bacterium (assembly GCA_014804425.1). Lineage (GTDB taxonomy): Bacteria > Bacillota > Clostridia > Lachnospirales > Lachnospiraceae > DLAJ01. Next base: position 107,915 of record JAAUZV010000004.1, read on the forward strand.
TTGAGGTCTTGACATCCGTGTCGTCCTGTGTCTCTCCGGTTTCCATCCCGTAAAAGCTTTTTGCAAGCCGCATAAAAGAATCCGCGTAGGTTAAAAGTCTCTTTCGTCCATACTCAGGCAACAGTGCTGTCTCCTGCGTCTCCTTCTCCGACAACTGCTTTTTCATATTCCATCATACCCTTTCCATAACATGCAGACCCCGCGCCGCGGCACGGCTCGTCTGTAAGGGTATATTATAGAGGAGGCGCGGCGTATTTTTTGTCAAACCATGCCTGCGCGCTGCTTAACTTTCTGACAAAAAAAGATTTCTGCGAAACGCAGAAATCTTTCAAAGAATCCTCCTTTGGCGGATTCTTTCGGGCTGTGAAAAAAGCAGAGATACATAAAAGAAACAGACCCGAAACGCTCCGCATTTCCGGTCTGTTCAGTCGTCTGCCCTGAATATGATCTCGCCCTCGTATACGAGTCCGAGCTTACTCTTTGCCACTTCCTCAATATACGCGTCTGTCCTGATATACTTTTCATATTCTTCAAGCTGCCGTGTTCTCTCGTGTTCCTGCTCAATCTGCTCTGCTAAATTCCGCTCACGTTCAGCATAGGTTCTCTGCTTTGCCTTGAGATCTATACTGCTGACGCTGACTACGATCAGCAGCATCACGATACACATCATCACCAAAAGCATACCGAGCCGGTTATGCCGCTTTTTACGGTATGCCGGTCTCTTTCTTGCCATAATATTCCTCCATGCTGCCAATAGCCCGCGAATTTGGGCGTCAGCACAAATTTGCCGATTGAAAAATCTTTGATTTTTCAATCTATTCTCTTACCTTTCCATAACTCTTAAACTGTTTACATAATACATATGTTAACCAATTTTATGCAAACCGTCAACTACCTATCAGCTTCTTTTTTCTTTTTTGTGAAAATGTGACAGATTTTAACATATGCCCTGCGAAGCCCCAAAAACAGCATCTTGAAAGGGAACATCAGTTTCCGTACAATCCACGCCACAACATGTATGGTCTTTTTCAAAACTGTTGACATAAAGCGTACAATATATGGACTGAATAATTTTTTATAAATCTCCATTCCCACGACTGCGCACGCAATGCAGTACCAACGCAGGATTCCGTCATTTTCACAATACAACACCAAAAATATAAAAATTGCACAAACGGCCCAAAACAAAAAATCCTCTACGGAAATCAAAAAGCGGCTGTGCCTGACGCAGATCCTGCATACACGCAGCAGATCGTACACAAAGGTGATCAACACACCCACGCTGATGCAATGCAGCGAAAACACCGCCTCTTTGATGATACTTTCACTCATAGCGCGCCCTTCTTCGGGATTATTTGAACAATCTGGAAAACAGGGATTCCTGCTTTTTTCCGTACGTGGGCGCATCCGAGTAAGCCAGACTGTCGATCCGGCCGTCCACATCAACCTCCCCTTTATCAAGCGTCAGCCTGCTGACATGCAGATTATTCCCCCGTATCATCAGCATTCCCTGGGAAGTCTCCAGCAGGATCTCGTGAATATCGAACGCAAGCACATCCGTGACGCCCGTAAGCGCGATCGTCTTGCGGTTTCCTACCACCATTTTGTGAGGCATTTTTTGCATCTGATTCAAGTCCTCCATAAAAAAAGAACCTCCCTTCTATTTTTTATATCCGCAAGCACAGATTGTACGAGCCATGCACCTGTTTCTATAAAAAAATATATTCGGGAGATTCCTGTTTATGCCTGATCAAATGCCTGAATCAATCGCATTTTTCCAAGGAAGCACTGATTTAATCAGCGATTCCTTATATATATTTAAATAACCCGGACGCGTCTTCCTTTCGCACCGTCTCCTGCACGGCGAGCACCTCTACGCGAACCTCTTTATCGCCGAACCGGATCGCAATGATGTCGCCCGCCTTCACCTCATAAGACGCTTTCGCCGGTTTATCGTTGACCGTAACCCTGCCCGCATCGCACGCCTCGTTTGCAACGGTCCTGCGCTTAATGAGCCGGGACACCTTGAGATATTTATCCAGCCGCATACATTCTCTCCTCCCGTTTTGCCAAAAAAAGACGGCTAATGAAATCCTCTCATCAGCCGTCTTCCGTTCTCAAGTCGTTTCAAAGGAACGGGCGCATTCTTATGCGTTTACCATATCCTTTAATGCCTTACCAGCCTTGAACTTCGGAGCCTTGGAAGCTGCGATCGGCATAACCGCACCAGTCTGCGGATTTCTGCCTTCTCTGGCTGCTCTCTCTGCAACCTCGAATGTACCAAAACCTACTAACTGAATCTTATCACCCTTCTTAAGCTGAGCAGCTACAACGTCCGTAAAAGCCTTTAACGCTGCCTCTGCATCCTTCTTAGATAATCCTGCCTGTTCAGCCATAGCTGCAACTAACTCTGTTTTGTTCATTGACGAACTCCTCCTCTTACTGAGCTTTGTTTTTGATAGTATTATGACACCCCTCAGAATGCCTATACATATTTATAGCTTTTTTACCAACATTTGTCAAGGAAAAATAGCGATTTCCGATAAGAATCTATTCCGTCGCTAATAATTCAGAAAAGGAGTAGGTCACGTCCTTCTTTTCGTCGTCAAGCTGTATCGTATATGCGCGCGTCTGATAGCCAATACGGCGCAGCGTGATCTCATGACTTCCGGGCACCTTCTTGAACCGTATCGGCGCGATGCCGACATAGATACCGTCCACATAAACCTCCGCCTGCTCCGGCGCCGTTACCAGCACATAGAACACCGTTCCGTCATCCGCCGTCACCACTTCCGGCTCCGAAGCCTGTCCGCCCTGATCCGTACCTGTGCCGCTGCCGTTCGCTTCGTTTCCGCTGCCCGTGCCGTCCCCGCTGTTCGTCCCGTTTCCGTCACCGGAATCCTGATCGTCATCATCTTCGTCCGAATCCGCCGCCGCTTTCTCCAATGTGATCGCCAAGCTGGCCGTCTCCTGCCCGACGCTTAAATATTTCACCATCGTCTCATAGCCATCCGCCCGGATCATCAGAAAATGCACGCCGTAGGTAAGGGTCACCGGCCCGGAAATATCCACTTTCTCACTGTCCACATATACGGTGGCGGAGACAGGCATGACGTCAAAATAGACCTTTCCCTCCTTGATTTCCACCGCAAAATCACCGACGTCCAGCGTCTGCTCCTGATTTTTATACACTGCAACAGACAGCGTTCCGCGTCCCGCCTCACTCGAAACTGACACCTCATAGCTGCCCTCCGGCACGGTCAAAAGCATGTTCTCCGTGATCGGCGCGATCACCGCGGAGCCGACCTCGATCCAGCCGCCGATAAAAGACTCGTCGTTTTTGAGCCTTAAATATCCGTGCCCGCGATCGACGCTGATGCTGTGTATCTCATAGTCAAAGCCGCGTAGCGTCAGTGCGTCCACGCTGTTCAGATCCATCAGCTCGATCAGCTCTCCGTCGGATAGGATCGCCAGATCATCGGCAAGCCGGTACTGTACGCCGTTTATCGTCATCGATCTTCCCGACTCCGACAACGCATAGTCCGTCAGCCCTTCTTTCACAAAGGCATCCGGCGACTGCACAAGCGACACAAGCGTCTTGCTCCGATAACGGAACGTTACGTCCACAAGCTCTCCCGCCTTGATCTGCGCCATCGTTAAGACCTGTCCGTTTTTGTCCGAGAGCCTGGTCGTTCCGTCATAGGCGAGCGTATACTGTCTGCCCGTCTCTAAATTCCGCAGAGAGATCGTTTTTTCTTCCGTGTCATAGCGGATGACGATTGCCGTATCCACACTGTCATAGCCCGCAGTCTGCGGCGGCGCGGCAGTCACCTGCTCCTGGTTACCGACTGTTACATTCGTTGGCGTATCGGGTTTCCCCGCTTCCCGGAACGCACAGCCTGTAAACAAAAGAACGCCCGCCATCCAGACCGCGGTCATCTTTATGAATTTTTGTTTTTTTCGATTTGTTTTCATGAGAACAGTATAGCACAATCCTACCCGCTTGCGCTATGCCTCAAGCAGATTTTTTAGAAAGCTCTTTCGCGCATCTTCCTGCCCAAGCAGACGGTCGATTTTTTCCCTGTTTTTGGCAGGAATCCATGCCTTTCCGCTGTTATAGTAATAGCTCACAACCTTGCGGAAACGCTCGGGATAACAGAGTTTTAGACCAAGCAGTTTTTTCTCCGCATCACTGATCGGACGGACGGCGTCATACGCCTCCAAAAGCTGCCTGCCTGTATAAATGTTCCAATTATTTTTTTCCATAACTTTCCGGAAAAATAGATAAAAATCCCTTATCCTGACGTCCATCATGCATTTTTCAAAATTCATCACAAACGCACCCCCGTCCGTAAACAGGATGTTATGATATTGGAAATCCCCGTGACAGAGTACGCCCTTTTGTTCCTCCTGCCGGTAGAACGCATCCACATCCGCACTCCGAAACAGTGTAAGCGCCTCCTCTGCCTGTTCCATAAAAAAAGGATAATGATGCAGAAGAAATACCTCAAAATCCGTCTTATCGCTCTTATTGCGCAGATGCTTCCAAATCCGTTTCAGTTCACGGTTATACCGTTCATACTCTCTCACCGGATCAAACATCCGGAACCGGTAACTGCCTGTTTCCTCCCCGTCCGGCGCACAGGCCTCTTCCTGATCGGACGGCTTTTGCACAAGCGGACGGATGCTCTCCTTAGGCGGAACGGATAAATGAAGATGAAGCTGCGCAAGCTGCCTGACTGCACGCACGCAGTCGGACGCATCGCCCACCGAGCATTCGCGCCCCTCATAATAATCTTTGACGATATAGACGTTCCCGTCCCTGCCCCTCACAAACAGCGCACCTTCCTTCGTGCGCAGGATGCAGTCGGACAAAAAACCCGCTTCCCGCAGGTTTTGTAAAAGCGCCTCTAATACGCAGAGCTTCTCAAGCGGCCCCGTATATTCCCGAATAATCTTTAAGCCCTGCTCCGTATCGCATAACAGCGCGCTTCTTCCCTTCCATGTCTTGAGCAGCGTCACGTCATATTGTTCCAGTATATTAACAATTCGGTCATTCACACCGGCTACCTCCACCATATCGCATATCCCAATATATGACAACATAGGTGAAAATATGTACCGATATTTTATGTTTGTGCTCTCTTTTTAACACTTTCAGCCAGCAGATATTCCTTTGTGTTGCACGCAGGATCCTCCACGACGATCTGAAGAAGCTCCTTCAGGATCGCGCCGAGCCCCGGCCCTGCCGGAATGCCGATGTCGATCAGATCCCGCCCCGTCACGGCAAGATCTTTTAAGCAGACACACTCCCGATCGCGCAGAACCTCGCCGTATACCTCTCTCAAACGCGCAAGGCGCTCCTGTTTTTCCTGCCGCTGATAGGTACTCTGCGCCGCGATATCCGCCTCTTTTACATCAAAGAGACCGGGAAACAGCTCCGCGCCGACATCCGCCATCGCGCGGCGCATCCCCCGTTTATCCGGTTCGATGTTTCTGTCATGATTCCGCACAAGCCCCGATACTTTAACGATCGTATCCGTATCAAATTTCAGGCGGCGCAAAATCTTTTTTGTCAAATCCTCACTAAGCGCGGCGTGCCCGTGAAAATGATCGATACCGTTTTCGTCCGTTTCCTTTGTATACGGCTTTCCGATGTCATGGAAGCACATCGCAAGACGCAGCACACGGTCGGCGCGCACCGCTTTCATGGCATGAAGAATATGCTCCCCCACCGAATAGCAATGGTGCGGGTGATTCTGCCCCGTCCGCATGCATTCATCAAATTCAGGAAAAAACACCGCGCTTAATCCCGCCTCATACAACAGGCGCAGCGCGTCGGGATTCGGCGAACACAGCAGCTTGACAAACTCCGCCTGTATCCGCTCCGCGCTGACCTTTTCCAGATTTCCCGCAAGTGCTTTCATAGCCTCAAACGTCTTCTCTTCTATTGAAAAAGACAATTGTGCGCTGAAACGCACGGCACGCATCATGCGCAGCGCGTCCTCCGTAAAGCGCGCACGCGCATCGCCGACACAGCGGATACGGCCTTCCCGTAAATCCTCCATTCCTCCGAAGCAGTCCACAAGCCCGTCCTTCGGGCGGTACGCCATCGCATTGATCGTAAAATCCCTGCGGCATAAATCCTCTCTCAGACTGCCCGTAAACGCCACGTTCTTCGGATGTCTGCCGTCCTCATATTCGCCGTCAACCCGATAGGTCGTAACCTCATACCCCGTTTTTCCCATCATGACCGTCACGGTCCCATGCTGAATCCCCGTGTCGATCGTGCGGCGGAATAGCTTTTTCACCTCGTCCGGCTTTGCGTTCGTGGTAATGTCCCAGTCATCAGGCACTCTCCCTAACAGACTGTCCCGCACACAGCCGCCGACGGCGTACGCCTCATAGCCCGCGCTTTCTAATGTCGTGATGATGTTTGCAGCCTGCTGCGGCAACTCGATCTGCATGCCGTATCCTCCCGCGAAATGTTGCTGTTCTCTACTGCTTACTGACAAGGCGCAGCGTCTCGCGCGCAATGGCAAGCTCCTCGTTCGTGGGAACGACCATGATGCTCACCCGGCTCTCCGGCGTTGAGATAACGGCTTCCTCGCCGCGCAGGTTATTTTTTTCATGATCAACCTTTGTTCCCAAAAATCCAAGGTATTCACCGATCATCTCACGCATGGAGATATTATTTTCTCCGACACCCGCCGTAAACGCAATGACATCCACGCCGCCCATCGCCGCCGTGTACGCGCCGATATATTTCGCCACACGGTATGCGTAAGCATCCAGCGTCATTTTAGCGCGCTCGTCGCCTTTCTCCGCCGCCGCTCCCAAATCCCGGAAATCGCTGGAGATTCCCGACATACCGAGCACGCCGGACTTCTTATTCATCACATCGGACAGCTCCTGATAAGAAAGCTGCTCTTTTTCCCCGAGAAAGCTGACGACCGCCGGGTCGATGTCCCCGCAGCGTGTTCCCATGATCAGTCCCTCAAGCGGCGTTAAGCCCATGCTCGTATCCACGCTCTCCCCGTACTTGACCGCGGAAATGCTCGCCCCGTTTCCGAGGTGGCACACGATGATGCGCAGGTCTTTTCTGTCCTTTCCGAGTATCTGTGCCGCGCGCGCGGATACAAAATCATGACTCGTTCCGTGAAAACCGTAACGGCGCACCTTATATTTTTCATAATACTCATACGGCAGCCCATACAGATATGCTTTTTTCGGCATTGTCTGATGAAATGCCGTATCAAATACGGCTGCCTGCAATACGCCCGGCATGATCTTCTCACAGGATCGGATTCCGATCAGATTCGCCGGATTGTGCAGGGGCGCTAAGTCAGCGCACTCCTCGATCGCCTGCACGACCTCATCAGTCACGATCACGCTGCCTGCGAACTTCTCGCCGCCGTGGACGATGCGGTGTCCGACCGCGCCGATCTCATCAAGCGATGTGATCACGCCGTGTTCCTTGTCCGTCAGCGCTTCTATGACCATCTGTACCGCAACCGTATGCTCCGGCATGTCCTTTTGAATCGTCACCTTCTCTTTTCCCGCACCCTGATGCGTCAGGCATCCGCCCTCAATGCCGATGCGCTCGCAAAGCCCCTTTGCCAGCACCTGCTCCGTATCGCTGTCGATCAGCTGATATTTCAGCGACGAGCTTCCACAATTAATTACCAAAATTTTCATATTCGCTCTCCTTCATCAAAAAATAAAACCACTGATTCTATTTTACGTCAGCCCGCGTGTAATTTCCATAGCCAACTTTTCATAAAATAAGAAAACTTTACAATCCATACCCGAATCGCTGCAAATCACACCCAAACGCAAAATAGGTTTGGAAATCACTGTGATCTGTGATATAATTAGCATAATTGGGTTATTATGTCATCAATGATTCACGAAAAACAGGAGTTATACACCAATGGCAGATAAAACTATATATTCAGATCCGGAGCGTCCCGACTATGAGCCGGAACTGATCCGTCTCATTCAGAGCGATCTGCCCGAGGAGGAACTTCGCGAGCAGCTAAGTCGCTACCACGATAATGATATATCCAATGTGCTGGCGGCATTAACGCCCTTAGAGCGCAAACGGCTCTACCATGTGCTCGGTGTCGATGCGGTGTCCGACATTTTTGCTTATCTGGAGGATGACGTCGCAAAGTACATCGAGGAACTGGATGCCGAAAAAGCGGCGGACATCATTGAGAGCATGGATGCCGATGACGCGGTTGACGTGCTCGACGAGCTGGAGGACGATAAGAGCAATGAGCTGATCCGGCTCATTGACGCGCAGACCAGGCGGGATATTGACCTCATTCAATCCTATGAAGAGGATGAGCTCGGCAGCCACATGACGACCAATTTTGTCGTCATTCGAAACGACTTCACGATCAAGCAGGCGATGCGCTCGCTTGTGGAGCAGGCGGCGGACAACGACAATATCTCCACAATTTACGTGACGGATGACAACGGCGTCTTCTGCGGTGCGATCGACCTGACCGACCTGATCATCGCAAGGCAGAACGTGGCGCTTTCCTCCCTGATCACAACCTCTTTCCCGTATGTGTACGCGACGGAGACGGTGGACGACTGCCTGGAGCAGTTAAAAGATTACTCCGAGGATTCCATTCCGGTGCTTGACAACGATAAGCGTCTGCTCGGCATCATTACCGCGCAGGATATTGTCGAAGTCGTCGATGAACAGATGAGCGAGGATTACGCGCGGTTCGCGGGTCTGACCGAGGAGGAAGAACTAAATGAACCGCTAAGCGCGAGCATCAAAAAAAGAATTCCGTGGCTGATCACCCTGCTGTTTTTGGGTTTGTTTGTCTCCACGGTTGCGGGCATGTTTGAACAGGTGATCGCCCAGCTGACGCTGATCGTCAGCTTTCAATCCCTCATTTTGGGAATGGCGGGAAACGTCGGTACGCAGTCGCTTGCCGTCACCATCCGCGTTCTTGTGGATGAGGAGTTAGAGCGAGGAGCGCGGCTGAAGCTCGTGTTAAAGGAACTTCGTATCGGCATGGTAAACGGGCTTTTACTTGGCTCTTTATCATTTACCCTGATCGGTTTCTACATCCATTTTGCCAAAGGAAGACCCCCGATGTTTTCCTTTGCGGTATCGGGCTGCATCGGTTTATCCCTGCTTGTGGCAATGATCATTTCCTCCCTGATGGGAACGATCATCCCGCTGTTTTTCCACAAGCTTCACGTGGACCCCGCCGTGGCATCCGGTCCCTTGATCTCTACTATTAACGACCTGATCGCAGTTATCACCTACTATGGTCTGGCATGGGCGCTGCTGCTTCAGGTTCTGCACTTAGTTGAATGAACGATACGATGATGAAAAAGAAATTAGAATACGCCAAAAATGTATTAAACGGGACAGAGCAGATCACAAACAGACAAAAATTCAGTTTCATGATCTATTCCATTGCATGTGTGCATGCTTTTTTGCTATGCATGTTTATCGCTCTGCGCATCACGCCGCTATATCTTTTTAATACGGTAAGCGTAGCTACCTATCTGCTCAGCACGCGTTTGATCCGCAAGGAAAACTATCTGCCGTTGTACTATATCACCTATTTTGAGATTGTTCTGCATTCCTTTGTCGCCACATTATGCATCGGCTGGCAGTTCGGTTTTGCACAATATATCATTGGCGTGATTCCCGTCGGCTTCTATGTGTGCTATACGCTTAATACAGCGCGGCGCAAGCTCGTCATCGCCACACAGAATGCGATAGCTGCATCGGTATTGTTTCTTTCCTGTAAATTTCTGTCTTATTATAATGAACCGTTTTACACTATCGACAACCCGGTGATCGAATTTTCTATTTATACGTTTAACTCGATCTGTACGTTTCTATTTCTGATCTTGTTTTCACTCATCTACGTCTTCGAGATCAAATGGACACACGCAAAGCTGCGGCATCAAAATACGATCCTGGAGCAGCTTGCGAACACAGATCCGCTGACCGGACTTTACAACCGCCGCAGTATGCAGATGTTTATCGACCAGGCATTACAATCCGATTTGAGTTTCTCGCTCATCATGGGCGATATCGATGATTTCAAAAAGATCAATGACACTTACGGTCACGATTTCGGTGACGTTGCCCTGCATGATATTGCGCAGATCGCGGTAGAGCAGGTCGGCGAACATGGATATGTGTGCCGCTGGGGCGGCGAGGAGCTTCTCATCCTCATCAGCAACAGCACACATGATCAGACCTATCAGATCGCCGAGAGCATCCGGCATCATGTCGAACACCATATTTTTGAATCGAGCAGCAAGTGGATTCGCTGTACACTCACACTCGGCGTTGCGATTTACCAGAAGGGCATGACGGTCGGAGAAACGATCACACTAGCGGACAATAATCTATACCTCGGAAAAAACGGCGGAAAAAACAGGGTTGTGATGTAACCGTTACATCACAACCCTGTTTTTCATCTTCTAATATGCCTTTCCCCAATATACCATCTTTTTTGCGGGTTTCCCGCAGCAGACGCAGGTATCGGCAAGCTTCTCCCCGTCAAACGGCATACAGCGGCTCGTGACTGCGAGCTTTTCTTTGATGATGTCCTCGCATTCCTGTTCCCCGCACCACATTGCTTTCACAAAGCCGGTCTTCTCCGTAAAGCACTTCTCAAATTCCTCCATCGTCACGGCCGTGTAAGTATGTTCCTCTCTGTGCACGCGCGCCGCCTCGAACATATCCTGCTGGATCTGCTCTAAGAGCGCGGGCAGCTTCGACGCCGCCTCTTCCAAGGCAATCGTCTGTTTTTCTCCGTTATCGCGGCGGCAGGCTACGCAATGTCCCGCCTCGATGTCTTTCGGTCCGATCTCGATGCGGACGGGAATGCCGCGCATCTCCTGCTCCGAAAATTTCCAGCCCGGACTCTTATCCGAAACATCCGTTTTTACGCGAATACCCGCTTTCTTTATCTCCGCTTCCAGCTTCGACGCCGCCTCTAACACACCGTCCTTTTGCTGCTGAATGGGAATGATCATCACCTGTGTGGGCGCGACTCTCGGCGGAAGCTTTAAGCCCGAATTGTCTCCGTGCACCATAATGATCGCACCGATCAAGCGGGTCGTCATACCCCATGAAGTCTGATGGACATATTGCAGCGTATTATCCTTCGCCGTGTACTGAATGCCGAACGCCCTCGCAAAGCCGTCTCCGAAATTGTGACTCGTTCCTGACTGTAATGCCTTTCCGTCATGCATCAGCGCCTCGATCGTATAAGTTGCCGTCGCTCCGGCAAATTTTTCTTTATCGGTTTTCCGTCCTTTAATGACCGGGATCGCAAGCACCTGCTCCACAAAGTCCGCGTAGACATTGAGCATCTGAATCGTACGCTCCTCCGCCTCCTGCGCCGTCGCATGAGCGGTGTGTCCCTCCTGCCACAAAAATTCACGGCTTCTTAAAAACGGTCTTGTCTCTTTCTCCCAGCGCACCACGGAACACCACTGATTGCACACCTGCGGCAAGTCGCGGTACGAATGCACCACATTTTTATAATAATCACAGAATAAGGTCTCCGAGGTCGGTCTGACGCACATTCTCTCCTGAAGCTGCTGCCCGCCGCCGTATGTCACCCATGCAACCTCCGGCGCAAAGCCCTCCACATGATCTTTTTCTTTCTGTAAAAGACTCTCCGGGATAAACATCGGAAGGTAAACATTCTGTACCCCCGTCTCCTTAAACCGCGCGTCTAACTGCTGCTGGATCAACTCCCAGATCGCATAGCCCGCAGGCCGAAACGCCATACAGCCCTTTACGCTCGTGTAATCGATCAGCTCCGCTTTTTTCACCACGTCGGTATACCACTGCGCGAAATCTTCCTCCATGGAAGTGATCGCTTCTACCAGCTTTTTGTCTGCCATTTTTTCACACTGCTCCTTTCTGAATTTTCATTGTCCTCTGTCTGCGATAAGCAGCTCCCAGATGCGAAGAACGCAACGCGTTCTTTGCTTATCGCGCAAAAAAACCTCCGATCCCATCATAGGGACCGAAGGTTATCGGCGGTGCCACCCTGCTTGACGGTCTTTCTCCGCCCTGCTCTGTATCCGTTATCGCCGGATCTACGGTGTATTTAACATACACGGCTCCAAGGCAGGTTCCCCGCCCTCCGCTTAGGAATCTCCCACCACGGAACGGCCCCGTTCCTCTGATTCCCTCTCTGAAAAGCATCCGCACAGGTACTAACCCTTTTCAACGCCATACGATATATTGTGATTTTAATGTCTTTGCCGCGCTCTGTCAAGAAGAAATCGCGTGAGAAGAAAGCTCTCTGATCAGCAAATAAGAAAGCGGCCCTGTCACAATCCCCAAAATCCCATAGAGCTTCACGCCTAAAAACACGGACATCAGAATGATGAGCGGGTGAATCCCGATCCGCTGCCCGATCAGACGCGGTTCCATAAACTCCCGTACAAAATAACACACCACATAGAGCAGGACAAACACGACGGCAAGCATGTTTTGTCCCATGACAAGCTCAAAGATCGCGAGCGGAATCAGCGTAATGCCGGTTCCGATAAACGGGAGCATATCGAGAAAGCCCACGATATAGCCCCATAAAAAAGGCGTACCGAAGCCTGCCCACCAAAATACGACGCTGCAAATGCCCCCGATGACGGACATGATGATGAGCTGCGCCTTAATGTAAGAAAAAATCAATCTGACAGTCTTGTCATATAATTCCCTGACATAGGCAAACCAGTGTTTTTCGCGCCACCCCGCCACGATCTCGTCATAATCCTTTGCAAAAAGCACACTGAAAATAAAAAACACCGCCCAAAAAATACCGATCGCCGCAACGACTCTGAGGACGTCCCCCGATATGACAAGCGCCTTGGGAACCGCATCGTCGCTGATCTGCTCTCCGATACTGCGCGCCGCCGTCATGATCTTCTCTTCGATCACAATCGCGTCGATCCCGAGCGGGCGTTCCAAATAACAGCAGCAGGTATGAAGAAAAACACCGCACTGCACACGAAAAATCTTAAAATTTGACATGCACATCCGCACGCAGCCCGCTGCCGCGCGGTACAAAAAAAGAAGCAGCACAATGGGCAGCGCGCCGATCATAAACAAAATGAAGGCAGTAAGCGTGCTTTTCATCCCCCGCCGCTTTCCTGATATTCTTCGCACGAACGGCATGACCCAGCGCACAAAGAGCACGGATAAGCAAAACGGCAGCACAAGCGTCAGCGCATACTTCATGACAAGATAGACCGCCGCCGCGATCAAAACTACCCGAAGCATCCGCCGCTTGTACCATTCTTCTCTTAAATCCTCAAAAAAATTTCCCATACGCACTCCATTCTTTCGGAATATAGTATGGGAAAAAAATTAGTTTTTATGAAAGCCGGGTGTCACGCTGAAATCCATTTGCTTTCCGGTCCGCGGATGCCGAAAGCATAGCCGTTCCGCGCAGAGCGCCACGCTTGCAAGCCCTAAAGTGTCCGCAAGCTTCTTTGCGTTCTCGTCCCCGTATTTGCGGTCTCCGACAAGCGGATGTCCGGCATGGGAAAATTGTAAACGGATCTGGTGAAATCTTCCTGTCTGTAAACAAATTTTAACATTACTGACATCGATGTCAGCGTCATACGATTCCACCTGATAGGAAAGCACGGCGCGTTTTGCCTCCGCATTCGCATCGCCGCCCGTCATGATCTCACCGACGCCGTTTCCCTTTTTTACGATCTCATCAATCCATTCGCCTTCCGACTGCGGCATTCTCCCGCAGACCAGCGCGCGGTAATACTTTTTCATCGTGCCGTTCTTCATCTGCGCACCCAATTTTGCCGCCATCGCGCTGCTTTTGGCAAAAACAAGAAGCCCTTCCACCGGCTGGTCTAAACGGTGAACCACATGCAGCCCGCCGCCGTGCAGATAATTGCGCAGCTCGCTCTCCATATCCATTTCCGATGCGCGCGCACTCTGCACCGCAAGCCCCGCAGGCTTCTCGCAGACAAGAATATCCTGATCCTCATATAGAATGACTGTCTTCATCCATGCCCCATCCCGTGCGCCTTCTATACCTTGAACCGGTAGCCGACACCCCATATCGTCTCAATATACTGGGGCTTTGACGTATCGTATTCCAGTTTTTCGCGAATCTTCTTAATATGAACCGTCACCGTCGCAATATCTCCGACGGAATCCATATCCCATATTTCGCGGAACAGTTCCTCCTTCGTAAACACATGATTCGGATTTTCCGCCAGGAATGTCAAAAGATCAAATTCCTTTGTGGTAAATGTCCGCTCCTCACCGTCCACATAAACGCGGCGCGCCGTTTTGTCGATCTTGAGTCCCCTGATCTCCACAATATCATTCTGCTTCTGCCCAGAACCGACAAGCCTGTCATATCTTGCCAGATGTGCCTTTACGCGCGCGACCAGCTCACTCGGGCTGAACGGCTTCGTCATGTAATCATCCGCGCCGAGTCCAAGTCCTCTGATCTTGTCAATATCATCCTTTTTTGCCGATACCATCAAGATCGGGATATTCTTTTCCTCCCGGATCCGGCGGCAGACTTCAAAACCGTCCATCCCCGGAAGCATCAGATCGAGCACAACAAGCGCATACTCCTCGGAAAGCGCCTTATTCAGTCCTTCGTTCCCGTCGTTTGCGATCTCTACCTGAAACTCCGAAAGCTCCAAATAATCTTTTTCGAGGTCCGCGATCTCCTTTTCATCCTCAACAATCAAAATGCGGCTCATGCCATCCCTCCAGTCTCACGTTTTCTGTCATATACGCGGTTTCTGCGCATTTCTTATTCCGCCTGCACAGCGTCCGGATTCTCCACAAACTTGCGGAGCACAAAATGCATGCAGACACCTTCCCCTTCTTTACTTGTCGCCCAAATATATCCGCCGTGGTCCTCAATGATCTTTTTGACAATGGAAAGCCCGATGCCGCTTCCTCCCTGCGACGAATTGCGCGAAGCGTCCGTACGGTAAAACCGTTCGAAAATTCTGCCGATCTCCTTGGCGGACACGCCTTTCCCGTTGTCCTCCAACTCAACCCTGATCGAATCGATCTCATCCAGTATCCGAATGTCGATCGTTCCGCTCGCCCGGTTCATATACTTGACACTGTTGCTCACAATATTGTTAATGACTCGCTTCATCTGCTCGGGATCTGCAATGACAAGCGTGTCAGGAGGCGTCATGTTGGAATAATTCAGGCGGATATTCTGCCCCTCCAGGTCCAAACCGACCTCCTCCACACAGTCGTTGAAATAATCCGCGACATTCAGCTTGCGGAAATGATAAGGAATCCGGTTCGAATCAATCCCGGAATAGATCGTCAGCTCGTTGATCAGACGATTCATATCATTCGCCTTGTTGTAAATGGTCTTAATGTAACGGTCCATTTTTTCGGGTGTGTCCGCAACACCGTCCATGATTCCCTCAACATAACCTTTGATCGAGGTGATCGGCGTTTTTAAGTCGTGGGAAATATTACTGATCAGCTCCCTGTTCTGCTTATCCGCCTGCGCCTGCTCCTCTGCCGACTCCTTTAAGCGCAGACGCATCTGATTATAATTTTCATAAAGCTCAGAAATCTCGCCCTTGAATCCCGTGGACAGCACATAGTCAAAATCCCCGTCCGCGATCCGCTGCATGGCGACATTAAATTCCGAAAGCGGCGTGAACGCACCGTTTCTGATCCACCCCGTCAAAAAGAAGCTCGTCACGAGCAGCACAAGAATGATCAGGATCATCAGGGAAAACAGCAGCCCTGAAGAAATAAAATTGCGCACCCGCGTTACGATATAGATTTTTCCTTCTCCGACCCCCTGCACGGGAAAATAAAGCTGTTTGATCAGCAGCTTACGCGAGCCCAGATAGTATCCGTCGCCTCCAAGCTCTATGTTTCTGCCAAGCTCCTCTATAACTTCCGCCGCCTCATCATTGGCGGCGAACTGATGATAAATACTTTCTCCGTTTACAAAAACAAAAAGACCGGATGCTTTTTTCTCAAGCTGCGCGCCAATGCTTTCGAGGTACGAAACGTCAAGCAGCCTCCCCGGATCCTCCTCCGCCATGGCGGACAACTCGCGATACTCCTCGTCGGTCAGCTCACTGAACGCCTCAACCGGATTGGAAATGAGCGATACGCTCACCGCCTTCATTCCGTACTGGTTTCGGAAGGTATTTGCCATCGCAATCCGCGTCACACCGTAAATTAAGCCGATCAACAGCAGGGGCATCATGATCATTGCAACAAATGTGACCTGCAATCTCGTCTTTAGCTTCATGCCCGCCTCCCGTCCGATCGACCTGCAATACCGATTTCAATCATGTTTTCATTATAATACACTCCACAAACAGTTTCCATAAACACTTGGCTAATTATTATAAAAAAAGAATAAAATTCACACGCAACGTTCGGAATCAGAAAAAAAGACAGCTTCCGCTGTCTTTACAGCTTTCGCCGTCTTTTTCCCGCTCCGTTTCCGATCATTCCTTATTTAGGATGTCAATATCCGTCAATACCCCGTTCCAAAAATAAAATTCAATCTCATTTTCATAGGAATGGCCCGTGACATAATACTCCATGCTGATGCTTGTATAATCATCGCCTTCGCTTTCATAAAAATAGTCCGGCTCGCCCATGAGCGCCTTTACTTCCTCCGCCGTCATGCCGAATGTCACACCGTTGCATATCATTACTTCCGGATTAACATCCCTCCATTCCGACACCTCAAACCCGATTCCATACACATCGCAGTCCTGCAGCTCCCGGTCCCCTTCAGTAAAATTCTTAAACCGGACGGAAATCCGCTCTCCCGCTTCATTTTCCGCGTTCACGCTCAACGTATAATAATTGGATTCCAACACCTCATGACGATAATCCTCGTCAATCAGAAAACCTGCCGCCTCAATATCGGACCACGTTAAAGGAAATGTATAGACCACACCGTCTAACGCAAATTCCAGCGTTTTCCAATCATTCGAGGAAAATGCATGATCGTCTGCGGTCGGAGCGTCTGCATCCTGCTCATCATCCTGACCGTTCTCCGAATCTGCATCCTGTCCGGCATCCTGATTCTCCTCCGAATCCGCATCCTGTCCGACGTCCGAAGCTGCGCCCTGTCCGCCATCCAAGTCCGTATCCTGACCGGCGTCCTGTCCATCCTCCGAAGCTGTGTCCTGTCCGCCATCCAAATCCGTATCCGGGTCCGCATTCCATCCGCTGCCCTGCGCGGAATCCTGATAGGATGTCGCCGGTGTTACGCTTCCCGTTGTCCCGCTTTCCTTTTCGGAATCACCGCAAGCCGCCAGCCCGCAGATCATTGCCGCCGCAATGAAAATCACTCCTGTTTTTTTCATTTTTTTCATAGTTTCCTCATGCTCCTTTTCCTTCTTTAATTAAAAAAATTATGCAGAAAACCGGTCCTCTTTTACAAGCAAAATCTGGTTGCCGAATCGCAACCGTTGGTTTCTTATACAGAAAGAAGGGTCACATCCATCCAATTCATATAGTAAGCTTTCTCAAGCGCTTCGGGGTAATCTTCCGTATACCCGGCTATCGTGTAGATGCTCCCGTCTTCCAAATCACAAAACGCCTCAAAATGGTAACGGATCGTTGTTTTGTTCTTTTCATACTCCAAAACGGAATAGGAGTAATAATAAAACGTTCTTCCGTTTACCTCCGTCTCCCCTTCTTCATGAATGCGGGAAAGCTCCCTCGCCGCAAGACTGTCCGCCATATCTTTGGCTGTCTGCCATTTATACTCTATCACATTCGCATAAATATAAACCTGATTGACCGAATCAAAATACTCTTTTCCCGCGATCGTATCCGCGACCAGCATACAGCCTTCGGGCAGCCGGACGGTCAGCATGTACTGCCCGTCTCCGTATGTGATCGTATCCTCCGCAAGATACGGCTGTTCCGGATCAAGGTTCACATCCTCCATCCAAAGGCTCCCCGCCTCATCATCGATCTCGTCCGTGGAATACACCGCATCTAGGACCGCCTTCACCGCGCCAAACGCTTCTTCATACACCAGCTCGCGGGTTTCTTCATCCAGACCGTCCACATCGATTCCGTCATACCGGATGACTGTCAATATATGCTGCCCTTCCTCCGCGGGCGCAAGCACCACTTCAAAATAAGAACGGTCATAATCGCTCCCCCGCTCCTTTTCCATACTGACCACATACCGGATACGGTCCTGTCCGCCGTCCGTCAGCCGCTCCGCTTCTTTTTCTATGCGGTAACCATGTTCTATGAGCGACTCCCGTCTTAAGTCCATGCTTTCCCATATTTCGTCGATCGAATCATCCTCAATCGAAATCTGAATCAAATACTGATCGGTCTGTCTGATATTCAGGCAGCCGCTCTCATGCACGAGCGCCTTTCCTTTTTGCGGGATCGTAAACTTCATGCCCCGGAAGACGATCTCCCAGACGCGCGCCTGTTCCTCATCCTGTCCGGCCGTCACGCTGCTTTCTTCGGCTTCCGGCATCCTTTTTCCGCTAAAAGAAAAAACGCCCGCAAACCACAGTCCCAAAAAGACCGCAAGCAGCCAGACTGCGCCCGCGACGATCCCCGTTTTTCTGTTGATCCCGATCATGTCCGCTCCTTCTCTTTTTTCTCATCGGTCAGTATGTGCCAGCCGTTTTCTTTTGAAAGACGGCGAAGCTCCGCAAGACACAGCAAAAAAAGCACGAAAAACCCTCCTGTAAGAACCGCAAGCGCGACCGGCGTCCGCGCATGATATTCATAGTAAATCCCCTGCTGCTTCTCGTCGGTGTAGCACGCAATATAATCGCCTTCCCGGATACCTTCAACGTCCAGCCATACCGTTTTTAAGACCTTGCGGGAAACGTCGTCATAAAAACTAATATCTGCCTTTGTATACTGCTGATAAACCCGCTCCACCCTTGCCCGCTCTATGAGCCCGTCCTCTTTTTTCCACGAATAATGAAACAGGGTCGTGACAAGCATCACGCCGCAGAATAAAAACAGCGCGCCGAGCAGCACGAGCATAACGCCAAGCCGCACCGAAGCTCCTTTTCCCCGCGCCTTTTCAGCGGACATCGTATTCATTTCCAAAACTTCCCCACCGGTCGTTTCATCCGGCGCGGCAGCCATTTTTCCGTAAATAAATTCCGTTATGCTAATCTGAAAAACATCGCAGATAACCACCAGCTTATCTAAATCCGGATATGTCTTATCCAGCTCCCATTTGGATACCGCCTGTCTCGTCACACCGATCTTCGCGGCAAACTCTTCCTGACTGAGGCCGGCATTTTTTCGATATTCCTGTATTTTTGCCCCGATCAACAGCATTACGTAAAACCTCCAAGTAAAAGTCCTTCTTTACAGATGGTACGGTAAAGACTTTCTGGTAGTCAATAGTTTTTACCGGAATTCCGAAAAAAGATTTCAAAATAGAATAGGCAGCCACATTATAAAAGTTCAAAATGTGGCTGCCTATTCTTTGGGATATTCCGTTTTCATATTACTTGCGCCTGTAATGTAGTCCATAGATACGTTATAAAATTTAGCAAGAATCATCAGATTGTCAACAGGAATCCTTGTCTTCCCGCTCTCGTAGTCTGAATAAGTTCTTTGCCCTATATGAAGCAGGTCGGCAACTTTCTGTTGAGTTAGTGAGAAATCTTCTCTGATTTCTCTTATCCGTTCGTTATATTTCATGGCTCATCACCTCTGAAATAGTATAAGGGAAAAGAATAACGCTATTGACATTATAGAGTTATAAACTCTATAATGTAGTTATGTGTTAGAGTTATATACACTGAAAATTGTTATAGGAGAACGATCATGACAAATTTGAGCCTTGAACAAAATGCTAAAATCCAATTCTGTTCCTTTTGCGGAGTAAAATTAGATTCGGAGATGAATT
The DNA here is from genome assembly GCA_014804425.1 of Lachnospiraceae bacterium. Taxonomy (GTDB): domain Bacteria; phylum Bacillota; class Clostridia; order Lachnospirales; family Lachnospiraceae; genus DLAJ01. Next base: position 127,837 of record JAAUZV010000004.1, read on the forward strand.
TCTGCAAAAAATGTGGCATGCCCCTCAGGCAATCTGCCCTTGGTGCGGGTGCGAAATGCGAGATACCCAATCTGCACGTGCCGTACAGGAATTTGCCATAAAACTTGAACGCATTGAAGCTCAAAAAGCCCCTATTGTTGAGGAAAAAAGGTCGATTATGAAAATGATTTTGGGAAAAGACTTCAACGATGAAGATAAGGCTGAAGATATGCGGCAAGAATTTGAAAAGCAAAAAAATCGTGAAAAAGCAAATCTAATTGTCAATTTCTCTGTACCTAACACCAAGGAAGATATTATGGAGTTTATGTTATTAGCTTCTTCCAATATTAATCCAAAATATGGCACGGATGACATTGTATCAAAAGCGTGGATTTCAAAATTGGACCAGGTATTTCAAAAAGCTGAATTGTCCATGAGAAATAGCCCAGATTTTGCACAAATAAAAAATATTTATGATCAGCATACCCGTGAACTGACCCCCAAAAGTTAGACCAAAAATCTAACGATTGGAGGTCAGTTTTTTATGGCTAAATATAGTTTTGAATTTAAGAAAAAAGTCGTGACCGAATATATACACGGCCAGGGCGGCGTCCAGTTTTTGGCAAAGAAATATGGCATACCCAACCAAGCTCAGATAGAACGATGGGTGGCTGCGTATCAAAATTTTGGTGATAATGGATTGATGCGTTCCAGAAAAAAAGAAACTTACCCCTTTGAATTTAAACTTCATGTGGTAGAATTATATCTATCGAGTGAAGTTTCATATCAGGAACTGGCACTGCAGGTCGGATTGAATAATCCACCATTGATAAGCAGATGGGTAAACGACTTTCGGATCGCCGGTGCTGATGCCTTGAAACCAAAGCGGAAAGGACGGCATCCTGTGATGAAAAGACCAAAAGAGAACTGCCCACCAGACCATGAAAATATAAATACGGAATCCGAGTATCTCAAGCAGCTTGAAGAAGAAAATCTGAAACTAAGGATAGAGAACGCCTATTTAAAAGAACTGAGGAGGCTGCGTTTAGAGGAGGAAGCTCTTCTGAAAAAACAGCGAGAATCGTCCACAGCCTCCGGGGAGAGTTCAAACTAAAAGACATTCTCGCAGCTGCAGGTCTCGCAAAGGCAACATATATGTACTGGCAGAAAAGATTTGACAGGGAAAATCCTAACCGGCAGCTTGAAGATAAAATTTTAGAAATACGTGAAGGAAACAAAGACTACGGTTACCGACGTATATATGGAGAACTTCATAACCAGGGATATCAGGTGAATAAAAAGAAAGTGCAGCGGATCATGCAAAAGCTGAATCTTCAGGTTACTTCCTTTACAAGAAAAAGCCGTAAATACAGTTCCTATAAAGGCAGGATTGGAACGGTTGCCCCTAACAGAATAAGAAGACGTTTTCATACTTGTATACCACATCAGAAGATCACTACAGATACAACAGAGTTTAAATACTATGAAGTGGATTCAAAGGGCCATATGACAATGCAGAAGCTGTATCTGGATCCATTTATGGATATGTATAACGGCGAGATTTTAAGCTTCAGAATTGATAAACAGCCATCTGCCGTAAACGTAATGAATGCTCTGAATGAAGCAATAGAAATAACTTCTGATTGTCCTTACCGCAGGACGTTTCATTCGGATCAGGGATGGGCATATCAGATGAAAGCATATTCATATCGTCTCAAGAAAGAACGGATATTTCAAAGTATGTCCCGAAAAGGTAACTGCCATGATAACTCGGTTATGGAAAACTTCTTTGGTATTCTGAAGCAGGAAATTTATTATGGTGTTGTGTATTATAGTTATGAAGAATTGAGATCAGCAATAGAAGAATATATCAAGTATTACAACGGATACAGAATTAAAGAGAAACTAGGATGGATGAGCCCTGTACAATACAGGCTCCGCCTCTTGGCTGCATAAAAACAGCGTAGCAGCCATTAAGCTGCTACGCTTAAAAAGTCTAACTTCTTGGGGTCACCTCATTTACAGCCCCTTTTTATGTGACCAAAACCTCTTAACCATAAGATTTTGTGGCTTAAAGTCTCAAAAGAATGGCGCACAGCGAGACTCTTTTTTATCCAAGAAATTCCTTCACCTGTTTGTAAATGCCCTCGCCATCCAGTCCGTACTTCTCAACGAGCGCGTTCGCAGCGCCGGACTCGCCGAACACATCCTGCATGCCGATCTTACATACCGGCGTCGGCGCAGACTTGCAAAGCGCATCGCACACGGCGCTTCCCAATCCGCCGATCACGGAATGCTCCTCCGCTGTCACAACCTTGCCCGTCTTTTTGGCACTCGCAATGATCAGCTCCTCATCAAGCGGCTTGATCGTACAGATATTGATGACCTCGGCGCTCACGCCGTCGGCGGCAAGTTTTTCGGCAGCCTCTAACGCCGTCGCAACGCAGATTCCGGTCGCAACGATCGTCACATCCGTACCCTCGCGGAGCACCTCGCCCTTTCCGATCTTAAAAGAATATTCCGGTCTGTCATTGATGACCGGCACCGCACTTCTGCCGAATCGTAAATAAACCGGTCCTTCATGCTCTACCGCTGCGCGGACAGCTGCTTTTGCCTCCACATCGTCGGAGGGACACATCACGACCATACCCGGAATCGTCCGCATCAGGGCGAGATCCTCGTTGCACTGGTGGCTCGCGCCGTCCTCGCCGACGGTAATGCCCGCATGCGTCGCACCGATCTTGACATTTAAGTGCGGATAACCAACGGAATTGCGCACCTGTTCAAACGCGCGCCCCGCCGCAAACATAGCAAAGGAGCTGACAAACGGAATCTTGCCCGTCGTGGAAAGTCCCGCCGCAATTCCTACCATATTACACTCAGCAATCCCGCAGTCGATATGGCGGTCGGGAAATGCCTTCTGAAACGTACTCGTTTTTGTTGCTCCCGCAAGATCGGCATCCAAGACAACAAGATTCGGATAGTCTTTGCCGACCTCTGCAAGCGCATTGCCATAACTCTCTCTCGTTGCTATTTTTTTCACATCTGCCATTATGCTTCACCTGCTTTCTCTAATTCAGCGTCGATCTTCTCCAAATCCGCCATTGCCACCGCAAACTCCTCGTCGTTCGGCGCTTTTCCGTGCCAGCCCGCGTTGTTCTCCATAAACGATACGCCCTTGCCCTTCACGCTGTGCACAATGATCGCGGTCGGCTTATCCTTCACAGTTTTTGCCTCGGCAAATGCCGCGCGCAGCTCATCAAAATTATGCGCGTCCGCATTGATCACATGGAAATTGAACGCCTCAAATTTCTTGTCGATCGGATACGGCGAGCAGACGTCCTCAATCTTTCCGTCGATCTGCAGCCCGTTATTATCCACGATCACGCAAAGATTGTCTAAATTTCTCGCTCCCGCAAACATGGAAGCCTCCCAGACCTGTCCCTCCTGAATCTCGCCGTCGCCGAGCAGCGTGTATACACGATAATCCTTGTGATCCATCTTGCCCGCAAGCGCCATACCGACCGCCGCGGAAATACCCTGTCCGAGCGAACCGCTGCTCATATCCACGCCGGGAATATGCTTCATATCGGGATGTCCCTGTAAATAAGAACCGAGCTTGCGCAGCGTGAGCAGATCATCAACCGGGAAAAAACCACGGTTTGCAAGCGCAGAATAGTAGCCGGGCGCCGTATGTCCCTTTGACAATACGAAACGGTCCCTGTCCGGATCCTTCGGGTTATCAGGATTGATATTCATTTCTTCAAAATACAAAAACGTATAGACATCCGCCGCCGAAAGCGAGCCTCCGGGATGCCCTGCCTTTGCGCTATGTACGGAAGACACGATTCCCTTGCGCACACGATTGGCAGCCTTGGCAAGTTCTAAATTTGTCATGTTTTACGATACTCCTTTCTTTTTTGAAGGGGTTTTCCGCATAACGGTCCACGATTCCGACGCGCCCCTTTCCGGATGGTTTTTCGTCAAATCAAGCTGACTTTATTCTATCACAGATAAAAAACCGCGACAATGCGTTTTTTATTTTTCCTCCGCGAGTTCCCGCTCCATCACAACCCGCTCGGGCAGATTTTCTTCCAGCCATTCCTCCTGCATTCGCTCGCGGTACATCGTGCGCACCTGCTTCAGCCTGCGCAGGCGTTCCTCCAGCTTGATAAGCCGCAGCGCCTGCTGCTCGATCTCCATGCTCAGATTTTTCTTGTTCTGCCATACGCACCACCGTCTCGACGCCTCGCTGTCATAGTTGCAGAAAAATGCATAACCCTTGTAAATCGAGCGGGTGAGAAAAACCCAATCGGCCGCATAAAACAGCTCTCTGAAAAAATAAATCATGGCATTGACAATTTTGATTGCCATATCGGCAGACGCATCCGCTTCCGTAAGATTTAGATATATTATAACCAGCTCACGAAGCTGAATCTCCATCAGCATCCGCAGCAAAAAGAAGACAGNCAGCATGATCAGACTGAAACGAAGCGACCNCTTTATGCCATCCCACTTTTTGCGCATNCCCGCAAGATCCGCGCTCCCGGCAGCAACTTCATTCTCCAGCTCATACAGTTCAAAACGCATCTGCGCCACCGCAAGCGTCTCGCCTTTCAAACCCGCGGCTTCCATCATCTCCTCAGGAATATATTCCGTATCGCTTGTCTGCGTCTGCCAAGCCGCTTCCTGNTCCATAAAATACCTGCCTCCATACCATTTTCTGCCCGTCCCACAGTTCAGCTTTGCGTATGTTTCTCATATATTGTAAAAAATATGCTCTGAATTGACAACATGCCCGTGATTCATCGCAAAAATCATTCCACCCTACATTCCGGCCCGACAGCCCAAACAACACCCTGCATCCGCAAGATCCGCGGCCGCCTGTTCCTATACGCTGCGGCGCTGCTTGCTCTTTTCGGTGTCAGCCTGTTTGTGACGCATTGCCGCCTGCCAAAAAAAGAACATGAAAAGCTGTTACAGCTCTCGCATGACCTCATCGCATACGAGCTTAGCGACAACAGCCTAAACCTTCACTACACCATGGTGCATCCTGAAGCCTTTGCATTATCAGGCCGTTACGAGCTTGATCCTGCGCAGGTTTCCCTGCCCGTCTATACCGGAGACACCGTCGCTGAGACGGCAGCGGCCTATTCCTCCTTTATGACACAATTGTCGGAAATTGATGTGCACAAGCTCTCGAAGCATGATGTCTGGATCTATCGTATCATGGAACATTCCCTGAGCAGCAGTCTGCGCGAGGTGACCATGCCCTTTTATGGAGAACCGCTCTCGCCATCCTCCGGGGAACAGACTTCCCTGCTGATCCTGTTTGCCGAGTACCGCATCCGCTCCTGTGAGGATGCGGAGCGCTATCTTGACACGCTTTCCTGCATCGGCGATTACTTTGACGGTCTGCTTCTCTATGAGCAGGAAAAAGCCGCGGCGGGACTTTTTATGTCGGATGCCGCCGTCTCAAAGGTCATTGCGCAGTGTGACACGCTCTGCACAAAAGAAGAACTGGAACAGGGCAGCCATTTCTTACAGATCACCTTCCGTTCACGCCTTCAGGCGCTTCTTGCCGACGGACTCTGTACTGAGACAGAAATGGAGCGATATCTTNCCAGAAACGACGCCATCCTCACCGAATTGGTGGCGCCCGCATATGCCCGCCTTGCCGACGGGCTGTTTCTCTTAAAGGGCAGCGGCACAAACAGTCAGGGACTTTGCCATTATGAAGATGGCCGCCGCTACTATGAGACACGGCTTGCCTCTCTCACCGGCTCCTCCCGCACGCCCGAAGAAATTATGACACTACTGACAGAAAACTTTGCTTCCGACTATGACGCGCTTATACAAATCGCATCTGCACTGACGGAGGCATTCCCCGACTCGACACAGGCTTTACTGACTGCGCCGGAGCTGCTTAACGCTTATTCCCCCGAAGAAATGCTTACCGATCTGCGCGCGCGTATCACGGCGGACTTCCCCGCCGTTCCCGATACGGTCTCTTACGAGATCAAGCCCGTGGACGATGCGCTCAGTCCCTATACGAGTCCTGCTTTTTATATGATCCCCGCGATCGATGACTATCGGAATAACAGTATCTACATCAATTACGGGAATGAACCGGATTCGCTGGCGCTTTATACAACGCTCGCGCACGAGGGCTACCCGGGGCATCTGTACCAAAGCGTCTATCATCTGAGCGACATGAACGCCNATTCTTTCATGCCCTTGGAGGGAATCCTTTCCTACGGCGGCTATGCCGAGGGCTGGGCAACCTACGTCGAAGATCTGTCATACACCTATGCCGCACAGCTGATGCGGGAGTCCTGTACACAGTTTCCGGATTCTCAGACTTATGCCCTGCTCTGCGAATTTTACCGGATCGACCGACGCATTCAGCTCTGTCTGTACTCCATGCTGGATGTTTCGATCCACTATTATGGCATGACGCTTGAAGAAACGTCGGCGATGCTAAGCGCTTACGGCATAAGCGACACAGACGTCATAAATTCAATCTATGAATACATCGTGGAAGAACCGGTCAATTACCTGAAATACTATCTCGGCTATTTGGAGATCGTCTCCCTAAAAGACGCCGCAAAGGAAGTCTGGGGGGATGCGTACAACGACATACGCTTTCATACTTTTTTTCTCTCCGCAGGCCCCGCGCCGTTTTCCATGCTGCGGGAGGCGCTTCCCTCTTTTGCTCCCTAGTCAAAAACCCCGCCGCAGGCAGCGGGGTTTTTGACCCTCGCGGCATTCGCCAAATGCCTGCCCTCTACTTTTGCTCGTCGAAAAAACGGATCATATTCGTCAGGGCGCCTGCAAGCACCTTACTTTCCTCTGGGTCAAGGCGTCCTGTGATGCATTCGATCATGTGCTCATGAAAACGTTTATGCTCGCGGTACGCCCGCCGTCCCGTCTCCGTGAGTGAAACAAGCACAACCCTGCGATCCTCCTCACTCCGCACCCGGTCCACATACCCTTTTTTCACAAGACTGTTCACGGATATGGTGAGCGTACCCGTCGTCACGCGCAGAGACTTTGCGACACTGCTCATATTTTTCGGCACGCCGTCTCCGATCGCCTCAATGACATGAATGTCATTAATTGTCAGATTCAGATGCTCTCCCTTTTTCAGCGCCTTTTCCTCTATCATAAGAATATCACGAAAAAGCTGCACGAACAGCTCATTGAGACACTCACTGATCTCCATATTCCAAACCATGCCCTTTCCGCCAACCCATAAACTCCCTTATCTTCTGCGTCAGAATCTCGGCAGTCTTTTGATGCGTCCGTTTACTCGGATGGCAATCCGCGCCGATGCCGTCCGCCTCATCCTGTTCGGGAAGCACAAGATACCCGATCTGCACATCCGGGTGCGCCTCTGCAAAACGCGCCGCCTGCCTCTCCTCCTCCTCGCATAAATTCTGACCCATAACGCCAAGTGTGCAGAGGATCGCCGCCTGCGGATTCTGCTCATGAATCTGCTCCAAAAAAGCATAATATTTACCTGCAAAATAAGCCTGCCGTTCCGGTATCTTTCTGACATAGCTGTCATCATTTGTGCCAAGATGCAGAACGATCAGCTCCGGCATAAATTGTGCGCTGTCCCACCGTTCAGGCGCAAGCCCCAATTTCTCACATAATCTTTTATCGCGGTACGGGTATAATTCCGGCATCAGGATTTCTTCCAGCGGCTCATTGACGTCCTCCGGAATCCAGTTTGTGATCACGCCGATGCCGCTCCACGAGACGAGCTGATAATCTGCGTTCAGCGCATTTGCCGTCAAAACCGCATACGCTTCTTCCGGATTTTCCTGTGTGGTCGTAAACGTATCTTGATTCAGGACGCCTTCGTTGCCGTAACCGCAGGTGATGGAATCCCCGATGATTTCCATACGGTGCGGACGATCGGGCGTCCTTGTGACATACATGTCGCATCCTGTTTCCTGTTCCCCGCTTCCTGCCTCACCGCTCCCGCAGGTAATATCGAATTCTTTCACACCGACAAGCCCAAACGCCGCCTCCGACATCTTGACAAGGCGGAGCTTCACCTTTCGCGCCTGCTCCTCCTCAAAGATCACAAAATTCTCCTCCGGTTTCGTCAGCGCCTTCCTCACGGCAGGCTGNNNCCCNTCATCCAGATAAACCGCAAACCANCCTAANAGGCTTTCCTCCTGCGGCGTTANATCCGTACACATCGTCACACAGATTCGGCTCGCCACCGTCTCAAATTCAAGATANGATGCCGAAAAACCAAGATAAAGAATCTCTCCGACCTGCGTGGTCCTCCCCATGATCTTCATACGCTCACTGTCCGGTTTTACTTTCATTCTCTTATTACCCCCATGAAACCATTCCTTAATATAAAATTTCAGAAGAATCCGCAAAGCGGATTCTTCGAAAGAACGCTACGCGTTCTTTTTTATTCAATGGACTTTAACGACTCCGCCATATTGATCCTTTGCAGCTTGAGGTACATGACCCCGTTGACAAGCATCGCAAACACAAAGGTCAGCACAATGCCGAATACATAGGACCGCGGCAGAATACGCACCTGAAAATTCACAATATCAATATCGATCTTATCCATAACAAAGCGATGCAGCCAGATGCCGATCGGAATTCCCACGACCGCGCCCATTCCCGTCAACACTAAATTTTCGCGGAACACGTACGCCGCCGTCTCCATCGGATAAAAGCCGAGCACCTTGATCGTCGCGATCTCACGGATACGCTCCGTAATATTAATATTGGTGAGATTATACAACACAATGAACGCGAGCGCAGCCGCGCAGAAGGTCACCAGTACCACAATATAATTCAGGCTCGACATCATGCTCGTAAAGCGCTGCTTCATGTCCTCCGTGATGTTCGTGGAAGCCGTGTTCTCCTCACTCATGATCTTTGCGCCCACCTCGTACACATTCTGCCCTTCGGCGATGTTACACCACATACTTTTATATTCCGGCTCCCTGCCAAGCTGACCGGAATAGGTTTCCGCGCAAAGATAAACGTAATTATACACATAATTCGTGCAGATCCCGCTGATCTTCACATGAAGCTCTCTCATATCCCCATCTCTGATCGTCACGGTATCGCCGATTTGAAGTCCCAGCTTTTGTGCGCATTTCGAGGAAATCACTGCCTCTCCGACTCCGGGATACGCGATCGCCTCCCCCTTTTCGTCAAACAGCCTGAGTACCTCCGTGATCTGCCCCGCGTCCTCCGGCACGACCAGATCAATCGACTTTGTGATGCGGTTAAACGAAATATCAACCGACGTCTGCATATAATAAATGCTGCTCTCCAGCATTCCCTGTGTGTCCTCTGTAAATTCCTCCCGCTGCGCGTCAGTCGGCGCGTTCCTGAATGAAACCGCCATATCGTAAGTCAGGATACGATCATACTGCTCGGTCACGACATCCGCGATGGAATCCTTGATGCCGAGCCCCGTCAGCAGCAGCGCCGTACAGCCGCCGACGCCGAGTACCATCATAAAAAATCGTTTTTTATATCGGAAAATATTACGTGCGGAAACCTTATGTAAAAACTTCATACGTTTCCAGACAAACGGGATATATTCCAAAAAGATCCGCTTTCCTGCCTTCGGTGTTTTCGGGCGGATGAGTTCTGCCGCAACGCTGCCGAGTTCCATACGACATGACAGCCATGTCGTTCCGATAGAGCAGATCAGGGCAACAACAACAGAGATACATGCCAGCGGTACGTCGATCAAATATCCGCTTCCGCCAACCGAATACATAATCCCATAAACCGTCCAGATCACATTCGGGAACACATAGCTTCCGATCAGAAAACCGCTGATACAGCCGATCATCGCCGCACTCCCCGAATAAACCATATATTTTCCCATGATCGCCGCCTTGCTATAGCCGAGTGCTTTCAATACGCCGATCTGTGTGCGCTGCTCCTCCACCATGCGGTTCATGGTCGTGATACATACGAGTGCCGCCACAAGGAAGAAGAAAACGGGAAATACGTTGGCCATTCCCGCCACAATACTCGAATCATTGTCAAAGCAGACATACCCGATATTTTCATTCCGCGTCAGCAGATAATAAGAGGGCTTTTCCAGCTCCTCCAGCTCGTTTATCGCGTCGTCGATCTCCTGCTGCCCCTCGGCGATCTTCGACTCATATTCCGAACGTCCGTCCTCATACTCCGCCCATCCGTCGTCCAGCTCCGTCTGCGCCTCATGGAGCGTCACATAGGCATCCGAGATCTCATAGAAACCTTCCTGCACCTGCGCAAGCTGCTCCGCCAGCACGCTGCGCTGCGCCCGAAGCGCCGCCAGATTTGTCTGAAGCGTCTCCAGGGTCTGTGTGACTTCCTGTATCTGTGCCTGCAGTTCCTGCATCTGCGTCTGCATCGCCGCAAGCTCCTCCGCTGAAAGCTGGCCTGCTCCCTGCATCTGCGCCTGCATCGCCGCAAGCTCCTCCGCTGAAAGCTGCCCCGCTCCCTGCATTCCTGCCTGCATCTGCTCCAGCTCCCGAAGCTGCGCAAGTCCGTTGTTTACCTCCTCGATCGCCTCTTCCATCTGCCGGATGCCGTCATCAATGTCCGCAAGTCCCTGCGTCAGCGCCGTCTCCGCATCTTTCAGCTCCTGCTCCTGTTCCTCCAGCAGCTTCCGGTTATCGTCGATCTCCTGCTGCGCCTTCGTCAATTCCTCAAACGCATCCGCAAGCTCCTCCTCCGCTTTTGCCGCCTCGTCATCCAATGTTTCCTGTGCCTCGTCAATCTCCTTGCGCGCATCACTGACAACACTGTCATAACGGCGGTCGTTCGCCGCGGTCAGCAGCTCCTCTATTTCATCCTGATGCGCATCCGCCTCCTCCTGATACGCGTCGGAGTGAATCTCCAGATCAGAATCAAGCTTCACATACAGCTCCGAATAATAATCAAAACAAAATCCCTCCACGGGCATATAAGCGAAACAGGACACCACGCCGTTTCCGACCGAAGTGTTCCCGCGCTCAAAATTCAGATACGCCGGCGAAGAAACCAGTCCGACAATCGTATATTCCCGAAATGCAAGCAGCTCCAAAGTGTCCTCGCTGTTATCCTCCGCAACATAGAATACCTCACCGAGGGCATCCTCCGAAAAAGCACGGTCATCAACGACACACTCGTTCGCCGCTTCCGGCATTCTGCCCGCCTGAAGCTCGAGCGTGTTCAGCTCCTGCGTCAGAGAATGCACGCTTGCGACACGCGACGCATCATCCTCTCCGGCATAATAGATCACATCGGCAAAGACAGCCCCCTCCGCCGCACGCACATACGCAAGCGAGGCAAACGCGTCCACATCCTGTTCTTCAAGCCCGAACGTGGAGAGCAGCCGGTAATCGTAAAGCTGATGCTCCGTCACATACGCATCCGCGATCTGCACCATCGTCGGCTTTGTCACCTTTAAGCCCGCAAAAAGCCCGACTCCAAGCGCAATGATCGCCATGATCGCGATATAGCGCCCAAAGCTTCCCGTAATTTCCCTTCTTGTTGTTCTTCCCATCATGGATTTCATAAAAACCCATTCCTCCAAACGACCCTATCAACTATGACCCATTCCGACACGCGTGTCATTTTACCATTCTATCTCTTCCACCGGAACGATATGTTCATTTTTTTCTTCAGACGTGATCGTTCCGTTTCTCACTGTGATAATGCGGTCTGCCATTGCCGTAAGCGCCTGATTATGCGTAATGACAACGACCGTCTTGCCGCTTTTTCTGCATGTATCCTGAAGCAGCTTCAGCACCGCTTTGCCCGTATTGTAATCGAGCGCGCCCGTCGGCTCGTCGCACAAAAGCAGCTTCGGATTCTTGGCAAGCGCCCGCGCGATGGCAACACGCTGCTGCTCGCCGCCGGAAAGCTGTGCCGGAAAATTGCCCGCACGCTCCTTTAAGCCAACCTCTTCAAGCACCTTGGCCGCATCCATCGGATTTTTGCAGATCTGCGCCGCAAGCTCCACATTTTCAAGCGCAGTCAGATTGCCGACCAGATTATAAAACTGAAACACAAACCCGATGTCATGGCGGCGGTAAGTGGTCAGCTTCTTTGCGGAATAACCCGATATTTCCGCTCCGTCTAAAAGCACCCTGCCCTCTGACAGCGTGTCCATACCGCCTAAAATATTAAGAATGGTCGTCTTTCCGGCCCCCGATGCCCCAACGATCACGCAGAACTCGCCTTGTTCGATCTGAAAGCTCACATCCCGGAGCGCCTCGATCGTAACCTCACCCATGTGATATGTTTTTTTTACATGATCAAATTCCACAAATGCACTCATCCTATCCCTCTTTTCATGCGCACCGCAAAATACTGTCCTGCCAAATTTCCGTATGCAGCTATCCGTCGGCCTCGGTTATAACGATCATCGGCTCTGCTGCACTACTCAGTCACAACAGCTGCGGCTCTGATTGCCGTCACTCCCGCTCGCTCATCATCTCGTCCAGATAGCCTCTGTCCCACAACAGGATTTTCAGCTTCTTAGCCGCCTCGACCGCCGGCTTTGTAAAATACTGGTTTGTCAGCACCGCACCGACCATGCAGTCATAATAGTCCCTGCCCGCATAGGCCTCCTGTACCGCTTTCACGCCGACCGGCGATGTATAGGCTTTGCACTGAACGGCATAGCTGATGCCGTCCTTTTCGGCAAGAATATCCACCCCGTAATCGCCGCTTCCCTTTGTCACCCTGACGTCGCAAAATCCGTGCTCCTGCAACAGCTCCGCGCAAAAATATTCAAATTCATACCCTTCCATGTCGTCAATGCGGGAGGGCTTCCCATGCGTGCGCACATACCGCCACAGCAGACACAAACACGCCGCAGCAGCGGCAATGGCCGCCGCTATGATCCAATTGTTCATTTTTATTCCCGCCTGACAGCCCGCTGTTTTTAGGACTGTTTTCCGTTTCCTTTTTTCCGGCGCTTTCCCGTCATACTCTCCACGCGCAGGCAAAACACATTTGTCACTGCCATTATATCTTTATTAAAAGGAAAATCCTCGCTGTGATACTGGCGCATCAGACACAGTAATGCCTCGTATTTCTCATCCTCATTTAACAGGGATACCGTTCCGCTGCCGATCACGCTCTCGTATTCCATCGTACAGCTATGATGATCATCATCCAGTACCAGCTGATGCGCACAGTCCATTTCAAACGCCGCCTTCGGCTGCCGCTTCATGACCTCATATTTTTTTCCTTCTGTGGCGCCGTGAAAAAACAACGTGACTTCGCCATCCCGCACCTGCATCCCAAAATTCAGCGGCACAATATAGGGAATTTCCCCGTCCTGAAACGCAAGCCGGCATACATCGCAGCGCCGCATGACCGCTACCATCTCATCAAAATCCGTAATCTCTCTGTCGTGTCTTCTCATGATATGTCCCCCACCCCTGCCGCTTTCACCCGATTGTTGCTCCAATCCGGGCATTTCCATGAGGTCATTCATCCTCTCATGTCACTTTCCGCAGGAGTACTCTATGCACATTTTCTCGGTGTACTGACACGGTCGCAAAAAGGGTTATGTCGCCATAGCCCTATCGCTTACATCATAGCATATTTAAGCGGAGAAAGAAACGCAAAATTACGCGATTTTGAATGTTTTTATCATTTGGGAGTTTAACACCTAATCGTCTTGAAATAACCCGCAAAGCCAGTAATGGCTTTATTTTTTGTTAAAATGCGTCCGTAATCATTCTCTATTGCAAACGGATGTCGGATGGGTGTATGATAAACTTCATGATTACAGGGTTCACGGAGCGGTTTCTGTGATAAATAGAATTGAGATATAGGGAGGTTTGAACAAAATGAGAAGGAAAGTGCTGCGTTTTGATATCTGGCTGTGTCTGCTGATTGCTTATGTGATTTCCATAGGGACAGGAAAGTGCTATGAATTAATCTTTCCCTACTCATCCGCAGATTATAATGCTTATGTGGAGGAACACAAAGTGGATGCGGGAGTTGTCGGCGGGATTGCCGGGGACGAGATTCCGAGAGCCCAAAGTGTGGAAGATCTTTTGAAATATGATGTCTTTACGGTAGTGTCACCGGGAATCGAATACCGTAACAGAGGTGCAGGATACCATGGAAGCCATTATCTGTATGCTCTTACACTTCCATCTGGGGAGCGGGTGGCAGCACTGATCAATGGCGATTCAGTGGTGTCTGCCGGAGCGGATATTTTTTCGGGGGACAATACTCTTCCTGTGGGAAGAGTGGTCTACGAGGATTTGACAGAAGATACGAGCTTCCTTGATCAGATTGAGTACAGCGAACCATTAAGCCGCAGGGATTTCTATGTAGATATGGCAGGGAACGGCATGACGATGAGCGAGGATGGCTTCAAGGAAGCCCATGACAGTTTTAGAAATATGGTACAGGTTATCACTGTTTTGATCTGCTTTCCCCTTCTGCATATGCTCGGTTCAAAGACGGGAATCTTTCCCGCTTTTTATACCAGAAAAAAGAACAGATAACCATAAAATCCTTACCTGTTCTCATCCACATAAAGCTGAACTTGAAAAGAAACTCATGGATATTTACATGTCGCAGTTCATCTTCTACATCGATGCGGGTCTTTCCTCCAAATACAAACAGGTAGTTCTATAACTACGGCAAAGAGGACGGGACCCGCGACTTTATCACTACACAGCCGGTGAAGAAGCTCAAAACGCAACTCAGCGTCTCCCTAATTTGACAATTTAGTATTGACATTCGCAGACTATCGTGATAGTCTATCCTTAAAGACACAGACTATCGAAATAGTCTGCCATCTCAAAAGAGTTTCGCTTACGCGAATCTCTTTACGGAGAAGCATGCTTACCTAAAATACAATCAAATCAGGAGGTGACGATCATGAAATTATTTGATTCCGAACTGAAAGTCATGGAAGTCTTATGGGAACAGGAGCCGAAATCCGCCAAGGAGATCGTAGACATACTCTCCGAGCGCATCGGCTGGAACAAAAATACAACTTATACGGTCATCAAAAAATGCATTGAAAAGGGTGCCATCGAACGCGAGGAGCCGGGCTTTATCTGCAAATCCCTTGTGAGCCGCGACGAAGTAGCCCAGAGCGAAACAGAACAGCTGATCGACAAAATGTTCGGCGGCTCGAGCGAGCTCTTTTTCTCCTCGTTTCTCAAAAATCAGGGACTTTCGGAGGATGACGCCGCACGGCTCGCACAAATGATCAAGGATGCGAAATGAGAAAGGATGATGACAATGATAAACTTTACAATGAATATGCCCTTTTACTTAATGGTTTTCTATGGAAGTATGATGATCGCGATTGTCCTTGTGCTGCGCGGTCTGTTAAAAAATAAGCTGCCGAAGTTCGTGTTTCCCGTCCTTTGGGGCGTAATCCTGCTGCGCCTGCTGATCCCGTTTTCCGTGAGCAGCCCGCTCAGCATGAAGGTACCCTTCACCATAAACTTTCCTTTGATGGAACAAGCCACCTCTGCCCTTGCAGTGGACGAGTATGTTCTTTACGACGGTTCCATCTCACAGACACAGAATTCCCCGCATACAGTTGAGATGGCTGACACCGACGCGCTCATAGCGGGCGGCGCCGTAAGTCAGGACACCACATATTACGAGGGAACCGGGTATTTTGGTCATTTTACGGAATACTCCGGCATGTTATGGCGAATCCTACCATTCCTTTATTTTCCGGGGCTTATCATCACGGCAGGCATTCTTCTTTTTCAAAAATACAGCTATACCACGCGTTTAAAGGATTCACTCTTAGTGGAACACAACGAAACGATCAACGCGCTTCTTCGGGAAATGAATATGGGGCACATACTGGTATTTACCAATGATCAGATTGCCTCCCCGCTCGTAAGCGGTCTGATCGCGCCCAAGATTTACCTCCCGACACGCATGGATTTTAACAACAAAGAGCTGCTGCGTCATATTCTCTGCCACGAGGTCATGCATATCCGCCGCGGAGATAACCTATTCAAATTCATCATGCTTGTGACACTATGCATTCATTGGTTCAATCCCTTGGTCTGGATCATGTCCAGATACATGGCAGCCGATATGGAAACAGCGTGCGACGAGGCGGTTCTTCGTCTGTATCACGATGAGGACGCAAAAAAAAGCTACGCGTTCAGCCTGCTTGCCATGGCGATCACCGGAAGCCGCCCGACGCTGCTCTACAGCGCTTTTTCCAAAACCGCAGTTGAGCGGCGCGTTTCCAGTATTCTGCGCTATAAAAAAGCACCGGTGTTTGTGATTGCGCTCTCCATCTGCTTTGTTCTCTGCGGCTCCGTCGTGTTCGCTACGGGCGGACAGGCTCCTTTTGACCCGTACTTTACGTCTTTTTGCAGCTCCGACACCTGCCGTTTCGGTGTGCGCGTCAGCCTGACAAGGGGCGTCTCACTCGGTGAAAATGCCGAGCGCAGAGCGGAACAAGTCATTTTTGATGTGATGCATGAGGACACCTCAAACGACCCCGATGTGTTAAGCGACCGCATCAAAAAGGCATTATCCGAGGAATTTCACGTAGAAGCGGGGGCGTTTGCAACGGACCTTTCGCTTATCTTAGACCGCGAGGAACTTTTTGAAGAATACGCCAAATGGGGGCTGGTCCGTCCCGATCTGCAAAACGACACGCTGCGCTACAATGGCGAAACGATCCGCCGATTTTCTGATGAGATGCTCGGCAGGTATCAGTCACAGCAGGAGGGCACGGTCGATATTACGATCATCCGCGACCGCCTTGGTTATATCACCGCTGTCACGGCGTTCCACGCGGGAGACGCCGAGTATGACCGGCGAACTCGCAATTGGTATGATTAAAAAAGAACGCTGCGCGTTCTTTCGGGACTGAGGAATTTCCTATAAGTTAAAAAGATTTTTGCCTCATAAGAAATGGCAGAAACGCAAGTCAGGCGGAAATATTTTATATTTCCGCCTGACTTGCTAAATGCAGGAGTACACACTCCGCAACGAAGCTTCTTCTGTCATCCAAATATCATTCTCTATATGCCTCTGCAATTTTGATGGATTTTTCAGGGAAATCGGCCTGCACCTTCATTAAGTACTGCAATGTGCTTCCTTCGTATGTCTGCACATCTCCGAACAATCCGACTTCATAGCAGTTGCGGATCACATTAATGATACAATCCTCAACATGATCCTCTTTGCAATCTTTACATTCTTTCAAAATATGCGCGATCGCTATCTCTAATTCCACTTCATCAAATGCCTTATAATCCATGGTCGGAATTCTTTCCGTCCCGTTCGGCACTTCTTTTTGGGGCTTCTTTTGATATTCTTTGATACACTCTTTTGCAAAACCGATAATGCACGCCCCTCCCTGACATTGTCCGCATGCAGCCTCGCTGATACAGCAATTCTGTAAATCCTCCCATACCAACTGGGCATTCAATCCTTTTTTATGTACTTCTGACATCGTTTTTACCTCCTGTCATCGCATGCCCATTCGGGCGGTATCATGTCTATCGACATGATACCATATTGCCCAATCTATGTCAAAATGGGGATATAGGTTTTAAAAAATTATCATGTCAATACCCCTGCCAGTACCACGCTTGCCGCGATGCCCGCAAGTGTGGCAAGAAGCGCACCGGTAAGTGTCCAGCGTGTTTTCGTCACTTTCGCCGCAATAAAATACACTGACATCGTATAAAAGATTGTTTCCGTACATGATAACAACAGGGAGGTCAGCGTTCCGATATAGCTGTCCGTCCCATATTCGCGAAACATATCGAGCGCAAATCCCGTTGCCGCCGAGGAAGAAAACATCCGAATGAAAATGAGCGGCATAAGCTGCGAGGGCAATCCCATCTTATCGGTAAAGCCGCGAAACAGCATACTGATCAGATCAAGAAAGCCCGACGCGCGCAGAATTCCAACCGCCACCATCAATCCGACCAGTGTCGGCATAATATGGATAACAGTATGAAACCCGTCTGTTGCCCCCTTTACAAAATCCTCATATACTTTTTTCTTTGCAACAAGCCCCATTGCCACAACATAAAAAATGACAACCGGGATGATGATGTTGGAAATATTGGCAAGCACTGCGGCAAAATTCATGTTGTCTCTCCCTCTTTTTATACAAACAGTTTTTTTGATTAACTGCTGCCATGCGCCTTTCTACAACAAGAACTCCTCCCCCTCACAACACCCCCTTCTTCCGCTCCCGCCCCGCGCGGACCGCCGCATAGAGCAGTCCCGCCACGGTGGATGCCGATGTTGCGATGATCGCTGGCGCGATAATGCTTGCCGGACTCACACTCCCATACTGGCTCCTGTATGCGATCATATTTACCGGGATCAGCTGCAGCGAGGAAATATTCAAAACAAGAAAAGTGCACATTTCGCGTGAAGCGCAGCGCGCATGCTCCTCCCACTGCGCAGGATATTTTCGCTTACAATTTTCCACATGCAGCTCCCGAAGCGCCTCCATTGCCTTTAACCCCGCAGGCGTACATGCCCAGCCGAGTCCCAGCAGATTTGCGACAATATTGGTCGAAATATGCTCTCTTGCCGGATGATCCTTCGGAATATCAGGAAACAGCCAGGTCAAAAATGGATTCAGTTTTCGATTCAATGATGCAATGATGCCTGCATCCCTTGCAATCTCCATGAGTCCCACCCATAAAGACATCACCCCGATCATCGTGATGCAAAGTGAGACCGCCTCCTTTGCCGAATCCAGTGCAGCGTCCGTCACCGCCTCCATATTTCCCGTCACCGCGCCGTATACAACACCAATGATGATCATAAGTCCCCATATTTTATTTAACATAAATGTTTGCGGAATCTCCTCCGCGTCCTTTCCCTGCGCACGCGCTGTTCCTCCATACACTTTACGCGCAACCCGATGAAGGTATTCCTTTCACGCATTTATGTCTTGGCGGCAGTAAAAATGTGCCCGCTCCGGATCGCATATTTTAAAAACTTCGTAACTGTATCGATTTGTACGATTTTTTTCCTCGTTTATACTTTTTTTTACAACCGCATTGTGCTATACTGTCAAAACGCTTGAATATATGAGGAAAAAGTTTCTTTATAAGACAAACATTCCTTGGCGAAAGAAGGGACAGGACTGATGCGCTTTCCAAAGACAAAATTACAATGGCTGTGGGAAAATATGAAGGGCTATCATGCCATCTACATACTCGGTATTTTTGGTACGGTTCTATACAATTTTATGCAGCTGACCGTGCCGTATGTTTCGCAGGAGATCGTAGACCGTTTTCTGACCGGAGCAGATGCCGCCGACAATCTAAAAAACCACCGCGACCTTCTGTTCTGGCTGCTTGCGGCAATGGTACTCCTGACGCTGATTCGGACCGTCATTGTCTATACCGTCTGCATGGCATACGAGCATTGCTCCCAGTCCGCGCTGTTCCGCATCCGCAATTACTTATTTAATAAGATCGAGCGGCAGGATATGAAATTTTATGCAACCTACCGCACCGGAGATCTGATGACGAGACTGACGGGCGATCTCGATGCCGTGCGCCACATGATCGCATGGGTCATCCGCTCCATCATTGAGGCAGTCTCGCTTGTCGGCGCTACAACGATCTACTTTTTTATTATGGACTGGCGCCTTGCCCTGTGCCTGATCGCGATCGCGCCCTTTATTTTCCTGATCGTTGTGCTATTCAAAAATAAAGTTGCCCCGCGCCACCGCGCCCTGCGTGAAAAACTCTCCCACTTAAATACGAACGCACAGGAGAATATTTCCGGAAACCGCGTGGTAAAGGCATTTGCTCGCGAAGACTATGAGATTGAAAAATTCGATCTCTGCAATTCCGATTACGCGGCGACCAATAAGAAGACCGCACTGACATGGTTGTCGTTTTTTCCTTATGTCGAGACATTCGCCAACCTGCTGCCCGTCGTGCTCCTTCTTGTCGGCGGCCTGTTCCTCATTAACGACCAGCTGACAATGGGAGAATACGTCGCTTTTTCCGGTCTGACATGGGCAATTTCCAACCCGATGCGGCAGCTCGGCAATATTATGAACGAGTTCCAGCGCTTTTCCGCCGCCTCCCGCAAGGTCATGGAAATCTATTATTCCGAGCCTTCCATCGTGGATGCACCGGACGCGATCGATCATGAGGATCGCTTTGAAGGACGTATCGAATTTAAGCATGTGAGCTTTGCTTATGAGGATGAGGAGGCGCACGGTCCGATTCTGACCGATATTTCCTTTACCGCCGCCCCCGGCGAGACCATCGCCATCATGGGGGAGACCGGCTGCGGAAAAACTTCGCTCATCCAGCTGATTCCCCGCTTCTACGATCCGTATGAAGGGCAGGTCCTGATTGATGACATTGATGTCAGGAAGTTTAAGCTGCATCAGCTCCGCAAAAACATCGGACTCGCTACGCAGGATGTCCTGCTTTACTCGGATACGATCGACGGCAACATCGCCTACGGCGACAGTCATATTTCACAGGCAGAGGTCGCCCGGTTTGCCCGCTACTCCGCGGCATCGGATTTTATCGCCAAGATGCCGGAAGGATATGACACGATTGTCGGTGAACGCGGCGTCGGCCTGTCGGGCGGACAAAAACAGCGTATCTCTCTGGCACGGGCGCTTGCCATCAAGCCCGCCATTCTGATTCTTGACGATACAACCTCCGCCGTCGATTTAGAGACGGAGCGGCAGATTCAGGACAGCTTGGAGCATTTAGATTTTCCGTGCACAAAGATCATTATTGCGCAGCGTATTTCCACGACCAAGAACGCCGACAAGATTCTTGTTCTTCAGGACGGCAGGATCTTGGAATCCGGCACGCACCGCGAACTGATCGAGCAGGGCGGTTATTATGCACAGGTTGTAAAGCTTCAAACCGGAGAGGAGGCGTAGACATGGCAGAACGAAGAAATACCTATAAAGAGGACGAGGTGCTGGAAACGCCCTTTGACTTTCATCATCTGCTCCGCGCTTTGGTCTATGTAAAACGTTATTTGAAAAAAATGATTTTTGCCCTGATCTTAAGTGCGCTCGGCGGCATTGCGGCATTGTTTTCGCCCATGATCATCCAGCACGCGCTGGATGTCGCCATACCCGCCAAAGACAAAAGACTGCTCTATGAGCTGGTTCTTCTGCTCATCGCAGCATATGCCGTCAGCGTCATCTTTACCACGATCCGCTCCCGCATCATGGTCGGAGTCAGTCAGGATATTATTTATGATATTCGAAAGGATATTTTTGCCCACCTGCAAAAACTGCCCTTTCAATACTACGATGACAGACCGCACGGCAAAATCCTGATCCGTGTCGTCAACTATGTCAATTCCGTTTCCGACATGCTCTCAAACGGCCTGATCAACGTTGTGTTGGAGATCATGAATCTGATCTTTATTGTGATCTTCATGTTCTGCGTGGACGTAAAGCTTTCGCTCGTCGTGCTTGCAGGCGTACCGGTCTTAGCGGTATTTTTAGGCTATATTAAAAAAAGACAGCGCCGGGCATGGCAGGCGGTTTCCAATAAAAACTCGAACTTAAACGCCTACCTGCAGGAAAATATCGTCGGTGCAAAGATCACACAGATTTTCGCACGCGAGGATGAGAACGCCGAAATCTTCTCCGAATTATCCGGCCGCTGCAGAGCAAGCTGGATGGAGGCTGTCAAGTACAGCAACCTTGTATGGCCCGGCATTGACAATATTTCCGTCTGGGTTCGCGCCGCCGTCTTTATTTTCGGTCTGATCATTTTCGGAACGGGTTATACCTCCGTCGGCGTCATTGTGGCGATCACCTCCTATGCGTCCCGCTTTTGGCAGCCGATCATGAACCTCGGCAATATTTTTAATAACTTTATCAATAACATTGCTTATCTGGAACGTATTTTTGAGACACTTGACGAGCCCGCGGTCGTAGACGATGCCGCGGACGCCGTCCCCATGAAACCGATCTTCGGGGAAGTCACTTTCGATCACGTGACCTTCGGCTATGAAACAGACAAAATGGTTCTGCATGATGTATCCTTTACGGTCAAACCCGGCGAAAGTGTTGCGCTTGTCGGACCGACCGGCGCCGGAAAAAGCACGATCGTCAACCTGCTCTCGCGCTTTTATAATATCAATGAGGGCCGCGTGCTCATTGACGGCGAGGATATTTCCAAGGTCACGCTTCACTCGCTGCGCTCCCAGATGGGCATCATGCTTCAGGACAGTTTTATTTTCAGCGGCACGATCGAGGACAATATCCGTTACGGTAAGCTGGATGCAACCTTGGAGGAGATTGAACGGGCGAGCAAAACCGTCTGCGCGGATTCGTTTATCCGCCGCATGCACGACGGCTATCAGACCGAGGTCAAGGAGCGCGGCTCCCTGCTCTCACAGGGGCAGAAACAGCTGATCTCCTTTGCCCGCACCCTGCTCGCCGATCCCGCGATCTTAGTGCTTGATGAGGCGACCTCCAGTATTGATGTGCAGACAGAGCGTGCTCTGCAGCAGGGCTTAAACGCCATGCTGAAAGGGCGTACTTCTTTTATCATCGCACACCGCCTCTCGACGATCAAAAACTGCGACAAGATCATGTATATCGATCAGGGCGGCATCATGGAATGCGGCACGCACGACGAACTGATCGCAAAAAAGGGATACTACTATAAACTCTACACGGCGCAGATGAAGGATATTGCATAAGATAGGAGAAAAAATGAATCAGACGATCAACTTAAACGGCATGTGGGAACTTGGTTATTGCGAGCTTGGCTGCGGCATTCGCCCGCCCTATACGATGCGTTGTCCCGTTCCCGGAGATGTGCGCATGGCGCTCATGGAAGCCGGTGTCATCAACGAGCCGTTAGTGGATGAAAATACTCTTGACTGCCGCTTTCTGGAGACAAAAGAATTTTGGTATCGCCGGACATTTATGCTTCCTTTGGTATCCGCATCAGGTCGGGCAATTCTTACGTTTCACGGACTCGACTGCACTGCCGATCTATGGCTGAATCAGATTTATCTTGGGCGTCATAACAACGCCCTCGCAGAAGCGGAATTCGATGTGAGCGCGATCGTCACCACCGGGGAAAATACGCTCATCGTCCGCCTTGACAGCGGCGTTGCCGAGGCAAAAACGCATCCCCTTGACGATATGGAAAAAATGTGGAACGGCGATCAGCCTTATCGCGTTCTCATGCGCAAACCGCAATTTGTCTACGGCTGGGACTGGACGCCCTGGCTGGAAACCTGCGGCATTTGGCGCGATGTCACACTGACGGTCTATGAACAGGCTGCCATGACGGATATTTATATTCACCAGCCGGACAACTCCGTACCGGCTGCACACGAAACGATCTCCGTGCAGGCGGATATTACACTCGACACCGTGCTTCCCGGCGACTATTCAGTATCTGCCACGGTTTACAAAGATGCGCGCTTTGGCAAAGCCGATGTGATCGCAACGAACTGCATCCACATCGAGCAGGGTTCCCACGCCGTAACCTGCACCCTGCCGCTCACGATCCCTGACGCAAAGCTTTGGTGGTCGAACGGCCTCGGCGATCCTTATTTATACAACATCGAATTTACCCTGCATGCGCCGGACGGTACTCCCATTCAGACCGTGACACAGGAGTACGGCATCCGCAGCATCTCTTTGCGGGAAGATCAGCTTTCCGAAAACGAGAGCGGCTTTACCTTTGTATTAAACGGCATTCCCGTTTTCTGCAAGGGCGCAAACCATGTTCCCGCAGACTGCCTGATCGGACGCATCACGGACGAAAAAACCACGGCGCTTGTCCATCTCGCGGCGG
The DNA here is from genome assembly GCA_014804425.1 of Lachnospiraceae bacterium. Classification (GTDB taxonomy): domain Bacteria; phylum Bacillota; class Clostridia; order Lachnospirales; family Lachnospiraceae; genus DLAJ01. The sequence continues at coordinate 151,617 of JAAUZV010000004.1, forward strand.
ACTCCCATATGAATATGCTGCGCGTATGGGGCGGCGGTTTTTATGAGAGCGAAGCGTTTATGCGCGCCTGCGACCGCAGAGGCATCATGGTATGGCATGATTTTATGTTTGCCTGCGGATACTATCCCGATCACGATCCGGATTTTACCGCCAGCGTGGAAGACGAAGCGGCTCGCGCCGTCACACGCCTGCGCAGGCACAGCAGTCTGATCGGCTGGTCGGGCAATAATGAAATTCAGGAAATGTATCTTGGCATGATGACCTACGATCCGCTTTCCCGTCCTTACGGTATGAAGCTGTTTCAGAACATCCTTCCTGCCATTGTCAGGAAATACTGTCCGAATCTGGTCTATCGGGAAAGCAGTCCGTTCGGCGGAGATGATCCCGCCGGTTCTCTCTGCGGCGATCAGCATATTTGGCACTTTACGCACCGCCCGCAGTTTGAGCACTATCTGGATCTCGTTCATTTCACCGATTTTCCGATCAAGTTCCTAAGCGAATTCGGCATTATCGGCGCCATGAGCTTAGAATCCACAAAGCGCGCTCTGCCTTCTCTTTGGGAAACGGCAGGCGACCCGGACCGTGAATCCGCCGCATGGCTTCATCATTGCAACACCAGCTCCGATCACCGCATTTTGGAGCTTGTCATGAGCGCGTATTTTCCCCATACAAAAGAAATGGGGCTGCAGGAATATATTTTGAAAAGTCAGGCTTTACAGGCGGAGCTTACCAAATACCTCTATGAAGAATTTCGACGCAGAAAATTTGTCTGCTCCGGTCTTTTGTTTTGGACGCTTTCCGACTCCTGGGGCATCCATAACTGGTCCTTGATCGACTATTACCTTGACAGAAAGCCGATCTATTATGCGCTGAAGCGGGCGATGAGCCCGATTGCTGTCTCGATCAAAGGCTACTGTCCCCAAAGCTTTGAGGGCATGCGGGACTATCGGGATTACTATGTCGGAAACCCCGACGCATTGGAAATCTGGCTAAGCAACGATACTCTGCAAAAAGAGGAGATCCGCATCCGCTATACCATCTGCCTGTTTGACGGCACCGTGCTTACCTCCGGCGAACAGCAGACCACGCTCCCGGCGAATATCAGCACTTCCGCACTCACCGTTCCGATCCGCGGACTGATCACCGCGCCGGAACAGACGGTCATGCATGCGGCGGCCTATCGCGGCGATACGCTGCTCTCCGATGCGGATTACCTGTTTGCGCCATACAAAGACCTTGCGGTATCGCCGGCGAATATCCGCTATCGTATCGAAGAAATTGCGGACAGCAACGCTCTGCGCCTTACTTTGCGCGCCGATCGCTTTGTGTGGATGCTGCATATCGGCGGCACAGACCGCATAACCGTATCGGATAATGATTTTCATATGCTGCCCGGACAGGAATATGAGGTCGTTGTTTGTCCTGCCGCAGATTTCCATCACGGCGCGGCAGCCCCCACGGATCCGCACGACGCAGATACCTTCACCGCCGTCTCCTTTATCCCGCAGCTTCACAGCGCGGGCGCGGCCCCTGTCATCCTGCGGGAAACGCCTTGATGAGCAATATCCATGCCAAACCATAATACGCAATGACCGCCACAAGGTCATTGATCGTTGTAATAAGGGGCCCGGACGCTACTGCCGGGTCTACTTTTATTTTGTGAAAAAACATCGGGATCAGCGTCCCTACCATGCTGGAGATCACCATAGCCGCTATAAGCGCAACCCCGACACAGGCAGAGATCAAAAACGCGTTTCCGACAGGGTTATGCTTTAACAGACATATATAACCGCCGATAAAGATAAACGCCATCATCCCGAGAACAAGACCGTTTGAAAAACCCACTTTTATCTCTTTGGACACCAAATGAAACTTTTGTGATGCCGTGAGATTTTCATCCATCAAGACGCGGATTGTGACCGCAAGCGACTGCGTTCCGACATTTCCCGCCATATCAAGTATCAGGGACTGAAAACAGATCACGATCGGCAGCACGGCAACAACCGTCTCAAAAACGCCCACGACAGACGATACGGCCATTCCCAAAAACAACAAGACCACAAGCCAGGGCAGCCGCTTTTTCATGCTTTGAAATGTTGTTTCCCTTAAATCCTCCTCCGCCGTCAGACCTGCCAGCTTTGCGTAATCATCGCCAAGCTCCTCATCAACAGCCTCGACAATGTCGTGTGCAGTAATAATTCCAAGTATCGTGTTTTGTTCGTTTATGACCGGTATGGAATCTTCCGCATAGTCTTTTAACATCTCAATACAGTCGCTGATCTTCTCATGATCATTCACATACGGATAGGAAGTACTGATGATCTCTTCCAGTTCCTCCCCTTCCCTTGCGGTGATCAGATCCTTCAGATCAAGCGCCCCGTAAAAACAGCCCTGCTTATCCGTCACATAGATCGTGGAAATATTATCATGATCCCCTGCCTGCCGCACCAGCTCTTTCATTGCCTGCCGAATGGACAGGGCATTGTCGATCACAATGAAATTGTTTGTCATTTTACTTCCGATCTCATCATCCTCATAGGATAACAGCATCTGTACATCCCGGCTTGATTCCTCGTCAAGCAGTGCAACAATCTGCTCCTGCGCGGAGTCGTCCATCTCTTCCAAAACATCGACCGCATCGTCCGAGTCCATGAGCGAGATGATCTTTGCCGTGCTGTCCGGACCCAATTCATTAAAATACTTATCCGCATCCTCCAGATAAGTAAAAATCCCAGCCGTTTTCTCTGCACCGAGTACCGTCCACAGTCTTTCGCGCTCTTTCGCCGTCAGCTGCTCCACCGCACCTGCAATATCGTTATCATGATAATCCGACAGTCTCTCCAAAAGTTCTTGTTCCGCCATAGGGCTGCGGATTATTTCTAACAATTCTTCCACAAAATTTGGTTTTTTTAATAATTCTTTTTCCATCCTTATACCGCCTTCCCAATTATTTTTTTGCGCCAAAAAGAGCACAAAATACCACCGCTTCCGGATTTCCCAAAGCAGACCTGCAGAGTAACCGCTGTGTATAGTAGAGGAAACCAAATACGGTGGTGTAAAAAGACAGTATGAACAAAGGACGCAGTCTAGGTCAAATTTATGACAGATTGCGCCAAAAACTTCTTTTGTCTGCCACCGCAGATGGTACTTCGTCCCGTACTATCGCAACTGTCCATAAACCCACCTCCTATCGTCATTTACTAAAGTATACGTCTCCGTCTGGAAAGTTGTCAACAATAATTGGCATTGCATTGTTACCTGTGATAAAATAATGATGTTGCTATCACAATTCCTTTTGACTACGGTAATTCTTAAATAGATCCGAAGCAAAACTTAGGAGGGGCTGATACATGGATTTTGACGCATTTGTAACTGACATCAAACAGAACCAATGGAATGTATTCGGCGTGGAAGTCTATGAATCCGGTCAGCTCACTCATGAATACGGCAATACGCGCGGCTCCCGGTTCCCTATTTACTCCGCCACAAAAACAATCCTCTCGATCGCAGTCGGTATTGCGCAGGATCAGGGAAAATTTACTATCGAAAAGCCCATCCTTGCCTATCTTCCGGCAGAAGTAACAAAACAAATGCCCGAAAACCAGATTGCTGTATTTCAGGATATTACGGTAAAGCGGTTATTAGCCATGTCGGTGGACGGGTTTCCTTTCCGACCGGAAGGAGAGAGCTATTTGACCTACTCCCTCTCCTGCCCGATCAAAGATACCTCATCACGCGTTTTTAACTATAGCAACATTTCCGCTTATTTAGTCGGCGTTGCCTTAACGCATGCGATTCAGGAAGATGTCTACTCCTATCTGAACCGTCATCTTTTCGTCCCGTTACACATAGTAGATCCGGTTTACCAGCGGTGCCCCGACGGCTATTTTTACGGTGCCTCCGGCATGGAGCTGTCCGTCCACGATTTAAGCCAGATCGGTTTATTGCTTTATCACGGCGGCGTTTATGAAGGAAACAGAATTGTCTCCGAAGATTATGTGAAAAAAGCAACCTCCATCCAGCAAATGAACCGCGAGGGCGGATACGGCTTTTTTATATGGAAATACCGCAATGGCTTCAGCATCAACGGCAAATGGAAACAAAAATGCTATATTCTGCCTGAACAAAACCTGATCGTCACATACCTTTCCCATATAGAGGATGATTCCCATGACCTGCTTGACAGCATGGAAAAACATATTCTGGGACCTAAATAGCATCCGGTTTAAAATTCCCGCCGTTCATAAATTCTGACTGACAATCTGTAAGATATGGCCAGCATCAGTGCCCCCAGAATAGACAAGCCGCCGCTGACAAGCAACATATGCTCTTGGGCATATACAAGCATATGAAATACCAGCTTTCCCTCGCTCACGATCATGTCATATTGCACGATGGCAATATAAACCAGACAGAAGCATCCCGCCGGCAGATAGTATCCCCAGATTTTTCCTTTTTGGTATCCCAGCTTAAAAAGCAGCGGGTACATAAACAGGATCATCAATCCATAAAGAAGAAAACTGAACGAAATAATTGCAAGAACCCATCTGTAATCCGGATACCATTTCGAGCGGGATATCAAGTTGGCGAGCGGCATCAGGACTAATCCCAACAGGACGCCTCCCGCAAACAGCATGACGGACTGCATATATCTGCCGTTCACCACCGTCCTCCTTTTTACCGGCAGCGTCAGATAGAGTCGGTTTAAGTCTCCCTTTTCCTCCACAGCAAACACATTGATGGAAGCGCTAAATAGCAGAAAGGTAGCGAGCGGAACCAGGCAAATAGGTGAAAACCATCCAATGATGAGAAGGCTGAAGGGGAGAATCAGCAGACGTTTATGATAGTATTTTGTAGCAATCCAGTCTAATTTCATGGTATCAAACATGTTTTTCATTCCTTTCCATATATACAACAATGTCATGAATCGTTGCCGCCTCCGTAACCGTGTCAGCAGGCAGCCCGCCGATCGACCCCAGTGCCATCAGGCATTCATATCCGCTTGCCGTCTGACGCAGTCCGATCGCGGACGCTTTCTTTTCCTCAGGAAGCTCTCCTCCCCGAACGATACAATAGGAAGCGGTCAGCTCCTCCTTATCACCCTGATAGGAGATTGTGCCATTGCTGATATAAACAATCCTGTCCGCAATGTGCTCCAGATCTTCCGTGATGTGGGTGGAAAAAAGAATCGATCTGTCTTCCGAAACCATATAATCTCTTAAAATCTCCAGCAGTTCGTCTCGCGCCGCCGGATCTAATCCGGTCATCGGCTCATCCAATATAAGCAGTTTTGCATTGTGAGAGAGATGAACCGCGATTGCCAGCTTTTCTTTCATCCCGCGCGACATGTCCCGAAACTTTTTCTCCGCGTCAAGACCAAAGCTCGATAAATAGCTCCGATACTGACTGCTGTCCCAGCCTGCGTAAAAAAGACGGAGCCCCATTTGTCAACACGTATCTTCGCGTTTCTCTCCCTGCTTACACGCACGATGTCAAGGGCCTCCTTTTGAGCGCAAAAAAGCGCATGGTTTACATTACTGTTCCATGCGCCTTTACGCTGTTATTTTGATATGAAATGGCAGCTTTATGCCAAATACAATAATATTCTGATTAAAGCGGCCTACATTTCCTTCTCATATTTACATCTGCAATAAATAGCATATCCATGCACAAAAAGATATGCAAAAACCAAAAGCAATATCGCGATCAAATCAACACCCATCAGTGTAAACACAAGCATTAACATGCCAAATACGAGCGTCATCATTTCAAACGCTTTTCCCTTCGCCCGATCTGCGATCGCAATATTACGCTCATCATTTTGTTCAATCTTCACCCGTTTTTGCATTTGCGGATCACTCTGCATCGCCCTCTGCGAGATAATAGCTCCCATGCCATGTCCAAATAAGCCGCAACCGATTCCGATGCAAACATATGGCAGCGTTAACATCACTCCTTGTGGGTTATTTATGGTTTTTACTAAATAAAAACCGCATCCCAGTAACAAAACTCCTATAATGATGATCACATACCCTGACTTTTTTTGCTTCATTGCTCTTCCTCCCATAATAATCTTTATTTTTCTCTTGTTAACTCGCTTTTTCTTTTATTTTCTTTTTCTCATAGATAAGCTTCCAAGTCTATGTCATCCCCTCGGCCTAAAATCATGAATAA
>JAAUZV010000005.1 GCA_014804425.1 Lachnospiraceae bacterium
ATTCATGATTTTAGGCCGAGGGGATGACATAGACTTGGAAGCTTATCTATGAGAAAAAGAAAATAAAAGAAAAAGCGAGTTAACAAGAGAAAAATAAAGATTATTATGGGAGGATTTTATCATGTATGAAGCAGATGAAAAGCGTTATGATGCAATGAAATACAACAGATGCGGGAACAGCGGTCTGAAGCTGCCTGCGGTTTCCTTAGGTCTTTGGCACAATTTCGGCTCCAACGGAAATATTGACAATATGCAGGCAATGTGCTATACGGCGTTCGATCATGGCATTACCCACTTTGACCTTGCGAATAATTACGGACCTGTCTACGGCGCCGCGGAAGAAAATTTCGGACGCATTTTGAAAAAAGGACTTGGCAGATACCGTGATGAGATCGTTGTGTCCACGAAGGCCGGTTATGATATGTGGCCGGGACCGTACGGCGACTGGGGAAGTAAAAAATATCTTGTGGCAAGCTTAGATCAGAGCTTAAAGCGGATGGGTCTGGAATATGTGGATATTTTTTATCATCACCGGCCGGACCCCGAAACGCCGATCGAGGAGACGGCACGGGCATTGGACGGGATCGTAAGGAGCGGAAAGGCGCTTTATGTCGGGATTTCCAATTATAATAAAGAGCAGACGATCGCGATCGCAGCGCTTTTTCAGGAAATGGGCACGCCGTTTATCATTAACCAAAGGCAATATTCCATGTTTAACAGGGCGATCGAGCAGGACGGGTTAAAAGACTATGCCGCCGCGCATGGGATCGGGATCATCACGTTTTGTCCGTTGGCGCAGGGACTTCTTACAGACCGCTATCTGAATGGCATTCCCGAGGACAGCCGTATCCGCACCGATGGGCGGTTTTTAAACGAGGACGCTGTCAACGAAGAAACGATCGGCAAAGTACGAAAGCTGGCACAGGTCGCGAAGGAGCGTGGACAGAGTCTGGCGCAAATGGCGCTGGCGTGGATTCTTCGGGACGGTGATATTACCAGCGTACTGATCGGGGCGTCAAAGCCTTCGCAAATCCTTGACAATATCGGAATGCTTTCGAAGATCGGCTTTGATGAGGAGGAGCGCAAACGGATTGATGCGATTCTGGCATGATACCTGCCTTTGACGGACACCTATGCATATGAAATTTATTGCAATGCACCCAGATATGACTTTGGGTGCATTTTTGACTAACTTTTTTCTGTGAAAAATGCCCCAATTTCTTTTGGTGCTAATCCATGAATTATTTTGGATAATTCTTCTATGCTGATCCTTCTGCCCCCTGTCGTGCCAGTAAGTAAGGGTGATAGGACCGGGTTCAGCTGAAAACAGAATTATTGAAGAGCTTCTTTCCGAATATGCAATCTAAGGATATCATAATGAAAAAGAAGTAGATATATGACATAGGATATTGAAAAATGCTATAGCATATGCTACATTTCAATATGAGGGAATGGGCATAGAGTTACTGAAAAATTGACGATAAGATATAGAATAAAATTTCAATTCAGAAAATGATGTTTATACAATTTTATGATAAATATGGGGGTTGATTATGGCAACAGGAACTACGAATATAGGGTTCGAAGAGAAGTTGTGGCAGGCAGCAGATAAACTACGCTCTAATATGGATGCGGCAGAATATAAACACGTAGTGTTAGGGCTTATATTTTTGAAATATGTTTCTGATTCATTTGAAGAAAAATACCAACAATTATTGGCAGAAGGTTATGGAGATGAAGAAGACAGGGATGAATACTTAGCCGATAATATTTTTTATGTACCCAAAGATGCCAGATGGAGTGAAATTCAAAGTCATGCCACAAGTACGGATATTGGCAAAGTAATAGATCATGCCATGGATGCAGTAGAAAAGGAGAATGATTCATTAAAGGGTGTTTTGACTAAAAATTATTCTCGTCAAGAGTTGGACAAAACAAGACTTGGAGAACTTGTGACACTTTTTACGAATATTGAAGTTGGTTCAACAGCAGCGCAGGAGAGGGATGTTTTAGGAAGGGTATATGAGTATTTTTTAAGTAAGTTTGCAAGCGCAGAGGGGAAACTGGGTGGAGAATTTTATACACCCTCTTGTATCGTTCGTACCCTTGTTTCAATGATAGAACCCTTTGAAGGACAGATTTTTGATCCGGCCTGTGGAAGCGGTGGTATGTTCTGTCAATCGGCCAAATTTGTCAAGGAACATCAGGGAAATGTCAGGGATATTTCTATTTTTGGTCAGGAAAGCAATCCTACTACATGGAAATTGGCAAAAATGAATTTGGCAATTAGGCAGTTGGAGGCGAATCTCGGAAAGCATAATGCGGATTCCTTCCATGATGATCAACATAAGACGTTAAAAGCAAATTACATATTGGCGAATCCGCCGTTCAATATTTCAGATTGGGGTGGAGAACGGTTACAAGAAGATATTCGTTGGAAATATGGAATTCCACCTGTTGGAAATGCGAATTTCGCATGGCTTCAACATATGTTGTATCATTTGAGTCCGGCAGGAGGTGTGGCTGGTACTGTATTGGCGAACGGTTCTTTGAGTTCCAATACATCTAACGAGGGAAATATTCGTGCAAATATGGTAAAAGGTGATGTTGTGGAATGTATTGTAGCGATGCCTAGCCAGCTTTTTTATTCTACAGGTATTCCGGTTTCTTTATGGATTATGCGGAAAGGAAAAGGAGAGCATTCCCAAGGGAAAGTTTTGTTTATTGATGCCAGAAAGCTTGGTCATATGGTAGACAGAAAAGTTCGTGAACTGTCAGAAGAGGATATCCTGAAAATTGCCAGTACCTATCAGAATTGGTGGAAGGGAACAGAATATGAAGATGTTCAAGGATTCTGCAAAGAAGCGACTATAGAAGAGGTTGAGAAACAGGATTTTATCTTGACACCGGGAAGATATGTTGGTATTGAAGAACAGGAAGATGATGGGGAGCCATTTGAGGAAAAAATGCAAAGACTAACATCTGAACTGTCCGGTTTGTTTGAAAAGTCCCATGAATTGGAGGAGGAAATAAGGAAGAAATTGGGGGCGATTGGATATGAAGTATAGTACAGTTATTTTAGCAGAATTATTACAGCCAAAAGGTTATATCCGAGGTCCTTTTGGCTCTGCTTTAAAACGAAGTGAAATGCTAAGTATAGGTGTACCTGTATATGAACAGCAACACGCAATTTATAACAATCGAGTTTTTCGTTTCTTCATCAGCGAAAAGAAGTTTGAGGGGATGAAGCGTTTTCAAGTAAAAGAAGATGATTTGATTATTAGCTGTTCGGGAACTGTTGGTAAAGTTTCTATAATCGGAAGGGATGATCCAAAGGGTATTATTAGCCAAGCATTACTTTTATTGCGAGTGGATAAGGAAAAAGTTCTTCCACAGTATTTGAAATATTATTTCGATTCCGCAGAGGGTTATAATGCGATTGTTTCAAGGTCGAGTGGTTCGGTTCAGGTGAATATCGCTAAAAGAGAGGTGATAGAGAATATTCCTATTTTTATTCCCAATATTGAAACACAGCAAAAAGTTATAAGTATACTTACAGTAATTGACAAAAAAATAGAAAAAAATAATGCTATAAACGATAATTTAGCGGCTTAGAGGTCGAGGTTGGAGACGTCCAGTTCACCTGACATAAATTTAGCAATTTAAAGGTTGAACTTGGAAACATCAAGTTCGCCAGACATTAACTGTGGGAGTAGCAAATCCCTCATATCCGCAAGAACATGATTTTCTGCCTCGTTTGCAGAAATTATATCAAACATTGGAACCACAGCACTATTGAATTTTTGAAGTTCTTCCGGATGCGGAATGTTAATAGGAAAGCCAGCAATATCTGAGATAAACAGGCATTGTTGCACAGCACCATGAGCAGTGTTTATCAGTTCAGCTTTTTGAAAAACAAGTGACTCATATAAATAAGTAGAACTTACGATTTCTGGATTCGGCTTTACTATGGCTACACTCCGTTGAAACTCAAAGTTGTTAGGCTCGGTATTAAGCATAAGTAGTTCTCCAACTGTTCCGACAGAAGATATAAGGATATCGCCTTTGTCCAGTTTTGTTCGTCGACGAAGTTTTTCAAAAGTATCTTTACTAATTCTCCGTTCTGTAGGTCCGATGCTAAGAGAGCCACCTTTTATGTTTTTACAACTTAAAAGCAAAAAATCTCCTTCTGGATCATCGTGAACGGTGTTATGAACGCCATCAGTAACATTCAAAGCAACATCTGCAATTGTGGCAGATACTACAGACTCATTATCAGTAAACATATGCTCATAAATGGCTTGAGCTTGCTGAAGTAAATTATCGTTTATTACAGTAGGAGTGTTATGAAACTTAATTTAAACCCTGAACTAAGTAAGCATCTGAGAGAAAAAGTAAATGAATGCCATAATTTTGCTTATGAAAAACAGGCAAATTTTAAGTCTCCCGAAAAGAGAGGAAAAGTTATAAAAGCACAAGCATACAATTGTTTGTGTGCTTGTATGGATCGTATTGATGAGTTGGTTGAGCATTGTAATACTTTGGAACTTAATTCATTGTTTGGTTTGTATGATATTTTCAATTATGGTCAAACATTAATTGATTGCATAAGTATGATTTCAAACATCTATGATGTTCTGTATGAAACAAGGGAAGATGTATCGTGTTTTAACCAAAAGGGGAGTGATGGCAGCGGTAATGATGAGAAGTATTTTAAATATCTTCGTTCGCTTTGCTCTGTGCATCCCATTGAAACAAGTCAGCACAAAATATACCAAGGCGATGAACCTGAGTGGTGTCCTTATATTTCAGGACCCAGTGTGGTAATGCTTGTCGATAACAATCCTGAATTAAAAGGTGCGGATTATTATGCAGTAGTTTATAGAAATGATATGGAATTTAATAAACATGTGCCGATTAGAATTTCAGAAATAATGCAGTATTTGAATAAACGGTACGAGCATATAGAAAAAATTATTCAGGCAATTGATAGGTATAATAATGATATAGTGGAAAAGCTGATCGAAAAACATATTCCTTTGTCAGAGGAATTTGATGATTATGTAGATTATTTATTTTCACTCAAAGATGCAATAGCTGAGAGAACTGGCGACAAAGAAGATTTTCATATTAAAGAATGGATTGCTGTTATGAAAGCTCACTTTGCTGATAAAAAGATGCAGACCGAATTGCAGGAATATCAGGAAGCGATGAAAGCCGGAATAAAAGAAATACATAATAAATTGCAAGGAATGAGTATAGAGGATTGTTTTAATGAATATCCGATTCAGTATCGTATAGATTTTATTTCTAATGGGTATGCATTAGAAAAACTGCAGTATCTTGAGGATAAATTTGCAAATATGCCCGACGAAGACGCGTATAAGGTAATTGAACAAGGCGGAGTGTCTTTTACAAGTGACAGGATAAGTTTAATGCTTTCTATTATTTCAGAAGCACAAAAAGCTAATTTATCAGAAGAAGAAATGATGGATGTTGCAAGACAAATTGATGGTAGGTTTAAGACTACAAATTCGGAATGGGCAAGAATACAATTGAAAATAGTAGAGCCATGCTTTAAGGACGAAATAGAATTTGATTATTCATTAGACGACTGGTATTTACATTTGCAGATAGAAATCGCTTTTTGGCGTATGTCAAAGAAAAAATATAAGGAAGGATGCTGATTTATGCCAATTAATGAAAATACATTGGAGCAGGTCATCATATCAGAACTACAGGAAAAAGGATACGAGTATCTCTATGGACCAGACATTGACAGAGATTACCATGAAGTAATTCTCAAGGATTACTTTGATGCCTCTATGTTCAAAATTAATCAAGGCATTACAATGGAGATTGTAGAAGAAACCTATAAAGCAATAAAAAATCTCGGATTGCTTAAATTAGAAGATATGAATGTGACCTTTCATAAATATTTGGTTGAGGGTGTACCAATTCCTTATCGTGTAAATGGCGAGCTGTCAACCTTCACAGTGCATTTGATTGATTTTGAAAATCCGGAAGCAAATGATTTTAAGGTTATCAATCAGTATACCATCATAGAATACAAGAACAAAAGACCGGATGTACTTGTATTTATTAATGGTATTCCTATGGTGCTCTTTGAATTAAAAAACATGGTAAATGCTGATACTACAGTAGAGGATGCCTATAAGCAGATAAAAAATTATCAGTTAGATATTCCCACACTGTTTTATTACAACGCCTTCAATGTCATTAGTGATGGCTTGGATACAAGAGTGGGGACGATAACTTCTGATTTTACACGATACATGACATGGAAGTCAGAAAATGGAGAAAGACCGAAAGAGTCAGGGGTAAATTATTTCACAACGCTTATTAATGGAGTATTTCCGAAGGAAAAGCTACTGGATATTCTTCGTAATTTTATTGTGTTCCAAGACATTAAAGGCAAGACAATAAAAATTATGGCGGGATATCATCAGTATTTTGCAGTCAGGAAAGCGGTTGAACGCACCAAGAAATCATTGGATGAAAACAGTCGGAAGGTTGGCGTAGTATGGCATACGCAAGGGAGCGGCAAAAGCCTGTCTATGGTATTTTATACGGGATGTATTGTCAGCGATCCTAAGTTTAACAACCCCACTGTCATCGTTCTCACAGACCGTAATGATTTGGATAATCAGCTTTTTGGTACGTTCTGTGCCAGTTCAAAATTACTGCTGCGACAGACACCAAAACAAGCCCAGAACCGAGAAAATTTGAAAGACTTGTTGCGAGTTAATGCAGGAGGAATCATATTTACTACAATTCAGAAGTTTGAGGAAAACAGTGAAGTTTTAAGCAAGCGAAGCAATATTATTTTTATGGCTGACGAGGCACATAGATCACAGTACGGACTTGAGGGCAAGCTGGACAGAGATACTGGTGAGTGGAAGTATGGAATGGCAAAGTATATGCGTGATTCACTTCCCAATGCCACTTTTATAGGATTTACAGGAACACCTATTGATTTTGATGATAAATCTACAGTCGAGGTTTTTGGCGATTACATAGATATTTATGATATGACACAGGCGGTTGAGGATGGTGCAACTGTGCCTATTTATTATGAAAATCGTACCGCAAAGCTCAAGTTGAATGCGGACCTGTTAAAGAAAATAGATGCAGAATATGATAAGTTGGCAGCGGAGGCGTCTGAGATTGCAATAGAGAAATCCAAATCCGATCTGTCGTCAATAGAGGCAATCATTGGCTCAAAGGAGCGATTGAGCCTGTTGGCGGATGATATTATTACACATTATGAAGACAGACAATATGTTCTTACGGGAAAGGCAATGATTGTATGCATGACTCGTAGGATTGCTATTAATTTGTATAAAATCATTTTGGGAAAACGCCCTGAATGGAAAAACAAGATTAAAGTTGTTCTGACTTCCAGCAACAAAGATGAAGAAGAATGGCATGATATTATCGGGAATAAGACATATCGTGACCAGCTTATGGTTGAATTTAAGGATGAAAAGAGTGAATTCAAGATTGCTATGGTTGTGGATATGTGGCTGACTGGTTTTGATGTTCCATCAATGGCAACCATGTATGTAGATAAGCCGATGAAAGGTCATAATCTGATGCAGGCTATTGCACGTGTAAACCGAGTGTATAAGGATAAAGAAGCCGGATTGATTGTTGATTATATCGGTATGGCAGCAGAACTAAAGAGTGCGTTGGGCCAGTACACCAAGAGGGATCAGGATAAGATTCCTGACTTGGGACAGGCTTATTCGATTGCACTTGGAAAACTGGAAATTATGAGAGACTTCTTTTATGGATTTGACTATTCAGCATTCTTTGGAGAATCAGATGCAGAACGATTGGCTGTTATTGCAGACGGTGTAGATTTTGTCCTTGAATTTGAGGAGGATGAAAAAAAGGAGTACATAAAAGAAGCCACAGCCCTCAGCCAAGCAGAAACTTTATGTCGAAGTCTGCTTGATTCACCCACAAAGCAGGAAATTGAATTCTTTAAGAGTGTTAAGGCTGGACTCTGCAAATGCGGAGGACGAGTGGGTATTACCTCAAATGAAATCAATGCAAGAATAATGACAATGCTTGAACAGGCAATAGAACAGGACGGTGTGTATAATATATTTGCACAGGCGGGTAAGAAGAATCCTGAAATTTCAATATTGTCTGATGACTACATGGACAAAATCCGTAAGATGAAGCATAAAAATATAGCCGCAGAAATGCTGCGTAAATTGTTGGAGGACAACATTCGTGTATTTGCAAGGACTGGTGTTGTAAAGTCACAGCTTTTTTCAGAGAAGATGCAGAAATTATTAAAAATGTACAATAACAGATTGATTACCAGCGCAGAGGTAATAGAAGAATTATTGAATCTGTCAAAGGAAATGACAGAAGCATATAGGGCTGGGGACGAAAAGGGGCTGTCAGTGGAGGAACTGGCATTTTATGATGCGCTGGTGGCAGATCCTGAAGTTCTTAGAAAGATGCAGGATGAAGTTTTGGTAGAAATGGCACAGGAATTAACGGAATTAATCCGTAGAAGCAGGACAGTTGATTGGGATAAGAAAGAATCTGCTCGTGCTTATATGAGAACGCAAGTAAAGCATCTTTTGAGAAAGTATAAGTATCCGCCAGAGAAAGCGAAAGGGGCTATTGATATCGTGATTAAGCAGGCGGAGCTGATGAGCAGCAATATTGAGCCTAAATCGGTAGCTTATGATTTTCAACCAAGGACGGAACTCTTGATGGTGGCAGAGGATTCAGTATCTGGTATGAATGAAAAAAATAATGTGTGATTTGTTAGACAGTGTCTGACAAATTATCATGGTCTCATATGTGCAAATTGATAAAAATAGATGATGAACTCGAACGTAACTTTTATGAGGAAGAATGTGTTGTGGAAAGCTTTGCAACAGGATTAAAACGTATTAAGGATGCTTGTGACAAAGCGGGATGCAGAGTGAAATTTGAAATGCCGGATGAAAGTTTTGTTGTTGGGTTTTATCGGCATGGTATTCAAAAATTGAGCGGTACCGCTCAAAAAGAAGAAACGACCGCTCAAAAAATTGCTCAAAAGGAAGAAAGGATCAATGCACTGCTTGAATATTGCAAAGAACCGAGAGACAGAGATGAAATGATGAAGTTTCTTGGTATAAAACACAGAACCACATTCAGAAGCGATTACCTGAATCCATTATTGAATGAAGGAAAAATTGCTATGACAATACCGGGTAAGCCGCGCAGCAAGAATCAAAAATTTAATTCTGTTTAACTTTCGTCAACTTCCATAGTTATAAAATTTGGCATCAATTTTACTTGGAACATTCAAGATATTTATTCTTATATGCCAAAGCCTGTTCCGGTTTCTGCCATCGGGAATACAGGTTGTTCGGGTACAAATAAACGGTTTTGGCATAATCGTTATCGGTTCCATGACTTCCGAAATAATATTCTCCACAGATAAAATATAGTGTAATTTCTAAAAATCAACTCAATAATTCCTTATTGGTGTGAGTAGCGAAGAACAAGGAAATGCGTGCATTTCCTTGTGAAGAGCATCGCGACAGCCGCCAGACGTTCAAGGAAAAAATCCCACAATTAACATTTTGGAAACAAAACTGGAAACTTTTGCAAACATTTCAAGTGTAGGATACCGACAGGAAGTAAGAAAATACAAAAAAATGGTGGTAAAAAGCGGAAGGTTTCCGGAGAATTGAGGGTGCCAAAAAGCGGTTTGCCAGATAAGGAGGCGTGAATATGAACGCGATTGAAATCAGAGGGCTGTCAAAAAGCTTCCGCGGTTTGTACGCGGTAGACAATCTTAACATGACAGTTCCCGTAGGAGCCATTTACGGCTTTATCGGTGAAAACGGCAGCGGCAAATCTACCACCGAAAAGCTGATCTGTGGACATCTTGTTCCCGACAAAGGAAAAATAAAGCTGTTCGGAAAAAGCGATAAAGACGCCGGAGTGCGGGTAAGAGTTGGGGCGCTGATCGAAAACACCGGCTGTTTTCCCAATTCCAGCGTGTGGGACAATCTAATGATGCAAGCCATCAATTTGGGATTGACAGACCGCGCAGGCGAGATCGACCGGGTGTTACACATTGTCCGCATGGAGGACAACGCAAAACTGAAATTCAAGAAATGCTCTCTTGGTATGAAACAGCGGATCGGCATTGCCATGGCGCTGCTGGGCGATCCCGCCCTGCTGATCCTTGATGAGCCGATCAATGGCCTTGATACGGACGGCATGAGGATCATGCGGGAGATTTTGGTGGACATCACGAAGCAATACGGCTGCACCGTCCTGATTTCCTCCCACATTCTTGGGGAGCTTGAGAAGATCGCTACTCATTATGGGATTATTCGTCAGGGCAGGATGATTCAGGAGCTTTCCGCGAAGGATCTGGAGGGACGGGCAAAAGTGTTCACCTCTCTCAAAACGCAGAACATGACCGGCACGTTTGAACTTTTACGGCAGAAATTCTCCGATGTCCGGACTGAGGATGGTTATATTCGTGTGTACGATGTAGACGATACCGAGGGGATTGTAGAATACCTGCTGAAAAACGGTTTACCGGTCAGCGAAATTCAAAAGAATAAAATCGGTTTGGAAGAATACTACATTGAACTGATGAGCAGGAAGGAGGCGTGAAAAGATGACACAGACGCATGAACTTAAGTTTGAATCTCCCAGCTTTGCGAAAAGGATCAGGGGGATGCTGGGTGTGGATTTCTACCGGCTTTTCCATACGCCGATGTATTACATATTTCTTGCCATAGCTGCCATTATTCCTGCCATGATTTTAAGTATGACCGGGATGCCGGGGGCGGACGGCACGGTAACACAGCCTCTTTATACTAATACATGGAACATCGTGGCGGCAGACACGCCGCTCTACATTATAGGCGAGATCGGCGAGTACGCCAATATGAACATGGTGTTCATATTCGGCGGCATTATGGTTTCAATTTTCATCGGTCACGACTACCGCAGCGGCTACGTGAAGCAGCTTTTTACAACCCATGCCAAGAAGCGGGATTATATGCTGTCTAAATCTTTGACAGGTGCGTTTTCCATGGCATGTATGTGTGTCACCTACCTGATCGGCGGCGTGGCAGCCGGTATTATTTCCGGTACTTCCTTTGAAGTGAATATCGGCTCTCTGCTGATCGCCATTGTGAGCAAAATCATCATGAGCCTTGGCTGGGCGAGCCTTTATACCTTCCTTAATGTCATTTTCAGAAGATATTTTGGCATTTCGGTCGCATCATCGTTTTTCCTCGGTACAGGTATCCCGATCATCGGTGCGGCGGCAATTTTAGGAAATTCCTCCATCCTAAATATCTTCCTTTATGGCTCCTCGGTTTATGCCTGCCTTTCCGGTAATATCCTGACCTTGCCGGTATGCGCAGCAGTTTCCGTAGCGTGGGCAGTCATTTACAACCTGCTTGGCTCACTTGTGCTTTCGAGATGTGATGTTTATTAAGGGGGTGGACAAAGATGAACGCAATCGAAATCAGAGGACTGACTAAAAACTTTGGAAGCAAACAAGCCCTCAAGGGCTTGAACATGACAGTTCCCGCTGGAGCCATCTACGGATTTATCGGAGAGAACGGCAGCGGCAAATCTACAACGGAAAAGCTGATCTGCGGGCTCATGCCGCCCTCCGGAGGCACGATCAAGCTGTACGGAAAGGACTACACCGATCCGAATGTACGGTCAAAGATTGGCGTGCTGATCGAAGCGCCGGGATGTTTTCCAAACATGAGTGTTTGGGGCAACATGATGCTGCAGGCGGCCAATCTCGGCATCAAAAATGCCGGGGAAGAAGTCGGCAAGGTATTAAAAACTGTCCGCATGGAGGGGGCAGCGTCCAATAAGTTCAAGAACTGTTCTCTCGGTATGAAACAGAGAATCGGCATCGCAATGGCACTGCTGGGCGACCCCGCTCTGCTGGTGCTGGATGAACCCATCAACGGTTTGGACGCTGATGGTATGCGGATTATGCGCGAGGTGCTGGTGGACATTGCGAAAGACCAAAATCGCACGGTGTTGATCTCTTCGCATATCCTTGGTGAGCTGGAAAAAATCGCTACCCATTACGGTATCGTCCGTCAGGGCAGAATGATCAAGGAAATGACCGCTGAAGAACTCGAAGCAGGCTGTCGCACCTATGTGGCGCTGCAGGCAGCGGAAATGAACCGCGCAAAGGCGCTGCTGTCCTGCAAGTGTTCCCGTGTGGAGGAGGATGAAAGCGGCTATATCCGCGTATATGATCCGGTAGTCCCGGAGGATATTGTTACTTATCTCTATGAGAACGGCATTCTGGTAAGTGAGATCAGGACAGACAAGATCGGTCTGGAAGAATTCTACATCGACCTGATGAATGAAAGGGGGCGTGAGCCATGACAAATACAAAAACAAATCGCATAAAAAGTATGCTGGCGGTGGACTTTCGCAGAATGTTCACCACGCGGTTCCTTTACATCATGGTGGGTATTTGTCTTGTTATGCCAATCCTGATTCTTGTAATGACAACAATGATGGACGGCAGCGTAACGGTTGATCCGCAGACCGGCGCTGAAACCGTTATGGAAGGCTTCAAAAATACCTGGCAGGCCATCGGCTCACTTCCCGGCGAAGGCGGTATGATGGATATGAGCCTGACCGCTATGTGCAACATCAATATGCTCTATTTCTTCATTGTGGTACTGGTGGGCGTATTTGTGGCGGAGGATTTTCGCAGCGGCTACGCAAAAAACATCTTTACCGTCCGGGCGAAAAAGGGTGACTATGTGATCTCTAAAACGCTTGTGTGTTTTGTGGGCAGTGCGCTGATGTTCCTAGCCTATTTTGCAGGTGCAATGTTAGGCGGCGCCGTCTCCGGTCTGCCCTTTGATACCGGGACTTTCGGAATTGGCGGTGTTGTGATGTGTATGCTTTCCAAACTCTTTATGGCAGCGGTTTTTGTGGGGATCAGCCTGCTCATCAGTGTGGCGGCAAAGCAAAAGACATGGCTGTCTATTGTGGGCGGATTGATGGCATCCATGCTGCTTTACACCATGGTGCCGATGATCACGCCGCTGGATTCCGGTATTATGAATGTGATCCTATGTTTGGCGGGTGGTGTGCTGTTCAGCATCGGTTTGGGCGCTGTCAGCAAGATGATTTTGAAAAGAACAAGCCTGGTATAACAAAATAATCTACCGATGCAGGCGGCAGCATATTCCGTTGCCGTCTGCTTTGTTATGGGTCGGATAGACCCTGTTGAGTGCATTGGAGTTTGAATGTGGCGCGTGGATGTACGATACGGACTGTATTGCGGATATGAAGGCAGATTTTTTGAATATGATGGCGAGTTCTGGTGAGATAGATAAGAACAAAGCTTTCATGAGAAGCTGGCAAAGACTGATTGCTGAAATTATGAAAGTGTTTTCGCTGTTGCTATGATTTAATATTTGAGAAACATTTTTCAAAACTTTTGCAAACATTTCAGGTGTAGGATACAAACATGAAGTAAGAAAACATAAAAAAATGGAGGGAAAAAGAGATGGCTGAATCAAAATTGAAAAAAGCAAATGAAAAGATAGCAAATGGTGTTACGGAAGGTTTCCAGAAAATTGAGGATGGTGTGGTCGGCGGCTATAAGAAGATTGAGGATGGCGTTGTTGAGGGTTTTTCTAAGATATCAGATAAGTTTGTCGATAAATTCCTAACCCATGAGGGCGAGTCTGTGGAAAATGCGAAAAAGCGCCTTGAAAATGAGCAGGCTGCCCGCGAAGCCGCCGGTAAAAAAGTAGCCGAAAAGCGTGCTATGGCGGGAAGTGGTGCTGACATTGGCCGTGCAAGCTTAAAAGCAAGTCAGGAGACTGCCAAAACCAGTATTGAGGCAAGCAAAAATGCGGGTAAAAAGTAATGATCATGAAAATCATAAGGAATAGGAAAAGCGGAGTGTATCAAATCGGTATGACTCCGCTTTTTCTAAAATTTTTTCATAAATTCGAAATGTAAACAAAACTTTAACATTTAGGTGCTATAATAAAAAAATAGGAGGAATGCCCCATGTTTAACATATTAGTAGTCGAGGACGACAAGGAATTAAACCGTACCGTCTGTTCTTTTCTGAATGAAAGCGGATATGAAGCAACCGGCAGCTTAGATGCCAATGACGCGTATAATGTTATGTATAATAACACATTCGATCTGATCGTGTCCGACATTATGATGCCGGGCATAGACGGCTTTGAATTTGCAAAAAACGTGCGGGAATTGAATGAGGATATCCCGATTCTGTTTATGACTGCACGGGATGACTTTGCTTCTAAGCAGCGAGGCTATCGGATTGGGATTGACGATTATATGGTAAAGCCCATTGATCTGGACGAGCTGTTTCTGCGGATCGGCGCACTTCTGCGCCGGGCTAAAATCGCAAGCAGCCATCGGCTGGAAATCGGTGGGCTGGCATTGGACGCCGACGAACGTACTGCTGTCTTAAACGGAGAAGAAATTTCCCTTACGTTGCGGGAATTTAATATCCTCTACAAGCTGCTTTCCTATCCGAAAAAGACCTTTACCCGCACACAGCTCATGGATGAATTCTGGGACGCAGAATCCAACACTGCACCGAGAGCGGTCGATGTTTATATGACAAAATTGCGCGACAAATTCTCCGAGTGCGAGGACTTTGAGATCGTCACCGTTCACGGTCTGGGATATAAGGCGGTGGTGAAATGATTCGGCGCAGTAAAGCTGCAAGAAGAAAACGATTGCTTGCAAGCCTTCAACGCTATATTGTCTTTTTTCTGCTCATGGCATTTATTGTCACCTGCTGTATGGTTCTTTTTTTCTCCTTGATGGAGAAAACGGGATTCCATCTTACAAAAGACAATATCAGACCGGCAGCTATTTTGACTTTTGGTAATGTGGTGCTGTTAAGTGTGATCTGCACCGTGATTGACGGGATTCGGCGTAAATATATGGTTGAGCGCCCCGTGAAAAGGATTATCGATGCCGCCGAAAAGATCATGCGCGGGGAATTTTCTACGAGGATCGAAGTATTTCCCGGTATTTATAATGCGGACGGCTTCAATACCATAATCCGGTATATTAACAAAATGGCGGAGGAGCTTTCCGGTACGGAAACACTCCGGACCGATTTTATCGCGAATGTATCCCATGAGCTGAAAACGCCGCTTGCAGTGATACAAAACTATGGAACCATGCTGCAAGCGCCCGATTTGACGAAAGAAAAAAGATTGGAATATGCAAAAGCCATTACGGAAGCGTCACGCAGACTGGCGGATTTGATCACGAATATATTGAAATTGAACAAGCTGGAAAATCAGCAAATCTACCCGAAGCGCGAGATCTATAATCTCGGGGAACAGCTTTGCGAGTGTCTTTTGAATTTTGAAAGCACCTGGGAGAAAAAAGAGATTGGGATCGACACAGATATTGAGGAAGAAGTCTTTGTGGAATCCGACGCGGAGCTTTTGACGCTGGTGTGGAACAATCTGTTTTCCAACGCCATGAAGTTTACCGAAGCGGGAGGAACCGTATCGCTGACGCTGAAATCGGACGGCGATTTTGCTGTTGTGCAGGTAACGGATACCGGCTGCGGAATCAGCCCGGAGGTAGGAAGGCATATTTTTGAAAAGTTCTATCAGGGAGATACCTCCCACGCAATGCAGGGCAACGGTCTGGGGCTTGCGCTTGTCAAGCGTGTGATCGATATTGTGGACGGGGATATCTCCGTCAGCAGCGAAGTCGGAAAAGGCACTGCCTTTACTGTAAAGATCAGGAGAAAAGACGATGGAGAAATGCAAGCAGATTCTTAAAAAAATATTCTTTCTGCCGCCGCTTCCGACGGTTTTGCTTGCCCTGTTCGGTTATGGATTTGTCCTTGCAGTCGCAATCTTTGAGGTTGCGAATCCGATACTGCAGTATCTCTCCTATATCTGCTCCGCCTATGCCTTGATCATCACAATCACAGGTTTCCCGTATGTTATCGCCTTTACAAAGTCATTCAAGCGGTATATCAATGAACACTCGTTGATGAAAAAGCTGCAAAGCACCGCTATCGGCGAGCGCCTTTTTACTGACGTCCGGTTCCGCACGGAAATATCGCTGTATCAGGGTTTGTTTATTAATCTACTGTATATTGCAATGAAAATGTTTTCGGGAATATACTACCGCTCGGTCTGGTTTATTTCTTTGGCGGTTTATTATATGTTGCTTGCGGGAATGCGGCTTCTGCTTCTGCGCCGCGGAAAAAGAAAAACGGCCAAAACCCCGATGGAAATTGAAATTCACCGTTACCGGCTGTGTGGAATGATGCTTCTGATCATGAATCAGGCGCTTGCCGGTATCGTTGTTTTCATGGTACATCAGAACAAAGGCTTTGATTATCCGGGCGTGCTGATCTATGCAATGGCATGCTATTCCTTTTATTCGATCATCACGGCCGTTATCAAGCTTGTCAAATTTCGAAAGCACGGCAGCCCTATTCTTTCAGCAGCGAAGGTGATCAACCTCGTTGCGGCGATGGTTTCGATTCTGTCGCTGGAGACAGCGATGGTCGCGCAGTTTGGCGGCAATGATGATCCATTTTTCCGAAAAGCCATGACAGCCGCTACAGGGGGCGGCGTCTGTACCATTGTTATCGGTATGGCAATCTACATGATATGGAAATCCGCAAAGCAGATGAAAAAACTGCGAATTAACAATTCGGAAACATAATATAAGCAATTTACAAACAAACAGGGGTTATACTATGCTCACAAATCAAAAGGAGTGACCATTATGGACGAAAAGAAAGAAACTTTCCACTATACCTACTCCGCCTCACAGCAGCAGGAAATCAAACGCATCCGTGAAAAATATGCGCCGCCCACACAGGAGGAGGATAAAATGGAGAAACTGCGCCGGCTGGATCGGAGCGCCACCAAAGCCGGTGGAGTTATTTCACTGACGGTCGGTACGATTAGCTCGCTGATTCTTGGCATTGGCATGTGCTGCACAATGGTTTGGGCAGGCAGTCTCTTTATTCCCGGTATTGTGATTGGCATGGTTGGTATTATCGGGATGATTGCCGCTTATCCCATATTTATCCGTGTTACAAAAAAGCGACGGGAGAGGGTAGCACCGGAAATCTTGCGGCTGTCTGATGAATTGTTGAAATAAAATAGGATGGATATTGAAAAATGCCGCTTTATTTTAGATAGAGCGGCATTTAATTGTATTTTTCCTATTCGTATGTTAGAATAAAACAGAATTTTCTGATAGAGAACAGGCACATTTGGATAAATGAGGAAACGGAGACATAAAGATGAACGGGTCAGGGGAAAAAAACAGAAAGAGAAACAGGATTTACCACATCATTTATGCCGTAATGCTTGCATTCTTTTTTGTTATGATCGTAGGGTTGGCGGTGAAAAACCGGGGACAGTCTCCGGCGGATCTGCTTTCTGAAGGCAAGATCGCCTTTGACGAAGGGTGGTATCTGGAGGACGGCGGCGCGGCAGATGTCAGCCATTTGAATAAGATTCCCTCTGTGGTGCCCTATCAGGAACAGAGCGTCTATCATAGACTGCCCGATGATCTGGAAGAAGGGCTTTCCCTGTGTTTCCGATCCAAAAACATTGATTATCAGGTATATGTGGACGGAGAGCTGCGCTATGAGCCGGTGCGTCGGGAGAGCAATATCTATAATAAATCCCTTGGAAACAGGTGGAATTATGTTCCGCTTTACGGCAGCGACGCCGGAAAAATTGTGGAAGTGCGTTTTCATACCGTGTATGAGAGCGGACGGGCATGCATAGACCATCTCTGCATAGGCTCCGCAGCCGGGGAGATCATCGGTACATTTACCAGTAAGGCGGTTGCTTTTTCTACCTGCATGCTCATATTGTTTGTCGGGCTGCTGCTGATCGTGGCGGATATTCCGGCGAATCTGCAGATGCATAAAAATCACGAGCTGCTTTATCTCGGTCTGCTTGCGATAGGCGTTGCGGTCTGGTGTCTGGCGGAGACAAGTCTGCTGCAGTTTTACACGGATGACAGCAGGCTTGTTCAGCTGATGTCCTGCTGCGCTCTGATTACGATCCCGATTCCTTTGGTGCTTTATCTGGATGCGGCTTTCGGCTTTAAAAGGAGGGTGGTTGTCCCGGTCATATGCGGACTGTCCGCGGCGGAGTGTATCATTCGTACTGTCCTGCATTTCACAGGGGTGATGGACTACCACGAGACACTGACTTCTTCCCACATGATATTGGCAATTTCGGCATCGTTACTGCTGTATTCTATCCTGAAAAACGCGTTTCGGGAGGGAAAAAACAAGACAAGGAATGTTTATAAGGTATTGCGCACCGTCGGATCTATGGGACTTGGCTTTGCCGCGGTGATAGATATTTTAAGATATTATAGAGGCAGCGCCAATGACAACGCGATGTTTGTGCGCATCGGCCTGCTGATTTTCATACTGTGCTATGGAAGCTCCAGCTTAGAGAAAACGATCAATGCGGTAAAGCTTGGGGTGCAGTCAGAATTTGTCAGCCAGCTCGCCTATCGGGACGGTCTGACGGGCGTCGGCAATCGGACGGCTTTTCAGGAGCGGCTGGAGGAGCTGGAGAAAGAAAAGAAGCAGCTTTCCGGAATTGCGATTATCATGTTCGATGTAAACGACTTAAAGCTGATAAACGACAATCAGGGTCATCAGAAGGGAGATCAGCTGCTGTTGTGCAGTGCAGAAATCATCAGGTCAGTTGCGGAATCCGTGAAGGGCATCTGCTACAGGATCGGCGGCGATGAGTTCGTATGCATCATAAGCGGAGAGGATGTGTCCGGCCGCTGCGAAAAGGCGATCGTCGGCTTTCAAAAGGCCATGGACGACTATAACGCTGTGAAGGACCAGCCATTCCGTATCAGTATCGCCAGCGGTTATGCGGTCTACGATAAGCTTCAGGAGAATGAAATGCTGATGGACGTATACCGGCAGGCGGATGTCCGCATGTATGAAAATAAAAAACAGATCAAAGCAAATGGCAAATAATCTGAAATAAAAATGAAAAACTTCTTGAACACAAATTGTGTTTTGAGAAGTTTTTTGTTTTATGCCCGGTAAGCCGGAATACCTTGCAAGGTCCGATGTTTTCTGATAATATACGCATGTGAGTGTCGGCGTAATGAATACATAGGGAGGAAGCAGAATGAAGACAGAGAAGAAAAGAACGAAGATAGAGGTTGTATTGATGGCACTGGTGCTGTTGACGATCGTGCGGCAGTTTTTTTTAGGAAATTATCATAATATGTTTCTGGGAATTTTGACGCTGGCTCTTTTTTCACTGCCAAAGATCGTTGAGAAGAAGCTTAGGGTAAGCATTCCGGGAGGTCTGCAGGCGATCATTTTAATCTTTATTTATTCGGCGGAGATTTTGGGAGAAATTAATGCGTTTTATGTAAAGATTCCCATGTGGGATACCATGCTGCATACGACGAACGGATTTCTGATGGCTGCCATCGGATTTGCCATGATTGATATCTTTAATCGAAGCGAGAAGTTTTCGATTAAAATGTCTCCTTATTTTGTAGCTTTTGTGGCCTTTTGTTTTTCGATGACGATAGGCGTGCTGTGGGAATTTTTCGAATTCGGTATGGACTGGTTTTTCAAGACAGATATGCAGAAGGACTGGATTTTACCGGTCATCAGCTCGGTGAAACTGGATCCGAACGGAGCGAACGAACCGGTGAAGGTTGCCATTGATTCCGTAGTGATCAATGGGCAGGAGTGGAATCTGGGAGGCTACTTGGATGTGGGGATTGTGGATACGATGAAGGATTTGATGGTAAATTTTGCGGGAGCAGTGGTATTTTCCGTTGTGGGAATTTTATATTTGAAGCAGAGAGGAAAAGGAAAGCTGGCTGCATCGTTGATTCCTCAGGTGAAGGAGAAAACCGAAGAATAAATATATATCGGATTTTGTGGGCATGAACGAATTGTTTTCAGATAAGGAATTAAAAAAAATGATTGTTCCCCTGTTTTTGGAACAGCTTTTAGTGATGTTCGTCGGTCTTGCGGATACGCTGATCATCAGCTATGCGGGGGAAGCGGCCGTTTCTGGGGTTTCGCTGGTCAATCAGTTTAATACCATATTCATTTATCTCTTTACGGCGCTTTCTTCCGGCGGAGCCGTTGTTATCAGTCAGTACATCGGCAGACAGGAAAGGGAGCGTGCGGGAGAGGCGGCAAGCCAGCTGTTGCTGTTTTCCGCGCTGTTTTCCGTTGTTGTGATGGCAGTGGTGCTGATCGGGAACGAAGCGATGCTCCGGCTGCTGTTCGGAAAAGTGGAACAGCCGGTCATGGACGCCTGCATCACGTACCTAAGAATTTCAGCGTACTCGTATCCGGCGATTGCCGTTTATAATGCCGGTGCGGCTGTTTACCGCAGTCTGGGAAAAACGAATGTGACGATGTATCTGTCGGTCGTTTCCAACGCGATCAATGTGATCGGCAATGTGATCGGCGTGTTTGTACTGCGTGCGGGAGTGGCAGGAGTCGCATGGCCTTCTTTCCTCGCACGTGTATTTTCCGCAGTCGCTATTACCTTCCTCTGCTTTCAGAAAAAGAATGAGGTGGTATATCGGAAGCAATGGATCTGCCGCTGGAATAACGGTCTGATGAGAAGTATTTTGAACGTTGCCGTGCCAAACGGGGTAGAAAACGGGATTTTCCAACTGGTAAAGGTTGCATTGAGCAGTATCGTAGCGCTGTTCGGCACGTATCAGATCGCCGCGAACGGTGTGGCACAAAGTATCTGGTCAATGGCGGCGCTGGCAGGCGTGGCAATGGGACCGGCTTTTATCACCGTGATCGGGCAGTGCATGGGAAACCGCGATGTTGAGGGGGCGGAATATTATTTTAAGAAGCTCACGAAATTGACGCTCCTGATCTCGGCGGCATGGAATCTTTTGATCTTCCTTCTGACGCCGGTCATCCTGCTTTTTTATTCGCTGTCACCGGAAACGAAGCGGCTTGTCATTCTTCTGGTACTGATCCACAATGTGTTTAATGCCGTGGCATACCCGTTCTCGGGTGCGCTCAGCAACGGACTCCGCGCCGCGGGTGACGTGAAATACACGATGGTGGTTTCCGTTGTTTCCACGATCGCAATACGGCTGCTCCTGTCGTATCTGTTGGGGATCGTGATGCAGATGGGCGTTGTCGGCATCGCGCTTGCCATGGTGTGCGATTGGGTGATACGGGCGATTCTCTTTATTCGGAGGGAAAAATCGGGAACATGGAAGAAATTTCAGGTGATCAAATCTTGAATGCCGGCAGGCAGAGGAAATTTGCGATAACGAAAAGAAACGCGGTGGAATGCGAGGATGCTTCCCGTCCGCGTTTCTTTTTTTCCTAAATAGAATTTTCCGCTTACGCCGCGTCAGATCACTCTGCCGCTTTCTCGGCATATTCCGTGGTGACAAGCTCCTCGTAGGGAACGCGTTCGGGAAGTTCGCCGGATTCTTCCAGAATATTCTGCAAAAGCAGGAAGGCGTCCTCCGTAAAGATCAGATTGGTCTTCCACGTGTCCTGTGTCAGATAGCGGTTGACGATGGTCGTGACGGTGTCAAGCTCTGTTTCCGCAAACTGCGGCGCGATCACGGCGGCGATCTCCTCCGCGGTATGGGAGTTTACATAATCCATTCCTTTTTGAAGCGCGTCGGTGAACGCCTGCACGGTATCGCCGTGCGCATCCAGATAGCTCTGCTTTGCAAAAAATCCGGTGTAGGGAACATAGCCGGAATCCACACCGAGGGAAGCGACAATATAACCGTCGCCCTTTTGCTCGAGACCGGTCGCATGCGGCTCAAACTCAACGCTGAAGCTGCCCTGCCCGCTTGAGAACGCGGCGGCAGTGGAACCGAAATCAATGCTTTGGTCAATGTTCACCTCGGAGGGCTGAATGCCGTTTTTTCTCAAAATGTATTCAAATACCATTTCCGGCATGCCGCCCGCGCGTCCGCCGAGTACGTCCTGCCCAATGAGCATATCCCAGGTGAAGTTTTCAATCGGTTCACGGGAAACAAGGAAATTGCCCGCGCGCTGGGTAAGCTGCGCAAAATTCACGATCTTGTCGGACGCGCCCTCCAAATAAGTATAAACAGTCGCCTCACAGCCGGCAAAGCCGATTTCCGCCTCGCCTGAGAGCACGGCCGCCATGACCTTATCGGCGCCGTATCCGGTCACGAGCGTAACGTCCAGTCCTGCCTCCGTAAAGTAGCCGTTTTCGATCGCCACATACATCGGCGCATAGAAAATGGAGTGTGCCACCTCGTTTAGGGTGAGTTTTGTCAGACCGGACGGTTCTTTTGTATCCTTGCCGCAGCCGCACAGGGTGCAGACGAGCAGTGCTGTAATCAGAAGAAGCGTGGATAATTTTCGTCGCATATTTTTTTCTTCGGGCGGGAAGCCCGCAACGTTTTTCTTAGTCTATTATATTGCGGGAGGCAAAAACGGTGACAGCGCACCCTATGGTTGCAGCGCGGAATGAGGGCGGTTGCAACTGTATTTTTTTATGGAAATATTGTCTGACTCATCATAGACAGGCAGGAAAATTTCGTATATAATAAAGTCGTAACGCGTCCGGATGCCGGATGGAAAATGCGGCGTCAAACGGCGCACAATACAGGAGGAGGATATTACAATATGGGTATCATTTCAAGATTTAAGGACATTATGGCGGCAAATTTCAATGCACTGTTGGACAAATGTGAGAATCCGGAGAAAATGATCGATCAATACTTACGCAATTTGGAAAATGATATGGCAAAGGTAAAAGCGGAGACCGCTTCCATCATGGCTGACGAGAAGGCGGCAAAGAGAAAGATGGATGACAACGCCGCTGAGATCGCAAAGATGAGCGAGTATGCGAAGAAGGCTGTTGCAAGCGGCAACGACGACGAGGCACGCAAGTTCTTAGAGAAGAAGGCGGAGCTTACGGCAACGCAGGAAGTGCTCGTAAAGCAGTATGAGCTGGCATGTGAGAATTCCAAGAAGATGCGCGAGATGCACAACAAGTTAGAGAGTGATATTTCCACGCTGCGCTCCAGACGCGAGATGATCAAGGCAAAGATGAAGGTTGCCGAGACGCAGAAGAAGATCAACCAGATGGGCAGCGGCGTTGCGGACGCGGGCAGCAATATTGCGGCATTTGAGCGTATGGAAGCAAAGGTTGATAAGATGCTTGACGAGGCGGACGCGATGGCAGAGCTGAATGCGGACAGCGCAAGCAACGATGTGGAGAGCCTGACAAAGAAGTATGACGCAAGCAATCGTCTGAGCGATGTGGATGACGAGCTGGCGGCATTAAAGGCAGAGATGGGCATGCAGTAAGACGCAGGTGAAGCGGGAAAGCTGCAAGGCAGCAAACGCAGAATCGCGTGATAGAATCGTATAAAAAGGAGACCGATATGGGACTTTTTTCAAAAGAGTTATCCAATGTGGTGGAGTGGAAAGAAAATCAGCCGGAGGTATTATTTTGGAAGTGGAGCAATTCCGAGATCAAGAAAGGCTCCGTGCTCATTATCCGTCCGGGACAGGATGCCATCTTTTTGTATAACGGACGCGTGGAAGGAATTTTTACCGACGAGGGACAGTTTGATATTGAATCGCAGATCATTCCGTTTCTCTCTACCTTAAAGGGTTTTAAGTTCGGGTTCAATTCGGGACTGCGCGCGGAGGTGCTCTTTATCAATACCAAAGAGGTACTTTGCAAGTGGGGAACGAAAAATGCCATTAATCTTCCGGCAGCGGGCTTACCGGGCGGTATGCCGATCCGGGCGTTCGGCACGTTTAACTGCCGGATCGCCGATACGATGACTGTAATCGATAAACTGGTGGGCATCCGCCAGATGTACACGGTCAGCGATGTCAAGGAGCGTATTGTCGCAAGCTTAGACCAGCTTTTGATGTCATGGATCTCAAAAGAAGGTCACGATATGTTCAATCTGCAGGCGGATGCACGAAACATCGCGAAGGGGATTGAGTCCGATCTTGACATGGATATGAGAAAGATCGGTATCGGGATCGATGATTTTACGATCGAGAGCTTTTCCTATCCGGAAGAAGTCAAGAAGATGCAGGAGAAAGCGGCGGCACAGTCCATGATCGGCGATGTCAACCGTTATCAGCAGCTTGCGGCGGCGAATTCCATGGAAAAGGGCGGCGCAAGCGGTGCCGGTATCGCGGGACAGATGGTTGGCATGCAGATGGGGATGGCGCTGGGACAGCAGATGGTGAACCAGATGAACATAGGCCAGCAGAATGCACCTGCGGCAAACGCGGGAGCGCTTCCGACCACAAGCCCGAAGTTTTGTCCGAACTGCGGCACGGCGACGACCGGATCGAAGTTCTGCGGTAACTGCGGAACGCAGCTGTTTCAGTAGGCGGCACGCGGGCAGGGCATAGAAAACCTTGCGGCGCGTCCGATACACGCAGGAGCGCATGCGGGCGCGGGCAGATCAATCGGAAAACGAAACGACAGGCATGTGAGAGCATGCATGGAAAGAAAAAACAGGAACAGCAAGGGCGGGGAACTGCCCTTGCTTCTTTCACCTATAGGAAAATATGCAATCTGGAGACGGTATGAATAAATATGATTCTTTGAATGAAGCACAGAGAGAAGCGGTCACTACAACGGAAGGACCGCTGTTATGCTTAGCGGGGGCGGGCAGCGGGAAAACGCGGATGATCACGCACCGCATTGCCTATCTGATCGAGGAATGCCAGGTGGATCCGTGGAACATCATGGCGATCACCTTTACGAATAAAGCGGCGGGAGAAATGCGGGAGCGCGTGGATCAGCTTGTCGGAATGGGTTCGGAAAGCATCTGGGTAACGACGTTCCATTCGAGCTGTGTGCGGATTTTGCGCAGGTACATAGACAGGCTGGGCTATGATAATCGTTTTACGATCTATGATACGGACGATTCCATGAGCGTGATGAAGGACATTTGCAAGAGTCTCCAGATCGATACGAAAATGTTAAAAGAGCGCGCGATCCTCTCGGCCATCTCCACCGCGAAAAATGAGAATATTTCCTGCACGGAGTATGCGATGGGCGCGCAGGGAGATTTTCAGAAGCAGAAGATATCCCGCGCATATACCGAGTATCAGGATCGTCTGCGTAAAAATAACGCGCTCGATTTCGATGATCTTTTAATGAAAACGGTGGAGCTGTTTACGACCTGTCCCGAAGTATTACAGGCGTATCAGCGGCGGTTTCAATATATCATGGTGGACGAGTATCAGGACACGAATACGGTGCAGTTCATGCTCATCAAACAACTTGCCGGATCAAAGCATAACCTGTGCGTGGTCGGCGATGATGACCAGTCGATCTATAAGTTCCGCGGCGCGAATATTCGGAATATTCTTGACTTTGAACAGTATTTTCCCGAGGCAAAGGTTGTGAAGCTTGAGCGGAATTATCGTTCCACGCAGAATATTTTGAACGCGGCAAACGCGGTCATCAGCAATAACAGAGGGCGAAAAGAAAAACAACTCTGGACAGAGCAGGAGGGCGGCGCGCTGCTGCATTTCCGTCAGTTTGATACCGCGTATGAGGAGGCGGAGTTTCTCGCGGACGATATCTGCCGTAAAAGAAGAAAAGGGATTTTGGATTATGGGGATTGTGCCGTGCTTTACCGCACGAACGCGCAGTCGCGCCTGATCGAGGAGCGGCTGGTCGTGGAGGGGGTTCCGTATCTGCTCGTCGGCGGACAGAATTTCTATGCAAGGAGAGAGATCAAGGATATTCTTGCTTATTTGAAAACGATCGATAACGGGCAGGATGATCTGGCGGTCAGGCGCATCATCAATGTCCCGAAGCGGGGAATCGGCGCAACGACGATCGTGCGGATACAGGAGTATGCTGCGGCACATGATATGAGCTTTTTTGACGCGCTGTGCGAGGCGGATCGGATTGATACGATCGGCAGGAGCGCCGCGAAGCTGAAACCGTTCGTGCTGATGATACAGGCGCTTCGGACAAAGCTGCGGGAAGGTTTTCATGTGGACGAGCTTATCCGCGAGGTGATCGACACCACCGGATATGTGCGGGAATTGGAGGCGTCAGACGAGGAAGACGCGAGAGACCGGATCGGCAATATTGACGAGCTGATCAGCAAGGCAGTCGCTTATGAGGATACGCACAATGAATCGAGCCTGAGCGAGTTTTTGGAGGAGGTCGCACTGGTCGCGGAGGTTGACAATGTAAATGATGACAACCGTGTGCTCATCATGACGCTCCACAGCGCAAAAGGACTGGAGTTTGACCATGTGTATCTTGCGGGCATGGAGGACGGGGTATTCCCCGGCAGCATGGCAATCTATGATGATAATCCGGCAGAGTTAGAGGAGGAGCGCAGGCTTGCTTATGTCGGGATCACGAGGGCAAAAAAAGAACTGACGCTCACCAGCGCAAAGCAGCGCATGGTGCGCGGTGAAACACAGTACAATGATGTCAGCCGCTTTGTCAGGGAGATTCCGCAGGAGCTTTTGGATAACCGACCGCTTGGGACACGGAGCTTAAACGACTACGGCAGTGATGGTTATGAGGAAAATTCCTTTGGCGGGCGCGGCTTCGGCAGCGGTTTTGGTAAAAATAGCTTTGAAAGCAGCTCCGGGGGAAGCAGTGACAGCACCGGCGGCATGTCCGCGGCGTCCTTTGTGGAACGGTATGAGCAGCAGGAGCGTGAGCGGCAGGGCAGAACGGGAGCGGGGGAACAATCCGGACGCTCGGGAACCGGTGCGGCAGATTATAGAAGGAGATGGCAGCAGGGCCGGGTATACGGCGATAATGTGTTTGACTTAAAAAAACCGAAAGGCAACGCAGGCGATTCCCGGTTAAAGGAAGTGTATGGCATCGGCAATGCCGTAAAAACGGCAAGGCCCCTGTTCGGAGCAGGCAGCGGCATTCAGACGGGCGCGTCCATGTCGGGAACGGGCGGTGTGGATTACGGCGTCGGCGACAGAGTCCGTCATATGAAATACGGGGACGGCACGGTCTTAAAGCTGGAGAAAGAGCCGAAGGATTACAAAGTAACAGTCTCTTTTGACGGCGCCGGAACAAAGATCATGTATGCCGGATTTGCGAAGCTGAAAAAACTGTAAGTTTCTGAAAATTTTCACAATTAATCGTAGTAAAACAAAAAAATAAGTGGTATAATGTGCAGAGGGATAGTTTTAAGAATTGATGATAGATTGAAAATATAGAAAAGGGGTAAGGGACATGAAGAAAGAAAAACTGGAAGAACTGATCAGTGCAATCAAGGTTGGCGAGCTGCTTGGCAAGAAAGAGCCGGAGCCTGAACCGGAGAAAAAGAGCAATGTGCTTCTTTGGGTGCTTGCGATCATCGGTGTGATCGCTGCAGTTGCCGGAATCGCTTATGCGGTATATCGCTATTTCACGCCGGATTATCTTGAGGATTTCGAGGACGATTTCGACGATGAATTTGAAGATGAGGCAGAGGACGAGGAAGATAAGGATGATAAGGATGATGCGGCTGAGGAGAAGGCCGACGAGTAAGCATTCTATTACAAACAATGGAGGGAAGCGGGATGTAGTCATCCCGCTTTTTTATATCATATGAAAAAAGGACAGGTTATAGAGGGAATCGTTACAAAGGTGAATTTTCCCAATAAAGGCATTGTGGAAGCAGAGGGAGAACGGATGGAAGTGAAGGGCGTGCTGCCGGGGCAGAAAGTCTCCGTCGCCGTGCAGAAGGTCCGGCACGGAAAGGCGGAGGGACGTTGTCTTTCCGTGTTGGCGCGCGCACCCTATGAAATTGAGGCACAGTGTCCGCATGCAGGGGAATGCGGCGGATGCAGCTATCAGACCATGCCCTATGAGGAACAGCTCAAACTGAAAGAACAGCAGGTGCTTGCGCTCATGCAGCCGATTTTTGAAAGGCAGGGCGCGAATTTATATGAGGGAATCAAAAAGAGCCCCCGTCAGTTCGGATATCGTAATAAGATGGAGTTTACATTCGGTGATGAATATAAGGACGGTCCGCTGTCACTCGGCATGCATAAAAAAGGAAGCTTTTATGACATTGTTCCGGTAACGGAATGCTGCATTGTCGATGAGGATTATCGGAAAATCCTGGGTGCGGTCATGGAGTTTGCGCGGGAAAAAGGATTGTCTTTTTATCATAGACTGCGCCATGTGGGGTATCTGCGCCATCTGCTTGTGCGGAAGGCTGTACGCACAGGGGAGCTGCTGATCGCAATCGTGACAACAACGCAGGAAGAGCGCACACCGGAGCTGAAAGCGCTTTGTGAGCGGCTACTGGCATTGTCGATTGATGGGAAAATAGTAGGGATCGTACATACCAGTAATGATTCTCTTGCCGATGTGGTGCAGAGCGATGCGACGGAAGTGCTCTACGGGCAGGACTATTTTTATGAAGAACTGCTGGGGCTGCGCTTTCGCATTTCCGAGTTTTCTTTTTTTCAGACAAACAGCCTCGGCGCGGAGGTGCTCTATGAGACCGCGCGGGAATACATCGGGGAGATCCATACAAAAAGCGGACGAAAGCCCGTCATTTACGACCTCTATTCAGGCACGGGAACGATCGCGCAGATGATGGCGCCGGTGGCGGAGCGGGTGATCGGTGTGGAGATCGTGGAGGAAGCGGTTCACGCAGCGCGGGAAAACGCGGCGCTGAATGGTTTACATAACTGCGAATTCATCGCGGGAGACGTGCTGAAGGCGCTCGACGAGATCGAGGAACAGCCGGATTTTATCATCCTTGATCCACCGCGTGACGGGATTCATCCGAAGGCATTGAAAAAGATCATCGCTTACGGCGTGGAACGGCTGGTCTACATTTCCTGTAAGCCGACAAGCCTTGCAAGGGATCTGGAGGTATTTTTGGATATGGGATACCGTGTGGAGCGCATGTGCTGCGTTGATATGTTTCCGGGCACAGTGCATGTGGAGACGGTGTGCTTATTGTCCAAATGACATGTCTGGCATTATGTTGAGGATAAATTGAATTTTGAATAAAAAACCCACATATTGACAGAGTTGCTTGCGCTTTTTATAATAAAATTATACAATTTGTACAAAAGATAATTGCATAAGAAATTTTTACCATTTAAGGAAAGGATAGTGAATCAATTCACTAGTTTAAAATCATGAGTATTATCAATGTAGATATTGACAAGTGTGTAGGCTGCAATGCCTGTGTACGTGCATGCCCTGTAGGGGATGCGAATGTGGCTCAAATGGACGAAAACGGCAAATTAAAAATCACAATAGATGACGAAAAATGCATCAAGTGCGGTGCATGCATCAGAGCCTGTTCGCATGGCGCAAGGTCATATGTGGATGATACCTTGCGATTCCTTGAGGATTTGAAAAAGGGACAGGAAATTGCGCTGATAGCAGCACCTTCCATCAAGATTGCATTTGACGGAAGCTGGCGTCATGCTCTCCAGTGGCTGCATGACCATGGTGCCAAAAAGATATATGATGTAAGCTTTGGAGCAGATATCTGTACTTGGGCACATTTGAGATATTTGGAGAAAAATCCCGGAAAAAAGCTGATTTCACAACCTTGCGCGGCAGTCGTCAATTATGTACAACGACATAAGCCTGAGCTTTTTTCCAATCTTTCCCCGGTTCACAGCCCTATGTTGTGTCTTGCCGTATATATGAAGAAGGTCTTGGGATATAAAGGAAAAATAGCGGCAATCTCACCTTGTATTGCAAAGATTGAGGAGTTTCGTGAAACAGGGCTTGTGGACTACAATGTCACGATGGAACATTTGCGATGCTACTTTGAGGAAAATGGTGTCAAACTCCCGGAGATTAAAGTATTTAGCGAATTTGAATTTGATGGCAAACAGGGTTTGGAGGGTGCTATTTATCCAAAGCCCGGTGGTCTTATGGTCAACATGCTGACACATGCACCAAATATGAACATTATTACCTCAGAGGGCACAGAATCACTTTATCATGATATGGAAACATACAGCACACTACAAGAATCAGAAAAGCCTGATCTTTTTGATGTGCTCAACTGCGGTGATGGGTGTAACGGCGGTCCTGCGACAGGCGTACATTATCAGCGTTTTGCCATGAACAATATTATGCATAGCGTGGAACAGCATGCCAGAAAGGTGCGCAAGACAAATACTACCAAAAAAGGAGTAGACCAACAGTTTGCCGAATTTGATAGGACACTAAACCTCAATGATTACATACGCACATACAAACAACACAATATCAATAAATCCGGTGTCTCCGAACGGGAAATCGAAAATGCCTTTGCTCTGATGGGCAAACACACTGAAGCGGAAAAACGATTTGACTGTCATTCCTGCGGCTACCGGTCATGCCGTGATATGGCAATCGCAGTGGCGAGCGGATTGAATACGCCGGAAAACTGTCATGAATTCATGATGAAATCCATACAGGAAGAGCGCCATAGAGTGGGCCAGGTTAATGAAAAGGTTCTGGCAATGAACGACGAACTGATGCGTGTGTTTAAAGAACTCTATGAAAATATTGAAGCGGTAAAGCAGGAAGCTACACAGATACAGGAAGAGAGCAGCAAGAGTTCACAGGAAATGTCAGGTGTATCAGAACGTATAGAAGATCTGAATCAAATGAACCAGAATATCACGCAGGCAATGAAAGCGATTAACCAAAGTATTACTAAATACAATGAAATGACACAGAATGTAGAAAAAATCGCCGGAAAAATTAATCTACTCTCCCTAAATGCTGCCATTGAAGCTGCAAGAGCCGGAGAAGCCGGACGCGGATTTTCAGTCGTGGCATCCAATATCCGGGAACTTTCCGACAACTCTAAATCATCTGTCGGTAACGCCAAGGAAAGTGATGGAGAAATCAGAAATGCGATTGAGAACGTTAATCAAGTAATTCTGAATTTTGATGACACTGTAAAACAACTGATCCCTGTGACAAACGGTGCGATCGAAGGTGTGCAGACAACTTCCAGCAACAGTCAGCGTATCAAAGAATCCATGGAAGATTTGGAGCGGCTTGCTAAAGAGGTGGAAGATATGATTATCGAAACCAATAAGGTACTACAGGTCGAGTAGGGGATTGACAGTAAGATAAATATCCAAATTCAAAAGGATTGGTTGACAATATGTTAATCAATTCTTTTTTATGAAAATACAATAAAATGAGAAAAAATCACATGCTCAGCCTGTATTTACAACCCATGATACATAGCAGTTGTCTAACCAGCTGTTGCGACGTGATGAAATCTGGTTTGTGGAAAAAGATGACAGAGGCGTATCCACGCTGTATTCATTGGCAGATTTTGTGGATGAGGATGGTTCCCGTATTCGCAAGGATAAAGTTATGAGAAGAATTATTTGATTGGAAAGTATGGTGCAATTCCTACCTTAAAGAGTATTGATATTATTATGGGAGGATTGCGTATGGTGAAAAAGGACAGAACAGGTAGCAGAAAAACGTGAGAGCAGAGGAAGTGTTGCCGGAGAAGTATGAAAAAGAGGGCATTGATAGAAAGGAAGAATAACTTATGGATCCAATGGACTTGATACGGGACAAGTTTTCACAGGATTGTACGATTGAGACAGTCTTGCATCTGCTCATGGCGCATTTTCATTTGGCTGAGGAAGAAGCGCAGGCTAAGATCAATGAGTACTTTGAGATCGTGGATATGATCGATGAGAACCGTAAGAAAGCGGAAAGGGAAGGTAAAATGAAGGAATACAGATTTTATGGCTGGGAAACGGCCAATATAAAGGATGCAAACGGTTTAACACCGAGAGATTATTACGATATCCTGTCCAACATCTGGTGTGCTGACACCTGCGCACCGCGGATGAGGAACGAGTGGAGTGTCCATAATCCTACGCTTGGACAGTGTTCGATCACAGCATTCCTGTTGCAGGACTTTTTCGGCGGCAGGGTTTACGGTATTTTAAGACCAGACGGAAACTATCACTGTTTTAATGTGGTAGATGGCTGTGTGTTTGATCTGACCAGTGAGCAGTTCGGCGATGAAGTGCTGGATTACAGCAACTGTCCGGAACAGTTCAGGGAGACACACTTTGCCAAAGAGGAAAAGCGGCTGCGGTATGAATATCTGCGGAAACGGCTTTTGAAATTGCGCAAGCATGCGGAATATCAGGATATGACGGTTGTATTAATGTCCAAATAATTTATTTTAGAAGGAGCACAAAAAGCCGTTATGACGGGAAATATAGAAAGCAAGAAGCATGAAAAAATACATTTTCATATTGTTAGGAAATGGGCCTTCGCCGGAGCGCTTCTTCCTTACAAACTGTTTATCAACGGAGATTATGTGGGGGTTCTGACGAACGGAAAGACATTGGACATGGATGTTTCGAAATCGGATTTCTATTTTATTGATGAATTGTTCGCACCGTATGATGGGAATGCGATTATTTGCGCATCTGATATGGAAAATCCCGACCTTATTTCCATTGAAATACGTCGTGCCGGGGGGTGGAAAACAAACTCTTATAAGGAATTCTTCGTTTATCAAAACGGCGAATACGTCAATTTGCCATCGCTTGATTACACGCATTACGTCCATGCATGTCATAGTGATACCACTTTTTCCGGTTTAACAGAGCAGGAAAAACGATTCGCGCGTTGTTTGGAATTTCGCGAAGCAGTGTCAGATGCGGCAGATGACGTCTTATGCAGTGAGACCTTGTTTGATATGTTAGATGCGATTAAATGCATTGGTGTAAAGCAGTACACGATAGCATTTGATACAATCTTGGAACAGTTATTTGCGGGGATTGCCTTGCCGCTCGATGATAACATGCGAAATAGTAGAGATATTGCCGCCAAAATTGAGAAAGCCAATCATATTGTCAGGGATTGTGTAAAACGGAACGGAGCCATGGAGGAACTGCATAAATGCCTTGTAACCTATATCATTGAGCATTTGA
Organism: Lachnospiraceae bacterium; assembly: GCA_014804425.1. Classification (GTDB taxonomy): domain Bacteria; phylum Bacillota; class Clostridia; order Lachnospirales; family Lachnospiraceae; genus DLAJ01. Next base: position 33,014 of record JAAUZV010000005.1, read on the forward strand.
CTGACAGCCATTCATGATTTGTGTTGTTAGGGAAATATTTTCCTGCTTTGATTGGCGCAATAGCGTAAGAGAGTAATAACATAAACTTTAAGTTAAGTTTTACTCTGATTTAGTCAACGACTGTTTTATGGATTTACCGATTCTGCTGTGACATAATATGCTCAGAAAGGTGATGCGATGAGGACCGCAGCAGGAAACGCGAACCTTTCATCACAAAAGAATGATTGTGGAAAGGACGTGAAAAAGATGTTTGATAGTTACAAAGCAGGAAAACAGATCGCTTGTTTGCGAAAGAACAGGGGCATAACACAGGAGGAATTGGCGCAGAGGCTTTCGGTGAGTCCACAGGCCGTCAGTAAGTGGGAGAATGGGCACACGATGCCTGAAGTATCCATACTGGTGGAACTGTCAGAAATTTTAGGCGTGACGATTGATGAGATTCTTTTGCCGACAGGCATGAAATCGGTGAATGCGAACTTTGAACATGTTTTATTACCATATGACGAAATAGCAGATTTTTCCGGTAGAAAGTGGCCAAGAAGTATAGCGTGGCCTGCAATTCTATCAGCAATTAAGTTATTTATGGGGCTGGAAGATCATAAAAACTCCGTAAAACAACAAATGAATGATGATACGGAATATATCTTGCAGTCTGCTTTTCTTTCCACCTGTTTTGGCTATTCATGGGGACAGGAAATGTCTGAGAAAAACTGTTTGGCAGTATATGGATTAGCCTGTGAAGTTTATGACAGTGAGCAGTACAATGCCGAGACATTGATACAGTTTGCAACAGAAAATATATTAAAAGGATATCCAGTTATCGTTGAGCCCAAAGAATATGAAGACATTATTTTGGCGTCAGGTTTTTCCCAAAACGGAAAAGTATTGAAAGGGATACCGTTTTTGGATGGCGATGATGATAAGAATTCGGTTATGTCTTTTAAGCAGCTATATGACTTTCCGGGTTGGTATAAGAAAAAAGTAAAGCTGATTCTGATCAAGACGTCGGGAGATAAGATGAGCGTTGAAGACGCATGTAAAGGGACTCTGCGTGAAGGATATCGGTTGCTCAGTAATGAAGTTCATCAGTTTGATCAGCCGCTAGTCGGACATGGACTGGTTATATATGATAATTGGAGAAATGAACTCAGGCTGGAGAATGAAAGAAAACTGGAAACGATAGAGTGTCTGTTTCCACACATTTTTATACATTACGAGAATAAGATGCTTATCAAACAATTCTTAGAACTTTGCATTCATACCGTTACCGGGATTGACAGGGAATCGCTTGAAACAGCCATAGCAAAATATGGCGAGCTGATCAATCTGTTTGAAAAAGCAATGAATGATTGGCTTACCCAAGAACCAAAAGATATTGCTGCGGCAAAGCATGTGCGTCAGGGATTTGATGATATTTTGCGCAGAAGCAGGGGACTTGAGGAACAAGCATTAGAGAGTTGGGCATCAGCGATAAAGGCTGAGAATCAAATTCCGTCACCTGCCAATTAAGAAGAGCGGGCGATTTCTTGGGCTGGCTAAGCGGCTGGCCCAAGACTTCGCCTGGCCATGAATTGTATTTAGTCTTTAGGGCATCGATCATCACTTTGAGGACGTCTGTCCCTATTTTTCGGTCAATCGTTTTACATCCACCATGCGAGAGCGTATTTCCTGCATATTTTTCGGAATATCTTTGGTTGGCATATGGTCATGGATTGACATTGTTCCTGCTTCCTGAGCAGTCTGATAGTACCAAACTTTATATTTTACAGCATCAATACATTCCTGCAATCGTTTCATTTCTTTTTCCAGCACATGCTGTTTCTCAATAAAGAGATTCAAACACTGATTGATATTTTGATCCCCTTCTAAAAGCCATTCCATATATTGTCGGATTTCCCTGATCGTCATACCGCAGCGTTTCATGCATTCGATGATATATAATGATTCCATGTTCGTTTTGCTGAATAGTCTTGTTCCGTTCGAATCCCGTTCGATGGAAGGAAATAAGCCTTCTCGCAGATAATATCGAATGGTATAAGGGGAAAGTCCTGTTTTTTGAGAAACTTCTTTCACTGTATAAAGCATACCTGCCTCCAAAATATGTAAAAATAGTATTGACTGATAGTATACTGTCAGGCTTATGATAATACTGACAACAAGAAAAATCAATGTTGAGTTTGTGATCATCATGCAAGAAGAAGGGAGAAAAATATGGCACTGAAAAGTAATCTTGGGTTTGGTATGATGAGGCTTCCTGTTAAAGACGGGAATCCAACGGATTTTGATTATGAGCAGTTGTTTCAGATGGTGGATACCTACATGGAAGCAGGTTTTCATTACTTTGATACCAGCTATGTGTATCATAATGGAAAAAGCGAAGAAGCAACAAGAAAGGCAGTAGTAGAAAGATATCCCAGAGATCAATTTACGGTTGCGACCAAATTTCCCACTTTTAATCTGAAAAAGGAAGAGGAGATCGAACCGATTTTTGAAAGTCAGCTCAAGAATCTTGGGGTAGATTATATTGATTATTACCTTCTGCACAATTTCCAGAATGTCTATTATGACGGCATTGATGGGAAAGGCGGCGTGGTAAAGACCTGTCATCTTTTTGAGCATGCTCTGAAATGGAAAGAGGAAGGAAAGATCCGCCATCTTGGGTTTTCTTTTCATTCCTCTGCAGCGCTTCTCGATCGGATTTTGACAGAGCACCCGGAAGTGGAATTTGTACAGATAGCACTGAATTACATTGATTGGGAGAGCGAGTTTGTACAGGCAAAAGCGTGTTATGAAGTGATACGAAAGCATGGGAAGCAGGTTATTATTATGGAACCCGTCAAAGGCGGCGGCCTTGCAGCGGTACCGGCAAGCGTAGAGAAAGCACTAAAAGAGATGAATCCGGATGCTTCTGTTGTTTCGTGGGCGCTGCGTTTTGCAGGCAGTCTGGATGGTGTGCTCTGCAGTTTATCCGGCATGTCTACGCTTGAACAGGTGAAAGAGAATATACGGTCAGTCAATGACCTGGATCCCCTCACGGATGAAGAGAAGGTGAAACTTCATGAAATCGTGAGAATCTACAAGGATGCAGGGCCGATCGGAGCAGATTTGAGTCGTTTTGAGGGTCTAAAGCTGCATGGCGCTCCTGTTACCGGAATCATGGAGGCTTATAATATGTGCCAGCTTCAACCGGACCCGAGCTATTCGGATGATAACAACTATCTGAAGAACGTGATAGCGGAGCAGGCACATCTGGACTGTTTTGGGGAGCTGCCGGATGAGAAAGTGATTCTTGCAGACGGAACAGATGTGACAGAGGAAGTCCTGAAGGCAGAGAGATGGCTGATTGAGCACAGCTTTTAAGTCGGGAAGGAGGACTCAAAATGAAAGCATTGATCATCGGCGGAACAGGAACGATCAGCAGCGCGGTGGTGCGCAGACTTCTGGAAAAGAAATGGGAGGTCTATGTCATCAACAGAGGCACAAAACCGCTGCCGGAGGGCGTGGTTTCTATCATTGCAGATATGAATGACGAGCAGCTTGTTGCAGAGAAGACGAGGGGCATGACCTTTGATGTTGTATGCGAATTCATCGGTTTTGTCCCCGCACAGGTGGAGCGGGATTATAGACTGTTTGCCGGCAAAACAAACCAGTATATTTACATCAGTTCCGCTTCGGCATACCATAAGCCTGCAAGCAATTATATCATCACTGAGGGAACGACTCTGGCCAATCCTTGCTGGCAGTATTCAAGAGATAAGATCGCCTGTGAGGAATTCCTCATGAAAATGTATCGCGAGAGCGGCTTCCCTGTGACAATTGTTCGCCCCAGCCACACATATGACGAGAAAAATATTCCTTTGGGTGTACACGGCAAAAATGGCTTTTGGCAGGTGATCAAGCGGATACAGGCTGAGAAATCGGTCATCATTCAAGGTGACGGTACTTCGCTGTGGACGCTGACCTTCAATGCAGATTTTGCGGTTGGCTTTGTCGGGCTGATGGCAAATCCTCATGCGATTGGTGAGGCATTTCACATCACCTCGGATGAATCGTTAAGCTGGAATCAGATTTATGAAACAATTGCGCAGACGCTGGGCGTTAGGCTGCACCCGTACCATGTTGCTTCAGAATTTCTAAACAGTGTTGGACCTGACTATGATTATGAAGGCAGCCTGACAGGCGATAAGTCGGTATCGGTCGTATTTGATAACAGCAAGTTGAAAAGAGCGGTTCCCGAATTTAAGCCTGTGATCAGCTTTGCAGAAGGCGTGAGAATTGCGCTGGATTATGTACTGGCTCATCCCGAGTGCCAAAAAGAAGACATGGAATTTGACCGGTGGTGTGATAAGGTGATCGATACACTTGAAAGGGCAAAAGCAGAATTCAAGTAGATAAAAAAGAAAGTACAGAGAGCAAATCCCAATAGAATTCCCCGTCGGGTAATCCCGGCGGGGAATTCGCTTATCGGCGGCATGCCTCAAAGGTAAAAATACATCAGAATTTGCAGTGAAAGTGCAGGAGAGAGAGGAATTATGTGGAGCATAAGAAAAATACATAATATGATAATCCGAGGGATAATACCGCCTTCGAGAGCTGTATTGATATTATGAGTAGATTGATAATGAAATACGGACCGGATATGTTGGAAAAACTGAATCGAGACAATATATGACATACACGTTGCGAAGAACCTCATCATGTGATAGGATACATATATCGCAATGCGTGGAGGAACGAAAATATGGATATCGCAAAAAGAATAACGGAACTTCGTGAAGAGGCGGGCGAGAACAGGAGAGAATTTTCGGCTTATACGGGGATACCTGCGGAGATATCATTCGTATCCGAATCTGATTTGGGGAATGAATAATGACATATGCCAATGTATCTCAGATTATCTTTCAAAATAGGCAGAATATACCTTGGAATGAGGTTGAGCAATATCTGAAAAAATACATAGGAAAATCATTTGTGGTAAAAGAGTATGGGGATGTGATTCACATTGCCGGAGAATTTCCGGACGAATTCACGGAATCGCAATATACGAAAAAGCTTCGAGGCGGACTCGCGAAAGCAAAAGCAAACTCTGGACAAGTTATTGGTGAAATGATTGAAAATGCCCAAAATAGGCGTTGGATAGAAAATAAGGATGAAAAGCATAAAAAAGAAGCAAGTGGCGGTTGGTACAGATATGATGTGGCATTCATGATACCTATAGATGATGCCGGAACCATGCGGAGGAATGCATATCAGGCAACAGCAGTTGTTTGGATTAAGAAAGATAAGCTTTACTTATATGACATCATAAACATAAAAAAAGAAGCGAGTACGCCGCTTTAGTCCGAAGACCGTACGGTAAAAAACCGCTTCTCTTTTAAACGAGATTATCATGAAGTTTATCTGATGTCAAGAAAATTTTAGAAGGAGCAACAGCAATATGGATATCGCAAAAAGAATAACGGAACTTCGTGAAGAGGCGAACGAGAACAGGAGAGAATTTTCGGCTCATACGGGGATACCTGTCCGCACATTGGAAGACTGGGAGGCGGGGCGGCGTACGCCGCCGGAATACATTCCACGGCTGATAGAGTATCAGATGAAATATGAGAAGCTGGCGAGGGAAAAAGGAAACATGTAACACCCTCGAATTTGAGGGAACAGAGAGGAAATAGATATGGCAAAATAGTAAGAATACTCAAAATGGCTTGTATCAATTTATAAATGATTTCAAGGCGATGGAATCGAGGGGGAGCTCCTTATGAAGAAGAATAAATTTGAATGCGTAAGAGACGGCTTAACGATCCGTGGTATGGAATTTAGACCGCAGGGCGATCATCTGCCGATCGCGATCATTTGTCATGGTTTCATGGCGAATCACAAAACGGTTGTGCATTATGCAAAAGCATTTGCCGAAGCAGGATATGCTTCTTATTGTTTTGATTTTATCGGGGGCTCCGTAATGATGAGTAAAAGTGACGGAAAAACCACGGACATGTCGGTCGTTACGGAGACACGAGATTTGGAGAGTGTGATTGAATATACTCAAAGCCTTGAATATACAGATGAAAAAGAGATTGTCTTAATGGGGTGTAGTCAGGGTGGGTTCGTAGCGGCGTTAACTGCGGCAAAATTAAAAGAAAAAATAGCCGGACTCATATTATTTTATCCTGCGCTGTGTATACCTGATGATGCCAGATCGGGCAAAATGATGTTTGCTAAATTTGATCCGGCGAATGTGTCGGAGACGTTTTATTGCGGACCGATGAAACTGGGGAAATGTTATGTTTCCGATGTGTTGAACATGGATCCGTATGAGGAAATCAAAGAATATGCAGGACCGGTCTTAATGGTTCATGGCACCAACGATAAAATTGTGAAAACGGGCTATATTGAAAAGGCCTGTGAAGTATATCGAAAGAGAGATTCAAGAGAAAAAGTGAGATTGTATATGATCGAAAAAGGAAATCATGGGTTTTCCAAAAAACATGATCAGATTGCGATCGGATATATAAAGGAATTTATAGGTGACATGACATCGTGATTCTGATTTTCAGCATACAAAAAGCAGTTGTTGCGAAATCCGCAGCGACTGCTTTTTGTCATCCGTTGTCTTACTGCCTATGATGCCGTCCACCGTGGTGCCCGCGGTCAGTCCGGTCCTTGCAGAAAGCCGTTTCGCAGGAACCGTCGCAATAACCGTATTTATGGTCGTATCCGCAGTACTCATAACCGTCGTGAGAGTGCCGCCCGTATTCGGTGCATCCGTCCACCGTGCAGGGCGGACAGTCAGATTCTGTAGTAGAGGAATAGCCGTCAGGCTCCGTGGTAGAAGAATATCCGTCAGATTCATGATGCCCGTAATCTTCATGATGTCCGTGATGGGCAGAAACCGGTATGGCAAAAAGAACGAAAACCAGCGCGGCAGTCATTGTCGCAGTAATCAATTTTTTAAGACGCATGGCGCATACCTCCTTTTGAATGAAACAAAGAAGCCAATTAAGTTTTTATAATATATTAGTATAGTATGCACCGGGGGTTCAGTCAATAATTGCGCGAAAATATTTTCGTATAATTTGGCATTGTTTCGTTTCCGCGCGTTTTATGCTATCATAGGATCAATGATTTGGCTTTTTTATCAGAAAGGATTATTTCTTATGGAAAAGATGATGATGGTAAATCAGACAGAGTACACGATCATAAAACTCCTTGGGCACGGAAAGGGCGGATATTCTTATCTGGCATGCAGGGATGGGAAACAGGTTGTGCTAAAACAGATTCATCATGAGCCATGCGCGTATTATACGTTCGGAAATAAGATCGAAGCGGAGCAGAACGATTATCAGCGTCTTCTTTTAACGGGAATCCGTATACCGAAGCTGGTGGATGTGGATGTTCCGAATGAGAGGATCGTAAAAGAATATATTGCGGGGCCGACGCTGTCCGAGCTGATCAAGCAGGATATGCCGATCGATCCGTATCTGACGCAGGTCAGGGAAATGGCGGAGCAGGTGCGCGCTCACGGACTGAACATCGATTATTTTCCGACCAATTTTGTGGTGCAGGAGGAACTGGTCTACTATGTGGACTATGAATGCAACCCCTATTCGGAGGAATGGAGCTTTGAGAACTGGGGAGTGACGTGCTATTCAAAGCAGGCGCTCAGCAAAGATGAGGTGTAAGATTGCAGATGGATATCAGACTAAATATTTTTGTATCGCTTCAATAATATATTCGGCGGATTCCAACTGTTTTTCCGTTTCTTCCAAGGAAGCGATAAAAAAATCATCATAATCGCTGTTTTCCCGTTTTCGCTGTAAATGAGCCAGCTTTTTACCAACCTCTTTTGGAAGCTTTCCTGTCGCAATATAATGCTTGTTAAAATAGGAGACGACATCCTTGTGGCGCTTAAAATCGACTGCTTCTAATGCGAGCACTGCCTTTGCAGCATAAAAAGCAGCATAATAGCAGCGATTGATAGCGTCTTTATAATGTCTGTTGGAGACACACCATTTTGCTGTTTCTAGGGTTTCTAAGGCACTGGCAATTCGATATTGGTATAGGTCCTTTTCCTTGCTATCCATTGATTTCAACTCCTTCTTTTCGGACAGTGCGGTAAAATGGTAAGACATCTGCCCAATATTCGAATTGATCTTCGTTTTTGATGATCGGTGAAATATGGATTCCATGTTCTAACTCAATATCAAAAGCCATATCAAAGACGGAGCTTTCGAAATGTTCGATCTGTTCAGGGGACAGCTTCACCAAGATCATGACATCCACGTCTGAATTTTCCCGAAAATCACCTCTGGCATAAGAACCATAAAGAATGATTTTAGATAAATCTGTTCCTAATAATCTTTTTAATTGTATAGAAAATCCATATAGGATACTTCTGATCGCATTTGACATACGAACCCTCCATGCTGCCAACAGACTGTGAATCTAATGCGAATCATATTCGATATGTGTCAGCGTTTGCATTTTATGTCTATATTATATCCGTTTTCCAAAGAAATGTCTATATAGCGCAAATCGGTGACGGCATAAGCAGGCGCTCAGCGAAGAGGAGGGAGTTATCCAAAGCGGATAACTCCCACAAAAGCATTTTGACGGGTGATGGCAGCCGTTATCTCATCGGCATCTGCTGCGGATGATCCCGCATCCGATCTTTGCGCCCGCGTCTCCTGACGGCTGTGAGTGAAAATCATCGCTCATTCTGTGAATGATGACGGCTCTGCCCAAAATCTCATTGACGCGGAAGCGGTCGGTCATAAACGCTAAAAACGCCCTGCCGCCCGCGCCGAAGAGCGGCGGCATATCGCCTGCGTGATAGGGATGCGGACAACGGTTGGGATTGTAGTGTCCGCCTGCGTCGGCGAAGGGATCGCTGCAGTCTCCCGCGCATTCCATCCCTTCGTGAATATGAAAGCCAAAGATCGGTTCAGCGCAAGGCTGATCCTCGATCGGCAGCCCTTCGATTTCCGCGACAACCATTACATAGCCGCACATCTGATAAAAACGCACCGTTCCGCTTACGTCCGGGTAGCTGCTGCTGCCTGAGACAAAAGCCACTGCGTCGGCATTTCTTTGAAAAACAGATTGAAATCGATCTGAATAACGCATAAATCCTCCGATTCCTATGATGATTAATAGAATTTTTTTATCATATGAAGCGGCGACGCTTATCGTTCATGTATAATTCCATATCAAGCGATCAGAAATTTAGATTGTTCCCTTTCTCCGGTATTCGGTCGGCGTCATATGCATTTGCTTCTTAAATATGCGGATAAAGTGCTCGGGCGTCTCATATCCGATCTGGTTGGCGATATTGGCAACGGATAAATTGGTATCCTGAAGTAATACCTGCGCGCGTTCTAATCGAACCTGCTGTAAGATCTGTGTAAAGGATCTCCCGGTTGTGGATTTGAATAAACGGGAGGTATATTCCGGGGTATAATGAAATTTTTTTGCGACCTGATCTAAAGTTACGGTAGAAAAATGATCCTGAATGTATTGAAGCAGCGCAAAGCGTTGGACATCCGCCTTTTGCATAAAGGTAGGGAGTTCAATGCTTTTTTCATAATTGCGGATCAGCAATCCGAAAATCAGCATCAGCGTATAGGAGATCATCTGATCCCAATAGAGGGTGCGTTCGATCGACTCCTTATACATATATAATACACCGCGCTGAATTTCATAATCGCTGCCGGTATGGAAAATAATGTAATCGTTCCCGTTTTCGGAATAGATATTATTGATAAAAAATGCCGTCAGAATATTCGGATTGCTCAAAAAGTTAAAAAAGATATTGTGCAGGGTACTTTTGCGGATCAGACAATTAAAGACGATACTGTTGTCAAAGACACCGATCGAATGCTTGATTCCGGGGGGGATAATGCAAACATCTCCCATGGAGAGATTCTTCTTATTGTTGCTGATCGTCTGTTCGCAAACACCGTCGTAGACATAGATCAATTCGAAAAAAGTGTGGTCATGGACGATCGCCGGACTGTATCGGTTATGCCGCAGGGTAATGAGAGAGACATTGCTGCTTTGATCAAGATAAAAGGAGTCCTCAAAACGCGGGGGGATCGTGTTCGGGATTTCCGGTATGAGAAGGTGCTTTTCATAGACCTTTTGCATGTCCAGCTCCGCGAGAAATTTCTTTAAGGAATATTCCTGCTGTCTTGCGTAGAAATATTTTCGGTAAAACAGTTCCTCTTCACTCAATTTGTAAATTTCACTTTTCAGCGTTTCATAATCCATTGTCTGAGCTCCTTTGTAATGTGATCATATGTGATCGCATGTGATCGGCATGGACAGGTATCACAAGGACCGTCTGCGTAATCTTTGTCTTTTTTAGTTTGATTGTAAAATATCAGAATGTTAAAAAAAGATAGTAACCTTTGCTTATTTTAATATAAATATCAAAATAAGTCAATAAAACATGTGCTTTATATCCATTGGAAAAGAAATGGGGAACACTATAATAAGAGTATAACAGTAAAAAGGGAGAGGGGACAAGGCCTATGGGAAAAGAAGTGATTGTGGAAGTAAAGCATATCGATAAACGGTTTGGTTCCACGATTGCCCTAAATGACGTAAGCATTGAGGTCAGACGGGGAGAAATTCAGGGATTGATCGGTGAAAACGGTTCAGGAAAATCGACTGTGACTTCCATCATATCCGGTATGCAGAAAGCCGATGGGGGACAAATGTTCTATCAGGGAGAAAAGTGGGAACCGCTCTCCATGCTTTGGGCGCTGGAAAAAGGAATCGGCATGATCGTACAGGAGAACGGAACGGTTCCGGGGATCAGCGTCGCAGAAAATATTTTTCTTGGCGAGACAGGACGTTTTAAGGTCTTCGGCAAAGAAGGAAAAAAATGGGGAACGGTCAACAGGAAGGAAATGATGAAGGAAGCGCAGCGCGCGTTGGATACGATCGGCGCTTCCCACATCAGAGCGGAACAGCCCACAGCATCGTTAGACATGCAGGATCGGAAACTGGTAGAGATCGTAAAAATCATGATCAAGAATCCGGAGGTTTTGATCGTGGATGAGACGACGACGGCATTGTCGCAGATCGGAAGAGACATCATCTACAAGATCATGAACCGGATGAAAGAAGAAAATAAAGCGGTCATCTTTATCTCCCATGATTTGGACGAGATCATGAATGTCTGTGACTCGCTTACGGTACTCCGGGATGGAAAAATCATTATCACGTTTTCCAAGGAGGAGTTCGACGAGGAACAGATCAAGACGAGTATGATCGGCCGGGAGATGCAGGGGGATTACTACCGGGGGGATTATGACGGAAGCTGCGGCGACGAGGTTGTGCTGGAAGTGAAAGATGCCAATCTGGGCGACCAGCTGAAGAATTTTAATCTGCAGATCCATAAGGGCGAGATTGTCGGAGTCGGGGGGCTTTCCCATTGTGGTATGCATACGCTCGGCAAAGTGCTTTTCGGGGCGTGCAAACCGCAGAGCGGGAGTGTGCTGGTAAGAGGCAGGGAACTGAAAGGCGAGGCGGACGCGATGAAGGAGCAGATCGGCTATGCCGCAAAGGATAGGAATGTCGAGTCACTGTGCTTAAACGCAAGCATCCGCGACAACATCGCAGTCGGAGGACTTGACCGCTTTGCCGTACATAATTTTTTGGTTCTTCCGGGAAAAGAAAAAAAGTATGTACAGAAGCAGATTGACGACCTGAGCGTCAAGTGCGCGGAAATGAACCAGTATGTGTCTGCATTGTCCGGCGGAAACAAGCAGAAAGTGGTATTCGGAAAATGGATCGGCAGAGGAAGTGAAATCCTGATTCTGGATTGTCCGACCCGGGGCGTTGACATCGGTGTCAAGCAGGCGATGTATCAGCTCATGTACCGGATGAAAAAAGAAGGAAAATCCATCGTGATCATCTCAGAGGAAATGGCGGAGCTGATCGGAATGGCAGACCGGCTGATCGTTATGAAAGACGGAGAGATCAAAAAGGAATTTCCAAGAAGTGAGTCGTTGAGTGAATCAGATATGATTCAATATATGATTTAGGAGGGAAGCGGTATGAAGAACAGTAAGATAAAGAAATATATTATGAATCTGACCCCGCTGCTCGGTCTCGCCGTACTGTTTGCGGCGTTCCTGATACTGGGGACAATGCAGGATATCAACATCTCCTACGGACTGAAAAGTATCCTGAGCCAATCCGTCGTCGTTGCCGTGGTTGCGACAGGCGCGATATTCATATACACGCTGGGATCTTTTGATATCAGTCTTGGCGCTTCCACTGCGGTAAGCGCCCTGATCGGAGGGATTGTATACAACAAAACCGAGAGTCTGCTGGCAATGACGCTTGTCTGCATCGGTGTGGCGGTCTTGGTCGGGCTGTTTAATTCCGTATTGGCATCCGTATTCAATCTTCCGGTTTTTGTCACGACCATTGCCATGCTAAGCGTACTGAACGCGCTGGTTCTGGTTCTGATCAAAGTAAATGGAACGGGATCGCAGATCGCAGTTCCTGCAGCGGCAGTCAGATCGTTGAACAATACAACCTTCAAAATGGCTGTTCTCCTGATTTTTGTTCTTCTCTGTATCTTCGTGTTCAGCTTTACGAAGATCGGAAGGATGCAGAAATTTTTGGGCGGCAATCCGGTCTGCGCGAAGCTGAGCGGTATTTCGGAAAAGAAAATGGCGATCATCGCGTTTGTCATGTCGGGAATCGGTGTCGGACTTGGCGCGTTTCTTTCCATCGTCTATGCGCCGACCCTGACAAGAAATACCGCTTCGAGCGTGGGAATGGATGTCATCATTGCCATTGTATTTGGCGGCATGCCGGTATCCGGCGGTGCAAGGAGTAAGATTTACGCGGCGGTGATCGGCGCATTTTCCATGACGCTTTTAAGCCAGATCATGGTCATGTTCAACCTCAATTCGGGAATCGGACAGATGGTAAAGGCAGCAATCTTCATTTTGGTCGTATTTCTCGCAACAAGCGGCCAAAGAGGCAAGATGCTTCCGAGATAACAACATTGGTATTTCGTGGGAACACTGAATACATACAAAGAAAAAGGAGGAAACACAATGAAAAAGTTTTGGGCATTATTACTTACGGCAGCCATGATGGTGTGCGTGCTGGCAGGATGCGGAGGCAAAGACTCCGGAGCGGACAACACACAGGGAGGCAACACAGGAACGGAGAATCAGGCAGATGGTTCCGGAGCAGGAGGAAACGGCGAAGATGCGGCATCGGGGCTTGACATGAGCAAGACGGTCAAGATCGGTATTCTGGTATCTGATGCTACAAGTGCGGAAGCGCTGGCATTCCGCAACTATTACACGGAGTATATTCAAAACCAGTATAATGTGGAACTGATTTACTCCGACGAACTTACGGACGCGGCAGGAGAGGCGGCAGCAATCGATACGTTTATTACGAATAACTGCAAAGCAGTCATCTCATTCTCCTCGTTTGACCGCGCGGCACAGATTGAGCAGTGCGAGGGTGTGGGTGTGTACTATGCGGTTGCAACCGGTACGCTGACGGAGGAAGAATATGAGACCTACAAGGGCTATGAGCATTATGTGGGCGCGATCGGACCTTCCCTGAGCGTAGAGTTTGAGACGGGTTACAACATGGCAAAGCATTATCTGGATCAGGGAGTGAAGAACTTTGCAATCTTTGGCGGAGCGATTCCGTACTACACGGAAATGCACATTTACCGTGCGGCAGGAATGCTGACAGCGATGATCGATGCAGGCGGCGACGGCGCGAACTATCAGGGAGCAACCGATATGGGCGGCGTCCTCGGACAGATTTTCGCGGACGGCGAGGTTAAGACGGGCGCGATCGGAGACGTCAATGTCCTTGGGTATGTCGGCGGTTATGATATGGATGACGCATGGTTTGGAAAATGTGCGCAGATGGCGCAGACGGCAGATCTGGAAGTCATTCTTGCAGTAGGAAACGGCTCGGATTTCTTTGGAACGGCAATTGCGGGAACGAATGTGAAGATCGCCAGCGTGGATGCGTATGCGAGCAGCTATGGTGAGGCGATGGATGCGGGAATGCTGGATTATCTTGCAGGAAAATTCTCGGCCAGCATCGGACCGATCTTTATCGCAACCTACAGAGCAGCGTTAGGTTCCCCGATCCGCACAGCGGACGGAAATGCGCTTGCATTGAGCCAGGGCTACTGGGTGGCAAGCAGTGCAGAAGAGTTCAACACCTACTATGCGGTGGACAGCAGCGTGGACGCACCGGCCTATACGAAGGCAATGCTTGATACATTATTGACAGCGGATTACGCAGCATTTGAGAGTTTTGTAAGCAAATACAGTTTTGAAGAGATTCAGGGTATGTAACTGTTGTTGGGGGTAAGGAAATCATGCAGGGGCAGGTGGACGTAAGGTCCACCGCCATCCTGCGGCAAATAAGGAGAAGGATCTGATCATATGAAGACGAAAAACAAAAATATTTTCAAACAAATCGCAGGGACAGCGGCAATTCCCGCAGCAGCCTTTTTGATCGTACTGATCCTGTGCAGTGCAAGGGGCGTGAAATTATTTGAAACGGAAGGAAACTGGATTCTGTTTTTCAGGGCGGCGGCATCTGTCATGCTCACGACCTTCGCGCTGTCTCTCAATCTAAACAGCGGCAGGTTTGATTTTTCCATCGGGTCCGTATCGCTGCTGTCGTCCGTCATCAGTGCTTCCATATGCACGTCGCTCGGACTGCCGACAATACTGATGCTGATCATTTCCATCGCGGCAGGCGCAGTACTCGGGATGGTGTCCGGTCTGATCTATGTGATCGTGAAGCTGCCGCCGATCATCGTATCCCTCGGCGTGGCATTGTTCTATGAAGGGCTTGCGTTTGCGATCACGAACGGATACGGGGTATCTTTTGTGGCAAATACGGAGCTGACAAGTTTTCCGAGTGTTTTGAATTATGTGCTTATCATTTTGTTCGGACTGCTTATTTTCATATTCCTTTTCGACCATACCAAATTCGGTTATGAATATAAGGCGCTGGTTTCCGGACAGAAAGTGGCAGTCAATACGGGAATCAAAGAGGTTCCCAACGCAATTTTATGTTATACGATCGCCGGGGCGCTTATGGGCGTGGTCGGATTTATCAGGGCAACGCAGACGGGAACGATCCAGATGTCCTTAAACTTCGGCTCGATCGGCGTGATGTTTACGGCGTTTCTTCCGATGTTTATCGGCGGTTTTATCGGAAGGTTCTGCAATGAAAAAATCGGATATCTTTTGGGAGCGATCACGACGGCATTTATTTCCCTGATGTATGCGCGGCTCAATGTGGATGCGTCGATTCAGCAGATTGTGACGGCGCTCATCCTGGTATGCTTCCTGATCTACTTAAACAATGAAAACAAGGTGATCGAACTGGTCACATTCAAGAACTATAGAAAAAGAAAATAAATCTCATCGGAGGACACAATGAATTATCAGGCGGTTATTTTTGATTTAGACGGTGTGATCTGCTTTACAGACCGGTATCATTATCAGGCATGGAAGAGCATGGCGGACAGCATGGGAATCTATTTTGATGAAACGATCAATAACCGGTTAAGAGGCGTCAGTCGTGCGGAAAGCTTAGAGATCATATTAGAGCGGTGTGACAAGGTGCTTTCGGCGGAAGAAAAGCAGGCGCTGATGGAACAGAAAAACAGAACTTATGTGGAATTGCTCGGTCAAATGTCGAAGAAAGATCTGTCCGCCGAGGTGAAAGAGACGCTGGATGCGCTGCGCAGGGAAGGATTAAAGCTTGCGATCGGATCATCCAGCAAAAATGCAAAGCTCATATTGGAGCGGCTGGGCTTAAAAGATTATTTTGATGCGGTCAGTGACGGAACGAATATTACCAAGTCGAAGCCGGACCCGGAAGTGTTTGTGAAGGCGGCGGAATTTTTACATATGGCTCCGGCGGATTGTCTTGTAGTGGAGGATGCGCGGGCAGGCGTGGATGCCGCAAAAGCCGGTGGCTTTGACAGTGCCGGATTAGGAGAAGCGGCGGCGTATGAAGCGGTTACTTATGCAATGAGTTCGTTCGGCGACTTGAAGGGAATCGTCTGACAGCGGTCAGAAATAGCGGAATGTGAGGAAAATTATGGACTTAAAAAAGAAGCCTTTTTGTCTGAATGACGCGGATATAAAGTGGGTGGAGACGACCCTTGAGAATATGACGACGGAAGAAAAGATCGGGGCGTTGTTTTGTCCGATCGGTTACTCTACGGACCCGGAATATTTAGATATGATGTTGGGATTTCATATCGGCGGACTGTTTTTCCGGGATGGAGTCGGTCAGGAAATGCAAAAGACGTTTGCGTATGCACAGAGCCATTCCCGCATCCCTTTGCTCATTCCGTCTAATCTGGAAGCGGGAGGCGATGGGGCAGCTACTGACGGAACGCCTTACGGAAAGCAGATGGCGTGTGCGGCGGCCGGAGATAAAAAGTATGCTTATCGGCTCGGAAAGGTTTCTTGTACGGAAGCGGCTGCATTAGGGATCAACTGGGCATTTGCGCCGGTGGTCGATATTGACAAAAACAATCACAGCCCCATCACGAATGTGAGAACCTACGGCGACGATCCAAAGACCGTTTATACTTATGCAAGGGAGTATATGAAGGCTGCGGCGGAATGCGGTGTGGCAGTATCCATCAAGCATTTTCCGGGTGACGGAGTGGATGAGAGGGACCAGCATCTGCTCACCTCCGTCAACAGCTTATCCATGGAGGAATGGGATAAAACCTATGGCATGGTGTTCGGAAAATTGATCGAGGACGGTGCATTGACCGTTATGGCAGGACATATTGCCATGCCTGCGTATCAGGAATACTATAATCCGCAGACGAAAGGGAGCGTGATTCCCGCATCCCTGTCGAAAGAGCTTCTCTGCAATCTGCTGCGGGAAAAGTTAGGCTTTAACGGTCTGATCATTTCGGACGCGACGCCGATGGTCGGTTTCACGGCAGCCATGGCGAGGGAAAAGTCCGTTCCGCTCGCAATCGAAAGTGGCTGCGATATGTTCTTGTTTAATAAGGACTTGGCGGAAGATTACCGGTTTATGATGGAAGGGTACCAAAATGGTATTCTCTCAGAGAAACGTCTTTTGGAAGCAAACAGAAGAATCCTCGCGTTAAAAGCCGCGTTAAAGCTTCATGAGAAAAAAGCGGCGGGCACACTGGTTCCGGCGGAGGACAGTCTGTGTCTGCTTCAGGATAAACAGCATGTACAGTGGGCGAGAGAGCTGGCGGATGCATCCGTTACGCTAGTGAAGGATACACAGAAGCTGCTGCCGATCGATTCCGGGCGATATCCGAAGGTTCTGCTGGAGATCATGGGGGATTTCCCTTCTAATGAGCGTGTGATCAAACAGGTAAAAGCCGAATTGGAGAAAAAGAACTTTCAGGTTTTTGTCTATGAAAAAGAAAACTTTGAAGTGGGCGTGGACAATGTAACGAGTTTTAAGGAAAAGTACGATTTGGCAATCTATATCGGCAATGTGGAAAATGCGAGCAACAGGACGACGAACCGCTTGAACTGGTACACTTTTTGGGGACAGGGCAATAATGTACCCTGGTTTGCAAACGAGATCCCGGTTTTATTCATCAGTCTGGCAAATCCGTATCATCTGTTGGATGTACCGATGATCAAGACATACATTAACTGCTATTCCAATAATGAGTATGTGATAGAGGCTGTTGTGGAGAAGATTACCGGAAACAGTGCGTTCAAAGGGAAAAATCCGATCGATCCGTTTTGCGGAAGAAAAGAACTGATGTATTGATCGGTATACATAGCATAAAAAAGAGGGGGAGAAGGATAAAAACATGAGAATAGAACATCTGCGAGTCAATCATTTGGAAAATCCGATCGGATATGATTTCCCCTATCTGGTGTTTTCGTGGAAGGTGGAAGATACGACTGCGGCGTGTCTGGATGAGGTGCGCATTCTCGTTTCCGAGTCTGAGGATATGAGTGCGCTTATTTATGACAGCGGGATTGTGAGCGGAGTTCAGCGGTGTACCTGGGAGGTAGAGCGGGTTCTGAAACCTAGAACCCGCTATTTTTGGAAGGTTTTTGCAAAAGCCTGTCAGGCACAGGGTGAAAAGGCGCAGAACGCCGAGCCGCGGGCCGAGGAGGCGTGGAGCGAAACGGCATGGTTTGAGACCGCTAAGATGGAGGAAGCATGGGCTGCGGAATGGATTTCCGTTCCGGAGGATCGGACAAGGATGCCGATTCTGTACCGTGATTTCTGGGCGGAGAGCAAGCCGAAAAAAGCCCGGCTGTACCTGTTCGGAGCGGGACTTTATGAGGCGGAAATCGGTGGTGTAAAGGTGGGAGACGAGGTCTTGTCTCCGGGCTATCATTCTTATGATCTGTTAATGGAATATCAGACGTACGATATTACCGAGCTGGTCAGGAAGGGGCATAACCGCGTCAGCGTGCTGCTGGGAGAGGGATGGTACAAGGGGCGGTTTGGNTTTGANGANGTCTATNTNAANCTNTACGGNGACAGAAAAAAATGTATTGCGGAGATTTATTTGGAATANGAATCCGGNAAAACAGAGANGATCTGTACGGACGAAAACTGGAANGCGGCAGCGGGCAATATTCTGGAGAACGGNATTTACGACGGAGAGTGGCAGGATGATACGCTCATGCCGGAACCGTTGGAGGTAGAGGTTTTACAGGATGATAAATCGCTGTTANGCGCAAGAAGCAATCCNCCNGTNCGGAAGACGGAGGCGATNCGCACNNTTNGCGAAGAGAGGANAAACGACGGCTCCCTGCTGCTTGATTTTGGCGAGAGCATTACCGGATGGGTGGAATTTNCCGGAANACCGGANCGCGGACANCAGATCCGGCTGCAATANGGAGAGGTCTTACAGAACGGNGAATTTTACAGGGATAATNTAAGGACGGCAAAGGCGGANTTTGTTTATACCTCAAGTGGAGAGGAGAAGACGGTTCGTCCNCATTTTACCTATTATGGNTTCCGNTATGTAAGGGTGGANGGNATCAGAGAAGGGCAGNCNTTTGANTTTANCGCTTANCGGATCATGTCTGATATCGAAAAAANCGGAAGNATTGAAACCTCNGANNCGAANGTCAANAAGCTTTATCAGAATACCATTCGTTCTCAAAANTGTAATTTTNTGGATATTCCGACGGACTGCCCNCAGAGGGATGAACGNATGGGTTGGACCGGCGATGTGAATATCTTTGCNCCGACNGCATGNTTTCATATGGACAGCAGTGCTTTTTTCNGGCATTACACGAGGAGTCTGTATCGGGANCAGCGGCTCATGAAGGGNGCTGTGCCGTTTTTTTCTCCAAGACCGAAGGTTCCGGTGNGGGAGAATACGAATCCGTTTTACTTAGACGGCGGNGCCTGCGTCTGGGGNGATGTGGCAGCACGATGCTTCCGTGGACGNTGTATCGCTTTTATGGAGACCGCCGCCTGTTAAAAGAGCAATATCCNATGATGAAAGCGTGGGTGGNGTATGTCCGCATGCGGTCAAAGGAAAATGAAGTGCCGGATTTATGGCAGAATGACAGGCAGTTAGGGGACTGGCTGGCATTGGATAACGGGAACATCCATAACCCGATCGGGAAAACGGATTCCGCTTTTCTGGCATCCGCGTGCTATTATCAATCGGCATTGACCGTGGCAAAAGCAGCGCAGGCATTNGAGCTTGCGGAAAGCAGGGAGTATTTCGAGCTGGCGCAAAGGATTCAAAAAGCGTTTTATTCATTCTATTTTACGCCGAATGGAGAACTGACCATAGAGATGACGCAGACGGCGTGCGCATTCCTGCTGGCGCTTGGTCTTTATCCTGAGAATGCCAAAGAAAACCTGAAAAACGGATTGGAGCGGCTGATCAGGGAGAATCACGGGCATTTGAATACCGGCTTTGTCGGGACGCCTGTTTTATGCCCGGCTTTGTCGGAATGCGGATACCATCCGCTGGCATACGACCTGCTCTTAAATGAAGCGTATCCGGGGTGGCTGTATGAAGTCAATCTGGGTGCAACGACGGTCTGGGAGCGATGGAATTCGCTGGAGGCGGACGGGACGATCAGCGGAACGGGGATGAACAGCCTGAATCATTATGCTTACGGAAGTATCGCGGAGTGGATGTANCGCTATATGTGCGGGCTGAATCCGCGTATGGACGAAGANGTNAAAATGCTGATCAGACCCATGCCGGATAAGCGGTTTTCCTATGTAAAAGGGGCATGGGAATCCGCATTTGGTACCTATGTAAGTAACTGGAGTTATGATGACGAAGCGGGATTTCGCTATGAGTTTGAAATACCGTTTAACGCAAATGCCAAAGTCATATTTCCGAACGGGAAAAGCTGCCTGTTGGAATGTGGAACCTATTGTTTTGATGATAATGGAGATCGCATATGAAAATTGCTGTGTTTGTCGGGGGAATTGCATATGAAACCCAGAGACGCCTTTTAGAAGGGGTTATGAAATATGCGGAGGAAAACAATATCCGGATTTTTGTGTTTACCTGCAACGGCGATATTTACAGACAGTCGGAGTATGGGATCGGGGAATTTCAGATTTTGTTTCTGCCGGATTTAACGCAGTATGACGGGATCATTTTTGCAAGAGATACGATTCAGAATGAACAGTTTGCCGAGGAGATCACACGGCGCATCCTTGAATCCGGAACGCCGACGGTGAGCATTGAAAACCATATTTCGGGGATGTCGGTCTTTCATGTGGACAACCGTGAGGCGATGCGCGATATGGTGTCACATCTGATCGAGGCGCATGGGGTGCGGGACATCTGTTATCTGTCGGGACCGGAGCAGAACCCGGAGAGCATCGAGCGATTAAAGGGTGCAATGGAAGCAGCAGAGGAACACGGTCTCACGATCGGGAAAGATCAGATTCACTACGGTGATTTTTGGATCGACAGCGGAAAGCAGCTTGCCGGACAGTTGGCGGAATCGGGGAAAAAGCTGCCGGATGCGTTAGTCTGCGCGAATGATGATATGGCGCTGGGCGCTTATCTGGAATTTTTCAGACGGGGCATTCAGGTCGGAAAAGATATACTTTTGACCGGTTTCGACCATACATCCGACGCAAGCAATCTCACGCCGAAGATCACGACGGTCGANAAGCCGCAGGGACAGATNGGTTACGAGGCNTGCAGGGCGNTGGCNCAGAAAGCNCAGACAGANGANCGGAAGTTCAANGTAACCTGNTANTATAGGGGGAGCTGTGGATGCCAAAAGCATAANATACGCAATNTTTCGGAAGTGCAGCTAAAAAANGTGCGGGAGAAGNTGGGCATCGTCAATATGGCGGAGATCAATAAAAATATGCTGTCCGACNTAAATGACTGNGACAATATGAAGGAATTCTGCGAATGCCTGAAGGTGTATATTGCGCAGCTGGATTTTTCGTTTGCTTATTTATGCCTTTGCGAGAATCAGATTGAAGAGGATAAGGTAGAGTACGACTATCAGATCAAGGAAACGTATTCCGAGAAGATCACGATACCGGTTGCGTATGAGAACGGAGCGTTTGCGGAATATCCGGCATTCCCGTGTAAAGAGCTTCTGCCGGAGGCATGCATGGAGAAGATCGGAAATCAAATGTGTATCATCGCCCCGGTGCATTTCAGAAAAAATTGTCTTGGCTATTTGGTGATGTGCGGGAGTCCGCTTCCCTATAACAGCACACAGTTTCAGGTGTGGCTGATGAACATTTCGAACGCGCTGGAAAATATGCGTAAACAGAGTGAACTGAAATGTCTTGTGAAGAAGCTCAAGGATGTGTGGATGCTGGATAGTCTGACACAGATTTATAACAGAGCCGGATTTTTCCATTTTGCGGATAAGCTTTTGGCGGAATGTAAGCGGCAGGACGTGCCGATCGGAATGCTGTTCGTAGACATTAATAAGCTCAAGCATGTGAATGATGAGTACGGGCATGAGGAAGGGGATTTTTATATTAAGACGGTTGCCGACGATATGAAAAAGCTCAAAGGCGAGGGGCAGCTTCTCATGCGCTATGGCGGCGATGAATTTGTCGTTTTAGGAAAGTTTGTAGCGGGAAATGAGTTTGACGGACTGCTGAAAGGGTTAAACCCGATGCTGGAGGAATGCCGGATTCAAAACGGAAAACCGTACAAAATGAGTGCGAGCATCGGCTTTCAGTCGGTATCGATCACACAAGACTTCAAACTGGATCAGTTGATGAAGCAGGCTGATCAGGAAATGTATACCATGAAAAAAGAGAAGGGGTGAACAGCAATATGCAAAAGAGCGCGTCGATCCAGTTAAAGGTTTTGATCAGTATGTCAGTTATTTTGGCAGCCTTATTGTTTAACACACTTTTTTCTGCCGGCAATCTGAGAAGTATTGAAACATCCGCATCACAGATGAATGAGGTTTATATTCAGATTCAGGAATTATACGGTACGGTCGGAAAAAAGGTGGAGACAATACAAAAATATGCCAACATTTTGTTGGGAAGCTCCGATGAGGATCTTGCGATTGCCGGAGATATCTACGGAAATCTGGATGCTGAGACGAAAGCGGTGAAGGAGCTGCTTGCGGAATTACATACTTATTGCGAGATGACAAAAAACGAAGAACTGATCGCTTTATTTAGTCAGTACGAAGCGGGATGTCAGGCGGTATTGGAGAGTATGCAGGTCATCAGTGAGCTGAGAAAAGACAATGATTTTATCGGCGGCAAGATTTATATGGGAACGGATGCGCTGACGGCAATTCTTTCGCAGGAGCAGGTCTGTGCGGTGCTGGAGGAAACCTTCGAAAAATGTCTGAGGGAAGCGCAGGAAAGTTTAGAAGAACATATCAGGGTAGCGAACGTAAGCAACTGGATCGTATCGGTTATATGCGTCTTAAGTACGGCGATCGCCATTTTCATTATATATAGAGAAATGCTGCAGCCCGTTAAGCAGATGAGCCGGAAAATGCAGCAGATCGCGTTACAGGTTTCGGAAGGCCGGGGGAATCTGACCGAGCGGTTCCGTGTCAGGAGGATGGATGAGACCGGTCAATTGATGGAAAGCATGAATCAGCTGTTAAAGGCTTTTCAGGAGGTTACCGGCAGAATTCAGAATGCCACTGCCTGTATGGAAGAAGCAGCAAACAGAACGGAAGTACAATTTGCCGCTTCTAACGATAAAATAAACGATCTATCCTCAGTCATGGAGGAGCTTTCAGCGGGAAGCGAGGAGGTTTCGCGGCTGGTTGGCCAAATGAAGCAGGAGATGCAGGGGATATCCGGGGAGACGGACGGAATTACGGCAGAGGTCGGTCAGGGAACAGATTTTGCATCGGGCTTAAAAGAACGGGCGGGATATATTCGGGTACAGACAGCCGAGAGCAGACAGAAATCAGCACATATGGTTGCGTCGATCAAGGAGACCATGTCAAGGAGCATTGAAGAAAGCAGCGATATTGACAAAGTAAGCAGGCTGACCAGCACCATTTTAGAGATTGCAGAGCAGACGAATCTGCTGGCGTTAAATGCCGCCATTGAAGCGGCAAGGGCAGGGGAAGCCGGCAAGGGATTTGCGGTAGTGGCGGAGGAGATCCGGACATTAGCGGATAACAGCAAGTCGAGCGCCAGCGCGATCCAGGACTTAAATAATAAGATCGTATCGGTGGTGCGGTCCTTAAGCATGTGCAGCAGGGAGATGCTGGAGTTTGTGGATGCGGATATCATGGAAGATTATAAAAAGTTTGAGATGATGTCCGTGCAGTATTCCGATGATGCGGATACGGTTTCCGATGTCATGGGCAGAATACAGAACAGTGTGGATTCCATCAATAAACAGATATTGAACGTTGTTCAAAATATCGGAGGAGTCTTATCGTCCGTAGAAGAGAGCGCGCTGGGAATCCGCAATGTTGCGGGAACGGTCGTTGAGCTGTCCAATTCAACGGATGATATTTATAAGGAAACCTGTCAAAATACGCTGACAGCGATGGAGTTAAAGCAGGTGTCGGAAGGGTTCGTGGTTGAGTAGCGTTGGAAAAGCCTGTGCGGCTGTTTCACCAGGAAAGAATGGAGGTTGCAATGCGGAATTATTATCTGGCTGTTGATATCGGCGCTTCCAGCGGACGTCATATCTTAGGATGTGTGGAAGACGGCAGGATGGTGATCGAGGAGATTTATCGTTTTGAGAACGGCATGCAAAATAAGGACGGAAAGTTGCTCTGGGATGTCGCCTATTTGTTTGCTCAGATCGTGGAAGGAATGAAACGGTGCGGTGCGTGCGGCAAGGCTCCGGTCAGCATGTCGATCGACACTTGGGCGGTGGATTATGTTCTTTTGGATAAAAATGATCAAATATTGGGTGATACCTATGGTTATCGGGATGATCGGACAAGGGGAATGGACAGTCTGGTTTATGAGAAGATTCCGGAACGGGATCTGTATGCAAGAACCGGGATTCAAAAGCAGATTTTTAACACGATCTATCAGTTAATGGCAGTAAAGCAGCAGACACCGCAGCTTTTCGAAGCGGCAAAGACGTTTTTGATGCTGCCGGATTACTTCCAGTTTTTGTTGACGGGAAATCGAGTGTCGGAATATACCAACGCGACCTCCACGCAGCTTGTCAGTCCAAAGGATAAACAATGGGATGCGGAACTGATCCGGCAGCTGGGATACCCGGAATCGATGTTTCTGCCCCTGCAAATGCCGGGGACAAAGGTGGGAAACCTGCAGGAGCATATTCGGGAAAAAGCAGGGTTTGACTGTGAGGTGGTGCTGTGTGCGAGCCATGATACGGCATCTGCGGTCATGGCAATGCCTGCCACCAAGACGGACGGGCTGTATATCAGTTCGGGAACATGGTCTCTCATGGGCGTGGAGATGGAAGAGGCAGATTGTGATGAACAAAGCAGGCTGTCGAACTTTACGAATGAAGGCGGTTATGCGTATCGTTTCCGATATTTGAAAAACATTATGGGGCTGTGGATGATCCAGTCCGTGCGGCATGAGCTGGGGGATGCGTATACCTTTGCGCAGTTATGTGAAATGGCGGAGGAGAATCAGGATTTCCCGTCCAGAGTGGATGTAAATGATCCGTGCTTTTTGGCACCGCATAATATGACAGAGGAGATCAGGGCGTACTGTGAAAGAACGGGTCAAAAGATCCCCGGGAGCGTCGGGGAAATAGCGGCAGTCGTCTATCAGAGCCTTGCGGATTGCTACGGGAAAACGGTGCGGGAATTGGAGAAAAATACCGGAAAGGTATTTGGCAGCATTCATGTGATCGGAGGCGGATCCCATGCGTCTTATTTGAATCGGCTGACAGCTGATGCGACAAAGAAAACCGTGTATGCGGGACCGGGAGAAGCAACCGCTGTCGGAAATCTGATGGCGCAGATGATACGAAGTGGGGAATTTGCGGATCTGCAAGAGGCACGAAAGTGTGTCTATGATTCGTTTGATATTAAGGTAACAGAACATGATGAGTAAGGAGGAGACAGGATGACACAACAGGAAAGATATGAGGCGGCAAAGAACAGGTACGCCGGAATCGGCGTGGATACCGACGCCGCCATCGCGCAGTTAAAAGAGGTCCCCGTGTCGCTTCATTGCTGGCAGGGGGATGATGTGACGGGGTTTGATCATGTCGGACCGCTGACGGGAGGGATTCAGGTCACGGGCAATTATCCGGGCAAGGCGAGAACGCCGGAGGAATTAATGCAGGATATGGACGAGGTATTGCGTCTCACTCCGGGAAAAAAGAAACTGAATCTCCATGCAAGCTATGCGATTTTTGAGGAAGGGGAGCATGTAGATCGGGATAAGCTGGAGCCGAAGCATTTTGCGAAGTGGGTTGCGTTTGCAAAAGAAAGAAATATGGGAATCGATTTTAATCCTACCTTTTTTTCTCATGATAAGATCAAGGACGGGCTGACGCTCTCAAGTCCGGATGAGGAGACACGGAAGTTTTGGATCGATCACGGAAAGGCATGCATCCGTATATCCGAATATTTTGCAAAAGAAACGGGAGTTCCCTGTGTGATGAACATATGGACGGGGGACGGCTATAAGGATATTCCGGCGGATCGTATGGGACCGAGACTGCGTTATAAGGATTCGATTGAGCAGATCTTGTCGGAGCCTTTTGATCGGAAGCTTGTAAAACCCTGTGTGGAATCGAAGGTGTTCGGGATCGGTGTGGAATCCTATACTGCAGGAAGCGGCGAGTTTACGCTGACGTTCGCGGCAACGCATGAGGGATGTCTGCCGCTGATGGACAACGGACACTATCACCCGACAGAGGTTGTATCCGATAAGATTCCGACACTTCTGTGCTTTTTCCCGGAAATTGCACTGCACATTACCAGACCGGTGCGCTGGGACAGCGATCATGTCGTCCTGTTTGATGACGAGACAAAAGAGATGGCAAAAGAGATCGTGAGGAATGATGCGTTAAGCCGCGTTTATATGGCACTTGACTATTTTGATGCCGGGATCAATCGGATCTCCGCATGGACGGTCGGTTTTCGAAGCTGGCAGAAAGCGCTTCTTTCCGCGTTATGCACACCGAATCGGAAATGGAAAGAATTACAGGATCAAAACAGCCTGTCAGAGCTGATGGTACTGCAGGAGGAGTTAAAGACCTACCCGTTTGGAGACATTTGGGAGGAGTATTGCAGACAGTGCGGTGTGAGCGCGGGCGCAGAGTGGTTTGAGGAAGTAAAAAAATATGAAGCGGAAGTATTGTTAAAACGATAGAAAGAGTCAATGCAGGGCCTAAATGTGGGAAAGACACCGATTGGCAGGCTCAGAAAGGGTGTGGTTATCAGGATGAAGATGTTAGAGGCAGAATTTGTGCAGGGATTTATCCGTATGGCAAACGACGGCTGGGAGCTTGGCTGGCATGAGAGGAACGGCGGCAATTTATCCTACCGCGTAAAGCCGGAGGAGGTCGAGTCGGTAAAAGAGGAGTTTCAGGCAGGAGAGTGGAAGCTGATCGGTACGGAGGTACCGGGGCTTGCGGGGGAATATTTTCTGGTGACGGGGAGCGGAAAATATTTTCGCAATGTGATCCTAAAGCCGGAGGACTCCATCTGCATGATCGAACTGGACGAAAAGGGAGAGCGGTACAGGATTGTATGGGGGCTTGTCAACGGCGGAAAACCGACGTCCGAACTGCCTTCCCATTTGATGAATCATGAGGTGAAAGCGGGACTGACAAACGGAGCATACCGTGTGATCTACCATGCGCACACAACGAATGTGATCGCGCTGACGTTTGTGCTTCCGCTGAAGGATGAGATATTTACAAGAGAATTATGGGAGATGGCGACGGAATGCCCGGTTGTGTTCCCGGACGGGATCGGCGTCGTACCGTGGATGGTTCCGGGCGGACGGGAGATCGCGGTTGCGACCAGTAACCTGATGAAAAATTATGATGTGGCGATCTGGGCGCATCATGGGATGTTCGCGGCCGGAGAAGACTTTGACACCACATTCGGTCTGATGCATACCGTGGAAAAGTCAGCAGAGATCCTGGTCAAAATGTTATCCATGCGGCCGGATAAATTGCAGACGATCCTGCCGGAAGAGTTTAGAAACCTCGCGAGAGATTTTCAAGTGACGCTGCCGGAGAAGTTTTTGTATGAGAAATAGCGGCGGTCAGGTTTAAACGAAAAAAGAATTTCGGAAAAGAGAGAAGAGGAGTGCGTCTTCTCTTTTTTCTATGCAGAAAATTATGCGGAAATTGCTTTTTGATAGGAAGAGGAATACGCAAAGCTGCATATGCCGCAATGGGATAACACCTGAAAAAAAACACACCCTTATAAAATTCATCCCATTTTTTATGGCGGAGGCGATTGCTATAATCTAACCATAACAAATATGAAAAGCAGAATCCAACAAAAGGAAGGAGACAATCATATGAAAAATATGAAAAAATGGATTGCAATATTGTTATCAATGGTTATGGTATTATCGCTGTCAGCCTGCGGGGATAAGGACAGCGGTACCGGCGGCTCCGGGGGCGGGAGCAGCAGTGGAGGAAGCAGTAATGCCGGAGGCGACGGCGGCAGCGGCGAAAAGATCGTCGTCTGGACGCTGGCAAACGACTTAAAGCAGTTTGCAGAGCGCTATACGGCAGAGACCGGAAGAGAAGTTGAGGTCGTGGTATTTGACTCGGCGGATTACTCCACCAAGATCATGCAGACACTGGGAACCCAAAGCTCAGATGTTGACATCTTTGTAGGAGAGCCGCAGATGCTTCCGAATTTCTTTGAAGCCGGCTTCTGCGCTGACTTAAGCGAATTGGATTCAGAGGTTTCGTCCCGACTGGTTGATTATACATACGAGGCAGGCAAGGATGAGAACGGTGTGCTTCGCGCGATCAGCTATCAGGCGACTCCCGGAAGTGTGATCTATCGCTGTGATCTGGCAATGGAGGTATTTGGAACGGATGATCCCGCAGTCATCGGAGAGAAATTCAGCTCCTTTGATACGATCGTTGAGACCGCTGCCCTGCTTCATGAAAAAGGATATTCCATTTTCGGTGATACGGGCGCCCTTCGCTGGTTCTCCATCAGTGCATCTCCGTGGGTAAGAAACGGCGAGATCATTGTGGATCAGGATCGTTTGGATTATTTTGACGCTGCCGTAGAGCTCTATCAGAAGGAATATGTTGCGTTTGCTCCGGAGTGGTCAGCGGCATGGTACGCTTCCATGGCAGGTCCGCTGCCGATGAATGCAGGCTGGAGCGCACTGGATGAAGTGGATGCATCCAACCCTGAGACACAGGTATTCTCTTATGTAATGCCCTCCTGGGGAGCGCTGATCGTACGTGACAATGCGGCGGACAATATCGGAAAATTCGGCGTGTGCAGCGGCGTATGCAGCTTTTTCGGAGGCGGTACCTTCCTGACAGTCAATGACTACTCGAAGCACAAGAGCGAAGCAATTGATTTCATCCGTTACTGCACCTTAAATGACGATACGGCTCAGTGGTGGCTGGAAGTATCCAACGGCGACGTGGTAGCGAACAAGGCGGTTTTGGAGGCAAACAAAGATTATGAGAATCCGTCCTTCAACAATCAGCATACCTATGAGTTTTACATGGCTGAACTGGAACATGTGGATTACAGCCTGATCACCGGCTATGACGATACCTGCAAGGAGGCGTTCGGTGCGGCAATCGTTTCCGTACAGGAAGGGAAACAGACGAAAGAGGAAGCGCTGCAAGAGTTTTACATGGTAGTAACCACACAGTATCCGGAATTGAGAATTCCTGATGATGCTCCCATCAACTAATACGTGAACAGATAAAAAGTGACTGCCGGTAAACCGGGAATTGCGGATTACCGGCAGGAACTTTCATTCATGACAGGGAAAGCTCGCAGAGCGTGCTTTCCATTGTTTTAGAGAAGAAAGGGGGCGGCGAGTATGGCCAAGGAAGCTTCGGCGGAAAAGAAAAAGAATAAGGCGGGAAAGCCGGTTGTTGCAGTGGCAAAAAAAGGAAACCTTCAAAAGCGGGAACGCTACGGCGCACTGTTCTGCCTGCCGTTTATCATCACGTTTCTGGTCTTTAACATCTATCCGGTGTTTCGGACCTTGCAGATGAGTTTTATGAATTATAAAGGCTTTGGAAAAGAAACCTTTGTGGGGCTTGCCAATTATGTCCGTGCCATCAAGGATCAGTTGTTTCGGGATGCCTTTGTCAACACCTTGAAAATGTGGGGAGTCAATATCGTACTCCAATTAGGACTTGCGCTTCTGCTGACGATTATTTTTAACGATATGAAGTATAGAATGAGGGGCCTGAGTATTTTTAGGGCATTATTTTATCTCCCGAACTTGATCGCATGTACCTCTGTGGCGTTCCTGTTCAAAACACTCTTAGACTGGAAATACGGCAGCTTCAATCAACTTCTCATGAAACTGGGCATTATCGGTACCCAGGTGAACTGGCTGACCGGAGAAGGTCTGACCGCGCAGATGGTCGTAGGAGTGGTAGGCGCATGGATGTGGTTTGGCAACAGCTTCATCATGCTGATGGCGGGCGTACAGGGAATCGATAAATCTTATTTTGAGGCAGCGACCATTGACGGTGCCGGCAGGTGGCAGATATTCGGAAAGATCACGATGCCCCTCTTACGTCCGATCATGCTGTATGTGGCGGTGACGAGCCTGATCGGCGGACTGCAGCTCTTTGACCTGCCTTACCTGATGTCCGGAACAACCGGACAGCCGGGACGTTCTCTGTATACGGCGGTGTTCTATCTGTATACGACGGCGTTTAAGAATAACCAGATGGGATATGCGGCGGCATTGGCATTTGTCCTGTTCCTGATCATTGCGATATTCTGTGGGCTGGCATTTAAGTTGATGAACAAAAAGGAGGTGGATTAGCATGTTTACGAGAGTAAGAAATAAATCAATGAAATCTCTGCTGTACTTATTTTTGATCTTGTTATCCGTGCTGTGCTTTACTCCTTTTTGGCTGATGATCGTAAACTCTACGCGTACCGGAAACGAGATCATGACCAGCTTTTCCCTGTTGCCGGGAAGCAATCTGGCGGCGAACTGGAAGCTGGTGGATGATAACATGAATCTGGGCAGGGGATTTTTGAACAGCTTGTTTCTGGCTGTGTGCAATACTGCTCTGGTCTCTTATTTTTCCGCACTGACCGCATATGGTCTGGCATTTTATAAATTCCGAGGAGCGAAGGTTTTGTTTACGACACTGCTGATCTTTATGATGGTTCCGTCTCAGTTGAGTCTGCTCGGATTTTATGATCTCTGTAATAAACTGCACATGATCGACAGCTATTGGCCGCTGATCCTGCCGAGCGTGGCAAGTCCGGCTACGGTATTTTTCCTTCGGCAGTATATTTTGTCGGTCATGCCGCGGTCGATTCTTGAGGCGCCGAGAGTGGACGGCGCGGGCGAATTGAAGATCTTTCATCGGATCGCCCTGCCGATCATGGCGCCCGGTATTGCGACCATGGCGATCGGCGCGTTTATCGGAAGCTGGAACAATTATCTGATCCCGATGATGCTGATCAATACGCCGGAAAAACGACCGCTGCCCGTCATGGTTGCAGAGTTGTCCGCTGTGCGTGACATTACCACGAATCTGGGAGCAACCTATCTGGTAGTGGCGATCTCCGTTGTGCCGATCATGGTCGCGTTCTGCTTCTTTTCCAAATATATCATCAGCGGTATTTCTGCCGGAAGCGTCAAAGAATAGGATGCATTCGGACGGAAAATATGGTATGCTGAAACGAAAGATAGACGGAGGTTTTTTTATGAAACGTCTTTTGAATCTGACATTGGTTTTGGCGCTGGTGGCGGTGACGGCCGGGTGTACGAAAGTACAGCCGGCTCCGTCTGCGTCCGGGGAAGATGCGGAGAATGAGAAACGGGTGACGCTGGACTGGTATATCAATTACAGCTGGTATAACTCTCCATGGGGCGGCAATGCGGTGAGCGAAGCGATCACAGAGCGCACGGGCGTAGAGATCCGGTTTGTGTCCCCCGACGGCAATGAGACCGTCAATCTGGATGCACTGATCGCCGGAGATAAGCTCCCGGATCTGGTGACGCTTGGCTGGTGGGAGCCGCAGGTCAATGAAATGATCGAGGCGGGTCAGGTTTATGCGCTGAATGAACTGGCGGACGAATACGACGCCTATTTTTGGGAAGTGGCGGACGCAGAACGATTGAAATGGTATACGCAGTCTGACGGAAACGTATATGGCTACCCCAATTCTTCTTATTCTCCGAGCGATTATGAAAGTGGACAGCTCAGCTCAAATCAGACGTTCTTGGTGCGAAAAGACATCTATGAGGCCATCGGTTGTCCGGACATGACAACGCCGGAAGGATTTGCCGACGCGGTTCGTGCCGCGGCGCAGCAGTTTCCTACCGTGGACGGCAAGCCGCTCATTCCGGTGGGTGCGCACGAGTTTACGGAGCGGGGCTGTGATTCCTTTGACAAGTTTTTACAAAATTTTTTAGCGATACCATTTGAAAAGGATGGGGAGTTTTATGACCGGTATACCGATCCGGAATATAAGCGCTGGCTGATGATGTTCCGTGAGCTTAGTGAGGAGGGACTCTTGTCAAACGAGATTTTTATTGACAAGCGGGTGCAGATGGAAGAAAAAATAGCGGAGGGCAGATATTTCTGCATGCTCTATCAGCGGACAGATATGGCGGAGCAGCAGCGGATTTTGGCGGAGAAAAATCCGAACAGCATTTATATTGCGGTGGACGGTCCTAAGAACGCGGCGGGGGATATGCATACGCTGCCCGGTTCGGGCTTAAACGGATGGACGATCACCCTGATCTCCAAAAACTGTAAGGATCCCGAGAGCGCTATTCGTTTTCTGTCCTTTCTCATGAGCGAGGAAGGGCAGAAGCTGATCGCGCTTGGCGTGGAGGGCGAGCATTACCGGATGGAGAACGGCAGAGCGGTATTGACAGAGGAAACGCAGCAATTGATGCTGAATGATTATCAGGAATATGTCAGAAGAATAGGGGCAAATGATACCTATTGGATGCTTCAGGACAACCGGATGCAGTCCGAGTGGATGCCGCAGGAGGACGAGATTCTGCGCCAGATGGAGGAGTGGACGTATCCCTATGTCTGCTATACGGGACAATATGACGTACTTTTTGCTTCCGGCAGCGAAACAGATATTGCGCAGAAAAGAATAGACTCAATCCACGGGCAGATGCTTCCGCAGCTTCTGCTTGCGCCCACGGAGGAGGAGTTTGAGCGGCTGTGGGACGAATATGTCACGCTCAGGAAGGAAAGCGGTCTCGACCTGGTGCTCGAAGAAAGTACCCGTCAGATGCAGGCGGCAAAAGAAAAGCTTGGTTTAGAGTGAGGATTGATATGAAGTGGTTTCATAGAGCAAAATTATCCAGACAGCTTTCCGTGATCAGTTGCTTTTTTATCCTGATTCCCACGCTGATATTGTGGTACAGCATGATGAGCTCCGCGCAGAACACGGCGATCCGTACAAGGGAGCAGGAAGCCGGGCTGCGGCGTACACAGCTTGTGACGGAGGCGGAGAGAATTGCGGAGCTGTGTAATCTGTCCACACAGGTGTTCTTGAATACGCCTGCTCTAATGAATCATTTGACGGCGTTGGAGCAGGGTTATCCGATCGATTCCATGAAACTGCTGGAATTTTACAGGGAGGATATTGCCGGACTGGAAAAGATTATCATCAGTAACCCGGAGTTGTATCAGATCCGCGTCTATTCCAGCAAAGAGGATATTTACGAAATGATGCCGATCTTGTACAGCGCCCGGCGTCTCACAAGAATGCCATGGGCGGGCGAAGAGATTGTATCGGGAACCTGGTATATGGATTACACGGAGCAATTTTTTGCGGACAGTTCGCCGACAGAGCATGTGATGAGCCTTATCACCGATATTTCGGCGCCGTTTGTGGGAAACGTGGGAACTTTGGAGGTATCGGTCCGCATGGACGAGGTCATGCCGGAATTATTTGAGGAGAACGGCTATAGTTTTTCGGTTCTGCTGTCGGAGGATGGGGAACTGTTGGCAGGCGGCTGCCCGGTTTCGGCCGAATCTCTGGCAGAGATTCCCTATACGGAAGAGATTCTCGTGCACAGAGTGGAGGGACACCGGGCTCTGATCGCCCAGTCCGATCTGAAGGTATTCGGCTGCCGCTATATGCATGTTCTGTATTTGTCGGATTTAGACCGCTCGATTCTCAAAGAAGCAATCCTGCTGTTTGTGCTGCTGCTGATCGCATTTGCGCTCATGGTATTTATCATATCGAGGCTGACAAGGAAGATGCTCCGCGGATTTTACAGGGCCTTTGACGGGATGAGAGCGTTTGCCAACGGGGATATTGACGCTGTGGTGGATGTTTCCGGCGAGGGCGAAGTTGCTCTTTTTGCAAAGGAGCTGGGAGGGTTGCTGGACAAGATCCGCCAGCTTATGCGGGACAATCTGGAGCAGGAACGACTGGCGCAGAGTCTGGAGATCCGTGCCCTTCACAATCAGATCAATGCGCATTTTATCTATAATGTATTGGAGGCCATCAAGATGATGGCGGAAATCGACGAGGAATACGAGATCGCCGATGCTGTCACCAGCTTAGGAAAGCTGCTGCGCTATAGTATGAAATGGGAAAAAAGAAATGTGATGCTGCGGCGTGAGATTGAATATATTGAGAATTATATCACGTTAATGAATCTGCGTTATGATTATGTCATATCTCTTGAGGTGGATGTCCCGGAGGAGCTTTTGATCCAGCGGATTCCCAAGATCAGCTTACAGCCTGTGGTAGAAAATGCCGTGATTCACGGAGCGGTTCTGTTGGGGGCGGATACGACCATTTCCGTGCGCGGGAGACTTGACGCGGAGAGATCACGTGTTTTGATCATGATCACGGATGAAGGAGCGGGAATGGATGAGGAGGCGCTTTCGGGACTGAGACGTCAGATCACCGGAGAAGAAACGGCGCATTCATCTTCGGGAAACGGGATCGGTCTGCACAATGTCCATAGCCGGATCAGGCGTTCTTTTGGAGAGGAGTACGGTTTGGAGGTGGATTCTAAGCTGCATGTCGGCACCACCGTTACCATATCACTGCCATACCAAGTGAGGGAGGAGAATGTGAATTGAAGACGGTTTTGATCGCAGAAGACGAAAAACTGATTCGAAAAGGATTGGAGACGATGGTGCGGCGTGCGCCCGTCCCGGTGGAGGAGATCCTATCGGTAAAAGACGGGGAGGAGGCGCTGGAGGTTTTGCGCCATCGGGAAGTGGATGTGCTGATCACGGATATTCGCATGCCGCGTATGGACGGCATTGCGCTGACGGAAGAAGCGGCCAATCTTCCGAATCCGCCTTTGGTTCTGGTCGTCAGCGGCTATGATGACTTTAATTATGCGGTGTCCATGCTGCGGCAGGGTGTGCATGATTACTTGTTAAAGCCGGTGGAGAGGCAGCGTCTGTATCAGGCGCTGGAGAAATTGGAAGAAAAACTGAAGGAACAGCATGAGGAAGAACAGGCCTCGTCCCGTCAGTATCTTCATGCGATCCGCCTCATCATGCTGGAGCAGGAGGAGGGCGGAGAGGAGTATCAAAGCCTGGTGGAGCGTTATGAAGCTGATTTTGTGAAGGATGAGTATGTGGCATATTGCGCAAGGGCGATCGGTGAGGAGGACACG
Organism: Lachnospiraceae bacterium; assembly: GCA_014804425.1. Lineage (GTDB taxonomy): Bacteria > Bacillota > Clostridia > Lachnospirales > Lachnospiraceae > DLAJ01. The sequence continues at coordinate 68,252 of JAAUZV010000005.1, forward strand.
GATGGAATTTCTCCAAGGGAATTGCCGGAGGGGGTACTGCGGTTTCCGGTGACGGGAGATTTGTTTGTCTATGTGTCGCCCATAGAGCAATGCAAGTGTATGGAGGAATTGCTTCCCATACCGGCGGGAAGGAGCCGGCAGTATCGGGGGCTTGCGCAGTTGAGAGCCGGATATCGGGAGGCGTTTGCGGGATGGCAGCGTTCGTTTTTTTCGGGGGATCTTGAGCAGGAGGAGTGCGGGAGCAGAACGCCGCTTACGATAAGCGGCAGACAGCTCCTGGGTATGGTGAGCCTTTCCTGGGATAAGGAGGTATCGAAGCTGTTAAGCGGGCAGGCAGAACTCGTCGCAAAGGGTGAGGGCGATCCGGAAGAGTTTGCCCGCATTTGCTCGGAGCTGATCAGGGAGCTGTGCAGTACCTATGAAAATCTGATCGAGCCGGACGACGATCCGGTGCGATTTGCGCAGTTATGGAATTTCCGCGATATCGAGCTGTACTTAGAGGAGCTGGAGGCGTGGCTCGGCCGGTTCTGCGTGCAGCTTGCGGTGAAATTTGCGGATTATGAAAATAAGCAGAAGATCCGTCAGGCGGTACAGTATATACAGGCTCATTTTACGGAACAGCTGAACATGGCGGTCGTCAGTAATGAGGTGTCCATGAACTATTCCCTATTCAGCTTATTGTTTAAGCAGTATACAGGGGCTAATTTTGTCAGCTATCTTCAGGAATTGCGGATCAAGGAAACGTGTAGGCTGTTGGAGACGACCGACTGGCGGGTGAATGAGATCGGGCGAAAAGCAGGGTTTTCGGACGAGAAACATTTCCTGAAGGTATTTAAGGCGGCTACGGGCTTTTCTCCAACGGAATACAGAAAAGCAAATGCGCTGATAGAGCGAAAAGAGGAGCAGTAAAACTTCATAAAAAAACACACCAAAACAACAATCGGCATATTTCCATATGCCGATTGTTTCGTTAAAATGAAACTATTCAAAGGCAGGCGGATGCGCTGTGGTTTGCGGATGGCACTGAAAAGTCTGCTTAGAATTCGTAAGGAGGCGAGGCATTTTGGAGCAATTATCTTATCTCAACGAACAGGGTGACTTTATGCTGCGTCATGCGCAGAAATATCCAGGCATTTATATGCCGTTAGTGAACGAAGGAGGGATGGTCAGCGCCGTGACACCGTGGCTGGCCGGAGACTGTAAGGTGGATCAAAATGCTTTTCTGCTGCCGCCGGCAGGCATGGAAACGCTTCACGAAAGCCGCGCAGTACGAAACTTTTGGGTGAAACCGGAAGGAGAACTGCCGTGGTCCGTCACCGGTCAGAGTGCCTTGCAGAGGGCGCGGCAGTATGAGGATGAGGAGGAGACCGTACTGACAGGGGGGCTTTTGTGGCAGCGCCTTACAAGAAAGCATAACCGCATTGGACTGCAGGCGGAAACGCTTCACTTTGTTCCTGCGGGCAGGGAAAAAATTGAGATCATGCAGGTCACACTGACGAACTGCGGACGGACTTCTCTGACGCTGACACCGATTGCAGCGATTCCCATGTACGGCCGTTCGGCGGACAATATCAGGGATCACCGCCATGTGACCAGTCTGCTGCATCGGGCAGAGGTAGAAAAATACGGTCTGAAGCTGAAGCCTGCCATGACATTTGATGAGCGGGGGCATCAGCCGGGGCAGGTGGTCTATCGCGTATGGGGAGCGGAGGGAGAAGGAATTGAGCCGAAAGAGTTTCTGACAAGAACATGCGATTTTGTGGGACAGGGAAGCTATGACTGGCCGGAGGCACTGATCGTTTCCGGCTCCGTTTCAAATAGACAGCATGTGGGAGATCAAACGGCGGGCGGTGAGATGATGGCAGCGTTATTTTTTAACGAGGTATGCTTAATGCCCGGAGAAGCGCGCCGCTATCAGATCGCACTGGCGATTGAGGAAGAACCGCTTGCTTATATGAGAGAGACGAGAGTCGCGTCCGCATTGGAGGAAACAAAAGCATATTGGCAGAAGAAAAGTATCCGCTTTCGGACAGGAGATTCCCGTTTTGACTTATGGAGCCGATGGGTGGCGGTGCAGCCCACCCTGCGCCGGATCTGCGGATGCAGCTTTTTGCCGCATCACGATTACGGTCGCGGCGGTCGCGGCTGGCGGGATTTATGGCAGGACAGTCTTGCGCTGATCCTGGCGGAGCCGGATGATGTAAGACGGGATTTATTGTGCTATTTTGCGGGAGTTCGGAAAGACGGCACGAACGCGACGATCATCGGCGCGGCACCCGGCGAGTTTAAGGCGGACCGCAATCATATTCCTAGGGTCTGGATGGATCATGGATTTTGGCCGCTGTTCACGGTCAAGCTTTATTTGGATGAAACGGGCGATGATGAGTTTCTGTTGGAGAGGCAGCCGTATTTCGTCGATACACTGGCATGGCGCGGCGAAGGCGAACCAAGGAAGGCAGAGGCTTTTGTCAGTGACGGCACGGTATTAGAGCACATGGTCGTGCAGGCAGTAACGGCATTTTTTGATGTGGGAGAGCACGGGCATATCCGGCTAAGGGGGGCCGACTGGAATGACGGTCTGGATATGGCGAAGGAGAGAGGCGAGAGCGTCGCCTTTACCGCAGCTTATGCGTATGGGTTGTGTCTTCTGTCGCAGATGGCGGGACGCCTTAAGGAACGCGGGGTTGAGACTGTCAGTATGAACAAACCTCTGGCGAGGCTGCTCACGATCTCTATCGGAGCGTACGGAGACAGGGAACGGATGCGGGACGCCCTGTTCACCTATTGCGAAGAAACGGAGAAAAACAGAAAAACGGTAGATATTCCGCTTGGAGAGTTAAAGGAGATCACGGCCGCCATGGCGTGCAGGATCAGGGAACATATCGCCCGGACAGAATGGGTCGGCGACGGTGCGGAGCAGTTTTGGTATAACAGCTATTATGACAATCACGGGCGCTCTCTGGAGGGTGTAAAAGAAGGACAGGTACGGATGATGCTGACAGGTCAGGTGTTCTGCCTGTTATCGGGTACGGCCGATGATGACCGCGCCCGGCAGATCATACGGGCGGTAGACTGGTATTTATGTGCGCCGAATCGCGGAGGATATTGCCTGAATACGGATTTCAAGGAAGTCAAGCTTGATATGGGGCGGATGTTTGGATTTGCTTATGGACACAAGGAGAACGGAGCGGTGTTCAGCCATATGGCAGTGATGTATGCGTATGCGCTTTACGAGCGTGGATTCGCAGCGGAGGGATGGCATGTATTGGAGATGCTGTATCATCAGGCCGCCGATTTTGAGCGGAGCAGAATTTTGCCGGGAATACCGGAATATTTTGACGATCGGGGAATCGGCATGTACCCGTGGCTGACCGGGGCGGGAAGCTGGCTGATGCTGACGATGCAGACGCAGGTATTCGGCGTTCACGGTGATGCAGGGAACCTGTGTCTTAGGCCGAAGCTGACGCTGGCGCAGTTTGCAGAGGACAAAACCGCAGAGATTACCTGCGCGTTTCGGGGGCGTCCCCTGCGGGTGCGCTATGAAAATCCGGAGAAACTTGACTGGCAGCAGTATCGGATCGGTTCGGTTTCTATTCAGGGAAAACCGTTCCCGTGCGGCGGAATGCGGGTCATAATCCCGAAGGAGGAGCTGCCGGAGGGCAGCGGGGAATTGCTGATAGAGGTCAGACTGGTGGACGCGTCCGCACACTAGCGCCGGGAGGAGGAACAGGGAATGTTTGATGAAAAAAAACGCTATGTGATAGAGAATTATCAGAAAAAACCGACGTTTTCCAGTTTTTTGCCGGGAATTGCCGGTCCTATGGGAATTCCGATGTGGTGTTTCTATAATAACCGAGGGCAGGGGATCTGCAGCTTTGGCGCAAAGGATAAGGATCATGCGATACTTGAATTTTGTCCGGCGCATGTCGCTTACCGGGACAACAGCCGCACGGGCTTCCGCACATTTGCCAAGAGAAACGGCAGGGTGGCAGAATTGTTCGGGGCGAACAGCCGGATGCACATCGGGATGAGCGAGCTGGAGATCGCGGAGAGCGATTCTCTGATCACGGCATCGGTTCTTTATTACGGTGTTCCAGAGGAACGGGCGGCTTTGCTGGCGAGAGTTCTGTCTGTGACGAATACGGGCAGTGAATCCGTGGAATTGGAATTGTTGGACGGTCTGCCGGCGGTCGTGCCTTATGGTGTGGATCAGGATATGCTAAAGAATATGACGCAGCTTGCGAAGGCGTGGATGAGGGTGGAGGATGCTGAGACAGGGCATGCTTATTTCCGGGTCCGCGCATCCATGGCGGATACGGCATATGTTACCGAGGTGAAGGGTGGCAACTTCTGTCTGGCATGGGATGATCAGGGAAATCTTTTAAGGCCGTTGGTACAGCCGGCGCTGGTCTTTGGAGAGGATACCTCCCTAAGCCGGCCGGAGAATTTTGAGAATCATAACTTGGGTGAGCTCTGTGCCGCGGAACAGATCACGGAAAACCTGTTTCCCTGCTGTCTCCTGCCGATATCCGTGACACTGAAACCCGGTGAGACAACACGGATATACAGTCTTTACGGGCAGGTGGACAAAAAAGAGCTTGTGAAGGGAATCGCGGAAAAAGCGGGGACACCTGAATGGTTTGAGGCGAAACGTCGTCAGGCGGCCGAGCTGGTGGAGGAGTTATGCGGCAGGATCAGAGTGCGCACGGCAGATCCGGTGTTTGACGCTTACTGCAGACAGACCTACCTCGATAACCTGCTTCGCGGCGGTGCGCCCATGTTTTTTGAACATGAAGGAAAAAAGATTCCTTTTTATATTTATTCGCGCAAGCATGGCGATCCGGAGCGGGAGTACAATTATTTTTCCGTGGGAGGAGAATACTATGCGCAGGGAAACGCGAATTACCGGGATGTAAACCAGAACCGGCGGTGCGACGTGCTGTTTGAGCCGAAACTGGAAGAGGAAAACATCCATACGTTTTTTGATCTCATTCAGGCGGACGGCTATAATCCGCTTGTGCTGACAGCGGCGGTCTACACGCTGCCGGAACATCGGAAAGAGGAATTTGCGTCCCGGCTGCCGGAGGCGGCAGAATTGTTTGCAAGAGCGTTTACGCCCGGCGAACTGGCGATGGCAGCGGAGGATGCGGGGCTTTCTGATCAGGAGGTGCGGCAGTTGATGGCGGAAGTGATGTGTGCCGCCGAAAGCAGGCCCTGTGCTGAATTTAAGGAGGGATATTGGTGCGATCACTGGACATATAATCTGGATCTGATCGAAAGTTATCTGACGGTATTTCCGGAGAAAGAAGAAGCGCTGTTGTTTGAGCATTGCAGATACCGCTGGTACAAATCGCCCGTATCGGTAAATCCAAGGACAAAGCGCTATGTGATGACAGAGCGGGGACTCCGGCAGTATCATGCGTTGGACGAGACGGCGCAGGAAGAAAAAAAGAAACAAAACTGGATGTGTACCACTGACGGGAAAGAGGCGCGCAGTACCCTGATCGAAAAGCTGCTGCTTTTGTGTGCCCTTAAGACAGCTACCTTAGATCCGGCGGGCATGGGAGTGGAAATGGAGGGCGGAAAACCGGGCTGGTATGATGCACTCAATGGTCTGCCCGGACTTCTGGGTTCCTCCATGGCGGAGAGCTGTGAACTGGCGCGTCTGCTGCATTTTACTGCTGCAGCGCTTGAAAAGCGGGGCGGTAATATCTCCGTCTATTGTGAGATCGCAAATCTGCTGGAGGAGACGGACAGAATCCTTCGGGAGACCGAGGCTGCGGACGAAATCCGGACAATTCGGGAGACCGAGGCTGCGGACGAAATCCGGACAATTCGGGAGACCGGAGCTGCGGATCGGAACTGCCCGATTCGGCAGTCGGATGCCGCATGGCTCCGATGGGATAGATTAAACAGCATGAAGGAAGCGTATCGCAGCGCTGTTTTGAGAGGCTATTCCGGGGAACGTATGCAGTTATCCGCTCTTGAGACAGCGGCATATTTGCGGAGAATGGAGGAGACGGCAGCAAACGGAATCCGAAAGGCGGAAAGCTTCACGGCCGGTATCTGTCCGACCTATTTTATCTTTGAGGCCGACCAAGTAATAAACACGTCCGGCGGGCTGATGCCGGTGGAGTTTACGCCCAGCGTACTGCCGCTGTTTTTAGAGGGACCGGTGCATCGTATGAAGCTTCCCGGAACCGAAGCGGAAAAGCGGGTCATGGCGCTGCGGGTGAAAGAGAGCTCTCTCTATGACGAAGCGCTGCAGATGTATAAGGTCAATGCCGGATTAACGGACGTAAGCCTTGAGGCGGGCAGAGCCAAGGCATTTACCCCGGGATGGCTGGAAAATGAGTCGATTTGGCTTCATATGGAATATAAATGGATGCTGGAACTGTTAAAAAGCGGTCTGTATGACGCGTTTGCCGAAGCATTTCATAATGCGGCAGTGCCGTTTTTGGATGCGGGGCGCTATGGACGGAGCCCGTTGGAAAATGTGTCGTTCATCGCATCCTCTGCCAATCCCGATGCTTCCGTTCACGGCAGGGGCTTTGTAGCGCGGCTGTCCGGTTCCACGGCAGAATTTTTGCAGATGTGGCAGATCATGTTTTTCGGGCGCACCCCGTTCAGTCTGGATAACGGTAAGCTGCATCTAAAGCTTACGCCGTTTATTCCGGACTATCTGATGCCGGAGGACGGTGTGGTGGAAGCAATGTTTTTGGGGCATATTCCGGTAGTATATCGGGCGGCCGGCTGCCGCGCGCTGGTTCCGGGAAAGACCGAGGCGGTACGATATGTCTTGACCGGGGCGGATGGAAAAGAGGAGATTGTGGAAGGAGCAGAACTGCCGGAGCGCTATGCGAAAGCGGTGCGGGACGGGCAGACTGCCATGATACAGGTTACCATGCGGTGCTGCGATAAGGAACACCGACGATGAGAGAGCGGAGTGTGAAAAAACAGGAGTGTATCAGCCGGGGCGAAAAGCGCTGCGCATAAGGAGGGAATAGAACATGAAAGCGACATTAACGATCACCGATCTGGAAAACAATATCAAATGGCAGCAATCCGAGCTGAAGCCGGAGGCAGTGGACTGCATTCATCAGGTCAGCGTCTATCCGTTTATGAGAAGACAGACCGTTCAGGGCTTTGGCGGGGCATTCACGGAGGCGGCGGCATGGTGCTGCGGTCAGCTTTCGGAGGAGAAGCGGCAGCAGGTATTGCATGCTTATTTCGGCGATGAGGGTTTACGCTATACCATGGGCAGGGTTCATATGAACAGCTGTGATTTTTCGCTGGGGAATTATGCCTGTGTGGAGGACCCGACGGACGAAAGTCTGGAGAGCTTCACGGCTGCGAGAGATGAGAAATATATGATTCCCATGATTTTGGAGGCACAGGATATTGCGGGCAGGCCGATCGATTTGATGCTGAGTCCGTGGAGTCCGCCGGCCTTTATGAAAACAAACGGGGAAATGAATCATGGAGGAAGCCTAAAACCGGAGTATCGCGGTCGGTGGGCGGCGTGCATGGCAAAATTTGCTGCTTACTACCGCGGCAGGGGCTGCTCGGTAAAACTCATGTCGATACAGAACGAGCCGGCGGCGGTTCAAACATGGGATTCCTGTATCTATACAGCGAAGGAGGAGGGAGAATTTGCCAGAGATGAACTGTTTCCTGCGCTGCGGGCAGCAGGCTGCGGAGACATTCGTATTTTGGCATGGGATCACAATAAGGAGGTACTGCCTTACCGTGCCAGAGAGACAATGGCGGTTCCCGGAGCCGAAGAAGCAATCGGAGGCTTTGCCGTGCATTGGTATACCGGAGATCATTTTGACGCGCTTCGCCTTGTGCGGGAGGAGTGGCGCGGAAAGGAGCTTTGGTTTACGGAGGGCTGCGTGGAATACAGCCGGTTTGACGGGATGTCCCACGGAAAAAAAGCGGAGATGTATGCCCATGATATGATCGGAAATCTGAACGGAGGAGTCAGCGGAAGTCTGGACTGGAACCTGGTGCTTGACGCGGCGGGCGGTCCGAATCATGTAGGAAACTTTTGTGAGGCGCCCATTATGCTGAATGAGGCGGGAGACGACTACAGGATCATGGGAGAATATTATTATATTGGTCATTTCAGCCGGTTTATCCGTCCCGGCGCGGTCTGTCTGGGAAGCTCTAGCTACAGCGCCGCGGTTGAGGCGGTGGCATTTGAGAATCCGGACGGAAGCAGAGGTGTGGTGCTCTTAAACCGCACGGGAGAATCCCTTCCGGTCAGCGTAACGCAGAATGCGGATAAGGGGTATTGCTTTGAGATGCAGGCACATAGTATCGCGACGGTGTGCTGGAAAGCATAGGATCGTTCATAAAAAATGAAAAAAGCCATGGATACGGCGGCAGGCTCTTTAGCCTGTCGCCGTATTTTGGTACTTTTATACCAGAAAGAACGATGCTATAATGAACGCAAAGAAGAAACAAGCGGATAACAAGGCACAAAACCAGTCCATAAATGACAAAATCATACAAAAATATGATAAAACTGTTAAAATTGTAAAAAAAATATGTATTTATGGAAATTTGTGTTATAATAAAAAGGAATGCACTTATGAGTATCATGCATCGAAAGCCATATGGTATGGGGGAGTAGTATGACGGGATTGATTAACTTAATGGAAGAAACGGTGTTGAGTAAGATTGACGAACTATGGAAGAATACGGAATATTGCAAGTGTGAACAATGCAAGCTGGATGTTGCCACTTATGCGTTGAACCGTCTTCCTGCGCAGTATGTGCAGTCGATGAAGGGAAAAGTACTGTACCGGTTTGAGTCCAACTCGATACAGAGGGATATTGAGGTGACTGTGGCGGTGAGCAAGGGAATTGAAATTGTCGGAAATTCGCCGCATAAAAATGCAAATCCCAATCCGAATAATGCAAATAACAGTGCCGCAGGATGAGGCATGTTTAGGGGGGAGTACCGTGGTACTCCCCCCTGTCAATATGATCCGCGACGCTATTTCAGTGAGAATGGATCAGGGCGCTGTTTTCAATTGGATCGGACGCAATATCTGATACCCCAGAACCTCGGGATAGTGCCGTTGATAGCACTGGCATGTCTCTTCATTCCACGTATATTTTCCACCGCAGAATTGCCGGATGTCATAGTTCCATGCAAGGTTTTCCACTCTGCCCATGACCTCGCCGTTGTCTTTCAGATAGTCATAGGGCGGATGAAAAAAGACGAGATAATAGCTTGCGGGAAACTCCCGCAGCTCGAAGCCATCGGGGATTTTTCCGTTGTAGCCTGCGGGAACACCCGTGCCGTAAAAGTAGCGGCGTTCGCCGTCGATCGTATGCCAGCCTGCAGTATGCCCCGTGATGATCGGGTCGCTGACATTGCTTAAGCTGTCGATGATCCCGCAGACCGTATCGCAGTTATGGCGCTGAAAGAAGTCACCGTAGCCTTTTGCGGTTTCGTCCCATATGCCAAGATAGCCGTGGGCGGGAAGAAACTCGGTTCGGACATGTGCTTCGGTTAAAATCGTTTTGTTCATGGTTGGTTCTCCTTTCTGATGTTGGTAATGATCGGGGTGACAGACAACCTGTCTGATAGAGAGCGGAATGGGAACAGGGTCTCTTCGATAGGACGCCGGTGTACATCCGAACGCTGACAGAAAAGCTCTCGTCAGAGCTTCCTGTGAAGAGTAGCCGCACCGGACGGCAATGTCAAGAATCCGTTCGTCGGTATCGCGGATCGCAAGCGCCGCCATGGCGAGCCGTCTGCCTGCAAGATAGCTTTTCAGTGTCATCCCTGTGATCTCATGAAAACGAACCGAGCAGTAATAGGGCGAATATCCGATCTGCGCAGATATTTGCATCAGAGAGGGATTTTCACTGATATGCCCTTCAATCCAGTCAATCATGCTCTGTATTGCTTCATTCCATTCTGACATGCCGTTCACGCTCCTCATAAAAAATGTATCATAATCGTTTATAAAAATTTTGATTTGACTTGTGATATTTTAATCCTATCGTATTGGAAAAAAGCAGAAAGAGCAACCGGAGATTTGGATCAATTCGGAAAAGGAACAGGGGGAACACGCAGATGTATGAATTAGAACGGGTCGGCGCAGGAAGCTATTATGTAAACTGCCCGGCAAAGATCGGGATTTATGTCGGGGAGCAGAAGGACGCGTATCTGATCGACAGTGGAAATGATAAGGACGCCGGGCGAAAGGTGCGGCAGATTTTGGAGCGGGAGGGATGGCGGTTAAAGGCAATCTTTAATACGCATTCGAATGCCGATCATATCGGCGGGAACCGCTATTTGCAGACACAGACCGGATGTCGGATCTATGCGCCGGGCATGGAATGCGCATTTACAAGGCATCCGGTTTTAGAGCCCGCATTTCTTTATGGCGGCTATCCGTGCGGGGCGCTCAGACACAAATTTCTGATGGCGCAGGAGAGCGATGCGGAGGATCTGAATAATGCTGTTTTGCCGGAAGGGATGCAGATGTTTCCGCTGCCGGGACATTTTTTTGATATGGTCGGTTTCCGAACCAAGGACGATGTGGTATATCTTGCGGATTGTCTGATGAGCGAGGATTCCCTAAAAAAGTACGGAATCGGCTTTCTCTATGATGTGGCGGCCTATATGGACACGCTCGAGACGGTAAAGAGAATGGAAGCGGCTCTGTTTGTGCCCGCGCATGCGCCGGCAGCGGAGAAGATCGCGCCGCTGGCCGAGAAGAATATTGCAAAAGTGCAGGAGATCGCGGAGACGATCGTGATGCTTTTAGAAGAATCGATGATGTTTGAGCCGCTGTTGAAACGCTTGTTTGAGCGATACGGACTGACGATGAATTTTGAACAGTATGTGCTGGTGGGAAGCACGGTGCGTTCCTACCTGTCCTATCTTGCGGATGCGGGAAGGGTTCGGGCAAACTTTGACGACAACTGCCTTTTATGGGAGCGGGTGTAGGATTCGATATTGACTTAGAAAAAGAATATCAGGGTTATGCAATAGAGCATGATATAAACGAAAATTTATGGAGATAAGCAAAAATGCAAAAGGTTATCGTCATTGGCTGTCCCGGCAGCGGGAAAAGTACATTTTCAAAAGCGTTGCATGAAGCCACGGGACTGCCACTCTATCATTTGGATATGATGAAATGGAATGCTGACGGAACAAATGTGCCGAAAAGCACTTTTATGGAGCGGCTGTATCAGGCATTGGAAAAAGAATCTTGGATCATAGACGGGAACTATGGCTCAACGATGGATCTGCGGATGCAGTTTTGCGATACAGTCTTTTTCCTCGATTATCCGCGGGATATTTGTATGGAAGGCATTAAATCAAGAAAAGGAAAAAAACGGTCAGATATACCATGTGCAACGCTTGAAGATGAAGATCCTGAATTTGTGGAATTTATCAATAATTACAATTCTGCAAGCAGGCCTGCAGTGATGGAATTATTGCACAAATACGCTCACAAACGGATCATCATTTTTGCGGATAGACAGGAAGCCAATGAGTTTCTCTCTCAAATAGGATAGTGTGTTCCGGTATGTGCCCTTTGCATAAAAATGTTGACAATGTATATACTGATGTATATACTATCGATAAAAGGAGATGATTGTATGCAGGCAACAATTCAAAAATGGGGAAATTCACAAGGAATCAGAATTCCTAAAGCATTTTTAGAAGCATTGGGAATGGCGGAGAATGATCTTGTGGAATTGAGCAGGGTTGATGATAATCTTGTGATCAAAAAAGTGAAAAAAGAAAATGAAAAAATAAGTGAATTGACGTTGGAAGAAATTTTTAAGGATTATGAAGGCGATGATACAGCGGAAGAATTTGACTGGGGTGCGCCGGTTGGAAAGGAAGTATGGTAATGTTCAATCCCCAACAAGGTGATATTGTATTTTTGGATTTTAGCCCGCAGTCCGGACATGAACAGGCAGAAAGAAGACCGGGTGTCGTGATCAGCAATGAGCAGTTTTTTATAAGAACAAAATTTGCGGTTGTATGCCCGATTACGAACACAAACAATAAGTTCCCTTTACATATTCCCTTGGATAATCGTACAAAGACAACGGGAGTCATTCTGACAGAACATATGAAGTGTCTGGATGTTGTCAGTAGGAATATTCAGTTTGTTGAAAAACTGCCGGAAGATTTGCTGAAGCGAACATTGGAATACGTGAAAGCGTTTTTTTGATGAAGCGTTGAAAAATAGGGCTGTTAAAGAAGCATTTGGAAAGATCCGATCCGAATGCTTTTTTTGCTGCTTCAAAACTGCGCAAAGCCTTTGAAAAACTTTGGGGTTATGGTACAATGTCGTCAGACATTGTACCGCGCCGAAGCGAAGCGGAGTGCGCATCAGAAAGCACTACCATGATTGCGAAGCAATCATGGTACAATGAGCATGTACTTTATATGGAGCATTCCTGTTAAGTAACAAATGAGAGGTTTGCAAAAAATGAGTGTCACCCCTAGAATAATGATTGTTAACTTGGCGGTTAATAAAAATCATTTATCAAAGGAGACACCCACAAATGAATTGTAAACAAAATCAGAAGATCAATCAAGTAAAAGATAACACTTTGGTAGTAGGGATCGATATCGGGAGTATAATCCACTATGCCAGGGCTTTTGACTGGAGGGGGATTGAACTTGGGAAAGTCTTTCCATTCAGCAACAGCAGGGAAGGCTTTGAAAGCTTCAAAGACTGGATGCAGCGGTTACAGGACAAGTACAAAAAGTCAGATGTCATTGCAGGAATCGAGCCGACAGGTCATTACTGGTTTGACTTTGGCGCTTATCTTGAGGAGGAAGGCATCCTTCTGGTCATGGTCAACCCTTATGCAGTAAAGCAGACCAAGGAACTGGATGATAACAGCCAGAGCAAAAATGACAGAAAAGATCCTAAGGTGATAGCAAAGCTTGTCATTGAGGGAAGATATTCAACACCCTATACACCGGACGGTGTGTATGCAGATTTAAGAATTATGGTGGCAAATCGGAAGAGACTGATCAGGGAGCTTACCCAGATCAAAAACAGATTTGCCAGATGGTTTGCCATATATTTCCCTGAATATAAAGAAGTGTTTGGGGATTATGAAGCACAAAGCAGTATGCTGCTTTTGAAAGCAGCCTGTACACCGGAAGCAGTCATGGAACTTGGAGCGGAGAAGATCAATCAGATCTGGCGTGATGCAAAGTTAAGAGCTGTTGGAATGAAAAGGGCAACGACCCTGTGTGAAACGGCAAAACGGAGCATTGGCTTAAAGAAAGGCTCTTCGGCGGCTAAGTATGAAATGAAGCTGCTGCTTGCGGATTACGAATACAAAAAGGCACAGCTTGAATCCGTTATGGAAGAGATAGAAAGTTTGTGCCAAAAGATACCCGAAAGCGGGCAGATGCTTGCCATCAAAGGTATAGGAGTGATCACTGTAGCCGGATTTCTGGCAGAGGTTGGTGATGTGAGGCGTTTCGAATCACCAAGACAGATACAAAAGCTGGCGGGACTCTCATTAAGGGAAAACAGTTCGGGAAAGCATAAGGGACAGACGACCATCAGTAAAAGAGGCCGGAGTAAGCTGCGAGCTGTACTGTTCAATGCCGCGATCCCATTAATAGCCAAGAACCCGGAGTTTCGGTCATTGCATGAGTATTACACAACCAGAGCGGACAATCCGCTAAAAAAGAAACAGTCAGTGATCGCGATCAGCTGCAAGCTGATACGGGTCTTCTACGCTATCCTGGCAAAGGGAGTGACCTATGATGCAGAGAAAATGATGTCAGACATACATAGGCAGCCCCAGGCAGCATAAAGAGGACAACTGTGAGACTCAGGAAGACGTCCACCGGAAGGTGCTGAATTGAGCAGAAAAGGAATCAAAAACATAGAGAGCCGAAGTCAGATTTTAGTCCATCAGAGCACAGACTCAGTTTAGGAGCATCATGACGCCCCTTTATGGATAAGCAGAACGAGGGAATTAAGGACCCTGCAGTACAGGTGATCCCGTATGACATGGGAGGTTAGTCTGCCGTAAGGAGTTGGGGATAAGGAAAGGCCGATCATAGCGAAATAGGACGACGTCTTATTAAGTGTACCCCAAACATCCCATTATTCATGATTTTAGGCCGAGGGGATGACATAGACTTGGAAGCTTATCTATGAGAAAAAGAAAATAAAAGAAAAAGCGAGTTAACAAGAGAAAAATAAAGATTATTATGGGAGGACTTAGGGACATCATGAAGAAGCTTTCGGGACGTTTGAAAAATATCATTACTGTGCTGTTTCTTGTCGTGGCGGCAGTTTTTTTAGTGCGGACACTCAAGGGGAATTTTCAGCAGATCCGAACGATGGATTTTAAGATCAATGTGCCGGTTTTTATCGTGTCCATGTTCATTTATTTTGCCTATTTTGTGACCTTGGCGTCGTTATGGCATTATGTGACGGTCTTAAACCGCTCGTCAATTCCCTATTTCGAGGCAATCACCTGCTATGCGTTTTCCGTGCTCGGCAAGTACATTCCGGGCGAGGTGTTTATGCTGATCGCGCGATTTCCGGCGTATGAGCATCGCGGAGTCAAAGCGCGCAAGGTGACGGTCAATTTCTATTTGGAAAATTTGGGGACATTCCTCGGCGCGGCATTTTTGTTTCTCATTTCCCTGTTCTTTTTTCCGAACGAGATCATGATGAAATACACGCGGCTCATTCTCGTACTGGTGGTAGTCTTGATGGTCGTGATCCACCCGAGGATCGTCAATGGGCTGCTGCGCTTTTTGGAACGTTTTATCAAAGGAAAGGACTTACAGATTCCGATCTCCTATCCGCAGCTTTTGTCGGTCGTGGGGTTGTTTATCTGCAACTGGATCTTGGTCGGCGCGGGCTTTTACCTGCTCGTCTGCTCGATTTATCCGATCCCGGCGACGCAGTTTTTATTTGCGGGCGGCATTTTCGGACTTGCCGTGATCCTCGGAATGATCACGTTTTTCGCCCCGTCGGGGCTCGGCGTGCGCGAGGGCATTCTGACGCTGGGGCTTGGCATGATCATGCCGGAGGAATACGCGCTGATCATTGCGCTGCTTGCGAGGATCTGGGCGACGGCGGCGGAGCTTTTATTTATTTTGATCATTTATGTGATTCATCAAATTCGAAAGCGAGGGAACAGAAAATTGAAAAAAGCATGGTGGAAAGAAGCGGTAGTCTATCAAATTTATCCGAAGAGCTTTTGTGACAGCAACGGGGACGGCGTCGGCGATATTGAGGGAATCACAAAGCGGCTGGATTACTTAAAGGAGCTTGGCGTGGATGTGATCTGGCTTTCTCCGGTGTATGAATCGCCGAACGTCGATAACGGCTATGACATCAGTAATTACAGGAAGGTTCAGGAAGAATACGGAACGATGGAGCAGTTTGACCACATGCTTGCCGAGATTCATCGGCGGGGCATGAAGCTCGTCATGGATCTGGTCGTGAATCATACCTCCGATCAGCATGAATGGTTTGTCGAGAGCCGGAAATCCCTTGACAATCCGTACCGTGATTATTATATTTGGCGCAAAGGCAAGCAGGATGAACAGAGCGGGAAACAGATGCCGCCGAACAACTGGATCTCGTGGTTTTCGGGACCGGCATGGGAATACGATGAGGCGACGGACATGTACTACCTTCACTTGTTCGCCAAGGAGCAGCCGGACTTAAACTGGGAAAATCCCGCTGTGCGCGACGAGGTGTTTGACATGATGACAAGCTGGTTTGAAAAGGGCGTGGACGGATTCCGCATGGACGTGATCAGCCTCATCAGCAAAGTGCCCGCCATGCCGGACGGCAAAAACGGGGATTTCGTTCCCTATGTCGCAAACGGTCCGAAGGTGCATACCTATCTGCGGGAGATGCGCAGACAGGTACTCTCCAAATACGATTCGTTCAGTGTGGGCGAGACGTCCTGCGTGACGATCGAGGAGGCAAAAAAATATGCCAACGAGGACGAGAGCGAGTTAAACATGGTGTTCCAGTTCGAGCATACGGGCTTAGATGACGGGGAGCACGGAAAATGGTCGGACCGCCGGATTTCGTTAATGGACTTAAAGCGTGTCATGACAAAGTGGCAGGTGGAGTTATACGGAAAAGCTTGGAATTCTCTTTTCTGGGACAATCATGACCAGCCGCGCATTGTGTCAAGGCTGGGTGACGAGGGAGCCTATCGCGAGAAGTCTGCGAAGATGCTGGCAACCTGTCTGCATATGATGCAGGGTACGCCGTATATTTATCAGGGCGAGGAGCTTGGCATGACCTGCATGAATTTTACGGATTTATCCGAGCTGCGCGATGTGGAGAGCCTGAATGCTTACCATGATCTGGTGGATGGCGGGGTATTCACCCATGAGCAGATGCTTTCCTATATCAGCCGCAGGGGACGGGATTCCGCGCGCACGCCAATGCAGTGGGATGATACGCCCAATGCGGGCTTTACGGCAGGAACGCCGTGGCTGCAGGTCAACCCGAATTATGCGGAAATCAACGCTGCTGAGCAGATGGGCAGGGAGGATTCGGTCTACCGCTATTATCAGAAATTGATCCGCCTGAGAAAAGAGCATGAGATCATCGTGTACGGACGCTATGACCTGATTCCGGACGGCGGCGAGGAGGTTTACGCCTACATGCGCTCCTATGAAAAAGATAAGCTGCTCGTATTGTGCAATTTCACAAAAGAAGAACAGAAATTTGCCCTTCCGCGTGAGCTGGACGGCAAACAAAACGAGCTTCTGATTGGAAATGATGCGGATGCGCCGCAGCAGATCGGAACGGAATATACGCTGCGCCCCTATGAGGCGGTCGTATACTGGTATCATCCATAAAAGGCAAATCATATAAAAGAGCGGGCAATTCCATTTAGAGGGTAACCTATGGGCTTAAAATTTTACTTCGGCGGTTCGGGCGCGGGAAAGAGCATGCGCGTCTATCAGGACATGATCGCGTGGTCGCTGCGTGAGCCGGAACGCAGGTTTTTCATTATCGTGCCGGATCAGTTTACGATGCAGACACAGAAGGATCTTGTCCTGCTGCATCCCGACCGGGGAATCATGAATATTGACGTCTTAAGCTTCGGGCGGCTGACCCACCGCATTTTGGAGGAGGTCGGCGGTGAAGATATCCCGGTCTTGGATGATACGGGCAAGAACCTCATTTTGCGTAAGGTGGCCGCGGCGGAGAAAGACAGGCTGAAGGTGCTGGGCGGCAGCTTAAACCGGACCGGCTACATTCATGAGGTCAAATCCGTGATCTCCGAGTTTATGCAGTACGGGATCCGCCCCGAACAGGTCGGGGAGATGGCGCAGGCGGCAAAGGGCAGGGGGCTGCTCCCGGCCAAGCTTGGCGATATGCGGATCCTGTATGAGGCATTCCTTTCCTATATTCATGAGCGGTTTATCACGACGGAGGAATCCCTCGATCTGCTGTGCAGGGCGCTTCCGCGCTCGGCGCTCATAAAGAGAAGTGTCATCGTATTTGACGGTTTTACCGGATTTACACCCGTTCAGAACCGCGTGTTACAGGAGTTAATGACGTTATGTAAACAAGTATGTGTCACGATTCTGATCGATGAAGCAGAAGATCCCTTTCGAATCGGGGCAGAACAGAAGCTATTTTATCTCAGCCAAAAAACAACGGTGTCATTATGTAAACTTCAAGAGCAGGCGGGAATCGCGCACGAGGAGGATGTATTTCTGAAGGGAGTACCCGTCATCCGCCACCAGGACAATCCGTTTTTTTCCTATTTGGAGCAGAATCTGTTTCGATACGGGAGGGGAACATACGAAGGAGAATCGGCGTCCTGTCAGATTTATAAGCTTGACGACCCGCAGCGCGAAGTATCGTTTGTCTGCCGCAGGATCAAGGAGCTTGTGCGGACAGAGGGCTTTGCGTACCGGGATATTGCGGTGGTGACGGGAAATTTAAGCGAGTATGCCGATTTGCTTGCCGCGGAGCTTTCGGGTCATGGAATTCCTTTTTTTATCGATCAGACAAACGGCATCGTCTTAAACCCGTTCGTGGAGGGCATCCGCAGCGCGCTGCAGGTTGTGCTCAAAAATTTTTCGTATGAGACGGTGTTCCATTATCTGCGCAGCGGCATGACGACTCTTTCGATGGAGGACGTCGATCTGCTGGAAAATTATGCGCGCGCGACGGGCATCCGCGGAAAAAAGAACTATGCCGAGCTGTTTACGCGGCATACGAAGGAGACGGGGGGAGACGGCGAAAAGCTTGCATATCTCAATGCGATCCGCGTGAAGGCGTATGAGTCGCTTTCTGTTTTGCTTACATCGGTACAGACGATGGGGGAGCGCGTGCGCCAGCTTTACCATTTTATCACACAGGCAGGAATCGAGGAAAAGCTTGCCGTGTATGAGCAGCGTTTTAACGAAGATGGAAGGCCGGAAAAGGCAAAGGAGTACGCGCAGATCTATCGGCTTGTGATGGAGCTGTTAGAGCAGATGGACGGGCTTCTCGGCGATGANAAGATCGGCGCGCAGGAGTTTTATGAGATTTTGGACGCCGGACTTTCCGAGATCCAGGTCGGCGCGATCCCGCAGAATGTGGACCGCGTAGTCTGCGGCGATATGGAGCGGACGCGTTTTCAGGAGATGAAGGCGTTATTTTTTATCGGCGTGAACGACGGCATCATCCCCAAAACGGGAGCGGGCGGCGGTCTGATCTCCGATATGGACAGGGAGTTTTTGAGCGCCGCGGACTGGGAACTATCCCCGACGCCGCGGCAGAAAATGTATATCCAGCGTTTGTATCTTTATATGAACCTGACAAAGCCGACGTCGTATTTATGTTTGACCTATGCGGCGATGGGAAGCGACGGAAAATCGCGCCGTCCGTCCTATTTTATCGACGTATTAAAAAACATGTTTCCCGCGCTTGCCGTATCGGCTGTGGAACCGAAGGAGGAGGCGTATCTGGCGGAATCGGCTGCGGACGCGCTGCGCGCATTGACGCCGATGCTGCGCGATTATGCGGCGGGACTTTACGCAAAAGATCAGAATGCGGAGCGTTATGTGAAGGGAATGTACCGCATGCTGTCGAAGGGCGGGGAGACCGGGGAGCAGACGAAGCGCCTGCTTTCTCAGGCGTTTTATTCCTACCGTGAGGCCAAGCTGCCGCGGGCGGCGGCGCAGGCGCTTTACGGCGCGATGCTTGCAAATTCGGTCAGCCGCATGGAGCGCTTTGCCGAGTGCGAATATCATCATTTTTTGGAATACGGACTGCGCCTGTCAGAGCGCGAGGAATACGGCGTGACCGCGCAGGATATCGGTACGCTNTATCATGAGATATTGAGNCGNTTTTCGGAAGGNCTTGGAAAGCGNCANNTGAATTGGTTNACTTTTACAAAAGAGGANGGGCGGNCGCTGCTNCATGAGGTCGTGGACGCCTACGCCGCACAGTTTTCCGGCAGCATTCTCTACAGCAGCGCGCGCTATGANTATCTGTTACATACGCTGCGCGCCGTCATGGAGCGGAGCATTGATACCTTACAGTATCAGATCAAAAAAGGNGTNTTTCAGCCGAGGGGCTTTGAGCTTGCTTTTCAGGAGATGGAGGATTTGGACAGCGTGAGCGTGGCGCTCTCCGATACGGAAAAAATGCGTCTTTCCGGCAGAATTGACCGTTTGGACACCTACGAGGATGACCGGAATGTGTATGTCAAGGTGATTGATTATAAATCGGGAAAAAAGGATTTTGATCTGGTGACGGTATATTATGGCTTTACCCTGCAGCTTGTGCTCTATCTCAATGTGGCAATGGAAAAGGAGCGGCAGGAGCACCCGGACAAGCTTATCGTGCCTGCGGGGATGCTGTATTATCATATGGATAATCCGTTTACGGAGCAGGACGGAACGCGCTCGGAGGAGGAGATCGATGCGGAGTTAAAAAAAGAACTGCGCATGCGGGGGATCGTCAACGCGGACGAAGAGATCATCGNAATGATGGATACGGCGATCGTATCGGGCGGACGCTCGGACGTCATTCCCGCGCAGATCAAAGCGGACGGTTCGGTTGCGTTGTCATCCCATGCTTATCCGACGGAGGTCCTGGAAACAATATCGGATTATGTAAACCGAAAGATCAGGGAACTGTCCAAGAAGATTCTTGCGGGCAGTATTGCGCGCAATCCGTATGAGTACAAGGAGCAGAACGCCTGCGGCTATTGTCAGTACAAGGAGGTCTGCGGCTTTGACGAGCGTCTGCCGGGCTGCGAGAAGCGCAATTTGGGAAGCCCGGACGAGGAGTGGCTGCTGGAGCGCATGAAAGAGGAAANGTGATTTCCGATTTATCATTGGAAGGAGACNGTGAATGAGCAGGTTNGAAAAAATAACNATTNCNATCGTTCTGATTGCGATTGTTCTTTGGGTAACNGNANTANGAGTGATAAATANATATCTTTCGGATTCGATAGNNGTGTTAGNAGCAGCNATNGNATTGTCCATCATCAGTGTCTGTATGGGCGGGGTATGNCTGGCGAAGNGATTTATNAAACATNCATCACCATACAAAGTGTTTGGAATNNTTGATATGGNGNTGGAGGTCTTTATNGTTGGNTATGCGATCTATGACTTGATGACGGATACCGGGATGTTTGCCGGAATATTNGGNTTTNTGCTGCTTTNNTNTGTGGCACCGNTTCCGGTNATTTTGTTGATNGTAGATGTATGCCTNTATTTTGCAAAGGCAAGAAAGAATAGAAGACAGTAATCATGAAATGAAGAATCGCTAAAATGATTTTTTCNTGGAGGAAATACAGCATGTATTCTTTATTACTTGTGATCATTTATCTTGCGTTTATCAGTTTGGGACTGCCGGATTCGCTGCTCGGTTCCGCGTGGCCTGTTATGAACGGTGAGCTTGGTGTGCCGATGTCGTATGCCGGTATCATCAGCATGATCATTTCTGCGGGGACGGTCATATCGGGGTTATCCTCCGATCGTCTGACAAGGCGGTTCGGAGCGGGATGGGTGACGGCAGTCAGTGTTCTTTTGACGGCAGTCGCATTGTTCGGTTTTTCCGTGTCGGGCTCCTTTTGGCTGCTATGCGCGCTGGCAGTCCCCTATGGACTTGGCGCAGGGGCGATCGATGCGGCGCTCAACAACTATGTGGCGCTGCACTACGCGTCCAGACATATGAGCTGGCTGCACTGTTTTTGGGGGATCGGTACGATGGTAAGTCCTTATATCATGGGAGCCTGCTTAACGCGCGGTCTGGGGTGGCACAGCGGCTANCGGATCGTTTCGTTCTTGCAGATCGGACTGACGATCCTTCTTTTTTGCAGTCTGCCGCTCTGGAAAAAAAGACAATCGCAGGAAAAAGAAAACGGCAAAGAGGCGGAAGATTCGGGCAGGGCGCTGCGGCTTCGGGATGCGGTGCAGATTTCGGGAGTGAAGATGGTGCTCATCGTCTTTTTTGCTTACTGTGCGATGGAGTCAACGACCGGATTGTGGGCAAGCAGTTATNTGGTGGCATGGCGGCATGTCGGCGCGGAAACGGCGGCGCGTTTTGCCTCTCTTTTTTACATCGGGATCACGTTTGGCAGGTTTGTGAGCGGATTTGTCTCGGAGCGGCTCGGCGACAGGCGGCTCATTCGTCTGGGCGGGGTGGTTGTGCTTTTCGGAATTGCGATGGTGGCACTCCCGACCGCATCGTGTGTGCCTGCGCTGGCGGGGCTTGTCATCATCGGACTTGGCTGCGCGCCGGTGTATCCGTCAATCATTCACGCGACGCCCGCGAATTTCGGAAANGANAATTCTCAGGCGATCATCGGCATTCAGATGGCGAGCGCCTATGTCGGCACGACGTTTATGCCGCCGGTGTTCGGTCTGATCGCACAGCATGTCAGCATTGCCCTGTATCCGGCGTTTTTGCTCGTGTTTGCCATTTTGATGCTGGTGATGTCGGAGCGCATGAACCGCAGGCTGGACAAAGCGGCTGCGGAAAAGAAGGCATAATAAATTACAGAAGGAACGAAGTTTATGGCATCATGGATCATACATTTAAGAGTTGCACAGCAACTCTACCGAAAACNAAATATTGAATCCATAAACGAATTTGTTTTAGGAAATATTGCACCTGATAGTGGTATACCGTCAAAAGACGGTTCCGGCTTTATTCCTGACGCAGNCGTTTCGCACTTCCGGTCGTTAGATGAAAACG
The DNA here is from genome assembly GCA_014804425.1 of Lachnospiraceae bacterium. Classification (GTDB taxonomy): domain Bacteria; phylum Bacillota; class Clostridia; order Lachnospirales; family Lachnospiraceae; genus DLAJ01. The sequence goes on from JAAUZV010000005.1 coordinate 90,475, forward strand.
GTATCAAGAATATACATGAGGAGCAGTTCATCCGACAATACTTTACACCGGNGCANCGTCTATCATACAGCAAAAAAGAATATGCCTTTTTCCTCGGCTATCTGACACACCTGCTCACAGATAAAATCTGGGCAAGAGAAATCGTTTATTCTGCTAAAGAAAAGCAAAGTGTGATATTTCACACCAACCGCGAACTGTTCTGGCAGACAATCAAGAAGGACTGGTATGACCTCGACTTTATGTATCTGAAATCGAATCCTTCGTTTGAAGCCTTCCGCATTTATCGTGAGAGCAAAGACATTAGAAACACCTATGTTGATTTTTTCTCGGAAAATGCTTTTGAAGAACGCAGATCGTTTATCTTAAGTTTTTATGCTGATGGTGTTGCAAACATTGAGGAACATTACACTTATCTATCAAAAGAGGAATTAGATGTGTTTGTCACTTCCGCCGTGAACGAGATTATCACGCAACTTCAATCGGATCTTCTAAAGCCGCTAGGATAGCAACCATGACAGGATGGCATTTTACCGTTTTTGAGATGAGGAAGGAAAAATAATATGAGCAGCTATATCATGGACATGAGGAAATATGTCGGGCATCAAACGATCATCCAATGCGCGGCCAGTATCCTGTGCATCAACGAACAGGGACAATTACTTTTGGGTAGGCGGACGGACAACCATAAATGGGGTTATGCCGGCGGTTCTGTTGAAATCGATGAAAAAGTGGAAGATTGCGCCAAAAGAGAATTCTTTGAAGAAATGGGACTGATTGCCGATGAAATCGAGTTTTTCTGCGTAAACTCCGGGCCGGAAACGCATTATGTATATCCGAATGGCGACGAAGTATCCAACATTGAAATCATCTATTTATGCCGTAAGTATCATGGGCAATTAAAAAAGCAGGACGAAGAAATGGAGGAATTACGTTTCTTTTCCGTAGAAGAGATTGATTTAGAGGAAATATCACCGCCTATCCGCCGTGTAGTAGAACTGTATATCGAGAAATATCATTGAATTATGATCTGTCAAAAATAGGATCTGGATCTTTGCCGCCCCTGATCAAAATAGGAGTTTGCAAAGCGTCAGACATCTAAAAAGGGAGGAATTCGAGTGGTTAAAGCAGTATTGATCGATTTCTATGGCACAGTCGTGCATGAAGACGGGGAAATCATTAAAAAAATCACAGAAAAGATCATCGAAACCGGCAGCGTGGATGACGGGAAACAAATCGGGGGCTTTTGGTGGAATGAATTTCAGACAATGTTCATGAACGCTTATGGGGCAGCCTTTGAAACCCAGAGAGAGCTGGAATACCGATCCTTAGCAAAAACCATAGACGAATTTCAATCCGATGCGGATCCGAAAGCACTCAGTGAGATGATGTTCGCTCATTGGACAAAACCGCCGATTTTTGAAGAGTCAAAAGAATTTTTTGAGCGGTGTCCCGTGCCGATTTTTATTGTTTCCAATATTGACAGAGCCGACCTGTTAAGCGCGTTGGAGTATCATGGACTAAAGCCGGCCGGCGTGTTTACAAGTGAAGATGCGAAATCATATAAGCCCCGGAAAGAGCTATTTGAGCTGGCGCTTCGGTCAACGGGGCTGAAAGCAAGTGAGGTAGTTCATATCGGAGATTCTTTCACAAGTGATGTAAAAGGTGCAGGTGCATTGGGCATCCACACAATATGGGTGAACAGGGCGGGAAAGGAAGTTCCTTTAGGTATCACCGCAATCGGAAATTTACTGGAGGCATATCATACGGACTATCTGATTTGAAGAAATTTATAAAAAGAGGAGTTTTCACTATGCGAACAGAACAGGAAATGTATGACTTGATCATGAATACGGCAAAAGAAGACGAGCGCATACGAGCAGTCTATATGAACGGTTCTCGAACCAATGTAAATGCGCCAAAGGATATTTTTCAGGATTACGATATCGTTTATGCCGTCACCGAAACCAAGCCGTTCTATGAGGACAAATCATGGATAGATCGTTTCGGAGAGCGGCTTTATATGCAGTGTCCCGACGAGTGTGACAAATCTATGGGACAGGAAGTGGACTTTGAAAAATGCTATGGTTGGCTGATCCAGTTTGCAGACGGCAATCGTCTTGACCTGCACGTTGAACCTTTGGATAAGCTTGATATTTTGGACGATAAACTATGTAGGATTTTACTTGACAAGGACGGAATACTCCCGGATATTCCGGAAGCTACTGATGTTGATTATCATGTAAAAAAGCCAACGGAAACGGAATATCTGGCCGTATGCAACGAATTCTGGTGGTGTTTGAATAATGTAGCAAAGGGATTATGGAGGAATGAGCTTCCATTTGCTCACGATATGTTAAATGGAATAGTAAGACCACAGCTCGTGAAAATCCTATCATGGAAAATTGGTAATGAGACGGATTTTTCTGTAAGCGTGGGAAAATCAGCAAAATATATGTACAGATGGCTTGAACCGACAGTATGGGAAAGATTCCTGCAGACTTATGGCGGAACAACATCGGAACAGGTGTGGAATTCTGTCATGATCATGTGCGGTCTTATGGACGAAATTGCTCCCGAAGTCGGAGAAAAACTCGGATTCCAATATCATGACACCGAGGCAAAAAATTCGAGATATTATCTTGAACAAGTGAGAAATCTTCCTGCAAATGCCACACAGATTTTCCCTTGTCATTGCGCATCTGATGAGAAAGTTCACCCCGCCGGTTCGGAACGCTGCGAACGTCAGAAGGCCATAAATAAGATGATCCATGAAATCAACAGTATTTTGTCAGACTGTGAACCGTCTATTTATTTGTATGGCTCCTCGGTGTTGGATGATTTCAGACTGGGGTGGAGCGATATTGATATTCTTGTCTTAACTAACAGGCAGATATCTGAAGAACAGGCAAAAAAGCTTGTAAATCTCCGTCAAACTATGCTTGAAGAAGAGCCCGGTAATCCATATTATCGATCATTTGAGGGTGGAATGCTGACGCTGGAGGCTTTCCTGGCGAGAACCTCCGACCGAGTGGTCTATTGGGGTACCAGCGGTGAAAGAATTACCGATACATATCTGTTTGACGGTTTTGGCATGGCAGAGCTGATGGAAAGCGGCATTTTATTGTACGGCCGNGATGTTCGCAGTCGATTGAGTGCGCCGGATGTGAGCGATTTGTATGCCGATATAAAACATCATTATGAAACCATAAGAAAATATGTACAGAAGACGGAACGCAGCCTATACTCATTCGGCTGGATGTTGGATATTGCCCGATGCCTGTATACCCTGCACACCGGGAAAATCATTGCGAAAACCGCTGCGGCTGAATGGGCCTTGGAAAACAACCTGTGNCCGGTTCCTGATGTACTTAAAACTGCTCTGCAGGTTCGTAAAGNTCCGTTAGAGTACAAGAATCATAAACAAACCCTTGACTATGCGGAATCACTTGCAGACCCAATTCAGTNCTTTGCTGATGTATTAGAGGATGAATTGAAAAGGCTTGAATNTGATTGAAAAGGGGCAGAGAAGATAAACAGCTATGAAGAAANAGAAGGTAATCATNTGNGTGGCCGTAGTTGTCATATTGTGGATTGGTTCAGGGATGTTTGATTTCTTCAGAGTACAGTCCTTTGAAAGACCTTTATTCTGTATTCCGACAGAGACCTATGATGACGGCGGCTCGGGGCATTATGTTGGTTTGGGTTATTCTGTCGATATAAAAGGTAATTTTATGCCGGAAGAGGAGTTATCGGGTGTGACGGAATACCGTTACTATCTATTTGGGCTGGAAATAAAATCAGGAATACGGGATTGATAGATAAAGCGGTAGGGGGAGAAAATGTTGGATGGAGATGTTGCAGTGGTAAATTGAGACTTAGGGTTGGGGGGTGACATATCAGAGTTTATATAATATGAGGTGATGATGATGCAAGTTGAAACAATTGAAACGAAGCATTTGTACTTACGTGGATTTCGGAAAGAGGATGCCAGATTTGTCATCAGTATATGGAATGATCCGGAGATGGGAGAATACCTGCCGGATGAAGCAATGGAAGAAATCGACGAGGCCTATTTAAAGGAGATAGAAGAACTATCGGAGGATGAAATATGCTGTTATATGATTGCCGAGTTTAAGGATACCCATGAAAGAGTTGGAACTTGCAGTTTTATACCAAGTGCGGATGGCAAAGTTTATGATATTGCTTATTGCGTGCATAAGAAATTTTGGAGAAACGGGTATGCGACCGAAATGGCAGGAGGAATGGTGGATTATGCGAAGAATCATGGCGCGAATAAAATAACCGTCAGAGTGAACAAGGATAATGTCGGATCTAATAAAGTTGTCAGGAAAATAGGCTTTGAAGTGATTGGCGAGAAGTGTTATAAAAAACGTGGAACAGAGTTAGATTTCTGCGATTATTTATATGAATTAAATATTGAATGATCGTGTGAACTTTGAANTCCGGGAATGAAGGTCTATCATCATGAGGAGNTAAAGGCGGATGAAACTGAAAAATATANTGNTTGTTGTGAAAGATATGGAAAGANCAANNCANTTTTATCATGANNTGTTTGGTCTTGAGATGATNCTGGACAATGGCGGNAATATGATTTTAACAGAAGGTCTNGTACTTCAGGATGAAAAAATATGGAAAGAGTTNNTTGGAANAGAGATTATCCCNAAGAATCACTCCTGCGAACTNTATTTTGAGGAAAGNGATTTGGAANCGTTTGTTCAAAAACTGGAAAAGCTGTATCCTTCCNTTCAATATGTCAATCGGCTTATGACGCATAGCTGGGGACAGAAAGTNATCCGNTTTTATGATCCGGATGGCAATNTGATCGAAGTGGGGACNCCAAGGTAATGGGACAGGAANCGGTATAGAACAGCAAATTGNAAGCAGATAAGGAAANAGCGGTGAACTTGGAGAGGGTGGATAGATGAATCTNAATATTGTAAGATATACAAANGATAANATACCGGATGTGCTGGATTTTGAAAGAAGACTGAGGNNAGANGAAGACTTTTGGGGTTGGGAAATTGATGATGACTATATTNANGCTGTTGAGCGAAGCTTTGACGATCGTGCTTTTTCCGATTCCGTTTCTCTGCTGGCCTATGAGGATGANGCAGTAATTGGAAGAATCGATTCCACAATGATTGCAAGTCATTTTGACGGCTCAAAAAAGGCNTATCTGGATTGGATNTNTGTNATNAAAAGTNNNNGGCATCGGGGAGTTGCCANAACGACTGCTGGAAGCGTTAAGAGAGATTCTTAAGAATAACCATATCGATACGCTGATCGCGCTGACCGCGTCAAATGAAGAAGCACAGCGTTTTTATAAGCAAGTTCCTAACTCTAAAATGCGGGATATCGGTATTTGGGTTGACATTGTATAACGATCGCCGGGTCGGAGAGTCGGGTCAAGAGAGCAGGCAAACGATGAGTATGTTTTTGAATGAGAGGATATATGTGTAGTGCCAAGTCCCGGTTTGCGGAGGAAATTTGAATGGATTTTAAGAGAACGGACGGTAAGAATCAGGATTTTATAGAGAATTGCAGACTTCTGGACATGGATTTGGACAGGCGTGTCGGGAAAGTGGTAAAGAGAGAGAAGTATCAGAAATATAATCAACTGGATGAAATACGGCAAGCGATTGTTGTTTACGAAAATCATAAGGCAATCGGCGGCGGTGCGATCAGAAGATATGATGATGAAAACGTGGAATTAAAGAGGGTGTTTATCCATCCGGAATATCAGGGACGGGGTATCGGAAGCAAATTGGTTTCCATGCTGATCGAATGGGCCGTGGAATTGGGATACCAAAGAATGATTCTGGAAACGGGGGAGCTGCTGGCGGAATCCTGTGCGGTATATAGAAAGCTGGGCTTTGCAGTCATTCCCAATTACGGTCCTTATGTGAATATGCCGGAATCATTGTGTATGGCAAAGAATCTATGAAGCAGGCGAAAATGATTTTATTCCCGCGAGCAATGAGCCAAGCGGCCGTGCTTGCACGGACAGTTGGAGAATGCCGCGAGGGTCAAATACCCCGCCCCTTGGGGCGTTTCAAGTTTGATGCCCCGTCGCTTGCGGCGGGTATTTGACTATTTGACGATACAGAGAGTAAGATTGGAAAACTTGTGTTTTGTGGAGATGTGCAAAATCAGGAATATGATAGTTGGTTTATGCAGCCGAAACCGATAACGCCTATTTATAATGATAAAGAGGAATTGGAGGATATGGCTGTGTATGATGAATCAATGGGGTGTCCAGCCATGAAATATGAGCACGGAATATCTGCTGATGAATGAAAACAAGTATATACTGCAAAGTTTGAAAAGAATATGACACGTTGGTAAATTCAATTTGAGAACGGATATTTGAAGGGGGGTGCAATATGGATACTTACGATGATGATTTTTGGAATGCATTAGATGAATTGGTAAATAATACTGAAATCATAATAGATAGACCGAAAGGAACATCACACCCTAAATATCCTGATTTTATTTACCGTCTTGACTATGGATATTTGAAAGATACGTCATCTATGGATGGATCAGGAATAGACGTATGGGTAGGAAGCAGCGAAAAGAAGGCTGATGCGGTAATGTGCATTGTCGATTTGATGAAAAAAGATTCTGAAATAAAAATATTGATTGGATGTACAGAAGCAGAAAAGTCGATCGTATATGAAACTCATAATGAAACGCAATTCATGAAAGGCATATTAATACGCCGATAATTTCCAACTAGGGATATTCCAAAGACTATGTAAAGGCATTTTCCGCAGTATTACAGCAGTCATTCCGCTTTGTGGTGTTTCCGAAACAGTACATTACGTTCAATCCCATGCAGTATGTGGTCATGAGGCAGAAAATCAAGGAAAGTTAAGACAGTTAGTAGATAAACTGACAAGGAATTTATATAAGGCAAGGAGAAATATATATGGCAAAGATAATAGCAATCTGTGGGAAAATATGTTGCGGAAAAACCTATTACGCCAATCTAATAAAAGAAAAAGAGAAAGCGGTTATTTTATCATGCGATGAATTAACAAAGGATTTGTTTGATAATGATTTGGGTGAGAAACATGACGAAATGGCATTAAGAATTTGGAGCTATTTTAAGAAAAAATCGGTGGAATTGGTAAACATAGGTTGTACTGTAATTTTAGATTGGGGGTTTTGGAGCTTAGGAAATAGAAGAAGCTTAACCGAGTTTTGCCGCTCTCAGAATGTTCATTGTGAATGGCATTACATTGATGTTAATGACCAAACATGGAATAAAAACATTGAAGAACGAAACTGTAGGGTATTAAAAGGCGAAGGTGGTTCAGATTATTATCTGGATGAAGGTCTTATGGGAAAATTATTGTCCATGTGGGAGGCACCTTCTAAAGAGGAAATAGATGTTTGGTATACCTTAGAAAGAAAATAGGATTGCTGTATAGAGAACAGCAACTTCCAGATTGCCGGGAAGTGGAAGATATTTGAAGGGTGGTGAGATGAGGATATATGCGTATTTGAAGGAACAACAAAGAGGATTGCAGACAGATCGTATAAGGAGGATTTCAAAATGAGTATGGACTTAAATTTTTGGAAATACAAAGAAGGAGCGGCACACGATGACAACAGAGTTTATGAATCGGCGTGTTGTGATGGCAGGATCGTGGAAGGGCTCGAAAGCCTTCCAATCGAGGATATTTTAAAAAAGGTTGCCTCTGTTTTTTCCGATTGGACCGCTTTAGATAAAAATCATTATGAGAAAGAGGGCAGGGGGGCATTTGAGATTTTTACGACTTCGCAAATTGTGAGATTTGACTGTTATGGTATGCCAGAAGAGGATAAGAATGCGCTTATGGATATTTTGATTGATTACGGCTGTCCTCTCTATGACTCACAGATAGCAACAAGGTTTGATGCATGGACAGACCGATAGGAGGTAAAATGACAGAACAGGAATTTAAGGCAAAGGCAACGGAATTGATTAAATTGATGGTAGATACGATTGCGAATAAAGATTATACAAAACTTGTATTCAGCATTCCGCCGAAACCTTCATGGGCTTCCTTTAATGATGCAGAACAAACGCCAGAAAATGATTGTTTGGGATTTGGACAATGGTTGGATGAGCAATTGGCCATGTGGGAGGAAGATGAAGATAAAAAATTTGTCGTAGACCATTTTAATGAGTCTTGTTTAGATGAAATAGAACTTGAAGAGGATAACACTTCTTTTGTAACTTATAATCCGACAAGTTTTGGAGAACGATTGGATTTTTGGTTTGAGATAGATTTTGAGGTAAAAGATGAACAGATAACAGCAATATTTGATGTGAATATATAGGACGTTAACGCTGTTCTGTTAGGGAGACATACTGAGCATTTAGGAAAAACGAAGTGTTTTTTCTCTGCCATATTTGCAGCGCCAAGGCAGAAGAAGGATATGAAAAACGGAATATGGTTTACCTTTAGGTGGCGATTATCTTGACAGACGATCAGCTGCCTTTTTTATTTCAGCAGAGGGGGAGGAAGTTTAAAAGAGTAAGTAAATCAGTTTACCCATCCCCGTATGTTTTGTGTTATACTGTTTTATATGATTTTGAAACAGAAAGAGGAAGCGCTCCATGGTCACCCTGAACAACATCGGAAAAGAATACAATAAAAAAATAGTATTACATGACATCAGCATGATCATTGAGCATGGACAGTCCATTGCCTTTATCGGACATAACGGATGCGGGAAAAGTACCTTGTTAAGAATTATCGCAGGTTTGGTACAACCAACAAAAGGAAATGTGAATTATGAGCGGTCATTCCAGTTTCATTATGTACCGGAACATTTTCCGCAAATGCAGTTAACTGCAGAAAGCTATTTATTCAGTCAGGGAAAAATGGAGGGAATCGAGGAGAAAGAATTAAAAAAACGAATTCAAAGCTTATCGCAAGATTTCTTTTTTCAATCCATGCTGAAAACGCCCATGAAGCGCCTGTCAAAAGGAAGTCTGCAAAAAGTTGGCGTGATACAGGCGCTGCTTAGGGACCCGGACATATTGTTGCTGGACGAACCGCTTTCCGGCCAGGATATTGCATCGCAACAGGTGTTTATTGACAAGATGAATGTGTTGCGAAAAAATGGAGTTGTGATTCTGATGTCCTGTCATGAACCGTATCTGATTGATGCAATTTCAGACTGTGTGTATCAGTTGGATGATGGAGTATTAACGCCGGTGAACCAACGCAGTGTAAAAGAAAAAACGTGGTATGTTTTAAAATTTACAAATGGAGATCAGTGTTCTGTACCGGAACGATGGAAAGGACATTTGCAGTATGTAGAAAATGGATGTATCCTTCGTGTAGAAGAGAAAGATTGTAATATCGTGAGTATGGATATGTTACAGGCAGGATGGAACTTGAGAGGCATGATGAATGAAAGCGATATGGGAAACGATCAGGTATCAATATAAACAATATATGATTTCTGCAAAATGGGTAATGCCATTCATAGTGCTGTTAGGGACCCTGAGTATGATGTATAGTATCGCGCCGGTTGAGATTGTGAGCAGTTTTTCGATGACAGGAATATTTCTTTTTGTTATTATGATGTGGATTGGAAGGACAATGCAAGGAGTGGAACCGGAAGTGTCGGAGCAGGTGATGATATTGAGATTAAAAAGTCATCGAAAATATTACCTGTGTCATATCATATTTATGTTGTGTATTTGTGCCGTGGTTACCGGGGTATCTATTGTGGTTCCGGTTTTCATACATATATGGAGTGGAAATGCGCTATTATCACGTCAATTCATTTGGTCGGATTTTGTTGGGGGCGGACTGCTCATGTTTACATGTTCGTTTGTTGGCGGGATGGCAGGAGAATTGTTTCATATACGGATCATGAAAAACAGTACAGTGGGAACGGGATTGACATTTTTTATTGCGTTGTTGGCAGTTTGCCGAAACGGTGTGATTGCGGAATTTGCCGCTATGAAGTATATTCTCTGGGTAATACCGCCAATTTCAGACGTGGTAAGTTGGTTTACCAATGAAAGCTATTTTAATATGGGAGAAGTGGTGAGAGGTTTGATTCTTCTTTTGGTATACGGGGTAGTAATGGCTGTTATGAAGGTGGAATTGTTGAGGAGAGTGAAGTTTTGATAGAGCAAATGCAACTATATACATACGAAAAAATAAGTGATCACATCTGGCAAATCGCCGAAGACGATGGGGTATACTGTACCCTTATTAAGGGATAGCAACAAGGTTTGATTCATGGACAGACAGATAACAAGAATAGAGATTACAAGGGAGAACGCACAGGATGTCGCAATGGGATTCAGAACAATATCTGAAATTTAAGAAGCAGAGAACGCAGCCCGCGATTGATTTGGTAAAAAGAATTACGATTGAGCAGCCCGGAAAGATACTTGATATCGGGTGTGGTCCGGGTAATAGTACATTTGTGTTAAAGAAGGCATTTCCGCAAGCATATCTGTTGGGCGTGGACAATTCGGAGAATATGATAAAAACTGCGAAAGAATCTTATCCTGATATGAATTTTCAGCTATGTGATGTGACAACCGGAATGGATGGCCTTGATGAGTATGATGTTATTTTTTCCAACGCCTGTTTGCAGTGGGTTCCAAATCATGAAAAATTGATACCGATGCTATTTCACAAACTGAATCAAAATGGGGTATTGGCAGTACAAATACCGATGAATGATCAGGAACCCTTATTTAGGGTCATGGATGAAATTCTATCTGCGCCGAAGTGGGGGTTTTCTTCCATGAACATAGAAACAAACAAAATTCTGTTACCGGAGGAATATTTTGATATTCTTTCTTCCTGCACCGATCATTTTGATCTGTGGGAAACGGTATATTATCACAACATGCCCTCGGTTGAAGCAATGGTAGAATGGGTAAAAGGGACGAGATTAAGACCATACCTTCATGCGCTGGATCAAATAAAAGCCGAGAGTTTGCTAAAAGAGATTACGATGCGCACGGCAAAGGCTTATCATAAACAGAAAAACGGGGAAATCCTATTCAAATTCAGAAGATTTTTCTTTGTCGCAAGCAAGATATAGAAAACCCCTTTTCGCGTATGAGAACGATATGGATGATATATGGCACTATTTGAAGGCTTTCGGCTGGTCGGGATGCAGGCGATAGGGCAAAATCGGAATGTAAGGAGATCGCGATGAGAAGAAACGATCGGGAAGTAACGGATTTGATGAAAATCGAAAACATCATAAGTCGGTGCACCTGCTGCAGAATTGGCTTTCATGATGATGGAGAAGTATATATTGTCCCGCTAAGCTTTGGATATGAGGCAAAGGGTGATACTTATATTTTTTATTTTCATGGTGCAAAAGAGGGACGAAAGATTGATTTGATCAAAAAAAATCCCATGGTAGGATTTGAAATGGATACGAATTATGCTCTAAACGAAGCGGATCTCGCCTGCGGTCATTCTGCACGCTTTCAGAGCATCATTGGCAATGGGGTTGTCAGCATCGTATCAGAAATCGAGGAAAAGAAGCTGGGACTTTCCCTGCTCATGGAACATCATACAGGGAAACAGAACTGGGATTTTGATGAGAAGATGGTGAATGCAGCTGCGGTATTTAAATTGGAGGTCACAAAAATGAGCTGCAAAGAGCATGAATAGTACCATTCTCATTTACAGAGTAATAAAGCAGACTGAATTCAGGATTTGTCTAACAGATGTTGGATAGTGCGTAGGGGTGACAAACAAATAAAAAGGGACTTCCTCAATCTTTAATGGAATTATGTGGGCGCATATGATAAAATAATGAGTTGAATAATTAAACAAATCGGGAGTTGACGAGGATAATATTTGATATTAATAAGCCTGTAGCTCTTTGGTCACAAAATAAAGAATTGGAAAGTATATAAAATGAAAAAAAGTATACTAAAGACTTATTTAAACAAAAGAACAGATGTATATCATCTTGTAGATCAATCATATTTATCAAAATTTGAAGAAAAACAAGGTGCCTTTATGCTTATGAGATATTATGAATTTTACTGTTCATATTGTAAAGAGCATAATGTAAAAATCCAACCTATCGACAGATTTCTATTAAATGCAAGTAAAAAGAAAATTAAAATTATACAGGTATGTTGTCCATATTGTGGAAGAATAGAGATGCTGATAGAGCAAAAAAAAATGTCGGAAATAAAAAAACAATATTGTACTAAATGTGGGAAAAAATCCACAGCAGAATATGTTTTTTTGCAGCTAAGTTCTCTAATTAGAATGAAAGAGGTACATAATGCAGGATTTCAAACATTAAGCAAAAATCATGATAACGAAACAATGGAAATGTTTGCATATGATATTATGCAGACAGAAATAGTTGAACTTACATGTATTTTAGAAAAAATACTTCGAGATTTTTATATGGACATTGCACATATAGTCTATAAAACAAACCAAGTAGAGTATATCGAAAGACTTATAGAAAAAAGTACAAATAATGATTTTATGCATTTTGATAAAGCAAATAATCATTATAAAAAAGGATTGAATATCAATTTACAAGACAAAGTATCTACTGAATGCAAAAAAAATTTAGTTGACTTAGTAAATATTAGAAATATAATAATTCACAACAATGGATTTGTAGATGAAAGATTTAAGAAAACGGAAACTTTTAGGCGCATATCTCACATGATTAATGGGGATTTGATATTTATCAAAGATGGAGATGTTGCCAAATACTTAGGCTCAGTTTTAGAGTTATTAATAGCAATTAAAGAGGAATATGATAGAAGTTTTAAAGAACAAATGAATATGTTAATAGCAAATTATTATTTTAATAAGAAATAATAATTTATCTAAGCTGTCCTAAATTCGAGTCTATGGGTACGGATACCAGAAAGAAATATTGACTGGTGAAATAAAAAAGTGCGGTGTATGATATTCATCAACAAAGTGGAGATGAAGAAATTCTGATAGAATGAGTCTGCCGAAGTTTGATTAGATGATGTGATAATTTAAGAAATATCTTAGTAGTCGGAGGAGCGTATGGATCTGATTGAAGAATTAAAAAATTATTGTGATATAAATAATCCGGTTGGTGCTTTAATGCTATCTGGAGAGTGGGGATGTGGTAAAACATATCTTATTAAAACCAAATTTATCCCGTTAGTGAAAGATACATATGTTTTTGTGTGTGTTAGTTTATTTGGTATAGACTCTTTAGATACATTAAAAGTTGAGGTAAAGAAAAAATGGTTGGAGAAAGCAAGTGAACTTGATAAGCTGAATGGAACAAAGGTTTCAAAGGTTACAGATACATATAAAAGAATATTTGGTACAATCAGGGATATTTTGCCTGAAAATTGGCAAAAAAAAGGAGAAGTAGTTTCTTCTATTATAGATTTGGTTAATTTTGTGCCTATAAGTAATAGAATGTCTGAAAAAAAGGTTATACTTGTTTTTGATGACTTAGAGAGAACCAATATTTCTGGCACAGATCTTTTGGGATGCATTAATGATTATTGTGAAAACCAGAGCTTTAATACGATTATTATTGCAAATGAAGAAAAAATGAAACATAGCTCAAGTAGTGAATTATCATATCGTGAAATTAAAGAAAAAATAGTGCAAAGAGTTATTCCGTTTGTTCCCGATTATGGTGAGGTTGTCTCTGATTCTATAGAATCAATGTCTTGCGGCATAGAATATAAGGGGCTTCTCAGAAAAAACGAGGAATTATTGGTTAAAATTTTATCAGGAGATTTCAATGATAACGTAATCATTGAACAGTATAAGGCTGAAAATTACAAGCTTGACGATAACAAGAAAAGAGAAGAATATCAAAAAGAAGAGGAAAATCTTCGAAAACTGTTAGAACAAAGACCGCATAATATACGAAGTTTTAAATGTGCTATTCAAGACTTTGAACGTGTATATAATAAGTTGGTTAAAGCAGACATTAAAGACTGTAGTAACTGGCTTCTTTCTTTTATATGCCTTATGATGACGAATAAAGCTGGATTGATTCAGGAAATTCCAAGATACGGGAATTTGTTTCTGTATTTAGATGTAAAAAAACTTTATCCTGAGGTATTTGACACTAATTTTATTTTGAATGGATTCTCAAAGTGGATCATTCACGGGGAGTGGAATGATGAAGTCATCTCGAAAGAGATACAGTTATATTTGGAAAAAGAGAAATCGGTCACTCCGCTTGAAATTCTTAGAACACATAATCTACCTGAAGTCGATGAAGCAGTAATTGATAAAGGATTTAAAGACTTATTAGTAGAAGTATATGCAGGAAATTTGTCGTTAGATGAGTATATTCTTTTTCTTAATAATTGTTGCTATTCTAGAATCTATGACCTTGATTTACCCACAATCGATTGGGAAAAGGTGAGAGACGGTATTAGAGGGCAAATAAAAAATTTAGTTAAATCTGATGAAAAAGACAGTCATTTTCACAGAATGATTGGGGATGACAGTAAAGAGCATTTCACAGAAGATGAATGGTCAGCATACCAGATTATAAAAGAATTTAGAGATAATGATGTATGGGTTTATGAAAAGAATCAAAAGATGTATATTGATTTGATTAGTTCAGACTTGAATGTTGCTTTTAGAGATCTGAGCAATAAGGGATACAATAGATTTTCTCTTGAGATGGAATCTGCAACAATTAATGCATTTAAGAATGCTGATAATATGGGCAAAAATCATTTTTCGGGGTGGTTTGTTGGAATTTGGGGACAGTATAGTAATTCACCAGAGATTGATGTACAAGTCACAACGGCATCACTCAAAAAGTTAAGAGAGGATTTGGATTCTGTAATGCAGGAATATAAAGAAAAAAGCAAGAATATTGCGGCTAGGCATACACAAAATTTTATTGAAAAACTAGATGCCATTATAAAACCGGAAAGTGAGGATACGCCAGTTGAACAGTAACTATTTTTGTAGCAACTATGAGAGATGAAAGGTGAGTATATTGGAAGACTATATTTTTCAATTTTACGAGATAAGTATTACTTAAAGTGATAAATTAATTTGCAAAGACAACGACAACTTCTGGTTTGTCGGGAAAAGGTCAAGATAGAAAAATAATATAAAAATTAAATATTGTTTACCTATGGTAGCGATTATCTTAACAGACAATCAGCTACCTTTTTTATTTTCAGCAACTATCAACAAGCAATGAAAAGGAGGAATTTTTTATGCAGTTAGTGATAACGGAAAAGCCGAGCGTGGCACAGGCAGTTGCCCGTGTGATCGGCGCAGAGGAAGGAAAAGACGGATATATGGAGGGGAACGGGTACATTGTTTCATGGTGCATCGGGCATCTGGTTGAGCTTGCACAGCCGGATGCCTATTCTGATGCATGGAAAAAGTGGAATTATGAGAGCCTGCCCATGATACCGGAGGAATGGCAGACAGAAGTAAAAAGCGGTACAGCGGCGCAGTATAAGGTGTTGAAAGGGCTTATGCACGATGCAAGGGTGGACAGCGTTGTATGCGCCACGGAAGGAAAGAGAGAGGGCGGAAAAACGATGATTCCGGATAAATTAAAATACGGCGACGAAATACGAGTAATTGCACCATCAAGTAGTCTTTCAAGAGTAAGAAAAGATATTTATGATCATGCTCTTTCTTATTTAGAATCGCAGGGATTTCAAATCACATTCTCAAAGAACAGCCGCGAAATGAATGAGTTTCAATCGTCCTCTGTCTCATCAAGAGTAGAGGATATTCATGATGCGTTCAGGGATAAGAATGTAAGGATGATCATTACCTGTATCGGTGGGTTCAATGTGAATCAAATTTTTAAGTACTTAGACTTTGATTTAATTGGGGCAAATCCAAAGATATTGTGTGGTTATTCGGATATCACGGCATTGTTACATGCAGTATATGCGAGAACCGGATTGGTTACTTATCATGGACCGCATTTTAGTACGTTTGGCTTTGATAAAGAAGCAGAATTCACGCAAAAATATTTTTTTGATTGTATCATGAAGGATGAATGTATTTCCATATGCCCTTCTAATACTGCAAAAGAATATGATGTCATCCAAGAAGGCTGTTGTGAGGGAGAAATCTTAGGCGGAAATTTATGTACATTAAATCTGCTGCAGGGCACACCATATATGCCTGATTTAGAAAATAAAGTATTGTTTATTGAAGATGATAATATTATGGGAGATTATTTTGTGTATGAATTTGATCGTAATTTACAATCTTTATTACAGGTAACAGGCGCAGAATCTATTAAGGGAGTGGTGTTTGGCAGATTTGATGAGAGCTGTAAATTAGATAAAGTGGTAATGAAAAAGGTGATTCAAGATAAAGTTGCTCCCGATATTCCTGTTATTTTTGGTGTTGATTTTGGACATGTTTTTCCAATGATCACGTATCCGATTGGCGGAAAAGTACAAATCAAAGCAAAGAATGACAAAATAGATATTCAAATTATGGAACATTAAACAATGAAATAACGTTCGGTTTGAGGGAATGACAAGATGAGGATGTATTTCTTCCAATACCGGAAAGCAATTCGGTCCATGTACTTATGTTAAAGAAGTATATGGACTTTTTTTGCCTTAAAAAAGTTAAACTTTTGTGGCGGGCATACAGTTGGATGAAATCTGATATACTAAAAACAATAAAATAATAAGTTTTTGAATATTGATAACACAAAGTTGAAAAAATTTAAAGTTTGTGTTAAAATTGATTCGGAGGTGATGTTATGTTAAAAAAAGAAGCTCAACTAAAAAAACGTGATTTATATTTAAACCGGTTGATCGCTTTTCAAGATACGGAATTAGTGAAGATTATTACCGGAATACGTCGTTGCGGGAAGTCGAGTTTGATGAAATTGATGGTTCAGCACTTAAAAGAAAATGGTGTGGCTTCCGAACAGATCATTCAGATGAATTTTGAGTCAATGGAGTTTCGGAAGATGTCTGCTGCAGATTTATATCAGTATGTAAAAATGCGAATGCCGGATGACAAAAAAACATACTTATTTTTTGACGAAATACAGCGTATTGGAGACTGGCAGGATGCGATCAATTCATTTCGGGTAGATTTTGACTGTGATATTTATGTGACGGGTTCTAATGCTTATTTACTTTCTTCGGAATATGCCACCTATTTAGCCGGACGATATGTTGAGATCAAGATGCTGCCTTTATCTTTTAAGGAATTTCTTGATTTTCATGGGTATGAAGTAAAGGAAAAACAAAGTCCTGCAGGGGAATTGCGCAAGCGCATTTACGATATGGAGGGTGAGAATTATGACCCGAAGGAACTTTTTGAAGCTTATATGAAGTTTGGAGGAATGCCAAGTATTGCAGATATAGGTCTTGATGCAGATAAAGTGCTTGCGTTGTTGGATGGTATTTACTCAACAGTAGTAATGCGCGATATTTTGGAGCGGGAGAAACGGCGTGGACAAAGACAGATAACGGATGCTGAGCTCCTTCGAAAAATCATTATGTTTTTAGCGGATAATATTGGTAATAACACATCCATCACTTCTATTGGAAACACATTAGTTAGTGAAAAACTGATTGATACTGATAAAAGAAATGGGAAACCGGCAGTTCAGACAATACAGGCATATGTAGGTGCACTCTTGGAGTCTTATATCTTTTATGAGATCAGGCGTTTTGATATTAAAGGGAAAGAGTACCTGAGAACATTAGGAAAATACTATATTGTAGATATT
The DNA here is from genome assembly GCA_014804425.1 of Lachnospiraceae bacterium. Lineage (GTDB taxonomy): Bacteria > Bacillota > Clostridia > Lachnospirales > Lachnospiraceae > DLAJ01. The sequence goes on from JAAUZV010000005.1 coordinate 108,226, forward strand.
GGTTTGCGAAATTATCTGTTGGGCTTACGTGATATAGATACAGGGCACTGTATTGAGAATATTGTATATTTCGAGTTGCTTAGAAGAGGTTATGATGTGGCAATTGGCAAAATCGGTGACAATGAGATTGATTTTATAGCTGCCAATGCCAAGGAAAAAATATACTTCCAAGTAACTGAATCTATGAATGATCCTTCAACCAGAGAAAGAGAATTGACGCCGCTCCAAAAAATCCGCGACAATTATGAAAAAGTTGTGATTGCGGGAGAATGCGATAATCCAATAACGCAGGATGGAATAAAAATTGTCAAGTTGACAGATTTCCTGTTAAAAGAGTAAGTAAATCAGTTCACCTATTCCGGTATATTTTATGTTATACTGTTTCATATGATTTGGTTCCCCTATTTTCCGTTTGTTTGGAATTTACGGAGGTAATGGAAGAGTAGTAACTCCTGATTTATTCGGAAGGAGTAATAGATTGAAAAATCAAAAATTTTTCAAAAGCGAACAAGTTCACTTTGCAAATTTGTGCCTGCGTCATAGCGTATTTCATACGCATTCAAGTTTGCAGGTTATGGAAAGGCATGGTTATCAGTATGACACAAAAAGAACGCATGGAAGCAGGACTTGTCTATGACCCGCTTGATACAGAAATTATGGCTGATCAGGCTCAAAGGCTTGAATTGATGTATGAATTTAATACATCGCGTCCAAGTGAGTTTGAAAAGCGCACGAAGCTGCTGAACGAGATGCTGGGAAAAATGGGAGACGGATGTTATATTGAACCGCCATTCAGAGCCAACTGGGCGGGAAAGCACCTGTATCTTGGCAATAATGTCTATGTAAACTTTAATCTGACTATTGTAGATGACGCAGACATTTTTGTCGGTGACAGAGTTATGATTGGCCCGAATGTAACGATCGCAACAGCCAATCACCCAATTTCTCCTGAACTTCGAGCGCGGTCACTTCAATATAACAGAAGTGTGTGCATCGGAAACAATGTCTGGATAGGAGCAGGCGCGATCATTGTTCCGGGGATTACAATCGGTGATAATACAGTGATTGGAGCGGGAAGCGTTGTCACCAAAGACATTCCCGCTAACGTAGTCGCAGTGGGAAATCCATGCAAAGTCCTGCGTGAGATTGGGGAGAATGAAAGGACATATTTTTATAAAAAAGAAAGAATCGATTGGGAGAATTTAGAGAGCTAAATTCTCATTTGCAGGGTAATGAAGCAGACTGGAAAATCAGACTGTGTGGAGGAATTCAAATGATAATTCGAGCCTATGATAAAAAGGATTTGAAATCAATGATCAAAATATGGAATGAAGTTGTGGAGGAAGGGATTGCTTTTCCGCAAGAAGAATTATTGGACAATATAACAGGGGCTGATTTTTTCGCATCGCAAACGTATGCTGCTGTTGCAGAAGACGAAAATAACCATGTTATATGCGGACTTTACATACTTCATCCCAACAATATCGGTCGGTGTGGACATATTTGCAATACGAGTTATGCTATTAGTTCTGAATATAGAGGCCGGCATATTGGAGAACAGCTCGTTCTTGACAGCCTATGTCAAGCGAAGAGGCATGCATTCGCAATATTGCAGTTTAATGCGGTGGTTGAAAGTAATACCCACGCAAGGCACTTATATGAAAGGCTGGGATTTATTCAGTTGGGAACGATTCCAAATGGTTTTAAAATGAAAGATGGGCATTTTGAAAATATTTGCCCTTATTATCGTGAGTTATAAAATGTTATTTGGAGGAGATAACAGAAACTGACAGCTTGGAGGACATCATAGAAAAACAGAAGGATACCGGCCATGTCAATCTTCTGACAAAAGAAGAATGGGAATCGGAAGCATAGGCTGCGGATGAACCAGCGAAAATGTTCGGACAGCAGTGAAGGGCAGGATAAAAAGCAATGGAGTATACGAAAGAGCAGCGCAAGGTCATTGAACTTCATAACAGAAATCTCCTCGTGGCGGCAGCAGCAGGCTCCGGCAAGACCGCGGTGCTTGTCGAGCGCATCCTTAACATGGTGATGGATGAGGCTCGTCCGGTGGACATTGACCGGCTGCTTGTTGTGACATTCACGAAAGCGGCAGCGTCCGAGATGCGGGAGCGTATCGGTATGTTACTGGAGAAAAAATTAAGGGAAATGCCGGAAAACGAGCATCTGCAAAAACAGTCGGCGCTCCTGCACAATGCAAAAATTATGACCATTGACAGCTTTTGCCAGTCCGTGCTGCGCAATCACTTTGAGCTTGCGGGATTAGACCCGGCGTTCCGCGTGGCGGATGAGAACGAGATCCGCCTGATCCGCGAGGATATTTTGGAGGAATTGCTGGAGGAGAAGTTTGCCGAAGGCGGGGAAGAATTTTTGCTTTTTGCCGATGCCTATCAGGGCAGGGGCGTGAGATTAGAAAACAGCATTTTGGAATTGTATGAGTATGCGTCCGGCTTTCCGTGGCCGGAGGATTATCTAACGCTGTGCGTTGCGGGGTATGAGATGGACACGCCGACACAGCTTACGAATGCGCCGTGGATGAAGGAGCTGCTCTGTGAGATACGGGAAAGAGCAAAAGAGCTTGTCGATTATGTGAATGCGGCGCTGACGATCTGCCGGGAGCCGGAAGGACCTCTTGCCTATGAAAAAGCGCTTTTATCGGATGCGGACGCGCTTGCGGAGCTGTTGAAGGAGAATACCTACAATGGTTTACATAAAATTCTGCATGAGTGGAAAAAGGAAGCGCTTGCGCGCATGAAGAGCGGCAGCTGTGACGACGGAAAAAAACAGCGCGTCATGAATATCCGAAAGAAGGTATATGCGGAGCTGGAGAAACTGACAAAGCAGGACGTTGTGCTGTCAGCGGAGGAGCTTTGCGATCTGCTTGCCGCATGCCGTCCTGCTGTTTTGACGCTGGTACGGCTTGTGCAGGAATTTACGGCCCGTTTTCAGGAAAAAAAGCAGGAGCTCAATATCGTTGATTTTTCGGACTTAGAGCACGAGACGCTGCATCTTTTTTTAGAAAAAAAAGAAGACGGTACGCTTGTGCCGACGCAGACCGCGCTTGCTTATCGGGAGGAATTTGCGGAGATTCTGATCGACGAGTATCAGGACAGCAATATGGTGCAGGAGCTTTTGCTGCGCAGTATTTCGGGAGAGGACGAGGGACACCCGAACCGGTTTATGGTGGGGGACGTCAAGCAGAGCATTTATCGGTTCAGACTTGCAAAGCCGGAGATTTTTTTGGAGAAATATGAGCGGTACAGCACGGAAGACAGTGACTATCAGCGGATTGATTTGCACAAGAATTTTCGGAGCAGGAAAGAGGTGCTAAACTGTGTCAATGAGATTTGCGGGCGGCTGATGCGCAGCGAGATCGGGCACATTGCGTATGATGATGCGGCGGCGCTCTATGTGGGGGCGCAGTTTCCTGACGATGCAGAAGATGGCGTGGAGGATCGTGGGAAAGAGAAGGCTGGCGCAACGGACGACCATGAGAAAATGCAGGATAGTGATACGGACAACCGTGGAGAAACACGGACTGCCGGAGAGGACAGTCGGGAGAGGATAGAAGATGCCGGTACGGACTACCGTGCGGAGATCCTGTTGTCGGATGCCGTGCCGGACTTAAAGCGGGAGCAGCGTATCGAGCAGGAGGCGCGGATGACGGCAATCCGCATCCGCGAGCTGGTCGGAAACGCCATGGTGACGGAGCGGCGCGTGAATGCGCAAGGGGAAACGGAATCCTGCCTGCGCCCCGCGTCTTATCGAGATATTGTGATTTTACTGCGGACAAGCGGCGATTGGTTTGACTGTTACCGCAGGGTGCTTGAGCGGGAGGGGATTCCTGTCTATGTGGCAACGCGGACAGGCTATTTTGCGGCGTCTGAGATTCGGACGATTTTCCATTATTTAATGATTCTTGATAATCCCAGACAGGATATCCCAATGTATGGTGTGCTGTTATCCGCTTTCGGCGGTTTTACGGAGGAGGAAATCGTGCTGTTGCGAACGAGTGGGGACGAGAACTGTCTGTATGAGAGCTTGAAGCGGGCAGCAGGCACGGAAGATGAGGCAGCAAAGGAAGCGCCGGCGCTTCGCAGGAAGGCGGATGCTTTTTTGGCGCAGTATGCAGCGTTTCGCGACAGGATGCTCTACACCCCGATTCATGAACTGCTCCGTATGCTGATCCGAGATACCGGCTATGATTTGCTGATGGAGGCGCTGCCGGGCGGTGCAAAGAGGCGGGCGAACTTAGACGCGCTGATCGAGAAGGCGGCAGCCTATGAGAAGACAAGCTTTCACGGGCTGTTTCATTTCATGCGCTATATAGAAAACCTGAGAAAATATGAGGTGGATTACGGGGAGGCGGACATTGCGGACGAGCGCGCCGATCTGGTGCGGATCATGACGATCCATGCGAGCAAAGGTCTGGAATTTCCGATTTGCTTTGTGGGGGGACTCGGCAAGCAGTTCAATGCGCAGGATGAGAAAAAATCCATTGTGCACGACGCGGAGCTTGGCATTGGAATAGATTATGTAAACCCAATCGCGCGGACGAAAACGCGCAACCTCCTAAAATCCGTGATGAACAGAAAAGAGAAGAAAGAGCGGCTGGGCGAAGAACTGCGCGTGCTGTATGTGGCGCTGACCCGCGCGAAGGAAAAGCTCATCATGACGGGGACGGTGAAGGATGCCGGGGCATATGAGGAAGAGCTGCGCGAACGGCTTTCGCTGTATGGGATCGCGCCGGATGGCGCGCCGCAGTCTGTCAACGGAAATGATGCGCGGGAGGATCATGCGATGGCTTTCATGGCTCCTCTGCCCGTCGGTATGATCCGGGATGCTTCCTGCATGCTTGACTGGGTGATGGCGGCGGTCTATGCGGGTGATCTGTGCGGGAAGACCGTAACGGTCTGCGTACAGGACACAGAGCGGCTTGCGGAGGCGGAGTTCAAAGCGGATACGGCGGAAGAACTGCGGAGGCTGCTGCTTTCCTGCGAGACGGATACGGAGGAAACGTGGGAGCATCAGTGCCGGGAGCGTTTTTCCTTTTCCTATCCGTATGCGGCGCTTCGCGGGCTGTATACCAAGACGACCGTTTCCGAGTTAAAGATCGCGGCGCTGGAGGAGGCGGGCGAGGAGCGGGAAAGTGCGGATACCTTGTTTCCCGAGACCCACGCAAGGACGTATATTCCACGTTTTGAGAGGGAGGAGCAGACGCTCGGCACGGCAAGGGGAACCGCGTACCACAAGGCGTTGGAGCTGATGGATCTTTCCGCGGAGAATACGCTTGCGGCGCTTGCGGAGGATCTGCGGGCGCGCGAACGTTCGGGTGCGATGCCGAACGGCTATTATGATCTGCTCAATCTGAACAAGCTGCTGCGATTTAAGAAAAGCGCTCTTGCGGCGCGCATGCTCGCGGCAGAGAAAAAAGGAAAGCTCTATCGGGAGCAGCCGTTTGTGCTGGGACTTCCCGCTAACCGCTTAAACGCGGCGTTTCCGGAGACGGAGACGGTGCTTATTCAGGGAATCATCGACGTGTTTTTTGAGGAGGAAGACGGGCTGGTGATCGCGGACTATAAAACGGATCGCGTGCAGACCGCCGAAGAATTGCGCACCCGCTATCAGGTGCAGCTTGATTATTACGGGGAGGCGCTTATGCGTCTTACCCATAAAAAAATAAAGCAGAAGCTCCTTTATTCTTTTGCTTTGGGAGAGGAGATCGTGTTGGAGTAACATCGATTTTTTGAAAGCACTGAGATTAGATTCTGTTTTGGTATCCCCACTCACACATCCCATCTAATATCGGGATCAGGGATTTTCCGCGTTCTGTGAGACTGTATTCCACCTTGGGAGGTATTTGGGGGTACTCTTTTCGGTGTACTAATTGATCTGCCTCTAATTCTTTCAGGGTGGAGCTCAGCGTCTTGTAAGAAATTTCACCAATATATTTTTTCATTTCATTAAAGCGGACTACGCCAAATTCCATCAGCGTATAAAGAATTGTCATTTTATATTTTCCATTGATGAGAGATAATGTGTAGCTAAAGCCTGTTGTTCCCAGGCATTCTTTTGATATACAGCGTTCGCCCATTTCGCCACTCTCCTTTAGGTAAGTATATAACTCTTATGCAAGTATCGCACTTGAATGTGCGTACTGGTTCTTTATCTCATTCTTGCTATAATTATAATATCAATAGCAGGGTGAGTCAATCCATGAATAAAGCGTGGATTGAGGAAAGAAAAGAATAGAGGAGGAATCATGTTATGAGTAAAAAAATTGTTGTTATCACGGGAAGCCCGCGCAAAAACGGAAACAGCTTCGCCATGACGGATGCATTCATCAAAGCAGCGGAAGCGAAGGGACATACCATTACCCGTTTTGATGCCGCCATGAAAAAAGTAGGCGGATGTCATGCATGCGAGACCTGCTATTCCACAGGGAAAGCATGTACATTTGATGATGACTTCAATGTAATCGCGCCGGCAATCCTGGAAGCGGATACGATCGTGTTTACCATGCCGGTTTACTGGTATTCTATCCCGGCACAGATCAAGGGGGTCATTGACCGTATTTTTTCACTGGTTGTCGGCGGGAAGGATATTGCCGGAAAGGAGTGTGCGCTGATCACCTGCTGTGAGGAGGAGGATATGACCGTTATGGATGGAGTTCGAATCCCTATCGAGCGGATGTGTGCTCTGAACAAATGGAAGATGGTCGGCGAAGTATTGATTCCCGGTGTGCTGAATGTTGGGGATATCGACAAGACGGATGGATGCAAAAAAGCAGCGGCTTTGGCTGATGCAATGTAAGGAGTGTCCATATTAAGAGAATTCTGCGTTGTGGAGCAGGTTAACAGAGATGAAACTGAAATTCTAAATCATCAGTCAGCGGGGGCGGTTTTACCGCCCCCGTTTTGTTATCTGAGACGTCTACGCCTGTATTTTTGAAAGAATACATTTTCCCTATTGACAAGCAGCACCTTTGCGTCTATACTGTACTTATCGCATGAGCACACAAAGTACAAACAGCACACAAACGCATATGCGAGTTATAGATTAAGGAATACGATATTTACAACAGGAGGGGAGGATGAAATGGAGCTATTGATCAGCAACAGCAGCGATAAGCCGATTTACGAGCAGATCTGTATCCAGATCAAGAGCCTGATCATGAACGGGACACTGTCGGCGGGCGAGGCGCTGCCGTCCATGCGGGCGCTGGCGAAGGACCTGCATCTCAGCGTGATCACTGTTCAAAGAGCGTATGAGGATCTGACCCGTGACGGGTTTATCGAAACCGTATCCGGTAAAGGGAGCTTCGTGGCAGCTCAAAATAAAGAGTTCATTCAGGAAGAACAGCTTCGGATCGCGGAGGAACTGCTGCAAAAGGCGGCGGAGATCGGCAGGGCGCACGGAATCGCTTATGAACAGATGGCAGATATTTTGAAACTGTTTTATGAAGAATAAAGTGTGAGAAGAAAATCTAACGCTTACGGCAAAAGCCGTTTCGCGAAGATTTTCTACGGTTCCGCTTTAGCGGAACCTACTCACACAGCAAATTTGTGCTTGCACACAAATTTGCAGAGAAAACAAGAAAGGCAGGATTATCATGGAAGAAAACAGCATTTTAGTCGAGGATCTGTGCAAAACATTTCCCGGCTTTACATTGGATCATGTTTCGTTTACTGTTCCGAAAGGGCGGATCGTCGGCTTTATCGGCGAAAACGGCGCGGGGAAAAGTACGACGATCAAACTGATCTTAAACGAATTGAAAAAGGACGGCGGGAGCATCGAGGTGCTTGGTAAAGATCATTCCGACTGCGCCGTAAAAGAAGACATCGGCGTTGTGTTTGATGAATGTAATTTTCATGATGTTTTTACCGCAAAAAATATTGAAAAGATTCTCTCCGGTGTCTACAAATCGTGGGACAGCGGGCTGTACCGCCAATATCTGAAGCGGTTTCAGATCCCGGAAAATAAACCGGTCGGTTCGTTTTCCAAAGGAATGAAAATGAAGCTTTCCATTCTCTGCGCGCTGGCCCATAAACCGAAACTGTTGATCATGGATGAAGCAACGACCGGACTTGATCCTGTTGTGCGGGATGAGATTTTGGATTTGTTCTTGGAATTTATACAGGACGAGGAGCATTCCGTATTTTTTTCATCCCACATCACCTCGGATATTCAGAAGATCGCGGATTATGTCATTCTGCTCCATCAGGGGAAAGTGATCTTTGAGGAGCAAAAAGATGATCTGGTATACAATTACGGGATTTTAAGATGCGGAAAAGAAGCATTTGCCGGGGTTTCACAGGAGGATTATCTCATTCACAGGACAACGAATGTGAGCGAGGAGATACTTGTCCGGGATAGGGATGCGGTGAAACGTAAGTACAGGGATATGATCGTTGACAATGCGACGCTGGAGGAGATCATGCTTTTTTATATCAAAGGAGGGATACCATGCGGGGACTGATCTATAAGGATGTGATCATTTTCTTTAAGGGCATTGATAAGAAGATGATTTTGCTTGTGATTGGCGTGAATATTCTGCTGATGCTCAATACGGGCGTTTATGCGGGGCTGTTTGCCACCGTCATGCTCGCAATGTCGATCGGGATGCAGAATATCATGTGTTTTGCGAATGATGAGAGGGCGGATTGGAAAACGTATCAGATGGCAATGCCCGTGGATACGATCTCAGTCGTGGCGAGCAGATATGTTTCCGTGATATTGACACTGACGGTCAGCCTTGTCGGAAGTATGCTGTTTAATCTGGTGTCCGGCGTCGCATCGGGGTGCTTTGACGGCGCGCTTTGGGGGATTTCCGCGGCTGTCGCAATCCTGATCCCGCTGTTGTGGACCGGAATCTGTCTGCCGCTCACGTATTGGTTCGGTTTCCGCTCTGCGCAGACGATGGGAATGTTTGGCGTGATCCCGATGTTTTTGTTTATCAAATATTTTGAGGACGGCGTCGGTTTTTCTGCCATGATCAGTTCCCTGTCCTCCGCACTTTTTATTGCCGGGGTCGTGACGGTTGTTGTTTTTTGCTTATCCATGGGGATCAGTGCAGCGGGATATGAGAGAAAGGGATAAAAATGCCACAGTTAGTAGTTGACAGATGATAAAAAAGCGGTTATATTACTAGATGTACCCAAAAATAAAAGAAAGGAGGCAATCAACATGGTACGATTTTTTAGGAATGGAAAGCAGAATCAGAATTGTTTGAATTGTATTGTCTCCCGAAAATATGCGGTGCTGCCGGGTTGAGTTCTTTCTGACACGCGCGCATGCGTAAGCATGGATGATGGATGAATGAAGGGCATGACATACAATTTGTAGGTTATGTCCTTTTTTGTGTCCTAAAATGCATTCGGGAGAGGGAGTTTATATTGACAAAACTCCGGATAGGATTGTAAATGAAAAAATAGTCGGAGGAAGAAATGAAGTTACCGGAAAGTTTTATGAATGCCATAAAGAAGTATGGCATTGACAAAAAAGACGTGATATTTGCCGCCACGGGAGACTTGGACGAGGAGCAGCGGTTTGCGGACTCCATCGTGGCGCTGACGAAGGAGAAGTTGATCGTCGCCAAATATCCTTATATGGAAAAGCAGGAGTACCGCTTGGGCGGCTATGACAGCTGGTCGCTGGAGCAGGAAAAGCGCATGGAGGAACCGGCGGTCCTGCTGTACGATCTGGCTCAGACGGAGAAGCTGGATGTGATCCGGCAGGTCAGCACCGGTATCCTGATGGGGCGGATCGACGGCGTGGACAGATACCTGTGCCAGTTCTCCAATACCAGAATGGAAGCCTTTATGCGGCTCGGGCGTTTGTTGGATAAGATAAAAAAAGAAGAGGAGATCACACAGGATGATCTGGATGTGAAGCGGGGAAAGGAATGCTGTCCCAAATGCGGGATGATCTATCCGGATCAGGAGCGCAAAGTCTGTCCCAAGTGTATGAATAAGGGCTCCATTTTGCTCAGGGTGGTATCCTATTTCAAGCCTTATAAGCTGAGGCTGGTCATGATGATGTTCTGTTATCTGGCCACGGCGGGATTAAATCTGGTATGGCCCTATCTCAGCGGTACAGTGCTGTATGATAAGGTGCTGAAAAAGGATGAGGCGTTTTTGAACATGCTGCATCTGCCTGCGGGACGTTTTGTGCTGGCGCTTGGGATTCTGGTAGTGGTCATGATCGGCACGAAGGTGCTGCTTCAGGGACTGGGCATTCTGCAGGGCGTCCTGACGGCGCATATTGCCCCGGAGGTCGTGGCAAAGTTAAAGAGTCAGGTGTTCGACTCCATGGGAAAGCTGTCCATCAGCTTCTTTACTAGAAGGCAGACCGGCGGCTTAATGACCCGTGTGTCCGATGATGCGGGAGAGATTTCCAGCTTCTTTATTGATGGTATTCCCTACTTTTTTATTAATGTGGGAACGATCATTGCCACCTGTGCCATCATGTTTATCTTGAATCCCCTGCTGGCGCTGGCGAGCGTGATACTGATGCCCATCCTGTTTTTCATCAGTTACCTGCTGATGCCCAGATTATGGCATTACTTCGGCAAACGTCACCGGGCAAACCGCAGGCTTAACGGTCAGATGAATGAAAATTTTACAGGGGCGCGCGTGGTCAAGGCATTCGGGCAGGAAAATCAGGAGATGAACCGTTTCACAAAAAATAATCATAAGGTGCGGGATGCGGAGCTGGATGTGGCAAAGTATGATTGCAAATTTTCCGCTCTGTACATTTTCGTGGAGGATATGCTGACATTTTTGGCTTGGGCAGTGGGCGGAGCGCTGATCATCAGCGGTTCTGACATGGAGCTGGGTCTGCTGATCACGTTCAGCGGTTATGTGGGCCAGCTCAAGTGGCCGCTGGAGTTTATGTCCAGAATTATCCGCTGGTACACCAATGCCATGAATTCGGCGCAGCGGCTTTTTGAGATCATTGACGCGGTGCCGGAGGTCAGAGAGGCGGCAGATCCCATAAGACCTGAGCGGATACGGGGAGAGATCACACTGGAACATGTGACCTTTGGCTATGAGCCGAACAAGCCCATCCTGAAGGATGTGAGCTTTCATGTGAAAGCGGGCGAGGTGCTGGGAATCGTGGGACGTTCCGGAGCGGGAAAGTCCACGCTGGTCAATCTGATCTCCCGGCTGTATGATACGCAGGAAGGGCAGGTACTGGTGGACGGTGTCAATGTCAAACAGTACGGCTTTAGGGAGCTGCGGAAGAATGTATCCATGGTGTCTCAGGAAACTTATATTTTCATGGGCACGGTTGCGGAAAATATCGCCTACGCCAGACCGGAAGCGACCAGAGAGGAGATCATCCGGGCGGCGATCCAGGCGAGCGCACATGACTTTATCTGCAAGATGCCGCAGGGCTATGACACAATCCTCGGCTCCTCCAACAGATCATTGTCCGGCGGGGAGAAGCAGCGTATTTCCATTGCCAGAGCCATTTTGGCTGACCCGACGATTTTAATCTTGGACGAAGCAACGTCGGCTGTGGACACGGAGACGGAACTGGCAATCCAGAAGTCGCTGGAGCAGTTGGAGAAAGGCAGGACCGTGCTGTCCATCGCGCACCGTCTGTCCACCCTGCGCAATGCGACACACTTGATCGTGCTGGATGACGGAAAGGTAACGGAGTCGGGAACCCATGAAGAACTGATGGCAATGAAGGGAACGTTCTATAAATTGAGCGAGTTGCAGACCAAGGCGCTGGCGATGCGCGGTCTGGAATAAGGGGACACGAAATGCATGTATTTAGATTATGCAATTATGCGAAATATACATTCCAACGTAGGCACGCTTTCGCTGCCCTCCGCTCGTAACGGTACATAATGTGCCAAAATACGGCACATAAGTACCGACGGCGTCAGAGCGCCTACTTATGGATATGTATATTTCGTGCATACATAAATGTAATCAATGGTATTTCGCTTGGATTTAGTGATTTGAAGTTAGGAAAGGAAGATAGATTATATGGAAGAGAATAGAGAAAGTAATATGCCGGATCTGCTTGATTTGCAGGAATTCGACGAGGAAGCTTTGAAAAAAGAATCGGAGGAAGTACTGAACATGCGTCTGCTGACCGCGGAGAACGCGGTCTTTGCCCGGACGGAGGGAGGCTTTCTGTCTTTGAAGTTTGAGGAGAAGACCTATGACCGGGTGGGCGTTTATCTCACGTTTCCGCTGACGAATCCCGGAGAGTATATCTCCATCCGGGAGGCGGATGAGAAAGCGAAGGAGATCGGCATGATCCAATCCTTAAAAGACATGCCGAAAGAGGTACAGGACATGATTCAGGAACAGGTGCGCCTGCGCTACTTCATGCCCGTGATCCGCAAGGTGATGGAAGTCAAGGACGAGTACGGCTATGCCTACTGGCATGTGCAGACGGATTTCGGAAGCTGCCGGTTCACTACAAACATGGGCGGTGACGCCGTGGTAGCATTAGGCGAAGCGCGCTACCAGATCACCGACATTGACGGCAACCGTTATGAGCTGCCCGACCTGTATGCCCTGTCTGTGGCGGAGCGCAAGAGACTGGATTTGTTTATTTAATAAGGAGCAATGATTCATGAAACTATTATATACACTAAGGGAGTCCCAGCAGCAGGCGCTGTCCCTCCATGATGACGAGACGATTTGGTACTGCGTCCCTGTGGATCTGGCTTTTGACAACGGGGTGCACAGCGCCGAGACGAATTACACGGATCAGATATGGATCGTCGTGACCGAGAACCGCCTGATCACCCTCCGGGGGGAAGAAAAGACCTCCGAGCATCTGCTTTCGGACTGCGAAAAAGTAAAATGCGAGCATCAGGTAGGCTGCGGCATTGTGACCGTGTTTCCCAAGGAGGGGCGGCCGGAATGCATCGCCCGCTTCTCCATGCGTCATATCATCCGGGTGGCATATGCGGTCAGAGGAGCGCAGACCCTGATTCAGGCCGTGCAGGAGGGAAGAAACCCTAAAATGGTCAGCCGGGTGGAGAGCCGGGAATATGAAAAATATTGTGAGAAATGCGGACGCGCGCTGCCGGGCACGAGCAAATGCATGTATTGTGATGGAAAGTCCGACATCCTGAAAAAGTTTCTGGCTTTGTGCGGAGACTTCATAGGCAGGCTGGTGGCGATTTCCCTGCTGCTCATTTTGATCGCGGGAATCAATATGTTCAGCCCCATGGTGCAGCGCTACTTTATCGATCATGCGCTGACAGACGGGCAGGGAACGCTCAGAGACCTGTGGCTGTTTATCGGATTGACCTTCGTGCTGACGGTGGGTGGGATGGTCTGCTGGGTCTACCGCTATTGGCTCTGCGTCAAGCTGGGAGCGTCCTTGAGCATGAGCCTTCGGGCGAAGCTTTACTATAAGATTCAGGTGCTGTCCCTGTCGTTCATCAACAACCGCAAGCCCGGAGAACTGATGAACCGGGTGTCACGGGACACCAAGCAGATCCGTATCTTTATGGAGGATGTGTTCGGGGATATGTTTTCCACGCTGGTGACCATGATCGTATCCTTGGTCATGATGCTGATCATCAGCTGGAAGATGACATTACTGTCGTTGGTATTTGTGGTGGCGGTGCTGGTGATCATCCGGATGTTCTGGCATCACATTCATACCATTTACCATAAACAGTGGCTGCGAGAGGATGATCTTAGCAGCAATTTACAGGATATTCTCTCCGGCATGCGCATCGTGAAATCTTTTGGCAAGGAGGAGCGGGAGAGTGCGCGGTTTACGGAAAAGGCGCAGGCTTTTGCAGCCATACAAAAGAAAAATGAGACGTTCTGGGCGGTATTCTTCCCAATCATGACGTTTTTGCTGGGAGTGGGTACTTATATCGCCGTCTATTTCGGCGGCATTCAGGTACTGGACGGCAGTATGACCGTGGGAGAACTGGTGCAGTTCGTGACATACAGCGGCTATCTGTTCGGCCCTTTAAGCTGGATGACGCATCTGCCGAGAGAGGTGATGCAGATGCTGACCAGCTTAAACCGTATTTACGATGTGCTGGACGAGGAACCCATGCTGGCGGACAAAGCGGAGAGCAAGGCGTTTCCCATACAGGGTAAATTTACGTTCGAGGATGTGTCCTTTGGCTATCAGACCTACGAGCCGGTGCTGGAGCATATCTCCTTTGAGGTAAAACCGGGGGAGATGATCGGTCTGGTGGGGGCTTCCGGAACGGGAAAATCTACACTGATCAATTTGATCATGCGGCTTTATGATGTGGATCAGGGAAGGATCACTTTGGACGGATATGACCTGCGGGATGTGGAGATGGAAAGTCTGCATTCCCAGATTGGTGTGGTGCTTCAGGAGACGTTCCTGTTTTCAGGGACGATTCTGGCGAACATCCGATTTGCCAAGCAGGACGCCACGTTAGAGGAGGTGATCATGGCGGCGAGGGCTGCAAACGCCCATGATTTTATTTGTAAAACGCCGGATGGTTATAATACTTATGTGGGCGAGCATGGCTACAACTTATCCGGTGGAGAGCGGCAGCGTATTGCCATTGCCAGAGCGATTCTGAATAATCCCAGAATATTGATTCTGGATGAAGCAACATCGGCGCTGGATACGGAGAGCGAGTTCCTGATCCAGCAGGCATTAAATCGTCTGGTAAAGGGAAGAACCACTTTTGCCATCGCCCACCGCCTATCCACGCTGCGGGATGCGGACCGTCTGGTTGTCATCGACAAGCACGGCATCGCCGAAATCGGCACTCACAATGAACTGCTGGAAAAGCAGGGCATTTATTATGGCTTGGTAAATGCACAGCTTCGGATGAGCAGCGGAGAATAACAAAAAGGTAAAAATGTTAAAAGCGGTGCGTCCCATCGCAAATGGAAATGTTCTGAGGCTGCGTTTTGACGCAGCCTCCATGTTCTCATCAAAAAGAAAGGCAGGGTTATTGATATGAACTTTGGAAAGAATTTACAGATCTTAAGAAAGATGAAGAACATGACGCAGGAAGAATTGGCAGATAAAATGAAAATCTCCCGACAAACCGTTTCAAAGTGGGAACTTGGAGCAGTATTGCCGGAAATTGAAAAACTGGTTGAACTTTGTGATATGTTTCATTGTTCCGTTGACCAGCTCCTAAGAGGAACTATGGACTATAGCAGCGAAGTGTATTCCAATATCCGTATTGTTACGGTTGCCCCCTTCCGGTATATCAGTCATACAGTGATAAGCCGTGAACCGGAAAGGGATGCGATTTCGCATGTGAAAGGGTGGGCAGAGCATTTGAAAATAGAAAATCCCTATATGATCGGGTGGGATTTCCCTCAGGTGTCCCAGGAGCAGAGAAGTGTATTTCATATGCGCGGCTATGCGGCGGCACTTGTGCTTGATGCGGAACAGGATATAGGTGATATTGATGCGGAAATCATAAGTCAGGATAGGCAAAAATATATTACGATCACGTTAGAAGAGAGGGCGGGCAGGGAATTTGAAATCATTCCGAATGCTTATAAGGCCCTACTCACATACATGTCTATAAACGGTATCAAAGAGAAATTTGGGCCCGAAATCATTTCCTGCTACGAACATGAATATTTTGATCCCAGGGGAAGGGAGCTGATGGATGTTTTTATTGCAATTGAGTGAAAAACTGCTTTGCTTCCGCGCACCATTCCAGATAGGTGCGGTAGGTTTTGATTCCAAACGTCACTGTAAGCAGATAGTATTTGTGAGCGGGGGCATCGGATTGATGTTCCTTTAAGATATTTTCGGCGTACAGCAGATAGGGCAGTTCGTCCTTGATCTTTGCCTCAAACGCTTCAATATGGGAGAGCGCCTGCTCCTCGCCCTGCTCTGCTCCGAAAAACAGCTTCAGCAGCGTCTCATAGCGAAGCTCGTCCTTAGAGACGGGCTGCGAGAGCCAATGTTTTAAGTAATCTCGTCCTTCATCGGTGATGGTGTAGACCAGCTTCGTCCGCTTGGTTTCCGCATCCTCCTGCATGGTAGCCAGTCCGCGATCGACAAGGTCACTCAGAGCAGGATAGATGCTGCCGTAGCTTGCATTCCAAAAATACTTCAGCGCTGTATCCATTCTTTTTTTGATTTCATATCCCGTTAATTCCTCGTGACTCAACAAGCCTAATATCACGCAGTCAATCTTTTTTTCATTTGCCATTGTCTTGTTCCTTTCATTCGGGAAATTGATTTAGATGGTTACGATGGCTCTATTTGTCATGGTTATTTTGCTGGCGTCCGCGCATGCCATAGCACAAGACATGCTTGGGGCAATGATCCACACATGCGCCGCATTGGATACATTCGGAGCTGTTGATCCGTTGGTCCGCAGCGCTGGTTACGTTGTTCATAACGTCAATTCCCATAGGACAGATTTTACTGCAATTCCCACAGGAAATGCAATTGCCTTTTTCTGCAATCCTGATATGTACGCCCGGAAGATGCAGGCATCTGCGGAGCCTGCTGCCCAATATCATAAACGGAGCCATCCAGCAAAAATAATGGCAAAATACCCGCTTTCCGAAGAAGATGGCGGGAACAAAGATCAGGCACACAATGCCATAGTAAATCACATAGCTTTGAATGGAAGAAACAGAAATCCCGTGCTCCGTTTCAAAGAAAAAATCAATCGCTGAGATCGTACCGGTGTGAAAATAACAAATGGCAACGACAGTGAGCCAAATTCCCCATATGATGAATTTGATGAAATTTCGCCATCCCTGTTTTGGTTTTTTATCATTGATGACGAACGCACATTCCTGTAGTCCGCCCGCAGGGCAGAGATAGGCGCAAAACAGCCGTCCGAAAGGAATGGAGAATAAAAACATAAGAGAAAATACGATAAAACTCCCGTTGATCACACCGCTCAGCCCGGCGTTTATAATTAATGCCGGACTGAAATAATAGAGCGTGACCGGAAAGAGGAGCAGGGAAGTGATGAGGAACAGTTTTCGGATTCGTTGTCTGGTCATGTGAAGACCTCCTTTATACTTGTCATAATATATCAATATGATATATCATATTGATATATTATAGGGAACTTTGAAATAAAAGTCAACAAGTAAGGTATCCGATTTCCAAATTTTGCTTTCTATTCGTCTATTCGGAAGGCGCCGACGAGGACTTTACACGCCTGACTGTATATGATATAGTATATACAGTTATAGACAGGAGGAAGCAATGGTAATCGTCATAAAGAACAATAGCAGCGAGCCCATTTATGATCAGATCAAAAAACAGATACTGGATGCGATCATGTCCGGCGAGATCAAGGAGGGGGAATGTCTCCCGTCGATACGGGGGCTTGCAAAGGACTTAAAGGTCAGCGTCATCACAACGACAAAGGCGTATAACGATCTGGAAGCGGCGGGATATATCAATGCCGTACAGGGAAAAGGGTATTATGTTTCAGAAAGAAGCAATGAGATCATACATGAGAAGCTATTAGAGCAGATTGAATCTTATTTTGATCAGGCAATCTGCATTTCCAGAAAGGCGGCGTTAACAGAAACGGAATTGGTGGAAATCTTACAAAATTTGTTAAAACAGGAGGAGCGGTAAACATGCTGGAAATCACGAATCTGCATAAGCAGTACAAAGATTTTGAATTGGATCACATCTCATTTCAGCTGCCGAAAGGATTTATCATGGGACTGGTGGGAAAAAACGGTGCAGGGAAATCAACGACCATAAAGAGCATCATGAACATGCTGGATTTTCAGGGGGAGATTCGGATCGACGGACAGGATAATATCCTGTGTGAGAAGCAGGTAAAACAAATGGTGGGGATCGTGGTGGATCAGCCTTTTTTTCCGGTCATATTTACGTTGGAGCAGGTAGAAAAATACTGTGGTTCATTTTATGTAAACTGGGACAAGGCGAACTATGATAAGCTGTTACGTCAGTTTGGGTTGAATCCTAAGAAAAAAGTCAGCGAGCTAAGCCGCGGAATGGGTGTGAAATTGCAGCTTGCCGTGGCGCTTTCCCATAAGGCGGAGCTGCTGGTGCTGGACGAGCCGACTTCCGGCTTAGATCCGGTGGCGAGGGATGAGTGCATGGATATCTTGATGGAGTATATTCAGAACGGCGATCACAGCGTTTTGTTTTCGACTCATATCAGTACGGATTTAGAGAAGATTGCCGATTATATCACGATCCTGAGCGGCGGAAAACTGTTTTACACGGGAGAAAAAGACGTTCTGATGGAAAAATATGTGATTCTCAAGGGAGATCAAAGAAAAGTGTCCGAGGAACTTGAAAAAAATCTGATCGGAGCGCGAAGATACGGGGACAGCTTTGAGGCAATGTTACCGAGGGAACAATATGCATTGTGTGACGGTTGTCCGTTCCAGACGGAGAATGCCAAAATAGATGATATTTTAATCTATGCGGAGAGGAGTGCATGAAGATGAATAATGTGATCAAAATCATGAAAATGGATATGGCGATATGCAGAAAATCATGGATCATCATGATACTCAGCATGTTGGCGGCCGGAATCGGATGCCTGTTTTTTCTGACCCCGTTGCTGCTCGGATTTTTTGTTGTGGGATCAACTGCCGTGGTATCCTCTATCTTTGCGGTAGAAGGAAAATCCAATATGGAATTTTTTTACGGCTGCTTTCCGATCAGAAAGCGGGAGCATATTATAGGAAGAAGTCTGACCTGTCTCGTGGTCATGGCAGTTCCTACCCTGATCAGTATCGTTTTTGTTTTGATCGGAATGCATATCCCGTTATGCCAAATGGAAGAAATGCGGGTGCTTGCGGAGACGACAAAGCCGTATCAGATGATCATTCTCTGCGCCATGATCATGCTCGGCTTTTGGGGCGGCGGGAACCTGCTGCTGGCGGCTTTTATCGGAAAAATAGAATCACGGGAGATGTGCGAGGTACTTTTGCTGCTGTTGGAAGCGCTGCTTGCGGGCGCGGTTCTGTTTGTGGTTCAAAAAGCGTGCTATCACGGCGATCAGCAGGCAATGATAAGCGCACTTGGACGGTTTGCTTCCGATCATCAGGCGCTCGCCTGTATCCTGTTGGTGTTGACGGGACTGGCCGCATTGGCAGCAGGCACAATGATCTCGATGAAGCTGGTACAGAAAAAGCGCGGATAGGTGAAGGACAATTACCCATTGTTTGACGCGGCTGTTTTCTGCATGTTACATTGAATCTGTCAATCGTGATAGGAATGGTATTGGAGTTATGTAAACATTGCAGAAACGGAGGAGCGCTATGAATATCGGAGAAGTGATCAGGAGCAAGCGTCAAAAAAAGAATCTCACACAGGCAGAATTGGCAGAACTGCTGAAAGTGACTCCCCAGGCCGTGTCGAGATGGGAGATGGGTATTTCCTATCCGGATATTGCCATGGTACCTAAGATTTCAGAGGTTTTGCGGGTGAGTGCCGATGAATTGCTTGGGATCAGGCTGTCAAATGAGAATCTGGAACCCGGAGAGGAAAATGGCGATGCCACTGTCTTAAATCAGGATCAGGTGGACAGTATCTTCGATTACATTCCGGAACCTGTATCAGGAAAAAGCAAAAGAGTCCTTGTTGTCGATGATGCAGACTTTATGAGAATGATGTTGGAGGATATGCTGACGCACCAGGGGCATATTGTTTTGCAGGCAAAAAGCGGGCAGGAGTGTCTGGAACGATTGCAGGACGAGGCTGTGGACGTCTGTGTGCTTGACATCTGCATGCCGGGTATGGATGGGATAGAGGTCTTAAAAAGGATCAAAGAGCGGCAGCCTGAATTACGGGTCGTGATGATTTCGGCATTGTCTCAGGAGAGCAATGTGAAACAGGCATTGCGGATCGGGGCGGATGCGTTTGTTGTAAAACCGTTTCAGGGACAGAGCCTGATCGATCGGATTGGATAGGAAATGGGAACACAAAAGGGGAGCGGTGTTGAAGGCGCTTCCCTTTTGTGTGTTGAAAATCAATAGCATCCTCTTTTCGGTTTCGCTTTTCGCACTGAATTTGGGAGATAGACGCAGTGTGTAGAAAATAGGCATTTTGGTAGATTGTTGTTGAGTGCAGATGGGCGGGATGATATAATTCTTTTGAAATCCGCAAATACATGGCTGATACAATGTATCTATTCAAGCAAGCCGACAAGACTATTGTGCTGATTGGCAGATATGCGGATATTGTGACACGGAATATCCCGGCAAAGAAAAAGGACGGTGTGGATGTAATCTCAAAAGTGCAAATATGCTTGCATCATTTTCAGAGGAGGCAATCAGATGTTCAATAAACACGATTTAACAAGAAATGGATGTATGTTGACAGGAAGCTTTGCAAAATGTGGGTATGACTGGTGGTGGCATTCGTTTACAGCGATAAATGAAGAAACTGGGGAAGAAAAGCCTTTTTTTGTAGAGTTTTTTCTATGTAATCCGGCACTTGCAGAGGAGAAGCCCGTATTGGGGCAGCTTCCCGCAAATAAAGAGTCGGGGAAAAGACCATCGTATCTGATGATAAAGGCCGGATGCTGGGGAAGAGACCATAGGCAGATTCATCGTTTTTTCTCATGGAAGAAAATTGAGGTACAGAAATCAGCACCATTTTTTGTGAGGGCAGGGGACTGTTTTGTATCTGATACGGAACTTAGTGGAAAAGTTAAAATGATGGAGAATGAGTTAGATGAGCACCCGGAGTATATGTGCGATGCAGGTACTATGGAATGGAATCTTAGGATGGATAAGAAAATTGCCTTCAACGTGGGATATGGTGCAAGCAGATTCTTTCGGGCATTAAAAGCCTTTGAGATGTATTGGCATGCGGAGGGAATGAAGACGGCCTACTGTGGAACCGTGATACTGGACGGGGTGAGGTACAGAGTGATGCCGGAGACTTCATATGGTTATGCAGATAAGAACTGGGGGAGTGGATTCACCAGTCCATGGATTTGGCTTTCGTCAAACTATATGATCAGTAATATCACTCATAAAAAGCTTGAGGACAGCGTTTTTGATATTGGAGGAGGCAGGCCGAAGATATTTTTCGTGCCGCTGGAACGACAGCTCTTGTCGGCTTTTTGGTACGAGGGGAAAGAATACGAATTCAATTTTTCTAAATTTTGGACGGGAACAAAGACAAAGTTTGCTTGTCGGGAGTCAGAGGAAGAAATCATTTGGCGAATCATACAGGAGAATCGAAAAGCAATCTTGAAAGTCAAGGTACATTGCAGGAAAAGTGACATGCTTTTTGTTAATTATGAAGCTCCGGATGGATCAAAACGCCATAACCGGCTATGGAATGGCGGTAATGGCACAGGAAGAATTCTTCTTTATGAAAAGCTGGATGGTAAAAAGAAGTTAGTGGACGATATTACTGTTTCTCATATTGGGTGCGAATACGGAGAATATGACAGCGAGAGATGATATGCCATCGTTGTGAAACCGTTTCAGGGGCAGAGCCTGATCGATCGGCTTGGATAGGGAATGGGAATAGTTTTGTCCTAGTGCTGCGGTTGCAGCACTAGGACATTAGTGTGAAAAATCAAAGATTTTTCACACGGCAAATTTGTGCTTACGCCCAAATTCGCGGACATTGGTAAGAATGGGGATTTTTATGGAGTGGTATTACAAGCTTTCCCTCGCCAGTGTCCGCACCCTTTTCATAGCGTCCGATACCGCCGGAATGGCAAGCAAAATCAGTGTGACAACGACTTCCGGAACGATGTAAGTGGCATTGTAGCCGAGCGAATACACAATAATGCCGATCGGTGACTGGTCGGATGCGTAAGCGCCAAAAAACAGTACGCCCGAAAGAAAGGCAAACACATAGCGGGCGAATACGCCGACCACATAGCCGATGAGTAATCCGTGTTTCCGGTTACAGAAAAAGCCGGATAAGCCGAGCGCGCCGAACGCGAGCGGATAATCAACGAGAAGCTGGAACGGCGTGTAGAAAACCGGATCGAGCACAAATTGCAGCAGACCGTATGCAAATCCGGTCATCAGACCGGCAGCCGCGCCGTACCAGTAGCCGATCAAAACAATGAAGAGCATGCTGAACAGCGTGATAGAGCCACCGAACGGCAGTCTCGCAAATTTGATCTCCGAGGTGACGATGGCAAGCGCCATGGCAACACCGGAAAAGACGAGCTGCTTTGTCGCAAGACGGGCGCTGCGTTCTTTTTTTTGCAAAAAAAGAACGGAACATACGATGAGCAGTGCGATCAGAATGACGACCGTGACGATTCCGGCGGCCGTCAGCTCAAATACAGGCTCATCCCAACTGTTGACGGTTGGTGTGGAAAAAAAATTTGACATAAAAAATCCTCCTTGTCTGTGGGCAAAGAGGGGCTTGTGTGGTAAGATAACAGAAATGAAAAGAATTCCTGTCGTTCTTAGCCGCTTCCCTACGTCGGTACTAACCGAATCAGGTGATGAGGGTTAGAGCGGGAATCGGATTCCGTACTCAATCTCAGCGAAAGCTCCCCTAGCGCATAATATGTGACAGACTGCCGGTCACATGAGATATGGTTTCTATGCATGCAGCAGCCTTTAGTAAGCATACAGAGTTTTTTGCGGGATGTCAACTTTTTTGTATATCAGGCAATTGTGAAACGCAATGAATGATATGTGTGCTTGTGCAAAATATACAGTTCCATAAGCAGGCACTATAAATGAATTTCTTTGAAATTCATTTTAACGCCGGTACTTACATGCGGTATTTTCGCATGTTATGTACCGCTGCGGCTGAATTGTAGCGAAAGCGTACCTGCGCTGGAATGTATATTTTGCACGATTGCACAACCTATATGCATGAATTTCGCAATTACTGAGTTTAGAAAAATCAGAAAGGAAACAATATGATCTCAAAACTTCTATTTGATCTGGACGGGACATTGACAGACCCGAAGGAGGGCATATGCAAGTCCGTACAGTATGCACTGCATGCATTCGGTATCGAGGAGCCGGATATCGATAAGCTGGAGCCGTTTATCGGACCGCCGCTCATGGACAGCTTCATGGAGTTTTACGGCATGACAAAGGAGCGTGCGGCGGAGGCAGTCGATAAATACCGCGAACGATTTTCGGTGACGGGATGGTCTGAGAATATCGTGTACGAGGGTGTGCCGCACATGCTGAAGGGCCTGCGCGACGCGGGATATGTGCTGGCAGTCGCCTCAAGCAAGCCGACGGTGTTCGTGGAGCGGATCTTAACACATTTCGGTCTGCGGGATGCCTTTTCGGTCGTGGTCGGCAGCGAATTGGACGGCAGACGGACGGGTAAGGATGAGGTGATTGCGGAGGCGCTGCGGCAGCTCTTTGCAAAGCAGGGAGATGAAGATCTTCTCATGATCGGAGACCGGAAATTTGATGTGGAGGGTGCGCATGCGCTCGGGATTCGCTGCGTGGGTGTGACCTACGGCTATGCGCAGCCGGGTGAGCTTACAGAGGCACAGGCGGATTTCCTTGCGGCTTCACCGGAGAAGCTGTTAGAACTGCTTTTGGAGCTGCGGGAGATGAAAGGCGGAACAAGACATGCATGACACACAGAAAACGACGCTTCAATATGTGGCGGATGTATGTCTCCCAATCGCGCTCTATTATGTCGTCAGCAATATTGCCCTGTATGTGATCAACTTCATCGTGCAGTATGTGGCGGAGCGCTTCTTTGCAGATGGTACGGCATGGGTGATACGAAATGCCGCCGCGCTTCAGGTCGCGGACAATGCCGCCGCCATGTGCCTTGGTTTTTTCTGTGTGCGGCGGGCGTTCTTATCTGAGACGGCGGCAGGCGGAGAGCCGGTGCTTGTCGCGCCGCGTAGAGTGGCGTCTGGGTGGCTGCTTGAGGGAGTGCAGAGGCGAAAAAAAGACTGGTTCTGGTATATTCCACTGCTCCTATCCGGCACGGGGGCGGCGCTTGCCCTTAATTTTCTGGCCGGAATCATGCAGGCGGCATCGCGCGATGCCGCGTATGTGCAAGTGGCGAAGACACAGTATGCTGTTCCGATTTTGTTGGGGCTCATCGCTTACGGGATTGTCTCGCCGATCGTGGAGGAGGGGGTATTCCGGGGAATTTTGTACTTAAAATGCAGACGCTATCTCGGACGGCGGCTGCCCGCTGCGCTGCTTTCTGCATTACTGTTCGGCATCCTGCACGGGAATATGGTGCAGGGCGTGTACGGCTTTGTGATGGGATTGATCATGATCTGGTTTTATGAGCGCTATGACAGCTTTCTTGCGCCTGTGCTCGTCCATGCCGCGTCGAATATCAGCGTGTTTCTCTTAAGCTTTGCAAGCGGAGGGCGCTTTGACGGTAGTTCCGGGGAAAGTGTAAGCGGCGGAGGTGCTTTTGGCAGTACAAGTACGACAGTGATCTGGTGCGTTATTTGTGCAGCGGTTTCAGTTTTTAGTGCATTATTTATCGTAAAATGGCAAAAGAGGCCTACTGCAGAAGAAAAAAAGTAAAAATATTTTTCATGTAAATTGTGTATNGCTTTTTGANAATAANAATGAGNGAAACNGTGAAAAGAGGCATATTTGCTGGAATGCAGGTATGTCTCTTTTCGTTGTGGAGATGATGCGAATAAGAATAATTTGCTTTGTATTCAGATAATAAGTTTACATAATTTTAAGTTAATAAACAATCAGACAATTCAAAAAAATATGTGGTTTACAAGAAAAGATCCTGGGTGTATACTGGGAGTCGGTGAGAAGTATTATTGTATAATTGTATACAATCATAACAAAGAAATCACGTAAAGGAGACAGCCTATGTTTGACGTAAAACAAGACGTGCCGAAGGCGCCGCTCTACGATCCGGCATTTGAGCATGACAACTGCGGTATCGGCGCAATCGTGAATATTAAAGGAAGAAAGAGCCGCTCCACGGTCGAGCATGCGCTCAGCATTGTGGAGAATTTAGAGCATCGTGCGGGAAAAGACGCCGAGGGAAAAACAGGAGACGGCGTCGGCATCCTCACGCAGATCTCGCACCGTTTTTTTGCGCGCGTAGCGAAGGAGGCGGGCATTTCGCTTGGCGGGGAGAGAGAATACGGCATCGGCATGTTCTTTTTTCCGCAGGATGAATTGAAGCGCAATCAGGCGAAGAAAATGTTTGAGATCATCGTGCAGAAGGAGGGCTTACACTTCCTAGGCTGGAGAGACGTGCCGACGGTTCCCACGGTGCTCGGTCACAAGGCGCTCTCCTGTATGCCCCATATCATGCAGGCNTTTGTGGAAAAGCCCGCGCAGGTNGAAAAAGGACTTGCGTTCGACCGCATGCTTTATATCGTAAGAAGGGTGTTTGAGCAGTCCTCGGATGACACCTATGTCGTATCCTTATCGAGCAGAACGATCGTCTACAAGGGCATGTTCCTNGTNGGNCAGCTCCGCACGTTTTTTTCGGATCTGCAAAGTGACGATTATGAGTCNGCGATCGCNATCGTGCACTCGCGTTTTTCCACGAACACGAATCCGAGCTGGGAGAGAGCGCATCCGAACCGTTTTATCGTACATAACGGCGAGATCAACACGATCCGCGGCAATGCCGACAGAATGCTCGCGCGGGAAGAAAATATGGAGTCCGACCACTTAAAGGGTGAGTTTTACAAGGTGCTGCCCGTCATCAACGCGCAGGGCTCCGATTCCGCCATGTTAGACAATACGCTGGAATTTCTGGTGATGTCCGGCATGGACTTACCGCTTGCGGTCATGATCACGATCCCNGANCCGTGGGCAAACAATAAATCCATGTCCCAGCGGAAAAAAGACTTCTATGAATATTATTCCACGATGATGGAGCCGTGGGACGGTCCCGCGTCCATTCTTTTTTCGGACGGAGATATGATGGGAGCCGTGTTAGACCGGAACGGACTGCGCCCGTCGAGATATTACATTACGGATGACGACCAGCTGATTCTTTCCTCCGAGGTCGGCGTGCTGCCGTTAAGCCCGACGAAGATCGTGAAAAAAGAACGGCTCCGTCCCGGCAAAATGCTGTTGGTCGATACGGTAAAGGGCGANGTCATTGACGACGATCACTTAAANGAAATGTATGCAAAGCGCCAGCCATACGGCGAGTGGCTTGACAACAATCTGGTCGAGCTGCATGACTTGAAAATTCCGAACGAGTGCGTGCCGCAGTTTTCCGACGAGGAGCGGGAGCGCATGCAGAAGGCGTTCGGCTATACCTATGAGGAGTTAAAGGAGAGCATTCTGCCGATGGCGAAAAACGGCTCTGAGCCGATCGCGGCAATGGGAACGGANATTCCGATNCCGGTNNTGTCCCATTCGCATCAGCCGCTGTTCCACTATTTTAAGCAGCTCTTTGCGCAGGTGACGAATCCGCCCATCGACGCGATCCGCGAGGAGATCGTCACCTCGACGAACGTTTATGTCGGCACGGACGGCAACCTNTTNGAGGAGACGCCGAAAAACTGCAACATGCTNAAGATNAACGATCCGATTCTGACGAATACGGACATGCTCAAGATCAAGCATATGAAGCGCGACGGCTTCAAGGTTGAGACCGTTCCGATCACTTATTATAAGAATACGAGCCTGGAGAAGGCGATCGACCGTCTGTTTCTCGCCGTGGACAGAGCGTACAGGGATGGTGTCAACATCATGATCCTGTCTGACCGCGGCGTGGACGAAAACCATGTGGCGATCCCGTCCCTGCTGGCGGTATCGGCATTGCAGCAGCATTTGGTCGAGACGAAAAAAAGAACGAGTGTCGCGATCATCTTAGAATCCGCCGAGCCGCGCGAGGTACATCATTTTGCGACGCTCTTAGGCTTCGGTGCGAGCGCGATCAATCCGTATCTGGCGCAGGAGTCCATTCAGGAGCTGATCGACAGGGGNATGCTGCACAAGGATTACTATGCGGCGGTGGACGATTACAATAAAGCGGTGCTGAGTGGCATTGTCAAAATTGCCAGTAAGATGGGTATTTCAACAATCCAGTCCTATCAGGGCAGCAAGATTTTTGAGGCGATCGGCATTGACGCGGATGTGATCAATAAATATTTCAAGAACACGGTATGCCGTGTAGGCGGTATCACGATCCGGGATATTGAAAAGCAGGTGGATGAGCTCCACTCCATGGCATTTGATACGCTCGGTCTTTCCAACGACTTAACGCTGGACAGTCCGGGGCGGCATAAGGCGCGCAGCGGCGCCGAGCAGCATATGTACAATCCGGCGACGATCCATATGCTGCAGGAATCCACGAAGCGCGGCGATTATGAAATGTTCAAGCAATATACGGCAATGGTCGATGATGAGAACAATATCCGCAACCTGCGCGGGCTGATGGATTTTAATTTCCCGAAAAAGGCAGTTTCGATCGACGAGGTGGAAAGTGTGGAGCAGATCGTGACGCGTTTTAAGACCGGCGCGATGTCCTACGGTTCCATTTCCAAGGAGGCGCATGAGACGCTGGCGATCGCTATGAACCGCTTAAACGGAAAGTCCAATACCGGAGAGGGCGGTGAGGATATCGAACGCCTGAGCATCGGGGCGGACGGATTGAATAAATGCTCCGCGATCAAGCAGGTTGCGTCGGGACGGTTCGGTGTGACGAGCCGGTATCTTGTCAGTGCAAAGGAAATCCAGATTAAGATGGCGCAGGGAGCAAAGCCCGGAGAGGGCGGACATCTTCCGGCGGGAAAGGTATATCCGTGGATCGCCAAGACGAGACATTCCACGCCCGGCGTGGGCTTGATCTCGCCGCCGCCCCATCATGATATTTATTCGATCGAGGACCTGGCGCAGTTAATTTATGATCTGAAAAATGCCAACCGGGATGCGCGCATTTCCGTCAAGCTTGTCTCCGAAGCGGGCGTCGGAACCGTTGCGGCGGGCGTTGCCAAAGCGGGCGCACAGGTGGTACTTGTTTCCGGCTATGACGGCGGTACGGGTGCCGCGCCGAGAAATTCGATTCACAATGCGGGTCTTCCGTGGGAGCTCGGACTGGCGGAGACGCATCAGACCCTGATCCAAAACGGGTTACGGAACCGTGTCCGCATCGAGACGGACGGCAAGCTCATGAGCGGCCGCGATGTGGCGATCGCCGCAATTCTGGGCGCGGAGGAATTTGGTTTTGCGACAGCGCCGCTTGTGACGATGGGCTGCGTTATGATGCGGGTGTGCAATTTAGATACCTGTCCGGTCGGCGTAGCGACACAGAATCCCGAGCTTCGCAAGCGGTTTAAGGGAAAACCGGAATATGTGGAGAACTTTATGCGGTTTATCGCGCAGGAGCTGCGCGAATATATGGCAAAGCTCGGCGTAAGGAGTGTGGATGAGCTTGTCGGCAGAACGGATTTGCTCCGCGTGAAAGAAAATCTGACGGAGGAGCAGCGCAAGGTGGATTTAAGCCGCATCTTAAGTAATCCGTATGCGGGCATAAAGGAAAAAGTTATTTTTGATCCGAAAAAAGCATATGACTTTCAATTGGAGCAGACCTTGGATGAGCGGGTGCTGTTAAAATCGCTTGACAAAGCGATCTCACAGGGACAGAAAAGAAGTATTGAGGTGGAGGTTTCCAATGTGGACCGCGCGTTCGGCACGATCCTTGGCTCTGAGATCACGAAGCGCTTAGGAGATGACCTGGAGGAAGATACCTACCGCGTACTCTGTAACGGTGCCGGCGGGCAGAGCTTCGGCGCGTTTATCCCGAAGGGCTTAACGCTGGAGCTGGTCGGTGATTCGAATGATTATTTCGGAAAAGGCTTGTCGGGCGGAAAGCTGATCGTGTATCCGCCGAAGGGCAGCCGTTTTAAGCAGGATGAAAATATCATCATCGGAAACGTGGCGCTTTACGGCGCAACGAGCGGCAAGGCATTTATCAACGGCGTTGCGGGCGAGCGGTTCTGTGTGCGCAATTCCGGTGCGATTTCGGTTGTCGAGGGCGTCGGCGATCACGGCTGTGAATACATGACGGGCGGCAGGGTTGTGATTTTAGGAAAAACGGGCAAAAACTTTGCGGCGGGTATGAGCGGCGGCATTGCCTATGTACTGGATGAGGACAACGACCTGTATACGAGGCTGAATAAAACGATGGTGTCCTCAACCGAGATCACGTCCAAATACGATGTATTGGAATTAAAGGATATGATCCAGGAGCATGTCTCCTACACGAATTCCGAAAAGGGAAAAGAGATTTTAGCCCATTTCGGAGAATATCTGCCGAAATTTAAGAAGATCATCCCGCATGATTATGAGCGGATGCTGAAGCTCATCGTCCAGATGGAGGAGAAGGGCTTAAGCGCGGAGAATGCACAGATTGAGGCGTTTTACGCAAATAAGAATAGCGACAAGGAGTAAGCGTATGGGAAAACCGACAGGATTTATGGACTATGAAAGAGAAGTGTCAGGTGCGGAACCGCCGAAGGAGCGCGTGAAGCATTTTCGCGAGTTCCATCAGCACATTCCGCTGGAACGTCAGCAGCTTCAGGGTGCGCGCTGTATGGAGTGCGGCGTGCCGTTCTGTCAGTCCGGCGTCACGCTTGCGGGCATGACAAGCGGCTGCCCGCTGCATAATCTGATTCCCGAATGGAACGACTTAGTCTATACGGGAAACTGGGTGGAGGCATACAAGCGTCTGAAAAAAACAAGTAATTTTCCGGAATTTACCTCAAGAGTGTGCCCCGCGCTCTGCGAGAACGCATGTACCTGCGGACTGTACGGAGATCCGGTTGCGACAAAGGAGAACGAGTACGCGATCATCGAGCGCGCTTATGCGGAAGGCTATGCGAAAGCAGAGCCGCCGAAGGTGCGCACCGGAAAGCGCGTGGCGGTGGTCGGTTCCGGTCCGGCGGGACTTGCNGTGGCNGATCTGCTGAATCGGCGCGGACATGAGGTGACGGTTTACGAGCGTGCCGATCGGATCGGCGGTCTGCTTCGCTATGGCATCCCGAATATGAAGCTGGAAAAACATATTATTGACCGGAAGCTCAAGATCATGGAGCAGGAAGGGATTCGTTTTGTCACAAATGCGGACATCGGAAAGGAAGTCAAGGCGCAAAAGCTCATGAAAGAGTATGATCGGGTAGTCCTGGCCTGCGGCGCGGCAAATCCGCGTGATATTACGGCGGAGGGCAGGGATGCAAAGGGCATTTATTTTGCGGTTGATTTCCTGACGGCCGCGACAAAGAGCCTTTTGGATTCGAATTTTGAGGATAAAGCCTACATTGATACGAAGGATAAGGATGTTGTCATTATCGGCGGCGGCGATACCGGAAATGACTGCGTGGGAACATCGATCCGCTTTGGCGCAAAGAGCGTGACGCAGATTGAGATGATGCCGAAGGCACCCGATACGCGCGCAGAAAACAATCCATGGCCGGAATGGCCGAAGGTCTGCAAGACCGATTATGGTCAGGAGGAAGCGATCGCGATCTTCGGGCATGACCCGCGCATTTATGAAGCGACCGTCAAAGAATTTGTCAAGGACAAGGGCGGAAACTTAAAGGCGGTCAAAATCGTGAAATTAAGCTGGGAGAAAGACGCGGAGAGCGGGCGTATGAGCATGAAGGAAATTCCGGGCAGTGAGCAGACGCTTCCGGCACAGATCTGCCTGATCGCGGCGGGATTCTTAGGTGCGCAGCGTTATGTGACGGATGCTTTTGGGGCGGATTTAACGGAGCGCACCAATGTCAAAACCGCGCCGGGCAGCTATGGAACTTCCGTTCCGAATCTTTTTGTGGCGGGGGATATGCATTCCGGTCAGTCTTTGGTCGTCAAAGCAATCCGAGAGGGGCAGGAGTGCGCCAAAGAGGTAGACAAAAGCCTGCTCGGCTATACCGGTCTGCATGTGCAGTAAAAAGGGTTCTATTATCATGGCAGTGTGAAGGCGTATGGAAAAACCATACGCCTTTTTGAATAAGATTCAGATAGAATAAATTTATTCGCGTTATTTTGGGCGGTTCTGCTCCTGATATTCATGAAGCTGCGCCTTTAATTGCGCCAGTTCGGCTTCCTTCGCGGCGAGAACGCGTGCCTGTTCCGCAAGAGCGCTGTCTTTTTCGGCAAGAGCGCTGTCTTTTTCGGCAAGAGCACTGTCTTTTTCTGCGAGAATACTTTCCTGTTCCGCGAGAGCACGTTCCTGCTCTGCGAGAATACTTTCCTGCTCCGCGAGAGCGCTTTTCTTTTCGGCAAAAGCCTTCTCCAACGCAGTATAGTCTTCCTCAAGCTTCTCCCAACGCTTGCGTCTTGCCTCCGCCTCCTGCATGCGGCGGCACTGTTCGGCAATCTCCCTGTTTTCAGAGATCAGATAAAGAGCGTCGGATACTTTTTGAAATAAAACATCTTCTTCAGCTAACATTTGATATTCCTCCCATGTGGTTGCTTTGAAAGCGGCAGCCCATCTGGTGAGGCCGGACTGCCNGTCGTGTTCGGTTGCGAGCGCCGTCTGTGTCAGGTTCAGTACAGACAGGCGGAGNTTATCACTGAATATTTCCTGTGTTTTNTCATTGATCATATAATAATGACTGTAAAACTGCTTCTGCACATGAGGCAGACTGAAATTCAGGATGCCGATGTGGTGTGCGGGTGTTACGTCCGGATAGGGAGCGCCCTTCTCGAGGTTGTCAAAGGCCCTGCACAGATAGCACAGGGAGCGCTCTGGCCAGTCCCTCTTGTTTTTGATCTGCATTTCTAAGTTGATGAGCCTGTCACCGTTTAAGACCAGCCGGATATCGAGGATGGTGTCTTTATCCTTAACGGTAGCGCCTGGAACAAACGGGTTTGTGATGACAATGGAATGAATGTCGCCGGGCGTCAGATCGAGGAGGCTGCACAGGAGTGCGCACAGGATCGTCTCATCCGTCTGGAGCACGACCTTGAACATGTAGTCGTTGGTGAGCATAAACGGCAGTTCTCCGGTCCGTTCGGATAACGGAAGATACGGTGACGGAGGGAGAAGGGTAAAAAAAGAAGTGTTTTGGGACATGAGCGTCCTCCTTTCAAGAAGTGTGGACAGGGAGCAAAAGCGAGAAGCATCGGTCAGATGAAATCATGCAGTCAGGCGTTCTGTGTCAGGGAAGCCGCAGAGCTCCGTGCTTCGAAGCTGCTGCCTGTCAGTGAAAAGAAACAGAAATGAGATA
>JAAUZV010000006.1 GCA_014804425.1 Lachnospiraceae bacterium
ATCTTTTTACTACCCACTCCAAATAATCCTGTAGATACCACCCTGCTCATTGCCGATATTTTGGATGTTTTTGTCGATGAACAATATGGGCACTGAATGACCGGTATATAAAAGGGACTGTTGGGATCTTCCGTCGGATCGTATTTTGGCGCATTTTTTCTTTGCTCTGCCAGCTCTGTATCACAATCAGCATTATCCAGATATATTAGATTACATTTACATTCCATGCAATAGGCATTATATTCCTTTGATGTATCAAAAAAATACCACTTCTTGCACTTTGGACATTCATATATGTCTTTATTTATAATCATCGATTCTTACTCCTGTTTTTATGTTTCATTATACTTCTCCGCCAAATATAAATCAAGTGTATCTCCACAATACACCTAGGTTACTAGTATGATATTCAAAACCATAACAGATGACATAACGGGAGCAAATACATCTATTACATTATTGGGAAGCTCATTAAATGATTTCAAAGGAATCATAAATTCCTTCAAACAGAATGGAATTAGAAACACTTTCGTAAATGCTTTCAAACAAAATAAAATCGTAAATGCTTTCAAACAAAATAAAATCGTAAATGCTTTCAAACAAAAAGGAATTGGAAACACATTATTTCATACGCCCTTAATCCACATTGATACAGCGGCCATAGATAAATATAACGATGCAATCCAATCTGGCCTCCCGTTTGAAGAAGCACTTGCGGACGCAAGAAAAAATACCAACGCTGCTACACTTGCACTGATTGAATCCTCTGACGGCTTAGAAATTAAGACAGATAAAGTTACTGCTGTGCAAGACGCGTCCACGCTTGCAGCGAAAGCACAATCGTCTGCGTTCAAGGCACTCTCCGTCGCAGGAAACATGATTGCATTCACCCTCATTGTCAAAGGCATTCAGGCAGTCTCCAAGGCAATCGACCAGTCTGTGAACCACAGCAAATATGTCATGGAAGCAATGGAAAATGCGCAGCAGTCAATCAAAGACGCACAAAACAACCTGAAAAACATTTCCGGTACCATCGCAGAAAACAAAGACAGATTTTTGGAATTGTCCGAAGGCGTAAACAGATTCTCTCAAAACATCAGACTGTCTGAGGAAGACTATGCGGAATATCTTTCCATCTCAAACAAGCTCGCAGAAATATCACCATCCTTGATATCCGGATATACCGATCAGGGCGATGCTCTGCTCTACATCGGAGCCAATGCAGAAGAAACCGGCGAGAAGCTGAACCAAATTCTGGAAGCCGAAAAGACATTGGCGCAGCAGAACATGATCGCAAACATGGATGATGTTGCGAACGGAATATATGATCAGGTCAAAAGCGCCGAGGACCGGATTGCGACATTGCAATATGAATTAGACCATTCCTCTAAAAAGAATGCTTCTTTAGAGTATCTTCATAATCTGATCAAGGATGTCAATGAAAACACCAAAATGATCAGTCTGGGTGTGGAAACAGGACTTGCCCTTGAAGAGATTCAAAAACTAAAAGAAGCAATCAAGAACTCCGGTGCGAGAATCGTCGACCATCCTACTTTCGACAACATGGAATTCTATGCCGGAGATTATGAGCTGGTCCAAGCCGCAATTGAAAAATTCTATGCACAGATAAGCTACACCAGAAGAAATGAAGCTGCCGCCTATATCAACGGTTTAAAGAAAGACATTCTGGAACAGGAAAATACCATCAGAGGGGCCTATTCCCAAATCACTTCCAACCTGTCTGCCTGGGCAAAGAACACGTATGAATATGATTTTGTCGGTGAAGCGCAACAGAACCTGATCGAAGCATTAATACCAAATCTGGATTGGAAAGCAATCAAAGCCGAAACAGGTGCGGCCTTTTCCAGCGCTGCTGAATATGAACAGTACATCAGAGAAAACATCCTTACGCCTCTTATGAGTATCCCTGATGAATATCAAAATGAAGTAAATGAGAAATTTGCCCATTTACTTGAATTTAAAATTGACGACATCCATTTGGTTGACTTTGCTTCCGAACTGGAGGAATACCTCAATGACCTGGGGATAACAATTGATCTTACTCCATTGATATCGGATTCTAAAGAACTCAGGGAATGCTATGAGCAAATAACCAATGATGCCGCTTTCAGATTTATTGAAAACGGCAGCAAAAATTATGCCCTGTTGGATGCAGAACGAAAGACATTAGACGATTTTGCAATTCAGAACTCCATTAATACCAGAGATGAGATTGCCTTTTGGAATCAATGCCTGGAAGAATCGGAAACCGCCGAGGAGGCAATGCATAAATATTTAACTTCTCCTCCCACAGTTCCCCTCTCCATCTCCGAAGCAGTAGACCGGATCGATACAAGATTAAGACCTGCACTCTCTTCCCTGCAATCTGCTTATCAGGAAATCTTCTCGTTCGACGAGAATACAGGCGAAAAAATATTTACTCCTCTTAATGAAGCCGACGTTACAGATAAATTTAAGCCGGTATTGGATGCGTTACAGGATCTGGATGAGATTGACGGGATCAACATAGACTATTCTGCCTATGATGATTTTGTATCCGTATTATGCGATACCGCTTCTGAGGGGGAAGACGTCCAGAAACAATTTAACAAACTTGCAGCCTATATCATCAACGTTTCTGATTGCACTGACATGTCTGCTGAGTCATTTAACCTGCTTGCGGAATCTCTCGCTGAAATGGGCGTTACAAATGCTTATGAAGTACTAAACGATATTCTTGATCTGCAGGAATCTCTGGCAAATGAAAGCATAAATGTTGAAACGGCCATGAGCGGTGAAACTGAAGCGCTACGCAATCTTACATTTGCAAGTGAGGAAACGGCAGAACATCTTATGGCATATTATGTTCAAAAGCAGATAGCAGAAAATCCGATCAGTACATTAAACGATATTCTTCAGCTTGAAAACCTATGCAATGCCCTTGGTGTTACCGGTGAGATGTACGAAACTGTCATTGCACTCAAAAATGCTATATCAGCAAAGGAAAGCGGCGCACATGCAAGTGGATTAGATGAATCGATTAAAGCTTATCAGAAAAAACTTTCCGAACTGGCTGCCGGATTTGGTACTTATAACTTTGATTTTAATGGTGCAAACACGAAATCATCGTCCTCTTCCGGACAGGGTGCATCCAGATCCACCTCCGAAACCTTCGACTGGACCACCACTGCGATCAACCATGTAGAAAAAGAAATCAAAGCTCTCGACGAAGTCGCAAATTCAGCCTACTCCACCTTCTCACAGAAAAACGAAGCACTCGCACAGGAAATCGGCAAAATCAGTGAGGAAATTGACCTCCAGCAGCAGGCCTATACTAATTACATGAACCAGGCCGAAGCCGTCGGTCTCTCCGACCACTACAAGAACCTCATTCAGAGCGGCTCACTCGGCATGGAAGACATTACCGACGAAGCCCTGCAGAACCGGATCAGCGAATACCAAAAATGGTATGACAAGGCACAGGAAACACAGGACAAGATCAACGATCTCTATCAAAAGTCAAACGACCTGCACGTTACTTCTTACGAGAACTGTGTCGAAGAACTGGAAACCCTTCGCGACAGTCAGGCGATCTCCGAGCGCGAATATCTGGACCGCATGAATGTGCTCTGGGAGAAATACTACGCCAACCAGACCGAATATGCCGTTCAGGCAAAAGAAGCAAAGCTCAAGCTGCTCGACGCCGAAAAAGATTACCTCGAATCCGTTGCAAACGCTGCGGCGGACATCCTTGGCGGACAAGCTGACGAGCTCAAAAACAGACAGGAATCCGAGATCGAACTGCTCGAAGCCAAGAAAAAGCCACTTGAAGACCAGCTCGAGCTGCTGGAGGAACAAAAAGACAAAGAAGACCGCATCCTCGCCTTACAAAAAGCACAATACGAATTAAAACGAGCGGAAAGCCAGCGCAGCAAACTGACCTATGTTGACGGACAGATGCAATACCGTGCCGACGAAACCAACATCCGTGACGCGAAAGATGCTGTGGACGATGCCGAATACAACATCGTAAAAGCAGACATTCAGGATCGGATCAGCGCCTACGACAAAGAGATTGCCAAAATCAACGAACGCTACGGGGCAGAGATCGCAAACATAGAACGGCTCGAAAACGAATGGCAGAACGCACTCGCCTTACAGGAGCGCGCACAAAACTCTGTGAATTTCGAGAGCATGTTCGGC
Organism: Lachnospiraceae bacterium; assembly: GCA_014804425.1. Lineage (GTDB taxonomy): Bacteria > Bacillota > Clostridia > Lachnospirales > Lachnospiraceae > DLAJ01. Next base: position 4,204 of record JAAUZV010000006.1, read on the forward strand.
GAAGGCTCCATTGCAAAACTGCTCGCCGGCGACCTCTCCATGGTCAACACATGGAAACAGACCTACCTTAATACACTCGGCGCGATTGACATGGTAAGCAACGGCGCGATCGGTGAGACCACGGCCGGGTATGCAGAACTGTCAGGTTTGGATTTAAGCAATATCTCCGAACAGACCAGCGCAGTTGCATCCCAATTCAGCTCCGCTAACGATGCAGTAAACCGGCTCAGCACTTCCCTCGGTCTCGAACCGGCTAACGGTACTGCGGACGGCACTCTCCCGGCGCAGGCACAAACCGATGGTAATCCGCAGTCACTTGCCGGAGCGCTCCAAAATACTTACGACATTGCCGCCGAAGTATTGCCGGAAGAAGTAAAAATGATGAACGCGATCACAGAAGCGACCAATACTGCAATCGCTGCCATCAACGAATTAAAATCCACGATCGAATCCCTAAGCACCGTGTCCACAAATATTTCTGGTATGCCCATTTACGGCAACGCCTACGCTTCCGGTACCAAACGCGCGGAGAAAGGTCTTGCCCTTGTCGGCGAAGAAAAGCCCGAAGTCATTCTTACAAACGATAAAAAAGCATTCTTAGCAAAACAACCTACCCTGCTCAGTATGGAAGGCGGCGAAACCGTCTTTGACGGTGATGCCACAGCAAGAATGCTGAAAGCGCGCGGCTTTCGGCAGATCACGGCGGACGAATTCCCACTACTGAAAGCATTTAGCTCCTACAGCCCGGATGAACTCCGGCAGAAATTTGCCCCCAATCTGGTCGGTCCTGCAACATCCGCGGCTTCCTCTGCGATGCAGAATGTCAATCATGCCGTCAATAACAGCTCCGTCAACAACGGACCATCCTACACGACAGGCGATGTCCACATCCACTGTCCCGGCATTACAAAGGACGAAGTGGCAAAACAGATTGGAGCAGAGCTGACGAACGTATTTAGCGGTTTGAGCCTGAAAGCTTATCAACGTGCGAATATCACACGATAGTTCGGATTTCAGTCCCTTATCCCATCCCCCACACCCTGAAATACGGGTGCGGGGGATGGAAGAATCTTAGAAACGCTTACGCAATCTATTATAACAGGAGGAACACCCATGGAACCAACACGCAAACCAATTGACAAAGAATACTTAACATCTTCATTCCAAGATTTTGATTCTGCAGTATTAGAGCAAAAATACCTGCAATCCAACGACGAACAGTTACATACACATGCCAATCAGGAAATACTGGATAAGCTGAATGTTTCCGATAACGGTACCTTACTATTTGATGGAAATGAGATCAGTAATGAGAATACCGTTGACGTGTATACAAAAGAGGAAGCAGATGACAGATTTGCCACAAACGCAGCCGCCGATGCACTGGCACAGCGTGTTAAAGACTTAGAGGATGCGCCCTCAGAAGAAGTCACATCGGAAGATATTCAGGAAATGCAGACAGATATTCAGTCACTCAAAGTACAATTAGGTGAACACACCTTAGAATCAGACGTCCCTGAGAACGCCATATTTTCAGATATGACCGGAGCTACACAGACCCAAGCCGGTACGGCCGGATACGTCCCCGCCCCCGCCTCGGGTGCGCATATAGATTATTTGCGCGGCGATGGCACATGGCAGCCTGTTCTCGACTCGTTGGAAACGGTAATGGCAAACACACAGAGCGGATGTCTGGTAGGCGGACTCGCACTGAAAGAGGCTGTCGGAACCACGTTGACAGCAACACTCGCCGCAGGCGAAACAACACTGGTATTCACCGATGACAGCATTACGGATGACAGTATGATCAACGTGTATACTGATCAGCATGGCATGACCCCATCCACAATCACGTATGAAAATGAGGCACTGACACTGACTTTTGATGCACAGGAGACAGATATCCGTGTGAAAGTAAAAGTAAGTTAAGACATATTATAGGTGTGATACCAGCTATGAACAAACCAACCAAATAACATGACAGCATGCGTCATCCGGAATGCTGAAGGAAAGGAATTGATATGCCATTTTACAGTAGTGATTTAAGTACGATCAAACCCAAAGTAACACAGTGGAAAACAAACCGTGGCGTTAGCACAAATGTCGTGCTGACATTAATAAATGACGAAGGAATTGTTATTGTTGCAAATAATATGAAAGATTCCGGCAATTACAACTTTATCTTGATCGATAATGACAATGTACTGACCGAGTTGTATTCTTCACAGCGTACATCCGACCCTCGCGGCGGAATGACCGTATACTCATTCAAGGGTGGAAAAGGAAAAACCATAGAATTCCAAATTCCATTTCCAAACACCGACTGGGCTTATGGAGCAGTCAGCGCCTGCGAGATTTCGTAAAACAGTATCTGTTCCGAGCTACGACGGTGTCATTTACAAACAATGCGCATTTCTAAAACTATATGATATGTGGCTTACTTAAAAAGAAGCAGAAAGGAGAAAAGAACATGCCCTATTATTTGTGCGATATGAGTGGGTTAAAATTGCCCGGCAGTATAACGCTTAGTGGAAGTGCATCGGCGATTTTGAATCCTTCAGTAGTGAAAAAAACTTCAACAAATCCGACAGTGTATACAATCGGCGATTGCACTATCCCAACATTCGGATATCACTATGCTGATGTAACTAGTGGAACCATTGATTCAAAGTCAGGAAATAATATTGATATTTCCGGTAAGAACAATTTTGTATTCAATATAGGACGTGTTAATGTATCATTCTGGTATATACATCACAATGGCAGTGATGAGTATCCATATGGTAGCGCAACTGCCACATGGACTATTGTGTTACACAATTAAAAGATAAAACAGAAATCAAAGTAAACAGCATCAGCTCCCCTTATCGCAGCCAATCACCTAACAAAGGAGGCGACCACTATCTCACATCAAGAAGAAATACTGAAAACAATGGAATCCATACTGCAAAAGAACGCCAATAACTACCCACAGAGCCGTGACGTCGCTTCTGTCATCACCAATATCCATCAGGATCAATACGAGGTCCCAATAGAGGGCGCCGTTTATCTCGTCAAAAACGGCGTTGGGGTTCATCTGAACATCGGCGATCCCGTGTGGATTCACATACCGAACGGAAACATGACAGAAATGTTCATCATGGCAAAAAAATAAACGGAGGACGGTGAAAATGAAATCATGCCAAAACCACAAATCAATAAAATAACCCCATTTGATGCCCGTTACGACGCAGTCGTGTCCATGTCCTACCTCGGACATCTGCCGCACAGCAACCGGATCATCATCTATGACGCTGTTACCATGACCGTTGTTTATGATCAAACAAAAAGCGGCCTTGCATTAGAGCACACTATCCCGGCGGACACACTGACGAATGGAAAAAAATATGCCGTTCAGGGACAGGTGTCTGATTCTTTTCAGAATACGAGCCCGCTGTCCGACAAAGCGTATTTCTGGTGTCTTGCCACCCCGGCTTTTTATTTTCAGGATATCCAAAATGACACTACCTTCCGCACCGCTTCCATTTATGCTCCCTTGATCTATGAACAGGAAAACGGCGAGGAAATCGACGAGTACCGCTTCTATCTATATGACGACCTTAAAAATCTGCTCGTAGAAAGTGAAGCGCTCTTTACAACCGACAACATGAACTATGCCTACCGTGGACTGACAGACGACAGATTCTACTATATCCGTGCCGTCGGCTCCACGGTAAACGGAATCGCTTTGGACACCGGGTATATCAAAATTTTTATCAATTATGAAAATCCGAAAGATTATAAGCTCATTGACGCACAGTGTAATGAACAGAACTCCGTCGTGACCTATCAGACAAACTTTGTTGTGATCAATCCCTCTGATACGGATACGCAGTACGAATACGACGACGGCTTCATCAATCTGATCGACCGGACGCTGGTATACGATAAGAATTTCCAGATCACCGGCGATTTTACGCTGACCATCCGCGGAAGGGATCTATATCGGACCGCCACGATCTTGAAATGCACAAACAACATCACAGATCTCACTCTCTCCTCTTACATCTATGACGATGACCGGATGCGGTACAAGCTTGCCGTCTCAAACGGGCTTTGCAATTATATTTTATACTCGGAGCCGCTCCTTCCTGACAAGGACGATATTGTGACCATCCACATCCGACGGATCAACTATGTCTACCGGCTAGAGTGCTTTGTTGAAAAAAATACAGCAGCAGGAGGTGAACAGATATGATTTTTTTAAGCAAAACGATGTTCTGCGCAGATGTGATGTCCGTCCCATGCACACCGACCGATATGGATGATATTACAACCATCGCCTTATCGGACGGCTGGTATGATGACCTGAGAGTAACAAAAAATACAGCAGAACCGCTGTCCTCCGACGTAAACCGTTATTGGGACTGGGACACGATCTTACATGCAAAATTTAACGGAAATCCTTCTGCCGGAAACGTGGATTGGAATTTCCGGGAGGTATCCCATCTGCTGATCAAACGGAAAGCGGCAGACGAATTTCAATGGATCACGTTGGACGTGCGCAGTGTGTCCGCAATTGAAGATTTCAATCTGAAAAATATCGATCTGACCGCCGTTCCGAACCGGGAATATCAGTACGCCGCCGTTCCGATCATCAATGGCATGGAGGGCTTCTATTTTAAGGACGATGTAACCATAAGATCGCATTGTCTTTTCATCGCCGACCGCGGCGAAGTATGGTGCACCAACATTACGGATAACTACTTGGACAACACTTCCGTCGTACCGAACAGCGTTGTCACAACGATGTACGACAGATACCCCACCATTGTCAGCAACAGCGCCGCCAATTATGAGGAGATCACCGTGAACGCGCAGTTCTTCCCTACCGGTGAAGATGAGTGTTCCGTTGAAATCTATGACGATAAAAACCGGATCGAATACACCAAAAAGGCGAAGCTGTTTTTAAGAAACGGAAAGCCTAAAATCCTGAAAAGCGAGGACGGCAATGCTTATTTAGTCTACATCCACCAGCCTCCGAGCGATACGGCGTCGGACACTTACCAAAACAGAAAGCTTTCGTTCGGCGCGGTCGAAATCGGCGACATCAACAGCGAAGAAGATTTATGGGAAGCCGGATTGATCTCGGAAACCGTAACCGAAGAATGGTGGAATCAATAACATAAAAGGCGGTGATCAATATCATACAAATCAATACCAGAGATCTCAAACTGATTCAGCAAAGACCGTTTTCGATCCGGGTAAAGATCGATGTTTATGACGAAAAAACAAACACGCATCTGGAGCAGCTGGAATGCGGCATCGTCAATGCTTCCTTCTCTGTTTCCGCAGAAAGCGATGTCAGGCGCACCGCCAGTCTCACTGTGACACCGGTCAAAAACAGATGGCTCAGGCTAAACAAGGACTCGATCATCTGGATGAACCGGATCATCCGACTCCAGATTGGGATCTATGACAACCATTATGAAAAATGGAATTGGTATCCGCAGGGCGTCTACCTTTTTACGGATTATGGGGCATCCTATGATGCATCAAACAATACCATCACACTTTCCCTGAGTGATCTATGGTCCAATTTTGACGGCAGCCGCAGCGGACAGATCGGCGGCGCCGAAACCATCTCTTTTCCCGCATATGACGAAGATCCGGATACCGGAGAGGTCATCCGGTATCACACGATCCGCGACGCGATTCACACGACCCTCACGCAGCTTGGAAACCTGCAGGAATCACAGCTCATGCTGGACGATATCGGTGAATCGAAGGGAATGAAACAATACCATTCCGATTATCTGCGCTACCGCGAGGAATCCGCGGTGCGCCTGAAAGACGGAAGTACCATGCCCACATGGAATGTGCTTCCGTTCGATCAGGAATTCAGCGTCGGAAGTACCGTTGCCTCCATCCTGACGACCTTTCGCGACCTTTATCCGAATTATGAAATGTATTTCGATGAGTCAGGCAATTTCGTGTGTCAGATGATACCGTCCTGCGACGATGACGACATCGTATTTGACAGTACCTTTTTTGACCGCATCTATATCTCTGAAAATACCTCAGTAGATTTATCAGCGGTAAGAAATGTCTGCGAGGTATGGGGCAAGTCAATTGACGCCGATTTTTACACGGAAGAATGTTCTTATTCTGACAATTGCTACTCCTGTCATGTCGCGGCTTATCCGGCTTCCTACCTCGGCAGCGACCTCATCGCGGTCAAAATACCATCTGCGAATCAGGCAGCCAGCACATTCAATGTCAACGGCATCGGCAGGATCTCTATCCTCGATGAGAACACGGAAAAACCGATCAAAGAACATCTCATGGAGGCCGGTCAGATCTATGTATTTCAGATAAAAAAGAAATGGATCAACGAGCATGAGGTCACAGTCTCCTATCTGCTGGGACAATGGCAGCCGCATGCGGTCAATATCCTGACAAACGGTACTATATATTCAAAAGAATATTTTCAAAAAATTTATAACTGCAAAACCATCCGATTTACGGTCGTACCGGACAGTCCTTTTTGCATCGAAGAATTGGGACTCTTATCGGATGTCAAAACCGGCGGAGAATATGAAAACATTACATCCGATTCCCTTGCGGCCGGCAGGGCGGAATATGAGAACTGGAAAAACAGCCGATTGACGGATTCCATCAGCATCACGACGAAGCTTTGCCCCTTCGCTGATGTGAATACGAAAGTGTCCTATCGCAGAAAAGATACGGGAGAGATTCATCCCTATATCGTAAAGAGCCTTTCTCATGATCCGGCAAACGGAACAACCTCATGGACGCTCATGCGGTTTTATCCGCTCTATATGGACAATGATGGAACAACAACAGATTAAAAACAAACAATAAATGATCATAAGGAGGAGTTTATATGCCTTTTTTCAGATGCGGCGGCGCAACTATATCAAAATTGGCAGAACAGGAGATTCTAAGCATTGTGCGGAATATCTTCAAAGATTCAATCAATAGTAATATTGCCATTAATGTACGCACCACACATGGTGCTTATGGTATTGTTGGTACCGGTGTCAGCTTTACGTGGGAAAATATATCATCATTAGATATGTTTAGAAGATTGTTTGAAAGTATTGGATATACAGTCAATATTAATGCTGCAAAAGGCGACGATAATATCTTATGGTACATAAAAACAGAAAGTACTCAACCTGATGGTTCGGTGATACCCGGCGATCCGATAAGTGATGCTGTATGTAATAAAATATACACACCTTTTAGTGCAACAATTATTCAGGACTCTGCGTACGATACATATTTTATGAAAGCAAAGAAAAGAGTTGCGAAAGAATTATTTGGTGATACTTTTAGCATTGCATGGCGTGCTCAATCGTATCTTGGCACAGGTAACGAAGCTTATCAACGCCCATATACGTTCTCGTCTTCAGGTAATTGGGCTAGTATACTAAAATCCGCATTCGAAAAAGTCGGATACAGTATATTAGGAGTAAATGGCACTATGAGTGGGAGCTTATATTCAAATGCCTCAAGCGACAGCCATGACAAATCATTAATGATTATTCGGGCTGCTCTATAAATAATAAAAATAACTGACATAATACTTCAAATATAAATTATTATGCCATACAAAAAAAGGAGGAGGTATTTATGGCATCCTACACAAATGAATACAGTCAGTTTCCAAGACAATTGATGACCTTACATCAATTTCAGGATGTGACTGACAACATCGCAGAATTTGTCGATCAGGTCAAAACGCTGCAATCCCGCGGCCTATACCGTCAGGCGGCCAGATTGATCGAATTGAATAAGGACGTTCTTGACAAGTATTTTCTGTCCGCGGAGTACCTGAACTTTCTTGATGAAGAAACAAGAAACTTAGAGATCATGGCAAAGTCAAAAAATCAAAGCATCTATTATCAGGATCTGAATCCCATTGATAGCTGCGTGCTTTATGATGTCTGGATTGGAGCATGACTATGACACAAAATCAAACAAACATTTTTCCGGACGGTATCGACTCCCGATCATTTATGTCCGATACCGATCTGGAACATTTAGATCTTTTGCAGCAATATCAAAATCTGATCAACAGAAAAAAGTACGGCGAAGCCTCCGGGCTGTTAGAGGCTTCTGATTCCTTCTATTACGGCGCATTTTTGTTTAACATGTTTGAGGACAGGCTTCACCGGCTTGGACAGTATCTGATCGCCAAGGAGGACAAAGAAAGCCTCGGCTATTATCAGACGGAACCACCCGCTTCACCCAAAATAGGCAGGTTTTGGATCGCCTAACACCAAAAGAAGTTCCGCTGACGCGTAACTTCTTTTGAAGAATCGCACAGCGATTCTTCTGTTACCAAGAAATTACAAAAAACAGAAAGGCTGGTTGATAATTAATGACTGAACATGTAGTAACAGGAAAGAAATACAGAGTCCTCACCGATGAAAAAAATGACGAGTGGGACCGGTTGAGCTTCTGGACAAGCTCGGGAGACGTTGAATGTGACGACGGCGAAAGCATTGAAGAAAAGGCGGCAAAATTACAGGGCATTTGTTTGACCGCCACACTCGCTGCCGGCAGCACATCGCTCATCTTTACGGACAGTTCCATTACAGAAGACTGTTTTGTTGATGTGTATACGAATGTTTACGGCATTAACCCGGAAATGATCGATACCAGTGTACCGGGACAGCTGACTTTGATTTTTGAAGAGCAGGAACAGAACATCCAGGTACGGGTTAAGATCCGAGAAAGATAAAAACAGGAAGGGGTGCCCGGTTGCGGCACCCCTTCCTGTTTTATCCTATTTACCCTGCTGTCGGACAATAAAACGTGATTGCAGCAACAGCATGATCTTTTATCATAAGAGCCAGATAACGAGGTAATGTATCTTCCGCTCCCAAATCAATGTCCGCAATCATGATACAATCAAACCGGTCAGACCATTCATAATCCTTGCCTGCATAATCCCAATCCTCATCCATGCCAACATAGCTGCGAGGATACGCGGCAGGGTTCCAGCCCTGATGTCCTGTCACTTCTTTATCCAAATAACTTCCATCAAAATTCATGACTGCCATGTCGGGATATTTCTCAAGGACCTCATCCATCGTCATTCCTACAGAAATTCCATTCTGCAGAGAATAACTGCTGCTAAAAATCGCATATCCGAAATACTCTGCCTCTTCTGCGTCTTTTTGATCATACTTCCCATAATAATACTCCACACCATCAATGGATGCAATGTACCAGACTCCCTCACTTGTACCCGGCAGCATACCCCGTATTTGCTGCATTGATCCCCTATCCTTTGCAGTTGTAAAATCATATTCTTCTATCACGGACGTCACTGCCACATCACTTTCCGTAAAGGTTTGGATCGTCGCAGGCTCGTTCTCATTTGCATGCCCATGTCCGGTCTCACCAACGCTATTCAACGGATAAAACTCATGGGTACAAATCACAGAATAATCACCTTCTTCGCCATGCGCTACCTTTTCTTCGGTTCCCACATTCTCGCCGCATACCCAATAGGAGCCGTCCGCTTTTTGAATCACTGTATTTGCTGAAGAAAAGCACCAGCCGTCATACTCTGCAATGGTATCGTGTTCCGTATACTTCAGCTTGCCTGTCCATGCCATCACAATATCTTCTGCGTCTGGAGGATAGGAATCGACATCCCATACAAAGTCCGTCCATACCATAACAACATCTTCTGCGACCATCGTTGGTTGACTGACCAATCCAAGGTCTGCAACGCCGCAATTTCCGGCTTCATTATATCCCCATGTCCAGACCGTTCCGTTCGGAAGCAATGCAGCATGATGATACCAGCCACCTGTGACCAGAACTGCACTTTCAAAAATCTTTTGGGGGCTTGCAATAAAATATCCTCTATAAACAGTTCCCCATGTCCATACGCTCCCGTCTTCTTTCAAACAGACAATGTCATCCCTGCCACAACGGGCATACGCTACATTCACCGCAAGTAAATAGGGCTCGCTTACATAACAGTGCCCTCCATTTATGTATTTACTCCAATCAGACTCGGTATATTGCTGTAAGGCTCCGCCTGCGGCATCTCCCATACCATAAAGTCTGTGATCTTCTGTGATAAAGATGACAAATCCTCTTAGCGAAAAATCCACATGAACGACATTCTCTGCAATCTTTATCATATCCTCATGAAAATCATAGTCCTGCGTCCCCTGTCCCAACTGCCCATATTCATTTCTCCCACACCCCCATAATACATGGTTCTCGTCAATGTGATAGAGATTGGACGAATTACCCTTATGCGTGATATAGTAGTCCGTAATATCCACAGAAACATGCAGTGGTTCCACTTCATCAGATTCATCCGGCTGATCCGTCATTTCCCCATTTTCAGCAATATTTATTTCATCATTTATCTCATTATTTATTTCATCATTAATATCCTCAGCGGAGGCATCTGAGTCCGAAATGAACGTCTTACGGGTAAACGCCAAACATACGGTCAGAATGACAACACCGGCGATCAAAACTGCCATTATCCATCCTTTTGTCTTCCTGAATGCCGCCAGATTCTTAACTCTGCCTTTTACATCCCCTTCCCCGAAATCCACAGGGATTCCGCCAATCATACGACGCTGTGTGGAAAGCGCCAGTAAGGAAGCAGAATAATCCGCCCTGACCGTCTCTCCCAGCCTTTTTATGACCGCTTCATCACAGCTCATCTCCATATCCTTGCAGAAAAAAACAAATGCAAACCATACCAGCGGATTAAACCAGTGAACACATAACGCGGCAAATGCCACCGGCTTTACGATATGATCAAAACGTCTGATATGGAACTTTTCATGTAAAATAATGTATTCCTGTTCTTTTTCGCTAAGCCCCTCCGGTAAATAGATTCTTGGATTGAATATGCCCATGACAAACGGAGATATTGCTTCGTCCGTCATATAAATGTTTTCTTTTAATGGAATGGATGCTGACACTTTATTTCGAACCATAACGGCAGATATCACACAGTACAAAAACAGGATACCGATTCCTGCCAGCCACACATTCTTTCCAAACAGGATAAACCGCTCCTGCCAAGAAACTTCCGCCGCCCTGACATTTCCGTCCGGATGAAATTGTGCGGATGCACCCTGTGCATCTGCAGCCTGTGCATCTGTAACCTGCGCATCTGTAACCTGTGTATCTGTAACCTGTGTATCTGTAACCTGTGTATCTGTAACCTGTGTATCTGCAGCTTCTCCGGGTGAAACCTGCGCATTTTCCGGCCCATTTTCTGCTTCACCATCCGTGTACGGGACAGTCCATTCGTCCGGCACTTCCGGCGAAACGGCATTCTTTTCCGACGTATCATCATAAAATATGGGATCCAAATTCGGGACAGGGCTATAATCTGATTCCAGTGTGACCGGACAAAGCAACCGGAATAACACAACGCTCCAGAGCAAATAAGAAAGAGACTTGGGAAAACGTTTCAATAACATGCGTACAAGGAATACAGCCACAATGACGATACTTGCTATCCGACTCATATCCATTACTTTTAAAAACATCTGCTCCAGCATATTCCTACCCCCTCATAGAATCAATAATTTGCCGGATTTCCGCAACTTCCTTGTCCGTCAGTTTCTTTCTTGATCCGAATGCGGTTAAAAAAGCAGGCAAAGAACCGCCGAAGGCTTCTTCCACATAGGACTCACAGTGACGTGCATAAAACTCCTCTTTGGATATCAGAGAGGTAACCGTCCCGTTCTGATTTTGAAAGAGTCCTCTTTCACACAGCCTTTTTAATACGGTAAACGAGGTCGTCTTTTTCCACTCAAATTCCTCATTCGCCAGTTTCGCCAGATCACCCGATGAAACCGGTTCGTTATTCCAGATCATATCTGCAAATTTTGCTTCCACAGTTCCCATTCTCAGTTCGCGCATATTGTCTTGTTCTCTCGTTCTATATACTGTAGTACACCATCATATTACAATATGTAGAATGGGATGTCAATCTCTTTTCATGATAGAATCTCTGCTTCATCTTAGACTAAATTTTGCACATTCTGACAATAGGGTCTTTAGTAGGATTACGAAATGCCCGATTTATCAATATCTGCCGTAATAGACTTTTCTTGCTTCAGATGTCCACGTTCTTATAAACTCCGTCTTTGCGTCGGTGTAGGCATCCCTGTTATGCTCATACAGTCTCCATAGCTTTAACTTCAAACGTTCATATTCTTTGGCCACCTGTGCATGCTCATTCAAATAATCCCTGAAATACAATTCGTCATTGTCGCCGGAATATCTAAGATGCACATGATATACGTTTTCTGCAAATCCGTCTTCGGTATATCCACGATTGAAGGAAACTCTGTTCGCCGATGAGGCCATGCGGATAAAGCCGTTCTCTTCGACCTTCTTAGCTGTTATCTCCATATCAGAATTTACAGCTATTTCAACCAATACATCTACAATATCCTTTGCCCATATTCCATGGATTGCAGTGCTTCCAATATGGCTGATCCTTTCAACCGGACATTCAGAAAGTGTCTCTTTTAATATGGATTCTATCTTATGATAGCTGGATTCCCACTGATCACTTGGTTCAACCAAACATATCGGAAACAGCTCCCATAGCTCTTCCAATGTCATTTCAGATAGTGCTTTTCCCATGTTTTCTCTCCATCGATCTTTTTGTCATTTGTATCTCCACGGTTCCATGCATGCCCATCATATTTTCTCCTTATCATTATAAAATCCTCCATTTCCACATAAAAAAGCATCTGGATATTTATTCTCCAAATGCTTTACAACACTTTCAGCATTTTATTTGAATATCTAAATTCATTAATATATTATACTTTGCTTATATTAGACTTCTTAACAATCTGCAATTCATAACCTAAAGCATTGAGTATACTACAAAAGGTTTTTAAAGAAGGACTACTCTCTTTTTTCTCAATGCGTGAAATGACTTGCTGCTTACTTCCAGTAATTTCCGCCAATTGGCTCTGAGTAATTTTTTCAGCTTTCCGCAAACTGATCATTTCGCCAATTAATTTATATTCTTCTCTACTTTCATTCCATACCTTGGCAAATGAAGGAGATTCCTGACAATGTTTTTCTATTTCTTTATCAATATCGACTTGTAAAAATGGCATATTCAACACCTCCTTATATTATATGAAAGTCTTGCCTAAAAGTTTTCCAATTTCCTTAGCTCTCTTAATAACTATCTTCTTATCTTTCTTTTCTGTTTGATTCTTTTGTTTCCGACAAGCATGAAGTAAATACATACTCTTTCCATCAGCTACAACATAAAATATTCGATTATCTTTATAAAAATATACTTCATAAACCTTCTTTTCCCAACGTTTGAATCTTATTTTATCCATTTCTTCATTTTGCAAACATTGTAATACTGAAAATCCATCTGTCTTTTCATCATCGGGCAATGATTTAACATATTCCAAAATCAAATCCTTTCCAGAACTGGATTGATAGTGATGTAATACCATATTGACCTTCTTTCTCTTCTGTTATACCCATTTTACAACTTATAAGTTGTATTGTCAAGAATATTCTCTGGATAAAGCTTAGATTTTAAGATCCTTAACAATAATAACTAATTTCTCTAAACTGTGCATACCACTTATCAACAATTATACTACTATTGGCTTCAACATATCTTATCACATTATTCAATGTCTTTTGTAGGAATACGAGAATTATTATTACAAAGTAAAGCCTTTCCTGAACTGGTTATCCAAATTTTTGTTGCATTTGCAGTAGCTTTTCCTTCTGCAATGTATACATGTACTGGTTCTAATGGGCATTATTACGGACAAACTCTTAAAACCTATTTCCATTTTTCAAATTTCTATGACACCATTATATGAGTTCAAGGGAATATTGACAAGCAGCTTTGTTATATCCGTAAAATCAACCCGGACATCAAAAAAGTCCTTGAAAACCAAGGACTTTTCAAAAGCTGCTGACGGGAATCGGACCCGTGACCTCCACATTACCAATGTGACGCTCTACCGACTGAGCCACAGCAGCTTAGTACAACTTATGTTGCCACCGAGTGCTATCTTACCATAGAACAGGCCGCGTTGTCAATTCCTATTTGCGCAAATGCAGTATATATTTACTCCCCCGCAACGCCGTACCACACAAGTGTCAGCACAATACTGACCGCCAAAAAAAACAATCCGACCAGCAGCGTTGCGCGCTGCGGCTTCACCTGACGCTTTTCTTCCTGATCTGTCTTGTACTCATAATAGCCGCCCGGGTCCTCCCGGATCAAAACCGGGAGAATATGGTGCAAGCCTTTGCGGAACGCAAATCCGAATATATCAAAGAATCCGGTTGTGGAAACCCACAAAAGCATTCCCACCGCCACATAGAGGAGCGCTGTTATCGTAAAACCGTCGCAGACTCCCCGTATCACATCCGCCGTATTCTCACACGTAAAGACGCCCTGCCAAAACATAACAAGTCCTGAAAGAATGAGTCCCGCGACAGTCTGAATCACATAACTTTTATATTTTTTCTGCTTCATGCCCTATTCCTGCACCTGTTTCTGATACCGCTTAAACTCCTCCTCGTTGCAATGAACAAAATGCCCCGGCAATACTTCACGGAAAGAAGGTTTATCCGTAGTATAATCATGCTCTTTTAACGGCTCATAGGTGATTCGTTTTCTCTGCTTCTCATAATCGGGATCTGGCATCGGAATCGCAGAAAGCAGAGAACGCGTGTAGGGATGGAGCGGATGTGCAAACAGCTCTTCCGACGTCGCAAGCTCTACCATTTTTCCAAAGTACATTACGCCGATACGATCTGAGAAATATTTGACAACGGACAGGTCATGTGCGATAAACAGTACTGTTAAGCCCATCTGATGGCGCAGATCGTCCAACAGATTGATGACCTGTGCCTGAATGGATACGTCAAGCGCGCTGACAGGCTCATCGGCAATGATCATTTCGGGATTCATGATGACCGCTCTCGCAACACCGATACGCTGTCTCTGGCCTCCCGAAAACTCATGCGGATAACGCCCCGCATGCTCGCGTACCAGACCGACAAGCTCCAAAACCTGATATACTTTTTCATTGATCTTTTTCTTATCCGTCTCGCCGCGGATGACCAATCCCTCCGCGATGATCTGTCCGACCGTCATACGCGGATCAAGAGACGCGATCGGATCTTGAAAGATCATCTGAATCTTGGTAATGAATTTCTGCTTTTTCGCAATCTTTTTCTCGTAAGCAAATTCTTTTTCCAGACGTGCCTTTTCCTCGCCGGACGCTTCCGCGATCAGCTTCTTGTATTTTTCCTCTACCTCCAAAAGCGCTTCACCCGCATAAATCTTATTGCAGTTTTTATGATCGTAACGCGCGGATTTGAGGAGTTCTTTCTGCTCAGCGATATACTTGTCAAGCTGCTTTTTCTTTTCCTCGATCTGTGCGGCGCCTGTGGAGCCCTGCTTCTTTAATTCCTCAGACTCCTCCCGAAAACGCTTTTTGGCAGCCTTAATGTTGTCCCGATAGGACTGTGTGCCTGCGGCAATCCGTTTTCCCTTGAAATAAATATTTCCTGATGTAATATCGTATAGTCTGATGATGGAACGGCCGGTCGTTGTCTTACCGCAGCCGGACTCGCCCACGAGTCCGAATACCTCGCCGCGTTTTACCTCAAAGCTGACGTCGTCCACCGCTTTATTCGATCCGAAATACTGACAAAGGTGCTCAACTCGCAGCAATGTCTCATCCTGTCCGTTCTGATTCATGGCTTCATTCGACATTGCCGGCACCTCCCTTCGCTTTCATCCTTGCAATTCTTTCCGTGATTATCTTCGGCATCTCCACCTCCGGTGCATTCGGATGGAGCAGCCATGTAGCCGCTTTATGGGTCTCGCTGATTTCGAACATCGGCGGCTGCATTTCAAAATCAATCTTCAATGCATATTTGTTTCTGTCTGCAAACGCATCTCCTACCGGCGGGTAGATCATATTGGGCGGAGTTCCGGGAATCGCCTCTAAGCGTTCATTCGTCTCCACATCCGGCATGGCTGCAAGCAGCGCCCATGTGTAAGGATGCGCCGGTGAATAGAAGACATCGCGGCTCGTTCCCATCTCCACGATCTTGCCTGCATACATAACGGCAATACGATCCGCCATATTTGCCACAACACCCAGATCATGGGTAATGAAGATGATGGAAAGATTTCTGTCCGCCTTGATCTTATTGATCAACTCCAAAATCTGCGCCTGAATCGTAACATCAAGCGCCGTCGTCGGCTCGTCACAGATCAGAATGTCGGGGTCCGCGGCAAGAGCGATCGCAATCACGATACGCTGCCTCATACCGCCCGAAAACTCAAACGGATACTGATGGTAACGCTTTCTCGGCTCAGAGATACCAACCTCCTCCATCAGCTTTAAGGCACGGTATTTCGCCATCTGCTTCGTGACCTTATTTACCACGCCGGAAGCGTTCTCCTTAAAGAACACGATGAGCCGATCCGCATCCGCCTCAAAGTCTCTTTCCTTCTCGCTCTCAAGAACTTCCTGATAATGCTTCTCCAAACGCTCGATCAGCTTTACAATGTCCTCTTTCGCGAGCTCAAGATCAACCGCTTCCTCAGGCGGCAATTTCCATGAGGGTGCTTTTCCCTTGGCTACGATGCGGTCATATTTCTTTTTCTGCTTCGCATACAGCCTCGCTGCCTTCTTATTTTTGCCGATGCCCTCAAAATAAATGCGCATCGCCGCTTTCATACTCGAGCCGAATGTATATGCAACGCTGTCTTTTATGATACTCAATCTGTCAATGGACTTTTCGACGCTCTTTACCATCTCGGCGGCTGCCGCCTGACATGCTGCCCTATCCAACTGTTCCGCTTCAAAGACTTTCTTCTTTTCCGTGATCAGCTCAAGCGCTTTCTGCTTATCCTCATCGCTGCGGTCCGCGCTGTATTTAAGCGCTTCTTTGGCATAATCCATAAATTCCCGCATAAAATGTTCATCCACATATTGGTGCAGGAATGCATTCAGCTTCGGGACATCCGTATCGGGCATCGGCTGTGTGCCGAACACCTGATAATAACCCATGCAGAAGAAATCCGGTTCTTGCTTTTTTAATACTTCCGCCAAAAGCTCCTTCATGGACTTAAGCGCCTTTGTCGTACCCTGATAGTTCTTGCTCTTAATCTCTGAGCCGGACGCTTTCTTCAGATCTTCGGTCAGTGCGACAAGCTTGGCATAGCACTCCTTGTCCGCCACATACTCGTTATCCGTCTGCTTCACAAGGCGAATGATCTCATTGATCGAATATTTTTCATCCTCAAAGGCATTTTTCTCGATGTGGAACAATGCGTCCTCGATCGCATCCTGAGCCTCTGTCGCAGCCTCCTGCGCCCGCTTATAGTTCTGCTCCAGCTCAATATGCTTAAACTCGAATTTATCAAAGTCCTTGCACATTTTTTTCAGCTTTTCCGCCTTTGCGGAATCGCCCGTCGCGCAGGCCTTCACCATCGTATCGGAAAGCAGGGAAAGCATCGAATTAAACGCCGTGCGGCTTGCCCGCTGTCTTGCCTTACCCTTTAAGAGCATTGCCTCCGTCAGCTGCTTTCCGATCCGCATGATCGGATTTAAGCTGGATAACGGATCCTGGAAGATCATCGCGATCTTATCACCGCGGATCCTGTAAAAATCATCCTCTTTGATCTTCAATAAATCCATCCCGTCATAGACGATGGAACCGCCTTCAATGATGGAATTTCCCGCCAGAATGCCTAAGATCGCTTTGCTGGTAACGGACTTTCCCGAACCGGACTCGCCCACGATGGCAAGCGTCTCTCCCTTATAAAGATCAAAACTGATATTTCTTACCGCCTGTACTCTGCCCGAAGGCGTACGGAACGAAATCACCAAATGATTGACAGATAATTTTTTCTCCATGATCAGTCCTCCGTTCCCCGTAAGGACGGGTTGAATGCATCTCTTAATCCGTTGCCGAACAGGTTAAACGAGATCATCAGCAAGGAAAGGAACAGTGCCGGAAACAGAAGAATATGCGGGAAAGACGAAACCATGGCACGTCCCGCCGACAACATACTTCCGATGGAGCTTCTTGTCGAGGAGTCGAGATTCACGATTCCCAAATAAGTCATGTTCGCCTCCGAACCAATAACACCCGGTATCATCAGCACCGCGCTTGTGATCAGCGTTCCTAACGCATTCGGGAAAATATGCCGGAACATCAGTCGGAAATCCCCGGCGCCCAGGGTCCTCGCCGAAAGAATGTATTCCTGATTCTTATAACGATAAAACTGCATACGCGTGCTGGACGCCATACCGATCCATCCCGTGAGCACAAACGCAAAGAGCAGGGACACAACCGGACCCACTTTATTTGCCAGATGCAGCTTGAACAGCGTGACAACCACTACAAACGGCACCTCGACCAAGATATCACTGATACGCTCCATCGTAATGTCCACAGCGCCGCCGTAATATCCCTCGATCGCACCGTAGAACGCGCCGATGGTCATGTTGATCGCCGAGATGCAAAGCGCAAATACCAAAGAGAACCTTGCACCTGACGCCAGTCTCGTGAAAATATCCTGCCCATAGGCATTCGTTCCGAATACAAAGCTTGGTTCAAAACCGTAACGGAACTGGAAATAAGTATACGTAAACACACGCACACGGTAGGAAGTCGCCGTTGACGTACCTGCGACAGTCGCATATTTATAGGAACCGTCATCACCCTCGATCCGGCGGCTGTGATAACCGCCGTCATTTCCGGTCGTCTTATAAAGCGGCTGATAATCGCCGTTTTTGTCAAGGATCGGCACACTCTTTGCCGTACACTGATACCAAAGGTTCGCATCCGACCGTTGGGACTCTACCTTAAATTTCTTTGTATCAACCGCCGGATAAATGACCTGAATATCATGCTCCAGCTGCCAATCCTGAATCGCCTCGTACTCATCCGGTGTCAGCGTCAGATAGATCATTCCGTTTTTCACATAAGAATCCAGACGCACATCATAATAAAGCGTATTGCTTGCCGATCCCTGTTTCTCATAACCTGCGCGATATACCTCCACGATCGGATTCATACCCGTTTCCACGCCGATCGCATTACGCGCAAGATAATCCGCCTCACTTAATGTCGCATTACTGCAGCCGTCCCAGCCTGCCCATGCCATCAGATCCCATTTCGGCAGAAGTTTGGAATACTGCAAGTAGGTCGTATCCGTCATCGCGCGTGTATAGTCGTTTGCACCGAACACCGGGACAAGCAGGGCATATAACACTAAGAAAAAGATGATGACCGCCGCAATGACCGAGCTTTTATTGCGCGTAAACCGTATCATGGCATCCTTGAAATAGCCTACAGGCTTTGTATCAAACTTCTTGTCATGAATATCACCCTCACGTTGATAGAATTCGAATTTTTCTTTTGGTATGTTCGCATAATCTATTTCTTTTTTCATATTCAATGCCCATGCCTTTCCGACTTGTTCGCTTTTTTCTTTTATCGCTGTCCCATCTTGATACGCGGGTCGATCAGACCATAGCTGATATCAACCACAATTCCCGCTACCAAACCGATCAATGTGTAAAATGCGGTCAACAGCATAAAGAAGTTATAGTCGAGCGCCGTGATCGAATTCAAGAACAATTGTCCGACTCCCGGAACACCGAAAATCTGCTCAATGATCAGCGATCCGCCCAAAATACCGACAAACTCACCGAGTATCATCGGGAATACCGGAACCATGGAATTTCGCAGTGCATGGCGCAGCGTCGCCTGGGAACGTTTTAAGCCCTTTGTACGGGCAAGCAGCATAAAGTCGCTTGTCAGCACCTCGGAGAGCTCCGCCCTAGAATATCGCGCCAGTCCCGCGACGGTACCAAAGCCTAAGCTTATGACCGCCGGTACGACAGAGACGAACATCGGCCACGAAAGCCAGTCCGTTCCCGACTTCATCTGTAACGGAAACCACTGCAGTCTGAAGCAGAAGATGTACTGTACCAAGAATGCATACACATAGGAAGGTACGGAGATGAATACCATGACCAATGTAGAAATCAGGTAATCCTGCCATTTATTCTTTTTCAGAGCGGCATAAATACCGAGCGCCAGACCGAGCGGCACGCTGAAAAGCATGGAATAAACATTGACCAGCAAAGTCGCGGGAAGCTTAGAAATAAACACTGCCCATACTTCCTGATTGCGGTAAAGCGTCTCGCTGATGCCCCAGTCGCCGCCTAAAATACTTCTTTTCAGGAATATCCCAAACTGCACAAGAATCGGCTTATTATAGCCGAGCGCCTCGCGTCTTGCAAGAATCAGATTCTTGTCCTTGCCGAACGCATCCGCATCCGTGACCGGCAGAAGCTTGACAAGCACGAAGCACATGACAAGAATTGCAAAAAGAACAAAGAACATTAGTGCGATACGCTTTAGTATGTACCAAAAAATACTGTTTTTCTTAAACATCGCTTTCCTCCACTCCTCTGTTTGTATTCAGACAGCGTTGCTGAAAGATTCCGCTTTTTCAGCAATCTTGTCCGAACGCAACCTGCTTCCTATACATAACCAAAGGTAGGAAGGGCAGCATGCCGCCCTTCCGTACACTATAACCTTTGGATATCGGATTCTTCGAAAGAATGTTAAAATGCTTGCATTTTTGCATTCTTTTTTAGTTGTAAGTTAAGGTTCCGCCCTGCTCTGCAACGAATGCCGCCCACTCGTCATCCGTGTAGTTGTAGGTGTAGTACTCAATACCGCCGAAAGCCATACCGAACACATATTCATCCGTCGCATAGTTAATCTTCATACTCTTTAACTGTGCAGAAGAATCATCCAGCAGCGGCAGCAGCTCATATCTTTCGAGCACGGCACCCTCAAGCGCAGCCAAGATTTCAAAACGCTCCTGTGAATTACCATCGGTCACACCTGCGGAAAACGCCTCCGTATTTCCATCCGCATCCGTGATCGTGATCGTCTCGCCGCTGATCGTATACGTCCAATCTGCAACGGACGCCGTCCAATCCTTGCCGTTCAGGTTGATCGTCAGCATATCGTTTTCGGTATCCCAGCAGATATTGTAACGCAGGCTATCATCTGTCGTATAGCACTGGATCAGGTTGTACGGATCAAGTGCGCTTCCCGTAAAGCCGACACCAAACAAAATATCGACCTCGTTATTTCTCATTGCGGTTCCGAAACCGTTTCCTAACGTATCATTTAACGCAAAGGTCAGTCTGCCCTCAAACGGCGTGCCGACAACTGCCTCAGTCCAGCAGTTTACAAGGAACTCATTACCCTTGCTGTAGAAGTTGGACTCCGCATTCGGCGTACCGATCATGATCTGAACCACATCATCATCGTCGATCAGCCCCTGCTCCTTGGCAATGTCATATGCCTCGGTGAACTTCTCTCTTGCCATCTCAAGGTTGTATCCTGTGATGGAATCGATCGCATCATCCATGTCCGCATAAAGCTTGCCGTCACCGATGTCATCCGCAAGTCCCCAGAAGTCTACAAGAACCTGCTTTGCCTCGTCTGTGCTTCTGTAGGTAGCGCCGACCTCCGGATCATAAATGATCAGGCTGGAATACACACCGTATGCCGGTGAATTCGTCGGTGCCGTCGCAAGCGCGAAGGAAGCGCGGTCAAGCGAATAGGAAAGCGCCTGACGGAATTCCTTGATCGTGAGAACCGTCTTATTAAAGTTGTCTCCCAATGCCGCCTGATTTGCCTCAAGAGCCCCAAGATCCGGATTCATCGCTACGAAGAATGTGGACGCCTCAGTCGCATAATAGGTATAATCACTTGTTGCATAGTCTTCCATATCATCGGAAGACAGACCATAACTGTCCAGCTCTCCGTTTAAGAACATCTGCAGTCTCGTTGCAGGCTCCGAAACATAGTGCATGACATATCTCGTTGTCTGATATTTGCCGTCCAGATCGAAATAATTCTCATTTCTCTCAAGGACATACTCTTTATCCTGCTGGAAGGATACCAACTTGTAAGGTCCGTAAGAAGCCGTTGTATCCGCGGACGTACCATAGGTGTTGGTATATATGCCGTTCTCAACCTTCTCACAGCTTAAATACAGATCCTCCTTTATCAGCCATCCGTCCGTAAACGCATAGCGGAGATAGAAGCCCTCAAGCGGGTTATCCAATGCGACGATCAGCTCGTAATCGGAAGGTGCCGCAAAGCCGACCTCTGAAAAGTCAATTGCCTCATAGGTCTCGCCGTAGTTCATCATCTCCTGCGCCTCTAAATACGCATAGTCGCCTGCAGCGGCTGCATATTCATCCGCATCCGCAAAGCCGTGAAGCTGTGCGATGCAAAGGCTGGTTGCGTCATAGACTTCCTGCGTTACCGGTACATAACCGTCCGCATCCGCATTTGCCATAAGAATCTCTGCATAGACATCCACGCCGTCCGCATTGACATACAGACCCTCGCTGTAATAATCGCCAAGAGCAGCGCCCCAGCTCGAACCGGTGTTTAAATCAACTGCAAGATCTTTACCGTCTACGGTAAGCAGACCGTCCTCATTTACCTCAAAGCTGTCAACCGGAATATACTCATCGTCCGTCATATTGACGATCATCGGATTCAGATAAGCATGCTGTCCGCTGTACAGATAATTCTTTGCATTCACAATCTTTAAGGAGCTTTGATAAAACATGTCCGCACGGAAGTTCTTTGCCACCGGATCAAGCAGAAGCTGCGCGCTTCTCACATAATCCTGTGCCGTGATCGGCGTGCCGTCCTCCCACTTCACATCCTCACGCAGCGGGAAGCTCCATACGCGGGCGGTATCGCCCTCCTCAATGCCCCACTGACCGACATAATCAGCCGTCACGTCAGTCGGCTCACCGGCAGCCGCACAAGGCACAAGCTTATAGCCGTCCATCGTGTCATTGTAATCAAACGAATACAGCGGAGCTACCAGATACTGCATCAGGGACGCATCATCATTTGTCTGCTCCAGTGCCGGACTCCAGTTTGTCGGGAATACGCTCGTAGCCGCATTATAGGTGTAAGATGCATTCTCATCCACCGCCGGCGCCTGATTATCGTCATTTCCCGACTGGTCATCAGACTGCGCCGGCGTCGTCCCGCCGTCTGTCTGATTGTTTGTTGCAGGTTCGTCATCTCCATTGCCGCCGCACGCTGCCAATGATACGACCATTGCGGATGCAAGAAGAAGCGAAATCAACTTTTTCTTCATAATTTCTCCTCCTTTACCTATTTCCGTGCCGTAGTGCCTATCCATTCCGATCCCGAAATTTCCAAAAAAGGGATGACGTCTTCCGCGTGCACCCCCTTATGCCTGATCTGTGAATATGCAATTCTACAACACGAATCAACAGTACTCATATTACAGCAATTATGTGTGATTGTCAATCATTACGAACAGGCAAATTTTACAAAAATTTTTGAAATATTATTCAATTTTATTATTTTTTACCTGTTTCAGAACATATTTTATTCATTTTTTGTATATTTTTTTGGTTTTCCCGTTTTACGCTGTGATTCCTGCCTTTTGATCGGTTCACTGCGGTTCCGTTCTTTTTTCCCTCAGCCATGCAAAATATGCCTCGTCGCATCGGTCGAACGTCCCGTCGTCCGTCATGCGTGCATGCCATTCCCTGTAAATGCGTCCGAGCAGCTCCTGATACGGCTGCCAGTCCGCGCACATCTGCTCTGCGGTATAATGCTGAACGCAGCGCCTGTCCGGACTGCTCTTTAACATCCTGCCGCCCTTCGGACGCTCCTCCATGGGCAGCAGGCAGCCGTCTGCACCGAGTGCAATGCATTCCCCCATCGCGTCCACGCCGATAAAGGTGTAACACTTGTGACGCATCCTGACATAAAAGCAGGCGCCCTGCGGCGCGGAGAGATATTCGATCGCATACCATCCTTTTTTCTCATCCCGAAAAAGCGCGAGCAGCGACTCCTCATCCGGCTCTTTCCCCGCAAGCGCACGCAATAAATCCTCCGGCGCAAGAACACAGCCGTGTTCCTTACAGCATCGCCCGCCGCACTGTGCGCATTCTTCTCCGGGAGGATAACCGGGTACAGCGGCAGCAGGTTGGGATGCGTCAAGTTGCCCCGCCGCTCCGCTTCCTTCTCCATGCGCATGATATCGCTCTGTCATATTCACGCCCTCCCATCACCGTGATGTCCTCAAACTGTGATTCCCTCAACAGGAAACGAATAAAAAAACGCAAACTGCCTGAAGCACTTCATTCCTACCGCAGCACCCTGTGACTTAACCACCGTCCGCTCAAAAACCGCCAGCCGAACAGGACACTCCGCACGCTCCAGTCCGCAAACATGCCGATCCAGACCGCCATCGGTCCGAAGCCCCATACCCGCACAAGATAGATGCAGAGCGCCACGCGGCACAGCCACATCGTCGCGCTGGAGGTGATCATGGAAAAGCGCACATCGCCCGCCGCGCGCATGCCGTAGCCCGGAATAAACGACAGTACCCACACAAGGGGCTTCACGATCGTGATGGCGATCATCATTTCCATGCACAATCTGCCGCTCTCCGCCTCCATGCCGCCGAGCAGGATTACGGGTTTGGTCAAAAGCAGTGTCAGCACACAGCTCACTGCCAAAATGACCTCGGCACAGGCAGTCAGCTTCACGATGTAATATTTCGCCTCCTCGACTCTTCCCGCGCCGATGCATTGCCCGACCACGGTCATTAATCCGATGCCGACGCCGATTGCCCCGATTCCGTTCAGCATCTCTAAAATGATCGTCATCGCCTGCGCCGCGATCGCTGCCGTCCCCATCGTGGACACCGTAGACTGGATCGCCAGTTTCCCGAACTGGAACATGCCGTTCTCGATCCCGGACGGGATGCCGACCGCCAAGATCATACCGATCAGGCGAAAATCCGGCCGGATACGCAGATAGTCCCGAAACACAATATCCTGCCCCGGCTTCCTAAGCGCAATCAGCACGACGACCGTACACGCCATTCTGGAGAGCAGCGTTGAGAGCGCCGCCCCCGCCACGCCCATATGCAGTCCGAAAATAAAAATGGCATTGCCCGCGACGTTTCCGATATTGGATATGACTGATACCACCATCGGGAACCGTGAATTGCCCGCCGCCCGATACAGGGAGGAACCGGTGCTGAACAGCGCCATGAACGGATAGGACAGCCCCGTCAGCAAAAAATAGATGAGGCAGTCGGACATGACTTCCTCCTCCACCTTACCGAACACAAGGGAAAGCAGCGGTTTTCGGAACACAACGCAGAGCACGGTAAGCGCTGTGGAAATGACTGCCACCGTCAAAAACACCTGTCCCGCCGCGCGGTTGCAGCCCTCCTTGTCCTTTTTTCCCAAATACTGCGCACAAATGATGGTCGCGCCCGCCGCCAGCGCCGCAAACACCTGAATGACAAGGTTATTGACGGAATCCACGAGGGATACGGCAGAGATCGCTTCACTGCTGACATTGCTCACCATCATGGTGTCCACCATGCCCATCAGGGAATTTAAGAGCTGTTCAATGATAACGGGAATGAGCAGCGCGAACAATGCGCGCCGCCCATACAAGAGGTTTTCCCAGTCAATCTGTGATTTGTCATATAGCAGGCTTCTACGTTTTTTCTCCGCCTCCATGACCTCGCTTCCTTTCCGTACCGCTTTTTTGTTTTATTCAGAAACTGCTCAAATTCCGGAAGAATTGCGGAAGCAATTCTTCGAAAGAACGCGCAGCGTTCTTTTTTAAACTATAGGAATTTCTCGACCTCAGAAGAATCCGCAAAGCGGATTCTTCGAAAGAACGCGCAGCGTTCTTTTTTATTCATTTTTCGGCAGCTTTCGCAGCTTCGTGCGGATGCGCTGGAGCGCATTGTCCGTCGCCTTTTCCGTCCTGCCGAGAATGCGTGCGATCTCGATATAGCCCATGCCGGTCAGGCAGAGCTCCATGACCTGTTTTTCAAACGGGGACAGCGACGTTTCAATTTCCTGCTCCAGCCGCTTTGCATCCTCGCTCTCGATCATCATTTCTTCGGGATTCCTGCCCTCATAGCTCTCCGACGCAAGCTGTTCCGAAAGCCGGTTTACCGCTTCCTCCCCGCCGCTTTCATATGCGTCGGCATACAGGGACGTGTAATAGTTGAGCGGCGAATGCTTTTTTCTGCCGGACGCCTGCACTGCCGTGTACATCTGCCTCGTGATGCAGAGCTGCGCAAACGTATGAAAGCCGGCGTCGCGCCCGCTGTCATAATCGCGCACCGCCTTAAACAGGCCGATCATCCCCTCCTGAATCAGATCGTCGTTATCCGCGCCGAGGATGAACATGGTCTTCGCCTTGCTGCGCACAAGATTCTTATATTTTTCCATCAGATAGTCCGTGATGTCCGTCTCCCCGTCCCGCAGACGGTCGATCAGCTCCTCGTCCGTATATCCCGCGTAATCCGGTCTCATTAAGAAGCTCCTTTCGTGATCCATGGCTTATAGGCGATTGCGAAACGCATGCATTTAGGTTATGCGATAGTGCAAAATATAATTAATAGCGTTTTGCAACCATCAATGAACGTTACCTGCCTGAAAGTCATTATGACGCGCCCAGCCTCTGTCTGACGATCTCATAGGCGAGCACGCCCGCAGCGACCGACGCGTTCAGCGAATCAATATTTCCCTTCATGGGGATCGCGGTCACAAAATCGCATTTTTCTTTCACCAGTCTTCCGACCCCCTCGCCCTCGTTTCCGATCACCAGCCCGATCGGTCCGGTCAGATCCTGCCGGTACATAAGCTCGCCGCCCATATCGGCACAGACAAACCAGAGTCCTTCTTTTTTCAGCTCCTCAATTGTCTTGGCAAGGTTCGTCACCCGCGCGACAGGCATATAATTGAGCGCGCCCGCCGAGGTGCGCGCAACCGTCGCCGTCAAGCCGACCGCACGGTTTTTGGGAATGATGACGCCATGCGCGCCCGCAAGGTTCGCCGTTCGGATGATCGCGCCGAGATTGTGCGGATCTTCGATATTATCCAGCAAAAAAAGAAACGGCGGCTCGCCCTGTTCTTTTGCCTTTGCCAGCATCTCCTCCACCGTTGCGTACTCATACGCCGCCGCGACCGCGATCACACCCTGATGCTTTCCCGTCTCGGAAAGCTGGTCTAAGCGCTCTTTTGTCACATATTTTAACATGGTGTCATGCTTTTTTGCCTCGCGCTTAATGGACAGGATGGGCCCGTCCTGACAGCCGTCCAGAACATAAAGCTTGTCAATGGTTTTTCCTGCGCGGTACGCCTCCATCACGGCGTTTCTTCCTTCTATCGTAAATTCCGAGTAACTCATGTCCTGCTCCTTTCATGGGTGTATCGTGGTCTATGAATTTTCCAGGGAAACACTGAATAAATCAGTGTTTCCCTATGAGTTCCACGCCGCGGCGGACGAGCTCTATGAGGCGCGCCGTCTCATCCGTTAGGAACAGATAGCCGCAGAGCGCCTCTAACCCCGTCGCCTTGTGGTAATCGGTAAGCGAGGCGTTCTTTGCGATATTCGCCGGTTTTGCGTTTTTGCCGCGGCGGTAGATTTCCTGCTCCTTCGGTGTGAAAGAATCATAGAGCATGTCCGCCATGCGCGCCTGCGCCGCCGCTTTCACGATCGTGCTTTTTTCTTTGTGCAGCAGATGCGCCGCGCGGTTGCCGCGCCCGACCACATAGGCGCGCACAATGAGATCGAACACGCCGTCTCCGATAAACGCGAGCGTCAGCGGGGAATACGTGCGTACATCCACGTCCTTTTCACCGAATTGTTTTTTGATATATGCGTACAGCGCTAAGCTCTCTTCCATTTTACGCCCTCGCGGGTATCCTCTAGCACGATGCCCTTCTCTAACAGTTCTGTTCGGATCTCATCCGCACGCGCAAAGTTTTTCTCTTTCCGCGCCGCCTGCCGCTCCGCGATCAGCCGCTCGATGTCCTCGTCAAGGATTTCTTCTTTTTTCTCCACGATCAGTCCGAGCACGTCCGTCAGCTTAGAAAGCATCTCGTAGAACGCCTGCAGACACTCCTTGGAGCTTACGCCGCTCACATGGGAATTGATGTATTTGACAAGCTCAAACACAACGGAGATTGCGTCCGCTGTATTGAAATCGTCGTCCATCGCCTCCTCAAAGCGCGTGACATACTGCTCCGCCCCGGTCAGGCTCTCCCGCTCGTCGTCGCGCATTGCATCCGTGCCGGCCGCCGCCCCGTTCTCC
This sequence comes from Lachnospiraceae bacterium, assembly GCA_014804425.1. Taxonomy (GTDB): domain Bacteria; phylum Bacillota; class Clostridia; order Lachnospirales; family Lachnospiraceae; genus DLAJ01. The sequence goes on from JAAUZV010000006.1 coordinate 32,486, forward strand.
GATGCAGCCGCATGCTCCGAAAGATACGTCAGGTTATGCGCGCAGGTCACGATACGCTCCAAGCCGTTCTTTGCCGCTTCCATCAGCTCCGCGCTGAAATTCAGGGGTGTGCGGTACTGTGCGGAAAGCATGAAGTACCGAAGCACCTGCAGATCATATTTTTCGGAGATGTCGCGCACGGTAAAGAAATTGCCCTCCGATTTGCTCATTTTTTTGTTATCAATATTCAAAAACGCATTATGCATCCAGTATCTTGCAAAGGTCTTTCCGTTTGCCGCCTCGCTCTGCGCGATCTCATTCTCATGATGCGGGAAGATCAGATCCTCACCGCCTGCGTGAATGTCGATCTCGTCGCCCAGATAGCGCTTGCTCATCACGGAGCATTCGATATGCCAGCCCGGCCTGCCGTCACACCACGGGGATTCCCAGTACGGCTCGTTCTCCTTTTTGGGCTTCCAGAGCACAAAGTCGAGCGGATCTTCCTTCTGCTCCTCGCCCGAAACAAGCAGGGAGCGCATGCCGCTCTGCAGATCGTCTAAGTTCTTATGGGAGAGCTTTCCGTATTCGCGGAAGCTTCTCGTGCGGAAGTACACGGTACCGTCCGCCGCGGCATACGCGTGGCCCTTCTCGATCAACGCACCGATCATGGCGATCATGCCGTCGATCTCGTTTGTCGCCTGCGGGTGCGTCGTGGCGGGCTTCACGTTCATTCCCTGCATATCCTTTTTGCACTCCGCGATATAGCGCTCGGAAATGATACCGGCTTCCACGCCCTCCTCGTTTGCCTTTTTAATGATCTTATCATCGACGTCCGTAAAATTCGAGACAAAGTTGACCTCATATCCCTTGTACTCAAAATATCTTCTGACCGTATCGAACACGATCATCGGGCGCGCATTGCCGATGTGAATGAGGTTATACACGGTCGGACCGCAGACATACATTTTTACCTTGCCCGGCTCCAAGGGAACAAATTCTTCTTTGCGTCTTGAAAGTGTGTTAAAAATTTTCATGATGGTTCATCCTTTCCTGTTTGTTTTCTGACTGTCATCTGCATCCCGCAGTTACCCGCCGTCTTCTGACCGTCGGCTGCATCTTGCAGTTATTCGTCGTTTTCCGATAAAGGCGCCTGCTGCCTGCCTCTCAGCTCCTGCTCAAGCTGCGCGACGCGCTCTGAAAGCTCGTCGTTTTCTTTTTTTAACAAAAGAAGATCCTCCAGCACCGGATCGGGCAGATGGATCTGATCCATATCTTCCCGCGGCAGCGCCTTGTTATCCCGCCGGACGACCCGCCCCGGAACGCCGACGACCGTCGAGTTGGGCGGCACTTCTTTTAAGACCACGCTTCCCGCGCCGATCTTGCTGTTGTCCCCGATCGTAAATGAGCCAAGCACCTTAGCGCCGGCACTGATCATAACATTGTCGCCGATGGTCGGATGACGCTTTCCCTGTTCTTTGCCGGTACCGCCGAGCGTGACGCCCTGATACAGTGTGACATTATTGCCGATCTTCGTCGTTTCCCCGATGATGACACCATTGCCGTGATCGATAAAAAAGCCTTCGCCGATCACCGCGCCCGGATGGATCTCGATTCCCGTCTTCCGCACACCGCGCTGGCTGAGATAGCGCGCCCAAAAATAATGCCCTTTTTGGTAAAGCTTATGCGCAAGCCGGTAATGGATCATTGCCTTAAAGCTCGGATACAGAAACACCTCCATATTGGAATGGATCGCCGGATCCCGCTCCCTGATCACCCTGATCTCTGTTTTGATCTTACTGATAATTCCCATGATGACTCCTATTCGTGTACCTTCCCATACAATCTGTTTCAGAGCGGACACCGCTACTCAGCGTTTCCTTATTTCCCATACGAAAAAAAAGCTCCGCCTCTGCGGCGATAGAAAGCACTTTTACAGCTTTTCTACTGCCTGAATTAGAGACGAAGTATTCCGCGGTTCCACTCTATGTAAGGGCATCCCTGTTCCTGCCCTTCTCTTGATACGCATAACGACGTAACCCGTATGAAGCTATCCCGCCTGCCTGTCATGACACGCGCTTTCACCCCATCAACTCCCGGATGCACTTCAGCTCTGCCCGTATAAGGAATGCTTGCAGCCGATGGCATTCCCTCTCTGATACCGTGACGCCAGCTTACTCTATCCGTTCATCGTCTTTCCGATTTTCTTCTATATAGAATAACAAATACGCAGGGATTGTCAAGCCCCCAAAAAAGAACGCTTTATACCATCTCCGGAAAATAAGTACGCCCGTACGCGTACGCCTCTTCCAGTGAAAGAAACATGATGCGTTCCTCCCTGTTTTTTTCATAAAAAAGCGCTTCCGCTTCCCGGTCAACGATGACTTCCTGCAAATATTCTTCTCCCTCGCATGCATAGCAGAAATATCCGCAGAGCGTGTCGTTACACGCTTCCTCACATTCCCGCCATAGCAGGTAAATACCGCCGTTTTCGCTTGCAAGCTCCCTGCTCAGGCGCTCAAAATAAGCTTCATCATGCACGCAGTAGGTATCATAACGCTCCGCAAGCGTCTTTTCGGCATATGCCGCAAGCGCCCCCGCGTCCGAGGAAGAATACGCCGAAATCCGCAGGTCGGCGTCATCGGAGACGGACGGCAGGTTCCGCGTCATCCGCTCTTTCAAATGCGCACTCCGCGCCCACACAGAATGCTGTCCCACGTACCGGAAACCGAAGGGTTCATAGATTGCCGCATCCGCAGGCATCAAAAACACAAACGGGCATCCCTCGCTCTTTGCCTGACACACTGCTTTTTGCAGCAAAAACGCCATACATCCCCTGTGGCGGTACGGCTCTGACGTCGCCACGCCTACGATATAATATGCCCTTCTGCGCGCGCCGTGCATCATCACGTCATACGGGTTTGCATGCACCATGGATACGACCCGCCCGTTATCATCCTTCAGTACATGGATGCGCGCATCCGTGATCTTTTCCCGAAAATAGTAGCGGAGAAACTCTGCGGTGTCCTCCGAAAACACCCGCTCCCAAAGTGCCCGCGTTAAGAGACCTTCGTTCCCCGAAAGCGCTTCGTAATGCAGGTCTGCGGGCGGCTCACCGCCGCCCGTCTTTGTCAGATCAACCGTCTTCATATTTGTTCCTCTGCCACCTTAAGCGTCCTTCTTCGGACAGCCCGCGCATCCGGCGCATCCGGACGCAGTCACATCCTCTCCGGTTACATTGATCGGGGAAGTCAGCATACAGATTGCCTGCGCCGAAATGCCCTCGCCGCTTCCCGTAAATCCGAGCCCCTCCTCCGTGGTTGCCTTCACATTTACCTGCTCGAGTGCGATTCCCAGCGTTTCGGCGATGCGCGCGCGCATCTCATCAATATGCGGACGCATTTTCGGCGCCTGCGCAATGATCGTCGCATCGATATTCTCGATCAGGAAAAAATGTTCCTCCAATTCCTGTCCGACCCGCTTTAACAGCTCCAGACTGGAAATGCCCTTATACGCATCGTCGGTATCCGGAAACAGCTTTCCGATATCGCCGAGCGCCGCCGCGCCGAGCAGGGCGTCCATAATGGCATGCAGGAGCACATCCGCATCCGAATGTCCGAGCAGTCCCTTCTCATAAGGTATCTCCACGCCGCCGAGAATGAGCTTCCGCCCCTCCACCAAACGATGCACATCATATCCCATTCCGATTCTCATACTTTCCTCCCGGTTCCTATCATCTACAAATCTGTGTTCACTCTGTTCTTCTTTACCCAATACGGGCATTGGCTCTTTTCAAAGCTTCCCCAACGCTTCACCCCACGCTGCGATCAGGCACTCTAAGCTGCATGCGGCGTTCGCCGGACTGCTTGACGGCAGCTTTACCGCCGGAAGAAGCGTCTGTTCACTCATATATTTTGTAAATAATTGGTATGCTTTATTCCCGTTTAAGTAAATGGCGCGGACAGGCGCATGCTCCGTGATCTCCCGAATGTCGTTGACTGCCACATTTCGGATGGAGCTGTCGCTTGAGCCGATAATGTCACATGCGGCGATCACATCCCAAAGCGCAATGTGATGAGAAAGAAGAAGCGCTCTTTTCTCCTCCACCGTGCTCGGAACCGCCTCCTTTGTCAACGCGGCGATCACCTTCCAAAAGCGATTCTGCGGATGCCCGTAATAAAACCGCTGTTCCCTCGATTTCACCGAAGGAAACGAGCCTAAGATGATCACCTCCGAATGCGCGTCACAGACCGGTCCGAATTCATGTGTGACATGCTGATAGCTGCTGCTTTTCTCCAAGATCGTACCTCACAATCTCCGCCAAAATGAATTTTATCATCCATGCTTCCTGCAATACCCAAACGCTTGGCGCCTGCTTGCTTCTCCCATAAAAATGGGCACAAAAAAAGCAGATAACGGGAATCGAACCCGCCTCCCCAGCTTGGGAAGCTGGTGTTCTACCAATGAACTATATCTGCGCGTTTCTATGTTTTTTTATGAAACGAGTACATTATAATATTTTTTTCTAAAAAAGTAAAGACTAAGAAGTGAATTATTTGTACAATTCTTTCGCAATTTTTTTGCACAAAACGCTTGACAAGCCCCTCCCTTTGACTGTATACTAGGCAATGCAGTCAAGCAATTGACCTGCAAAACCTTATATGGGATCTTAGCTCAGCTGGGAGAGCATCTGTCTTACAAACAGAGGGTCATAGGTTCGAGCCCTATAGGTCCCATATTTTATGGCGAGATAGCTCAGTTGGCTAGAGCACGCGGTTCATACCCGCGGTGTCGAGGGTTCAAATCCCCCTCTCGCTACTCTGACAAACCGCTGACATTCGATCAGAATCGAATGTCAGCGGTTTTATTTTCCAAATGCTCTCCTCTCATTTATCTGTTCTGATCAAAACAAATCGCTATGTGTTCCCGTTCTTGTTAAATATAGTATCAATTCTCCATTAATCCAATGTCATACCCTCTTTTTATAACTTTTTTATAATCCTTTTTAAAAGAGATATGATATTTAATCTTCAGCATTTAAGTCCTCCATCAACTCTTCCACGGAAGAAAAAGAACGACTTAAATTTCTTCCATGCCGTACATCATCTATGGCTCTGATCGTATTCGCGTTTGGAATATCCATAGAAATCTCAAATGGTATCCTTTGCTCTCTTACAGCTTGCTTCGCAGATATCGTAAAAAAAGTAGTCATATCCATACCGAGATTAGAAACCAGTTCTTGTAATTGAGACTTCAAATCCTCGTCCATTCTCATTGTTATATTGGTGGTTGCCATAATATCACCTCTTTTCTTTACTATATTATATTACCCAGAAGGCAGCGTGTCAATACATTGCACGTACAACGCACAGCAAACATCTAATAACACTTTTTATTCATCGTCAAATATTCAACCCAATTCCATTTCTTATTCTTCTATTTGTTTATTATGCTCAGCTCCAACAACTCTTTTTGCCTGAAGCTCTAAGAAACCACCCTGATCTTACCACTCTCCGTACTCCCCCATATACCGCTCCTCGATGTCTTGAACGAGCGCCGCCATCTCCGCGAGCGTCTCATCCAGATTCTCCAAGGTCAGACGGCATTCGCCCGCCTGCATCCTCCGCACGATCTCATGATTGATCTCCTCGGAAAAATGAATCGTGTCCATATAATTATCAAGATCGGTGATGATCTCCGCATCGTTCTGAAAATAATAAATCTCCACATTCTCAAACGCAAGCAGATACTCTGCCGCATGCCGCACCGTATAAAGGTATCCGTCGCTGTTCCCGTTGCGGTACGCTTCATCCCACCACAGCATGGAGTACGGCGAAAAAATAAAGCGGAAGCGCGTTTCCGGGTGCGCGCGCACCACGTCGCCGATAAGCGCCAAGTTCGCGTCAATGACCGCCGCGTTTTCCTCTTCTTTTTTCATATCGGAGACCGTCTCCGGGCGTTCGTAACGCGAAAGCGTCCCTTCCGCAGAAAACGTCTTATAATGCGCCCAGTTATAGGATGCGCCCTCATCATAACCGGCCTCAAGTCCCGACGCCAGCTCGTACGGGATATGCTCAAACAGCACCGTCTTATTCCATAGATACTGCACGTCGTCAAACGGATTCCGGTTATACAGATACAGCGGAAGGGACGCATCGGGAAATATTTTCGCTGCATCCGCATTCAGCGCGGAAATATCCACACAGTAATAGACGTTGACAAGCTCGCGCGCGGCAAACGCCGCCTTCATGTAATAGACCAGATCCGCTGTCGCCGCGCCGCTCTTGATCCCCTTGATCGTTCTTCCGCCAAACGCCTCGTCAAACCAGCGGTTATTATAATTTTCCGCCACCGAGGAGCCGAACACGATGCTGTCGTACGCAAAATGGCGCACCGTACCGATGCACTGATATTCCGCCTTCATTACCACTGCCTTCATGCCGCCGATCGGCGCGTGATAATGGTAAAACGGGTCCATGATGACCACCGCCGCGGCAGCAGCAAAAAGCAAAACGCCCGCTCCTATGAAAAATGTTCTGATGAATTTGTTTGCTTCCATATGCATTCTCTCAAAAATTAAAATATAAAAACGTGCTCACGCCCGATAGCGAGATGACCGACCACGCGAACAGGATCGCAAGGGTTAACGCAAAGCGTCCGGTCAGTACGCGCCCTTCGATCATCTGACGCGCGTTTTTTCTCGTGATCAGCAGCATCCCGACTGCCAGCGCAGCGAAAAGCTCCGCCGTGTGCAGCGTCACGACGTACTGCGGCGCTCTCATGGATAGCAGTTTTTCCACGATATACAGCTCCGGCACCTCCACCGCTCCGGCGACCGCCTGCAGGCTGTGAAAATAGGTCATCGAAAACAGTCCTTTGAAGTAGCGGAACGCGTCAACAAGCGTATCGCTGCGAAATACGATCAGTGACAGATAATGAAACAAAAACGTCAGGATATGACCGGGCACATGCTTTTTTCCGTCCTTCTCAGAGACCGGATGCAGGATGTTTACGGCCATCGCCAGCCCGTAGAGCAGCCCCCAGACGACAAAGGTCCAGTTCGCGCCGTGCCACAAGCCGCTCAGGAAAAAGACGATCATCGTATTGCGCATGGTTCTGAGCTTTCCGCGCCTGCTGCCGCCGAGCGGAATATACACATACGCCGTAAAGAATCGTCCGAGCGTGATATGCCACCTGCGCCAGAAATCGCGGACAGACACCGCCTTGTATGGGGAATTGAAATTCTGCGGCAGCTCCACGCCAAACATCTTTCCGATACCGACTGCCATATCGCAATAGCCGCTGAAATCAAAATAGAGCTGCAGCATGTAAGCAAGCGCCGAGAGCGCAAGCGACAGGGAATCTAATCCGTCAATATTGGCAAAGCCGAAGTCCGCCGGTTTCGCAAGCAGATCGGCAAGCAGCACCTTTTTGGACAGTCCGATGACAAAATAGGCAATGCCTCGCGCAAAAGAGTCCGCGCAGAATGCTCTTTTTTCCTTGTCCCGAAACTGCGGAACCAGCTCGCTGTGCAGCACGATCGGCCCCGCGATGAGCTGCGGAAAAAAGGTGACGAACGTCATATAGTCCACGATTCTGTAATGCTCCGCCTCTCCCCTGCACCGGTCGAGCACGTATGAAAGCTGCTGAAACGTAAAAAAGCTGATGCCGAGCGGCAGCAGGATATGTCTGACCGAAAAGTCCGCAGAAAACGCCGCGTTCAGATTCTCTATGAAAAAATCATAATACTTAAAATANCCCANTATCCCNAAATTGCACACGCAGCCCGCCACACGNACGATACGGCGGTAACGCGGAAGGAAATCCGCCNTTGCAAGCAGCGCGCTGAGCAGATAATTGACCGCGCAGCTAAACAGAATGATCGGCAGGTAACTCACATTAAAATAGGCGTAGAACCAAAGCGACATTCCGACCAGAAAAACCTGTGCGCCCNGATANCATTTGATCCGATTNAAGCCNTACCAGCCGAGCAGTGCAAGCGGCAGGAACAAAAAAATNAATATGTAAGAGTTAAACAGCATGTCCGCAGTTGTCCTTCATCATTTGATTCGTTAAAAACTTCATATCTATTTTATCGGAACAAGCCCCCGCCTGCAAGCCCTGTTCACAAAAGAACCCGCCTAAAGCGGGTTCTTTTACTGCGGAACATCAAAACGGCTCGTCATGCANNCCNTAAATCGAATTGGCAAACGCCGCTGTCAGACTGTCCACNAAACTTCATTTTTCCATCTGGAACGTATCGCACTCCGTCTCCTTACAATGACATGCATTGCTGCCGCCGATGTCCACAGTCTGCGCATGGCACTTATANTTGCTGTTATAAACGCANTTGCACGCCTCGCAGTCAATNGAGATCGTCTTGCTCGGATGATTCAGCGCACTCTTATAGCTGTCCCTTTTTCTGTCGCAGAAGCTTTCACAGCAGGTATCGCGGCACTTTTCCGCCTGACTTCCGCCCACCATAATATCCCCTTTGCTGCAATAGCAATCGGAATTATAGCTGCAATTTACCGCCGCACATTTTAATTCAGCCATCCTTGTCCTCCTTTTTTGTCCCATCCTACATCTTTTCACTACCAACAATCAAAACAATGAATTTGAGGCAAAGAGCCTATGACCTGCTCTCTGCCTCTTATTAGTTTGGACAAGGTTTTTCTTTCTATTCCGCAGCTTTCGCAGTATTTTCTGTCACTTCCTCGCGGATCGCCTTTGTNCGGATTTCCTCACAGATTTGTGAAATAAATTCCGTAAGCGGCTTCTGTCCNTCGTCNCCCGCAAANCGGCTGCGNACGGAAACAAGTCCGNCAGCNTCCTCCTGCTCGCCGACGATCAGCATATANGGAAGTCTGGCAAGACGCGCCTCGCGGATCTTAAAGCCGATCTTCTCCGGTCTTGCATCCACCGTCACNTCNACGCCGTTTGCCTCCAGTTCTTTTTTCACCTTNTNNGCATATTCCTCATATTTTTCCGANATCGGCAGAACTCTGACCTGTTCGGNGCAGAGCCATGTCGGGAATTTGCCCGCATATTTNTCGATCAGCCATGCAAGCGTTCTCTCATAGCAGCCGAGCGACGTTCTGTGGATGATATANGGACGGATGCGGTCNCCGTTCTGNTCGATATAGTACATNTCAAANTTTTCGGCGATCGCGCAGTCTAACTGCACNGTACACATCGTGTCCTCTTTTCCGTATACATTCTTTGCCTGCGTATCGATCTTCGGACCGTAAAACGCCGCCTCTCCCTCCGCTTCCTCAAACGGCAGGTTTTCCTCGATCAGCACCTGNCGCAGCGCATTCTGCGTNGTCTCCCAATACGCCTCGTCGCCGAGATANTTTTCNCGGTTATTCGGATCCCACTTCGAGAGACGGAAGGTNACCTCGTCCTGAAGNCCGAGTGTCTTTAAAATNTAAAGCGTCAGATGCAGGCAGTTNCTGATCTCCTCCTCCGCCTGATCGGGACGGATGACGTTGTGCGCCTCCGTGATCGTAAACTGNCGCACGCGTGTCAAGCCGTGCATCTCGCCGGAGTCCTCGTTTCTGAAAAGCGTCGATGTCTCGGACATCCGGTAAGGAAGATCGCGATAGGACTTCTGCGAATTNTTATACACATAATACTGGAACGGGCANGTCATCGGACGAAGCGCAAATACTTCTTTATCCTTTTCCTCGTCGCCAAGCACGAACATGCCNTCCTTATAATGATCCCAATGNCCGGAAATCTTATACAGATCGCTCTTTGCCATNAGCGGCGTNCTCGTGCGGACATAGCCCCACTCCTTATCCTCGAGATCCTCGATCCAGCGCTGCAGCTTCATGATCATNTTCGTNCCCTTCGGCATGAAAAGAGGAAGTCCCTGNCCGACCACATCCACGGTCGTAAACANNTCCATCTCGCGTCCGAGTCTGTTGTGGTCGCGGCGCTTCGCATCCTCCAGNTTTTCCAGATGTGCCGCAAGCTCCTCTTTCTTGTTAAACGCAGTTCCGTAAATACGCTGCAGGCGTGCTTTCTCCGCGTCGCCCCGCCAATATGCCATAGAAGAAGAAATCAGCTTAAACGCCTTAATGCCCTTTGTGCTCATTAAGTGCGGTCCCGCGCAGAGATCGACAAAACCGCCCTGATCATAGAAGGAAATTTCCGCGTCTTCGGGCAGGTCCTTGATCAGCTCCACCTTGAACGGCTCGCCCTTCTCCTCCATGAATTTGACCGCCTCATCCCTCGGCAGGGTAAAGCGTGTGAGCGCATGCCCTTCCTTGATGATCTTTTTCATCTCGTCCTCCAGTTTATCCAAATCCTCTCTGGAAAACGGCTCCGCATCAAAATCATAATAAAATCCGTCCTCGATCGCGGGTCCGATCGTCACCTTTGCCTCCGGGAACAGGCGCTTGACCGCCTCGGCAAGCACATGGGACGCCGTATGGCGGATGACCTTTAATCCCTCCGCGTCGTTAGCCGTAACAATATTGAGCGATACGTCGCCATCGATCACGGTGCGCAGATCGACCACGTTTCCGTTTACCTCTCCCGCACATGCCACACGCGCAAGTCCTTCACTAATATCCGCCGCAATCTCATATACGCTCATCGGATGTGCATATTCTTTTACACTTCCGTCTTTTAATGTAATCTTCATAAAATCCTCCATTTCCGTTCCGCGCTGCTTTTTATTTGCATTCTTCTTCCTTCTTGCACGCGCTCTTCTTACATGTTTTCTTATCCTTCGGCTCACACGCATCCTCACTGCTGTCCGGATTGTAATTGCCGTTATCGTTTCCGTTGCCATTTCCGTTATTGCTCATAATGCTAAAGGACCATCCCGTCGCCATCTTCGCAAGCAGCATGCCGACTACCATTCCCGCTAATGCACAGACCGCCGCCCCGAGCGCCAATTCGCGCTTCGTCACGGTGGTCTCCTCAGTCAGTTCCTCCATCCAAGCCTTCATTTTTTCTTTCATATTGAATCCTCCTTTATATTATTCTTCTCTGCTTATCGCGATAAGCAGACGTGAAATGCAAAACGCTTCGCGTTTTTGCTTATAGCGCAAAAAATCCCCTGCATCGCATCAATATGCAATGCAAGGGACGTATGAACGCGGTTCCACCCTGCTTGCAGAAGTCTCATAATCGACTGTTGCTCCGTTCTGCCTTCCGACTACGGAAACAGCACGCTACAGAACCTTATGAAAAACCTTCTGCCACTCATTTTCCCATAACGCAGGATATGCGGACTTTGTTAAAGCCACTCCGGGGGCGGTTCCCGCACACTCCCTGTCAGGCGCTTTCAGCACGCTTGCGCGGCGCCATTCTCTTTCGACATTTCCTTGTGCTTCGTTCCCCGTCAACGAATTTTCTTATGGATAGTTGTATTCTATGCCAATTTTTCCGAATTGTAAAGTCCTTTTTTTGGCAGCTTTTCACTCCCTGTATTCAACCGGATAATGCTCCACAATTTTCTGATACAGAAAACAGCTTTCCTCATGATCATTGATGATCCCGCATGCCTGCAGATGAGAATAAACGGTAACGGAGCCCAAAAATTTGAACCCGCGCTTTTTTAATTCCTTTGCGATCTTGTCCGACAGTTCATTGCTTGCCACCCAGTTCGTCCGATGACTCTTGTAGATCAGGGTTTTGCCGCCGCTGTAGTCCCACAGAAAGCGATCGAAGGAGCCAAACTCCTCCCTGATCTGAATGAAGGCCTTTGCATTTCCGATCACGGCGTGTATCTTGCGGATGGATTTGATCATATCGGGCGTTTCCATGATATTCTGTATCTTTGTTTCATCATAGCAGGCAATCTTTTCATAATCAAAATCATCAAAGCATTTCCGAAACGTCTCGCGCTTTTTCAGCATCAGCGTCCAGCTTAAACCGCACTGCATGACCTCCAGCATCAGAAATTCAAACTGCTTTCTGTCGTCATGAAGCGGAATACCCCACTCGTTATCGTGATAGGTTTCGTTTAACCCACCGTCCCTGCACCATGCGCATTTTTCTTTTGTCATTATTTTCCCTCCTTGGCGGAGTCGCGGTTGCTTTTTATTTTTCACACGATCCCTTTCTCACATAAATATCCGCTGAACATAACATTGCGCCGTTCTCTTTTGACCGCTCAAACGCTTCCACGGTAAATCCCGCCGCTTCCAGTTCCGTCACGTACCCTTCTTTCCCTCTTGCTCTTGCAGGTAACAAAGGGATAAGAACTTCCTTCCCGTTCATCATCCGCTTTTGCGGTGTTTCATAATCACTGCCCGTCAGTTTCTGAAAATCCGCAAAGCTTTCAACCTTGTTCTCCTCCGCTTCCTCACTGTAGTTTTCGCGAAAGAACAACATCGGCGCATGATCGTTTAAGCAGGAATATGCGTTTTCCAGATAGCGTTTTCGTTCGCTGTCAGTAACGATCATATGAAAGCCCATCACATCAAGAGCTGCGTCAAATTTCTCCTTCGGCGCTTCCTTTACCATATCAACCACTTCGACCCGCGCGTCCGTGAATCGCTTAAGCCTCTCTTTTGCTTTTTTTACCGCGGTCGGCGCAATGTCTACGCCGCAGTAAATCACCCCAAGCTCTGAGAGAAGGATGCCGCAAGAGCCTTCCCCGCAGGCAAATTCGATCACTCTTTTTCCCTTCAGTCCGTTGTCGTCAACCCATTTTTTTATCGCTTCCGCCAGCACAACGTCCTTTTCCGAATTGCCCCAAAGCGCTATATCCGCATCGTAAGCCGCCTGATACCGTTTTTCATATGCTTTGTAATATTCCATCGTCCATCCCTCCTAAAGCATAAAAAAGAACGCAGAGCGTTCTTTCGAAGAATCGCAAAAGCGATTCTTCTGGGGTCGCGCAATTTCCTATAAGTTAAAAAAGAACGCTGCGCGTTCTTTCGAAGAATCCGCTTTGCGAATTCTTCTGGATTGAGTAATTCCTATAGCATAAAAAGACCGAGAAATCAGGTAACGTCTCTCGGTTCATTGTGTCCTTCGATTTTTAGGCGTATTTCATTGTACAGTTTATCACAAAAATAAATACAAGTCTACTCATTTTTTATTTTTCTGCTAAAATTTTCTTATCAGCTGATCAATGCGAATGAAGGAGGGATTGATTTTGATACAATTTCAGGATATTTGCAAAAGCTATCGGGTAGCCAGACGCGGGTCCGGGCTCGGCAATGCGGCAAAATCACTTTTTAAGAGAGAGTACAACACCATTCATGCCATTAACCATATCAGTTTTTCCATAAACGATGGGGAAATGATCGGTCTGCTTGGTCCGAACGGCGCAGGCAAAAGCTCTACGATCAAAATTTTAAGCGGGATATTGACACCGGATAGCGGAACATGTCTGGTAAACGGTCAGGTGCCTTGGAAAAACAGAAAAGCATATGTCAGACAGATCGGCGTTGTTTTCGGTCAGCGCTCGCAATTATGGTGGGATGTTCCCGTCATGGATTCGTTTGAACTTTTGCAGGCAATCTATTCCATACCCGCACCAAGATACCGCAGCAGACTGGACGAGCTGACGCAGCTTTTACATTTGGAGGAGCTATTAAAGACTCCGACAAGGCAGCTATCATTGGGACAGCGCATGCGCTGTGAAATCGCTGCGTCCCTGCTGCATGAACCCAAGCTGTTATTTTTAGATGAGCCAACGATCGGATTGGACGCAGTATCTAAGGTTGCCGTGCGCAGCTTTATCAAGAAGATGAATGAAGAACATAAGACCACGGTGATCCTGACAACACATGATATGCAGGATATTGAGGCAATTACCAAACGCGTGATCTTGATCGGCAAAGGCCAGAAGCTGTTGGACGGCACATTGGAAGATTTGCGTCTTGAGGCGGCGTCAGCGGAATCAGAAGCCGAAAGCTCTGAGACAGACATTGACCACATGATCGCCAGACTCTATGAAAAACTAAATATCATGTAGGAGGCGGCAATGAAAAAATATTATCGTTTTTTTCAACTTCGATTTGCCACCGGAATGCAGTATCGCATGGCATCCGTCACGGCTCTGACGACGCAGCTTATCTGGGGATTGATGGAGTGTCTGGCATACAAAGCGATCGCAGAGGCCTCCGGCGGCAATCTGCCCATGAACTATTCTTCCATCGTGACATACATATGGCTGAAAGAAGCGCTGCTTGCTCTTTTTAACACGTGGGCGGCAGATAATGAGCTTTTTTCCATGATCACAAACGGCGATATTGCCTATGAACTGTGCCGTCCGGTGTCAATCTATTCCATGTGGTTTTCCAGAACGATCGGAGCACGGATCGCTGAAGCGGTCATGAGATGTATTCCCGTATTATTATGTGCGTTCCTGATGCCGAAAGCCTATCGGATGACCCCGCCGGTAGATCGTGTTTCCTTCCTGTTGTTCCTGCTCACTTTATTTTTGGCGCTCGGGATAACCGTCACATTTTGTATGATTGTCTATATGCTGTGCTTTTTTACGATTTCACCGCAGGGATGGAGGATGGTATTGACAGGCGCGGTCGATTTTCTGTCAGGAAATATCATACCATTGCCGTTTTTTCCCAAAAGATTTTTATTTTTAGTGGAGATGTCTCCGTTTGCTTACATGCAGAATGTTCCGTTTCGGATATACTGCGGAGATCTTGTCGGAGCAGAAATCTATCAGTGCATATTCAAACAGATTTTTTGGCTGGTGACATTGATGTTTTTGGGAATTGTCCTATGGAAACAGGCAGAAAAAAGAGTCATATTACAAGGAGGCTGATACCATGAAGATCAAAGAAAATATAAAACTATACGTTCAATATGCCTCTGTCTGCACGCAAAGTGTCATGCAATATAAGGTATCCTTTTTGCTGATGATCATCGGACGGTTCATTCTGGCATTTGGTGAATTGATCGCGATTCAATTCTTATTTTCCGGTTTTTCACAGATCAAAGGCTACACCTATGGAGATGTTTTGCTGTGTTTTTCCATCATTCAAATGTCCTTCACTTTTGCGGAGCTGTTCGGCAATGGATTCAAAGCGTTTTCAGGGATGGTGAAGAAAGGGGAATTTGACCGGATGATGCTCAGACCATGCAGCTTGCTTCTTCAAGTAATGGGAACCAGATTTGAAATCGGAAGAACCGGTCCTTTATTGACTGCCCTTATTACGCTCGCGCTGGGAATCGGGCATAGTCAGATCACGTGGAACATCCTGACTGTTTGGACGTTGGCTGCCATGGTCATAGGGGGCACGTTCTTGTTTATCGGACTGTTCGTGCTGGAGGCAAGCTTTTGCTTTTTTTCCATTGAAGATACCTCGTTGATCAATGTACTGACATACGGAGCAAAAACACACGGCAAATATCCCCTAGACATTTATGGGAAAGGAATCCTGCGGTTCTGCACTTATGTAATTCCATACACATTGATTCAATATTATCCCTTACAGTTCCTTCTCGGAAAAACGCGCAATTGGTATCTGGCATTTTGTCCGCTTGGAATGATCGTGTTTCTGTCGGTCTGCTATTTCATATGGCAGTTCGGTGTGAAGCATTATCAGTCATGCGGCTCGTGAAACAGTCTCTCCTCTTTCACTCCGACGCTTTCTTGTTTTTCCCAAGAAGCACGGGAACGGAAAAGAATCGGTTAAAAAACGCAATGACCGGCCCTAAGGCAAACGCGCAGAGCAGCATCCCGATGCCGACCACGCCGTGCGCTAAAAAGCACACGAGCGCGCAGAGCCCGTCGCAGAACATGCGGCACCAGAAATACGGGATCGGCGTGCGCTCATTGCCGATGATCGCAAGGGAGTCATACGGTGAGATTCCCGCATCCGAGGTCTGATAAACGGAACACGCAAAGCTGATGACGATCACGCCAAGCACAGCTAAAAACAACTGCTGCCCCCACGAGGACGGAACGCCGAAAAACCACTGTCGGATGAGCGGATAGAGCCCGTCCACGATCGGTCCGATCAAAAACCAGTTCACAAGCGTCCCGGGACCGATATATTTGCGCCCGAACAACAGCTCCAGCAAAAATACGAAACAGTTGATGATGATCAAAAATATTCCGTAGCTTAAGCCAAGCACCTGAGCCAAAGCCATATTCATTCCGGTATACGGGTCGTTTCCCGTTCCCGACCACTTCAAAATGCAGATACCGATCGCCAGTATGACATTTCCCGCCACCATGCCGATCCATCTGCGCAGCGTAAGCTGCTTCATTCTCTCGATCAGATTCATGTCCGCCCTCATCCTTTTTATCCGTCCGCGCCCTCTACTCCGCAGAATCCTGCGCAATTTCCAATAATTCCGTCTGCACATCCTGTATCAGTGCAAACAGCATGTCTTTGTATTTTTCAACGATCTCACTTTCCACTTCATATTCATTCAAAAATAAGACCATTTCCCCGCCGCTCGCATAAATACACAGTTCAACCCTGTAAACGCCATCGTCCGACTGGAGCCGTAAAAAAAGATTCTCATCATATCCCCTGCGTGAGGTATTGCATACTTTTTTATCCGAAATATCATCCAAAACCTCATGAGACAACGTAAGCAGTTCCTCCCGTCTGTCGTCCAAATGCAATTCCAGTCTTTTCCATGTACGGTTTAATATGGCGTCCGACATCGTTGTCCACAATGCACTGACGGCAAGCTCAGAATTGTTATAATAATCCAGAACGGCATCATAATCCTTTTTGTCCACAAACGTTCTGGAATAATACTCGCCGCCGACAAAGGTCGTGACCTTCACATAATAAATCTCATACCCGCTGTCATTTTCAACCTGATAAAAGGAATAATACCGATCGGATTTTTCTATGACCAAAGCGCCGAGATACACCAGCTCAAAACGGTCATCATTCATCAAAATATTGACCGGAACCAGCTCCTTCCCGTCATAGGTAAATCCTTCTTTCCATTCGTCTTCCCGCACATAAATCTTATTTTCAATCGAATCTATGTACTGCCTTCGCTCGGCATTTTCTTTTCCCGAAAAAATCAAGCCGGCTGTCAGGGTAATGCCCAGCGGAAGCAAAAAAACAAAGCCGAGGACCGCAAGTACAATGGCAATTTTTTGTTTCTTTTTCTTTCTCAAAAATAATATGAAAGAGACAATAAAGAGTACAAATGCGATCAATGTTGATATCAAAATAATCCCTAACCAGAGATTGGCTAATAGAATACTGATTCCTGCCATATTCCTGCTCCTATAACATTCCTGCGTGCTGCTGCCTGATATCTGCCGCAGCATTCACGCAGATACCTGTCCACTGCACACAGAACCGTTTCTAAAACCGACTCTGCACATTACACATCATGCGATATTCACACCAGCGGATTTTCCCGCATATAGCCTAACAGCTCATCCGCCGTTGTAAACGCAAGTCCTGTCACGGTATCGGCACAGCCGTAATAAATGGCGATCCGCCCGCTTGCCGCATCACAAAGCGCCGCGCATGGGAATACAACATTCGGCACGTCGCCCACGCACTCATAATACTCGTACGGCGCCAAAATATAATCCCTGCTTCTTCCCAATACCTTCCACGGCTCCTCTAAATCAAGCAGCGCCACGCCCATGCGGTACACAAAACCGTTACAGGTCGTGATCACGCCATGGTAAATCAGAAGCCAGCCCTCGTCCGTCTCGATCGGCACAGGTCCTGGTCCGATCTTTGTGCTCTGCCATGCAGATTCGTCTCCCTTCACCGCGCTCATCACGTGCCTGTGATGTCCCCAGAACTCCAGATCGGGACTCTGGCTGATAAAAATATCACCGAACGGCGTATGTCCGGTATCCGAAGGCCGCGACAGCATCATATATCTGCCGCCGATCTTGCGCGGAAAAAGCACCCCGTTCCGGTTATACGGCAAAAACGCATTTTCCAACTGATAAAAGGTCTGGAAATCAAAGGTATATCCGATCCCGATCGTCGGGCCGTGATAACCGTTGCACCATGTGACATAATAACGGTCCCCGATGAAGCAGACACGCGGATCATAGCGGTATTCCCGCTTCGTCACCTCATCATCGCCAAAAAAAACAATCGGCTCATCCGAAATATGAAAATGAATCCCATCCTCGGAAAATCCCGCAAACAGATCCATGCTGACCGAGCGGCTGTCACAGCGGAACACGCCCGCATAGCCCTCACGAAACGGCACGACCGCACTGTTAAAAATACTGTTGGAGCGCTTGATCTCATCTCTCCTTATGATCGGATTTTTGTCATAGCGCCACACCGGCATCCGGTATCCTTCCGGCTTTTCCTGCCACGGCATGCCGGGCAGCTCTTTCCCTATGATCTTTGCCATTCGCTTTTTCCTTTCATCTCATACTTTGCAACAGGCCGTGAGCGTTCGATTATCTTCTCACACAGAATCCTCCACTTCTACACAGTCCGCGGGTTTGGGCGTGAGCACAAATCCCGCAGAATGAAAAATCTATGATTTTTCATTCTGAAAACCGCTTTGCGATCCCGACAAGCACTTTCACGATCTGCTCCATATCCTGCACGCAGGCATATTCAAACCTGCTGTGGCAGTTTCTTCCGCCCGTACACAGATTCGGGCAGGGCAGCCCCATAAACGATAATCTCGCTCCGTCCGTTCCTCCGCGGATCGGCACGGTCTTTGCCGGGATACCGAGTTCCTCCATCGCCGCCTTCGCATACTCGATCAGTTCCATATGCGGCTTGATCTTTTCACACATATTATAATAAGAGTCCTCGATCGTGATACGGACAAGCTCCTGCCCGAAGCGCTCATTGATCTGCTCCGCCGCTTTCCGCATGCATTCCTTTCGCTGTTCAAAGCGCTCCCTGTCATGATCCCTGATCAGATAGGACAGCACCGCCTGCTCAATCTCTCCGCTCATGGCAGTCAAATGATAAAATCCCTCATAGCCCTCCGTATGCGCGGGCGTCTCCTCCGCGGGCAGCAGGGCGTGATAGTCCATTGCCACTAAAGAAGCATTGATCATCTTATCCTTCGCATCCCCGGGATGCACGCTTCTGCCGGAAATCTTCACCTCGGCGGAAGCCGCATTGAAATTCTCATATTCCAGCTCGCCGAGCGCGCCGCCATCCACCGTGTACGCGACGTCCGCATCAAACAGCTCTAAGTCAAAATAGTCCGTACCGCTGCCGATCTCCTCATCGGGCGTAAACGCGATCCGAAGCTCTCCGTGCGGCATCTCGGGATGCGCAGTAAAAAATGATGCCATCGCCATGATCTCCGCAACGCCCGCCTTATCATCCGCTCCGAGCAGCGTCGTCCCGTCCGTCACGATCAGGTCTTTTCCGATGTACTGCGTAAGCTCCGGAAACTCCTCCGGCGAAAACAGAATGTTCTCTTTTTCATTCAAAACAATATCCCCGCCCCCGTATGACACGATACGCGGTTTTACATTTGCTCCCGTCACTTCCATCGCCGTATCCATATGGGCGATAAAGCCGAGCTTCTTTCCTTTTCCTTCCATCCCTGCGCTTGCGGGAATGGACGCGTACACATAGCAATGCTCCTTATCATACGTCACTTTTTCGATTCCCATCGCGCAAAGCTGATCATACAACAGCTTTGCTAAGTCATGCTGCTTTGCGGTGGACGGCTGTGTCCCCGTATGCTCATCCGACTGCGTATCCAGCCTGACATATTCTAAAAAACGTTCTATTACATCTGACATATCTTTCAATCCTCCTTTTTTTCGCTTCCAACGTTCTCCGCTTTAACCGCCGTCAAGGCATCTGCTTCTTCCCCGAACAGCTCGGGCAGCAGCACCGTCTCTATGATCCGGGACGCGCAGGCAACCGTCCTGCTGCACGGGCGCGTCCTGTAATATTCCTTTGTCCGGATCGTAGGCGCAGCGCTCTTCTCCCGCCCCCGTATCCCCAGTATTTCCCGGCACACGATCGCGCCCTGCTGCTCACGAAACGTATCCGCAAGCAGCCGCACCAATTCGTAATTTGCCGTTTTCGCCGCCTGATTCTGCGGATCGGTGTTGCCTGTTTTTAATCCGGCAAGCAGCGCCATCGCCGAAACGGTTCCGCATACCTCCCGCATCCTTCCGACACCCGCGCCCATGGAGCAGGACAGCTTTAACGCCGTTTCCCTGTCCATGCCGAACAGATCCGCGTACGTGCTGAACACGGACTGGCAGCAGTTATAGCCCTCCTCGAACGTGGCGACCGCCCTCGACACCCGACTCTCCATCCACACCCTCCATACCAAAAGTGGGAAGCCTGCGCCTCCCACCCCTATCATCCTGCCGGATCACTTGTTTTTTCCACAACACTTCTTATACTTCTTACCGCTTCCGCACGGACACGGGTCATTCGGATAAACCTTTGCCTCTTTGCGGATCGTTGTGGACTGCTTCTGCTCTTTATAGAGCTCTTTTCTCTTTTCCTCGTCGAAAATGGACTCCCACTGCTCCAAATTATAAAGCCAGTCCGCTTCCGCTCCGACCATGTTCTTGTAAAGACGTTCTTTATCGAACGCAAGGCTGACCTCGGTATCCTCCTCCATCTCCTCGATCGGATTCGGCTCCTTTAAGCTGTCATTGATGCCGTCCAAAAATCCCGTCATTGTCATAATGTCTATGCCATACTTCTCGGCAAGAGAAGCAACCGTTCCCTTGACCTCCTCATCGGGATTTTCCAAGAGCTGCGCGTAAATGTCCTTCTCCTTTGCAAAATAATCATTCCACAAACGCTGCAGATCGCCTTTATTTGCCTTCTCGGAATATGCCGTCTCCCGCCACTTTTCTAATAATGCCATATGCCTGTCCATCCTTCTTTCCTAAATATCGCTTGTTTTTCCTTTGCGCTCATTATATACCATATGCGCGGGAATTTCAAAAACTTTTTATTTTTTTGTATAAAGCCGGGACATGCGGCGATACTATGACTAATCATTGGATCCCCCTCCATTGATCATTACACCAAAGAAAAGAATAATTTTATCCTCCCCTTATCAAAGCAGCCTCTTTCGGACAGACACATCGTCACCGTGCCGGAAGGGGTTGTTTTTTGTCCGCCGGACATGCTACAATAAACAGGAAAGACATTTGCGGGTTGTTGGCAGCAGGGGGGCTCCTTATGGAAGATAAAAAAATAAAACGTCACAAACAGATCGCGGCGATCATCGGCATCGCACTCCTCGTCGCAATGTATCTTGTCACCTTTATTCTCGCATTATGCAGATTTGACGGCGCTTCTTCCCTATTCATGGGCGCCCTTGCCTGCACGATCGTCGTTCCGGTTCTCATTTGGATTTATATTTGGCTTTACGGTCTGCTGACGCGCAAAAAAACGATCGCGACCCTGTTTCCCGACGCGCCGAGCGAGGAAGAAGTGCTGAACGCGCGGCTTGCCGCTGCGGATGCAGCAGACGGGCAGACGGATGCCATGGATGCAGCGGAAGAACATGTATCCGCAGACGAGGAAAATTAAACGCAAAAAGAGAATCCTGACTGCAAAACGCGGGAGCCGGTAGCAGCTCAGTTATCCCATCTTTACGCCAAGCTCCTTTAATTGTGCGCACACCTGCTCATAGGTCTGATAGCGGATCGTATGCCAGTGAAGCTTGTCCGCCGTATCCAGATTCTCCTGCAGATCGTCAATAAACACACATTCCTCAGACCGAAACGAATAACGCTCCTGAAGCAGTTCATAGATCGCGCGGTCCGGTTTGACGACCTTATCCCGATATGACAGGATGTATCCGTCCATATCGTCGAGAAACACCAGCTGATCCCGATTATCTTCATATGCTTTTTTCGGATAATTGGAAAGCGCGAGCACCTGATACCCCGCTCGTTTTAATCCCCGAACCCACGGAACGGCATGGGGGCGCAGCTTCACAACTCCGCTCACATCCGCGAGCGCCTCCCGCATCTGCGGTTCGATCTCTCTGTCACACGCGGCAAACAGGGAGATGACCTCTTCATCGCTCAGCACGCCGCGGTCAAGCTCGCTCCAATATCCGCTGTCCACCGTTGCCGCCGCGATCCGCTCACAGATTTCCTCCGAATACCCTTTTGCCTTCAGCATCTCCCTAAAACAAAAATCCACCATCACATTGCCAATATCAAAAATCACGGTTTTTATCATCTTTATCCCTCCGCATACCGCAGATTCCGTCCGCGGCATTGCGCCACTCAATAGTAATTTACTTATTGTAGCATATCACCCCCCAAATGTCATTCATATTCTTGTTTCCGCCTTCATCCCGTCTGAATCATCCCCCCGACGAAAATCCCCCGATTCGCTTCATACATGCCGGGGAGCTGCGATAACGGCAGCGGGTTCTCACCTAAGCCCGCCTCAATCGTATACCCCGGCCTGTCATACGTCATAATAAACCAATCCTTATATCCTGCGTTCCCCGACGCCGCAGGCGTCTCCTCCACCGCATAGCCACTCACAGCTCCGAAATATTGCGCGATCTCATAGGAACGCGCCGGCTCATAGTCCTGATATTTCCAAAAAATAACCTCTCCCTGCGTGTGATAGGCAAGAATCAGTAAGAACCGATGCTCCAGCGTAAAATTGTAGACTGCCGCGCTCTCCGGCGCAACAAGCGGCGCCTGCCCGACATAATCGCGGGGCGCGGGCGTCGTATAGCCCTGCGCATATTTCACACGCCGCGCCTCCTCCCAGCCTGCCGGAAATTGCAGGTTTAAGTCCACTCCCTCAATATTGGCTTTCCACCCGCTCGGAAACGGGATTGACGGATATGCCGCCGCAATCTCGCGTGCCCTCTCATATGCTGCCGTATCGATCGGCAGTCCGTTTACCAGATCCACGCCGTCAGGATTCACCATCGGTACCACATATAGAGAATAATTGTCAAACAGCCACTTTGCATCAACGCCGCCTATCCTTTTTCCCAAGGCATACGCCTGCGCATACTCCTCAACGAAGCGCAGAACAAGCGGTGTTGTGATCCACTCATTGGCATGGAATGCCGCGTTGTAAAACAGCTCACGCTCCCCGTTTCCGATACGCACATACCACAGCTCATTTTTCAAGACACTCTGCCCGATGCTTCCTGTCTGCAAAAAAGAATACCGCGCAGCAAGTCCCTCGATCACATAACGCGTGAGCATCGAGGAATATGCGACATCCTGCGGCACGACCTCAAACGGCAGCGGCACGATAAGCGACATGCCCGGCATCAGGTAAAGCGGCCCGATACCCGGATTGGCGAGCATGAGCGCCTGCATCGATATGTGGTAGCGCGCAGCGATCTCGTAAAAACTGTCCCCCGCCTGCACCTCATAAGTCACATATCCGCGCAGATACGGCACAAGCGTCTCCCACACACTGTCATCCACAATGCACTCCGCTTCCTCTTTTCCCGTAAACGCCGCAAGCGCCCTGCAGGTCTCTTCCCCAAACACACCATCCACAGCAGTCGAATACCCTGCCCTTTGCAGCGCAATCTGTATGTATTGCACCAATGTCCCCTGATCTCCACGCACAATCCGCATCGTTCTTCCTCCGCCCTTCCGAAAATGAACCCTATTTTACTTCCCTATGCAATTATCTTATGCGCGTACCGGCGTTTCGGTTCCTTTTTTCCTGTGACAGCCCGTCAAGGACTTTTAGGCACAAAAAAAGAGTTTGCGTTCCGCAAACTCTTTCGGAGAAATTTCCTATAAGATTTCAGGTTTCATAACTATTTCGTTTTATATGCCCATTACACGCCCCACTCATTTTCCTGTGTGTATACCGCTTCTGTCTCTCCGTTTTCCTCTCCGGCTTCCGCTCCCGTCTCTGTTTCCGCTTCTGCCTCTGCTCCCGCTTGCGCCCCTGCTTCCTCTTCCGCCTCCGCTTCCAGCAGCATGGCGTTCGCATAATTGATGAGTTCGTCCTCCCACAGGGCATAAGCAGCTATTTTGAGATGGACAAAGTTATCGCTGCTTAAGCTCGCTTCAAGGTTCCCCTCCCCGTCGGATATGACAGTACACAGATCGATGTAGCCCCAGCCGTTTTCCTCCGCCATTTCCTGCAAAAGGCCGTTGTATATGTCGATAGCAGGGTTGTATAAACATCCCTTTTCCTTACCTTTCACTGTATAAGTTACACTGACGATATGGATCTCTAAGTCCGGTGACGTCTCCAAAATTTTATCGATCAGTTCTTTGTACTTGTCGCGGTTGGATTCCGGCCCATATGAGACGAGGTCGTTGGTACCAAGCAGAATAAAAACGCGCTTTTTGCCCAAGAGGGGAAGGATATCCCACACATGGTACTTTTTCCCTTGATATTCAGGATGAGGAATATTGCCTTTTACAGGTCTCATTTCATTATGGACCGAGTAGCTGATTGCTGTCAGAAACTGAATATCATGGACAAAGTTGTCCTGCCTCACGCTGTAAATCCGAAACCCCTCCATGATCGAGTCTCCGATAAAAACCGAATCGCCGTAATACTCCGACAGCTGCTCATCGGTCAATTCCGCTATGCCGGTAATAGGGTCGTCGGTCAAAACCGAATCATCATAATACCCCGCCGACTGCTCATCGGTCAGTTCCGTTATGTTGATCATTTCCGCTTCGTCAGTCGGTTCCGGGCATACATCGACTGACGGCAGCTCGGAGGCGTACACAGAGCATGTTGTGTAATCTCCCAAAACGAGCATTCCGACAATGGCAATACATAAAAATTTTCCTTGTTTTCTGAATTTTCTCATCTTTCTATTCCTTCTTTCCATGGATATTTTATGCATTGTAAGCTTAGAAAGCAATAGCAAAATTAAAAAAATCGGGTGAAGAGCAATTTAATCTATCGCGAAAGCGCCACAGTCTCTTTCACCCTTGACTTTTCCAGTATCATCTTTTATAGTAAAACCAATGTTTTGATATTCAAATTAAAATTGAACAGTGTTCAAGAAAGGATTTTTCCCATGTGTGTAAGAATCATAACCGACTCTGCCGCTGATCTGACCGCAGAATATGCCGCATCCCATGCCGTCACCGTCATTCCGATGACGACCATTTTCGGAGAAACAGAATATGTGGAGGGCGTCACAATCACGCACCACGAGTTTTACGAAAAGCTGATCGAGGACGACACGCTCCCCAAAACAAGCCAGCTTGCCCCGCATCAGTTTGAAGCGTTTTATGAAAAAGTTGCCTCCGCCGGGGATACCGCTGTCGTCATTACACTGTCTTCAAAGCTCTCCGGCACTTATCAGAATGCCGTGCTTGCCGCTGCGGATTATGAGGGAAAGATCTTTCCTGTTGACAGCTTAAATGCGACGGTCGGGGAACAGGTTTTGGTCAAACGCGCCGTTATGCTCGCAGAACAGGGAAAAAGCGCTTCGGAAATCGCAGATACCCTGTGCCGGGAACGCTCCCGCGTCCGTCTGATCGCACTCTTAGACACGCTGGAATACCTTAAAAAGGGCGGTCGGATCTCTCCGGCCACCGCATTTGTCGGTAACATGCTTTCCATTAAACCGGTCGTCACCGTCCGCGACGGCGAGGTTGTCGTCATCGGTAAGGCGCGCGGCTCCAAAAAGGGAAATAATATGCTCATCGAATATATCAAGGAACACGGCGGCGCGGATTTTGACTATCCGATCGCTTTAGGCTATACCGGCTTATCCGATGATTTATTACAAAAATACATAGAGGACAGCCGGACACTCTGGGCGGACACATTCGATTCCCTCCCGATCTGTACGGTCGGAAGCACGATCGGCACCCATGTCGGCCCCGGCGCGATTGCTGTCGCTTATTTTCATCCTTCGGCGGAGGCATGATCTGCAAAAAGCTTCTGTCGAGTCAGCAAAGAAATGCAAAAAACGGCATACCCGCTATCGTTTACTACTTAGCGAGTATGTCGTTTTATATTAGGCCGATCGATCTACTTTCTCAACAGCCCCTTCATTATTTGAATACGCTTCTCACAGCTTGCGGTAAATAATGTCTTCCCTTGTCGGGCCATTGGATATCATGGTGATCGGGAATCCGATCTGTTTTTCTATAAATTCAATATAGGCACGGCAGTTCTCCGGCAGATCCTCATAATTCTTGATCCCGCGGATATCACATTTCCAGCCCGGCAGCTTTTCGTACACCGGCTTTGCCTTTTCCAACTTATAGGTAACGGGAAACTCTGTAGTCACCTCACCGTCAATCTCGTAGCCGACGCACACGGGAATCTCATCCAGGTAACCAAGCACATCCAATACCGTAAACGCTACATCCGTTGTCCCCTGCAAACGGCAGCCGTATTTGGAAGCAACACAGTCAAACCAGCCCATGCGGCGGGGACGTCCCGTCGTCGCACCGAACTCGCCGCCATCCCCGCCGCGCGTCCGAAGCTCATTTGCCTCATCGCCGAAAATCTCCGACACAAACGCGCCCGCTCCGACCGCGGAGGAATATGCCTTGCACACTGTCACGATCTGCCGTATCTCATAGGGCGGAATTCCTGCGCCGATCGCGCCAAACGCCGCTAACGTAGATGAGGACGTCACCATCGGATAAATGCCGTGATCCGGGTCCTTTAACGTCCCAAGCTGCCCCTCCAGCAAGATCGTCTTGCCATCCTTGATCGCCTGATCCAAATAGGCGGACACATTGCACACATATGGTTCTACCATTTCGCGATATTCATGCAGCGTGTCAAGCAGCTCTTTCGGAGAAATGGCGGGCTTATGATACAAATGCTCAAACAATACATTTTTCTGCTCACAGATCCGTTCTGTTTTTTCTTTTAACAATTCCTCGTCAAACAGCTCGCTGACCTGAAAACCGATCTTTGCATATTTATCGGAGTAAAAGGGAGCGATTCCGGACTTTGTGGAGCCGAAGCTCTTGCCCCCCAAGCGCTCCTCCTCATATTGGTCAAGCAAAATATGATACGGCATGACCATTTGCGCCCTATCCGAAATGAGAAGCTTCGGCATCGGGACATTTCTGTCCGTGATCGACTTGATCTCCTGAAAGAGCAACGGAATGTTCAGCGCAACGCCATTGCCGATAATACTTGTCGTATGGTCATAAAAAACACCGGACGGAAGCGTATGCAGCGCGAATTTGCCATAATTATTGATAATGGTATGCCCCGCATTGGCGCCTCCCTGAAAACGTATGACGATATCTGCCTGCTCAGCAAGCATATCCGTGATCTTTCCCTTGCCCTCGTCACCCCAATTTGCTCCAACTACCGCTTTTACCATATCATAATCCCTTTCTTTTTTATGACTTATGCCTCTTTGGCCTGTCGCCTCTGACCTTGTACACTCTGGTCGTATTTCACACGTTGATCTCCGCTTTCACACCGAGCAGCGCTTTATTTTCCTTTAAGATGGGCTCGACCACATTCTTTAAGAACGCATCCACCTGAATCGAGGCGCGTCCCGTATAGCGCGACGGCTCCATTGTCGTTTGCAGCTCCTCCAGCGTTAACCCGAAAGAGGGATCGTCTGCGATCAGCTCCAAAAGATTATTGTCAAGACCTTCCTCTTTAACCGTTTTTCCCGCCTGCATGGAGAGCTGTCTGATCTTCTCGTGCAGCTCCTGCCTGTCACCGCCCGCCTTGACCGCGTCCATCATGATATTCTCTGTCGCCATAAACGGCAGCTCGCTCATGAGCCGCTTTAAGATGACCTTTTCATGAACGACCAGACCGTCCACCACATTCAGGCACAGATCGAGCACGCCGTCGATCGCCAGAAAACCTTCGGGAATCGAAAGCCGCTTATTCGCCGAATCGTCCAGCGTCCGCTCAAACCACTGTGTCGCAGAAGTGATCGCCGGATTCATGGCATCGCACATCACATAGCGCGATAAAGAAGCAATGCGCTCGCTGCGCATCGGATTGCGCTTATATGCCATCGCCGAAGAACCGATCTGATTCTTCTCAAATGGCTCCTCCACCTCTTTTAAGTGCTGGAGCAGTCGAATATCGTTGCTCATTTTATGCGCGCTCGCCGCAATGCCCGCCACCACATTCATGACGCGGGTATCGACCTTACGCGAATAGGTCTGCCCCGATACCGGATAGCATTCCTCAAATCCCATTTTTTTTGCGATCATCGGGTCGATGCGGTCGATCCGCTCGTGATCTCCGTCAAACAGCTCCAAAAAGCTCGCCTGCGTTCCGGTCGTTCCCTTCGAACCGAGCAGCTTCATCGTCGAGAGCACATAATTCAGATCCTCTAAATCCAAACAAAATTCCTGCATCCACAGCGTTGCGCGCTTGCCCACGGTCGTCGGCTGCGCCGGCTGAAAATGCGTAAATGCAAGCGTCGGCATCGCCTGATATTTTTTAGCAAAATCGGCAAGCTTCGCAATCACATTGACCAGCTTCTTTTTGACAAGCTTTAACGCCTCCGTCATGACGATGATGTCCGTATTGTCCCCGACATAGCAGCTCGTCGCACCCAGATGAATGATGCCCTTTGCCTTCGGACACTGTACGCCGTAAGCATACACATGACTCATGACATCGTGGCGCACTTCCTTTTCCCGCGCCTTTGCCACATCATAATTAATATCATCCTGATGGCTTTTCAGCTCGTCGATCTGCTCCTGCGTGATGTCCAGTCCCAGCTCTTTTTCCGTCTCGGCAAGCGCGATCCACAGCTTTCTCCATGTACGGAACTTCATGTCCGGAGAAAAAATATATTGCATTTCCCTGCTTGCATACCGCTCCGAAAGCGGACTTACATATCTGTCTGTGCTCATCCGGTTCTCCTTTTTCTTTATCATACTGGCCTATTCGCCGCAAAAAAAATACGCGCCGATCTTTTATATCCTATAGAAAATTTCTCTGCCCCGGAAGAATTCGCCGCAGGCGAATTCTTCGAAAGATTGGCGCACCCGCGCCAATCTTTTTTATGCATCAAACTCGCCCCGAATATCCTCATCGGGCGGCGTCATCGGATAATGCCCCGTAAAGCATCCCTTACAGATGCCGAGTCCGTCCACCATCTCGGTCAAACGTTCTTCCTTCAGGTAGGCGAGCGTATCCGCGCCGATGACCTTACGGATGTCCTCAACCGAGCGGTTGTACGCGATCAACTGATCTCTCGCCGGAATGTCCGTTCCGAAATAGCACGGCCACAAAAACGGCGGCGCGCTGACACGCATATGTACTTCCTTTGCCCCCGCCTCGCGCAGCATGTGGACGATCCTATCCGAGGTCGTACCGCGAACGATGGAATCGTCGATCATGATCACACGTTTTCCTTCCACCGCCTCGCGCAGCGCTGTCAGCTTCACCTGCACGCTGTTCTCCCTGTTTTTCTGCTTCGGTTTGATAAAGGTTCTCCCCACATAGCTGTTCTTGACAAACGCCTGCCCGTAGGGGATGCCCGACTGCATGGAATAACCAAGCGCGGCACAATTGCCGGATTCCGGCACGCCGACGACCACATCCGCATCCACCGGGGAATCGATCGCAAGAAATTTTCCCGCCATGATACGGGAATGGTACACGCTCATTCCGTCAATATAACTGTCGGGTCTGGCAAAATAAATATACTCGAATACACATCTCGCCTGCTTTTCCTTCGCAATGCAGCGTGACGTATCCGACTGAATTCCATATTCAGGACTGATGGTAACGATCTCTCCTGGAAGCACGTCGCGCACAAACTCCGCGCCGACCGTATCGAGTGCACAGGTTTCGGATGCTAAAATATATACATTGTCGCGCCTGCCGATGCAGAGCGGACGGAACCCGAACGGGTCACGCGCGCCGATCAGCTTGCGCGGAGACATCACGATCAGGGAATACGCCCCCTTGATCTTGTCCATCGCGCGTCCCACGCCCTCCTCGACCGTCTTACTCTTTAAGCGCTCACGGGCAATATGATACGCAATGACCTCGGAGTCAATCGTCGTCTGGAAGATCGCTCCCGTATATTCCAGTTCACGGCGCAGCTCCGGCGCATTGATAAGATTCCCGTTATGCGCCAGTCCCAAAGTACCCTTAACGTAATTTAACACAAGCGGCTGCGCATTCTCTCTCGTGCTGCTGCCCGCCGTGGAATAGCGCACATGCCCCACGCCGATATCACCTTTCAGCTTCTCTAAAATCTCCGGCGTGAATGCCTCGTTGAGCAGCCCCATGTCCTTTGCGGACAGAACCTTCCCTTTCGGTCCCTGCGTATCGCTGACGGCAATGCCGCAGCTCTCCTGCCCTCTGTGCTGGAGTGCAAAGAGACCGTAATAAATCGTGGAGGCAACATCACCGCCGTCAAAATCATAAACACCGAATACGCCGCATTCCTCATGCAGCCCATCCTCGGGCTCCGTACAAATGTTTAACTTATCCGTCATGTCCAACCTTTCAAGCATACCGCCGCACACAGCAAAAATCCCATCCTGCTGCCGCACACGGCAAAACAATTTCAATATACCGCCACAGATGCCGCTTACAGACCGAGCCGCTTAAACACCTCGTTATATGCTTCCTCCACATTGCCGAGATCTCTGCGGAAACGATCTTTATCCAGCTTCTCGTTCGTATGTACATCCCACAGACGGCAGGTGTCCGGACTTGTCTCATCCGCAAGGATGATCTGTCCGTGATAGCGTCCGAACTCGATCTTAAAGTCGATCAGCTTGATATCCGCGCCGAGGAAGTACGCTTTTAACACATCATTGACCTTGAACGCATATTTTTTGATCGTATCAAGCTCCTCCCATGTCGCTAACCCTAATGCAACCGCAAAATAGCTGTTGATCAACGGATCGCCGAGCTCGTCATTTTTATAGGAAAATTCAATGGTCGGCTCCGTAAACGGCGTTCCCTCCGGCACACCGAGCCGTTTGGAAAAGCTTCCTGCCGCCACATTACGGATAATGACCTCAAGCGGCACGATCTCTACTTTTTTTACGGCGGTCTCACGCTCGCTCAGCTCCTCAACAAAATGGGTGGGTACGCCCTCCTTCTCCAACAGCTTGAACACATGATTCGTCATTTTGTTGTTGATGACGCCTTTGCCGACGATCGTTCCCTTTTTCTCGCCGTTAAATGCCGTTGCATCGTCCTTATAGTCAACGATGAGCACGTCGGGATCGTCTGTCTTAAATACTTTTTTTGCCTTTCCCTCATAAAGCAGATCCAATTTGTTCATTGTCTGTCCCTTTCCCTTTCTGTTCGTAATTACCGCCGGTATCTATGCCTGCACATATTTTTCTTACCGCAAAGATTATATCGCACAACAGCCAAAACATCAAGATTATTGTGGATTGTCCCGCCAAAAAGGACTCATCCACTGCTTTGCGTACTGAAACGCCGCCTCCGACGCCGCCCCTTCCGCCTCGGAAAACTTTACCATTCCCGCCTTATAAAAATAGAGGCATCGGCTTTTGCCCTTTCCGTCCAAATACCAACCGCCGACGTTCTGAAGATCCCTCCAATAATAAACGGCAGCAGGCTGCTGCACATCCACCAGAAAATGCCGCGTGACCACATAGCTCTCATTGGCGGATACCGGGTCCTGCGTAAAGTACTCGCGGCAGAATAATTCCTTTAACTGCCCTGCATCTCCCCATTCCTTGAATCTGCGCAGCCCCTTTCGGATCGGAGCCGTCGCGATCGTAATGACGACCGCCGCGCACAGATACAGAAATGCCAGCATCATCACCACATCCCCCCGCTCATCCGGCAGCGGCGGATAGATCACAAACGCAATCGTAATGAACATCAATAACCCTAATTCAAAGAAAAGCACATTTCGAAGAATCGCACTCTGATATATGTAAAAATAACGATGCAGGAACACGGCCGGATGTTTGCCCTCCCGCCAGCGAAAACATGTGATCCTTGCCGAATAGAGCCGTACAAACAAACTGACCGCCAAAAGGACGATCTTGCAGCACAAAAAGTACACCGCATACAAATATACCCACAACACCCATTCCGACGTCACAAAAAATAAACTCCTCCCGCTGATCGGATAATACAAAAAGCTGAAGATGACCACCGCGGCGCAGATCACATCAGGAATACAGGAGAGCACCCAGCGGATCACTTCTTTTTTCCCGCGTTTTCTCTGAAGCAGGTAACAGACTGCCCAGAGAAACATCCATACAAAAGCCGCCAGCACAAGCTTTGCCTGCAGTTTCTCGCTTCCCAGTGCCAAAGAAAATGAGAGAATCTGCTCCGTCCCCGGTCTCGGCACCTGAACCATCAGCGCGGCAAGCGCCGAACCCATCATGGTTACCACACAGGGAATGCCTAAGATCGCCAAAGTCTCCGCTTTGGATTTTTGTTTGACCAATTGATAAAAGTCCACCATATACAGGGCTGCGCCCGCATATAAGATCAGCATGACGACCCCAAAATCCTGCCCTATCGCAGCGTCCGGATCCACAAACAACTGAAAGAATGATACAAGCTCCTTCACCCTAATCCTCCATGATCTACAGTCATTCTCTTTCGTACTCCTCCACGATCGTAAGGATCGCACGCGCGGATTCCGGATATTCCGCCGCGATCTCCCTGATCTCCTGCTTTGCGCGCTCCACAAGCTCCCGGTTATGCTCCATCTGCTTTCGAAGCTTCTGCCGCTGCTCATTATAGCCGTGGCGAAGCTCCACGCGCTCGCGGGAATCCAACAGCGCCTCCGGGCGGCGCATCCACACGAGCGGATCAAACAATTGATAATGCTGCAAAAGCCGAAGCAGCTCTCTGCGGAAATGCGAGAGATCATCCACCGTTCTCTCATACTGTTTCCGGTACTCCTGCTCCTCATAAAACAGCGCAAGCTGCTCTTCCAGCATTCCGCTGCTCTCGGTATGATATTTCATATACAGATAATCCAACAGATTCGTGTTATTCACATATCGGATCTTGACGCGGTTCTGTAACAGGATCAGCTTGTTAATGCCCGCAGTCACGCGCGCAAGCTCTTTGGACGCCTCATGATACCGGATATAAACATACACCAGAACCCCCGCCATCACGAGTCCGGCCATCAGATACCCGACGGACGAATCCATGTGAAACCCAAACTGAAACAATAACAGCATGGCAAAGCAGCAGCTCATCGCACAAATACAAATGAGTGACATTCCCTTCGTGTCATGCATCGCATGCCGCAGTTCCTGCCTGCGGATCTCGTACGCCTGCCGTTCGGCATGCAGTCTGCGCAGATCGTGTTTGACAAGCTCCCGATACTCCTCATTTTCCTTGAGCTTCGCGATCGCTTCCTCCGCCTCCGGTTCAATCTGCTCGATCTGACGGTACTCCTCCTCGGGCATCCGTCCTTCCCCCTCGGGAATTTCCTGTCTTGCCTGCTCTAAGCTTAAAATCTTATTGGCACAAGAGACAAGCCGGTTATACTCTCCGTCCGGCAGCGCCTCGACCTCCTCCACATCCTTCAAATAGGACGTAACCCTGTTATATTCCCTGTTTAATTCAGAAAGGTTGGCGGCTAAGTCCGCCGACTGCTCCATCAGGGCGCGCACATATTTCTCACGCTCCTCCGGCAGCGTCATATCGACCTCCTGCCTGCGCAGCGAAAGCTGCTCCCAGTCGCCGTAGTCGAACGTCTCCTCCTCCGCCGTATCCTTTCTTTTTTTCAAAAACCATCTTTTAAGAAAATCAAACATCCGTCTATTCACACCGCTTTCTGTAGGTTTCCTTCAATTGCGTGACCGCGCTTTCCACCTGTGCATAATAATCGGGGCTCCGCTCCTCCCAAGCCTGCTCCAGATCGGCAAGCTCCCCGCATGCCTCGCTCATGCGCCATTGATCCCGGTATTCCGCGATCTGTGCGTCCACCTGCTCAGCAAGCTGCTTTAATTCCGGCAGCGCGGCAAGCTTTTTTTCTTGTTCCTTCCTTGTTCCGTGCATTCTGACCGCGCACACATAATTGCGGAGACTGTCCCTGTGATAAGTCAGCCGATACGCTTTGTCAAAATATTCCTCCGCGAGCGCGAAGCCGAACATCTGCGCCTCAATACAGCCCATTGCGTTGTAGATCGCGGCTGTTAAGGCAATGTCCTTTCCCTCCACGTCGGCAAGCAGCCCGCGGTACTGCGCTAAGGCGCGCTCATATCTGCCCTCGCAGGCAAGCTGATCAATGCGTATTTTCTTTTTTTCATTCGGACCAAGCCCCGCGTTCTCACGCATCAGCCGCTTTAAGTCCTCCAGCCGCTCTCTCCCGCAATAATGGCATTCTTCCATAATGCGCACGACAAAGTTCTCCAACGGCTCTTCATTCCGCACATATACGCGGAGGCTTCTTGCGAGCTCCTCCAGACCAAGCTCCTCCTCAATCCATGAGAACAGCTCCTCGTTCATCATATCCTCGTCAAGCAGCACCGCATGATGCTCTAAATAATAACAAAGTTCCTCGACTGCATACAGTCTGACGCCCGCCTGCCGCATCACATATGGTTTTCTGGCATACCTGCCGACGCATATCCTCACCCTGCCCATCGCAGCCTCCCTGTGTTCTATGCCCTTTTACGGCACATTTCTTCCGCCGTTCCTAATCTGCCGCCTGTTTGTGCGCTTACAGCACGCCCACTTCCTGCTCCCAGCTTAATCCGCTGCTCTCAAAAAAGCTGCCGAAGCCCAAATCCTCCACACGGACTGCAAAGCGTTCTTCCGAGAGAAAACGCGCTTTCAGATGCAGTCTCGTCATGTGCCCGTCCTGCTCGGGCAGCCCGTTTAATTTCATGACAAGCGTCCTGCGCACGCCGCCGTTCAACGGTGTCAGCACAAAGAACAGCTCGTTACCGCTCTCTAAGAGCAGATCCCATTCCCGTCTGACATCAAACCAGTTGACACCCGCGTCAATGAGCGGATAATACTGTTCCTTTCCGTCCACAACAGCGTTCATGCCGATATTCACCTTGAGCTTGTCCCTGCTGAGAAATAAGTATTTCGTCGATGCCGCGCTCGGATGAACGCGCTCATAAGCCGCATAGCACGCGCCCTTACTGTATAGATTATTTCCCTGAAACACCCTGCGCTTGCTGCAAAGAAGCCTGAGCGATTCCTTGCACCAGTCGCCCTGATAACCGTCGCCGATGAGATAGGCACATGAGACGATCCGTTCCTTCGTCTCCTCTTCAATGATCGCCGCAAACGCCTCGTCGCGCTGTTTTGCCTGAAGCGCCGCGGCAGCTTCGTCCCCCTCAAACGGTACAAGCCGCATCTGCGGAAAGCTCTTTTCCGTAGTATACGCAACGATCGGGCTCGTCTTTCGGTTAAATTCCAAACGATACGTTTTCAAACATTCCGACACATACTCAAAGATCATGACCTCATGCGTGCGAAGCTCCTCCGGCTGATGCATGCAGTACTGATAAAAGCTCTCGGCATGGCTCTGGAAAAATAAATGTT
The DNA here is from genome assembly GCA_014804425.1 of Lachnospiraceae bacterium. Classification (GTDB taxonomy): domain Bacteria; phylum Bacillota; class Clostridia; order Lachnospirales; family Lachnospiraceae; genus DLAJ01. The sequence goes on from JAAUZV010000006.1 coordinate 67,789, forward strand.
CCCTGTCCATCTGCAGATAGCCGCCCACGCCGGATAGCACCTCCAGCATACGGCTGTCCGCCTGCTCGACCGTGATCATCAGATAATCCGGGCGCTCCGCCCCTGAACCGAGCAGCATCACGGACAGACTGTGCTTGATAAAAAGAGCAAGCAGGGATACCGCGTCAAACTGCTCTTCCTCCAGCGTGACCTGTTCCCCCGCGCACGCGCGTTCCAAGAGATGCTCCACCAAGATCCCGTCGCCCTCTTCGCTGTGCCTCCACGCGTCCCTGCCAAAAAACCACTGATTGACGCCATAGCGCTTGCACAGCACCATCGGGATTGCAAACTGCTCTTTTCCCGCGACAAGGCTCACCGTCTCCGGCTCCGGCTTCTCGCTGCTGCAAAAGCTGATCTGCGCACTCACATGATTCAATTCCAGTCCGATGAACAGTCGGTTCTTTTTTTCCCGAAACAGCATGTCCTCTCCTTAATCCTGCGTCTGCGCTGAAAATAATTTCGCAGTCAGAAAGTTTTTTTCCTCATATGCGGCATACATCTTATGAAAGCCGGAATAATCCTGCAGAGTGCCTGCAATGACTAAATCATTGATATCCGCATAACGAGTCCCGCCGCTGCCCGCACTCATATCGCTCTTGCTGATGGTCGCGCTCTCCGTGAGCTGCTCGCCCTCGGCGGTGTCCTCCGTGATGTAATATTGCAGCGTCTCCCCAAAAAAGAGCACGAGCGATTTGATATGGATTCCTTCGTACATCTCCGTCATCGGTTCCGTCACATATGCGCCGTCCCCATCCTCCGCCTGCATCACATAATGCAGCAGCACCCGCCTGCCCGGTACCGTGCGGTACTCGATCATCGTCTCGTCCGCACAGCGTTCTACACAGCGTATGGTCTGCGCATATTCCGCAAAAAACGGGAAGCAGATGCCTTTCGCCATAAAATATTCCAAAAACCGTCCGGCAAGCTGTAACACTTCCTCGCCTGCGGTAGAAACAGAGTCGGCATAAAACTTGAGGTAAGCAAGGCGGCATACGTCATGAAGCTCCTCGCCGCGATAAAATAATCTTGTAAAGTAGGAAAACAATTTTTCATCCACAACATTGCCGCGGACAAAAAAATCATAGGCACAGACCGTCAGATACGCAAGCTCGACCTGCTTTCCCGCGCCGTTTTTTACATAGGAATAGAACAATTCGTTCTTTTCCCCGATATAATATCCGCTGAACAGGATCTGCAATAAGATCCGTTCGCACAGGTTGTTCACATCCAGTTCAAAATCCTTTGCCGCCTTCCAGATGTCGCGCAGATGCTTGGTTGTCCCCTCATAATACGCCGCAAGGTAGCGGAGAATATTTTCGTCATATTTCCCGCCCTCAAATGTGCGGAACGCGAGGGAGATCAGTTTTTCGTCCGGCTTAAACTCCGTCCTGACGATCAGCCTGCTCAACAGCCGTACCGCGGTCGCCACATCCACCTGCTCCATTCCGAAGATGCAGAGCCATTGATATGCCCTGTCATACATCGTGCGCAGGATCATCAGGCGTAAGAATTCGCTGCGCTCCCTTGTTCCCATATCCTCCGGATCAACGGCCAGTATCACGGCATCACATTCCTCTATCCGGTCATTGTCATAGAGATACTGCGCCAGCCGCAGCCGGATCTCCTTCTTAAACTCGTCCTTTACCTGCCCGGATTCCCACAGCCGTTTGTAGCAATCCACATTTTTGGCGGTAACTACGACACCGCTGCGTCCGCCCTCGCACAAATAGAGATCCATCCCCAGATGATTTCTTACGTTTCCGCCTATCTCCTTGATAAAACGTCCGGGTATCATGAGTTTCTCAATGCGGTACAATTCGCCCGATACCCTGCGGTTCCCGTTTTCATCCTGGAGCAGGATCTGATACGACGAGTCATAGATCGGAACGACCGTCTTCCTGTCCGTGACAGGATAGACATGCTCTCCCTTTACGCGGTCATAGATCAGCACGATCTGCCTGCATTTATCATCCCTGACCGTAATGAGATGGGAAAAGAGCAATGTGACAAACTGCGGCGCGTTCTCCTCGTTCAGCATAGCGGGCGTGACAAGCTCGCTGTAAAGATACGCAAGCTGCCTGTTGATATGTCCCATTGCGATCTGTTCCAGCAAAAACCGTTCCACAAACTGGCGATAAGTGAGCGCAATCTCGGGATACTTCTCCCGATTGCGGTAAACGTTGGCATAGAGCATGCTCTTTCCCTGATAATCCAGCTCGCTGTGGTACGCAAAATACATCATGACCATTTTGGGGAGCTCGCCCTCAAAATCCGCAGGCAGAGAAAGCATGTAGGATTCATACAGTCTCGTCACACGCAGCTCACGTTCAACGCCGAGCGCATACCACGGAAAATAGCGTTCCCCGAATTTCCCGCCCTTGATCAGAAAGCTGAGCAGAATCTGCAGCGTTTCGTCATTCTTTGTGGTCTCATAGCTTTTCTGCAGGATAAAAAACATTCTGTCGGAATACTGCTTGATCTTAGGCGCAAGATTTTGAAGCTGCAAAATGACGTCTTTCCCCAGCACATCTTTTTTTGCCGCATAATTTAATACCTGAAGCTCAAACTCGGAAAGCTTGCTTAACATCGTCGGGTTTGCGTTCAGAAGCGCAAGCGCCTCCATGTAAAGAACGGGACTCTTGCAGCTTTCATGAAACTGGTTTTCCAAAAACAGCCACTTTTTATAGGGGCTTTTGGAGAACTCCTCCCGCAGATAAAGAAGCAGCCACGCGATCCGCCAGTTCTCGGGATACTGCGCATAAATCTGCTCCACCTCGCTTGTCACCTCATCGACATAGACTTCGCTGCGCCGTATCAAAGAAGTCAGATATAAGTAATAGCACCAATGCTCGGGCGCGCGCTTGCCATAGGTGAGATCCTGCTCCACGCGCTCTAAGATCCACTTCGCTTCATTGATGCGCTCCTCCGTGATCAGAAGCTGCGCCTTGAACAGACGCGCCGGAATGTTCCGTTCCTCCAATTCATTCATGCGCTCCACGATCTTTTTGGATTCGCGGAGCCACACGGCTGACGAGATCTTTTTCGTGCGGAACGCGGCATAATAGTCCATCAGTGAGACTGTCAGGCGGCGCATTTCCTTTTTTCTCGAAAAAGCAACGCCGTACCTCTTAGCTGCCGTGACCTGAATCTCAATACAGATGTCCACGGATGCGTTAAACAGCCGCACATAACCGAAATTATTGCCCGCATGCAATCCCGCGCTGTCCACCACAAATCCGGTATTGCATATATTTCCCAAAAAATCATCGTCCGTCAGTACTTTTTTCTCAACGGAGAGAAAATCGCCGTCCGTCTCGATGGCGAGCGCCGTATAGCCCCAGCCGTTGCGTGTGATCGTAATGCGCCCCTGCGCGGTGCTCTCCGGCTCCTCCATACGGATATGCGTCTCCATCGGAATGTACTCGATCGGCTGTTTTTTATTGATCTCGATCAAAAACTCATCCACATTCTGCTGATTGCCCTTCATGCCCGAAAGACCGAGATAAGTATTTAAGTAACGGCAGTCCGTTCCGTGAAACAACGACAGAAAATCGGCACGATAAAACAACGCGACCGCTTCATCCCAATTTGTTTTGGCCAGATTGGCAAAATGAAAGAGATTCTTGACCGGTCCGAGCAGCGAGTTGAGTACGCTGTGAGAGACCGTCACCACGAACGGAATCGTATATTCACCCGCGCTGGAAACAATGGAGAATTCTCCCTTCTGGATGTCACCCTCCTCCATGCCGATGCCCGAAAAACGATAGATGATCTCTGCCTGTGTCCCCTCAAACTCCGCTTTCAGACACTGCATGCGCAAAGAAGAGGAACGCACTGTTCCCGCGACCTGATTTCCTCCCCTTGACTTCAGCTGAAAGCTTCCCTTCACGGTCTCTCCCTTACGAATGGAAAGCTCGATCTTATAATCGGAAAGCACAAGGGATCCGGCATCATATTCAATTTTTCCGTCAATCAAGCGCTGCGTTACCGATTCCACAACAAAAACCGTCCTTATACGTCATAAAAATCCACTTTTATTATAGGATAAAACGACTTACTTCGCAACGTATTATTTTGGTGTAAAAAATGTAAATGTACTGTCGGAAGATACGAACATCACATTCACTCATCCATATTCAAATTGATGATATCACCAGGAAAAATAATTGACGCATTACTATAGAAATGCTAAAATAAATATGAAAAAGGTGCCGCCGTACAGTAGCGGTTCGCCAAGTTATTAGTTACTAATCAAAAAGCAACCATTATCCTTGGTCGGGGCGGTTGCTTTTTTGATGTCTAGTCGTCTTAGTAGTCTGCCAGATACTGATCACAGTAACGACAATGCTAATTACCGTCACTACAATACCGACAATCCCTACTATTACTTCAAACATCTCATGTTCCTTTCCCATATTTTCCATATGTATCACCTCCGCTGATACTGGAAGTTCTCAAAATGTACTCATTTTGGCAAAGGCGAACCGCATACCGTACTGCTTGGCAGCACCCATGAAAATGTTATCATATCTCCACTTATTCTACAACTGAAATTTAGTATCACTCATATAGTAACCGGCACCACACATACACGGTCCTTCAGCTGTGTGACAAGTTCTAAAGACGGCGGTCTTGTCCCCTGCGTCGTCACAGCGCCTGCAGCGGCAGCCGTGGCAAATGACAGCCGCTCCTTCGGCAGGCAGCCGCGCATGGAGGACAGCGCGTATGCCGCAGCCATCGTATCGCCCGCGCCAACCGTGGAGCATACTGTCACAGGAACGGCGGGCGCATACCACGCTTCTTTCCCCGTCAGCAGGACAGCTCCCTGCGAACCCATGGAAACGAGAATTTCCGCGATGCCGCGCTCTGCGAGCACACGTGCCGCCGACAATGCCCGCTCTTTCTCATTCTCGCCCGTCATCTCCACATGCTGTTCCTTACAGTATGTTGAAAGCTCGTCAAGATTCGGCTTGATGATGTCCGGCTTTGCGGTGAGTCCCTCGCGAAACAGCGCGCCGTCCGCATCGAGCAGCGCCCTTGCGCCGTGCCTGTGAACAAGCCCGATCAGATCTGCATAGATGGTCTTTGGCACGCTCCCCGGCGCACTGCCGGAAAGTATGACAAGATCATCCTCCCGTATCGCCGCCTCCATGCCTTTATACAGAATATCAATCTCCGCATCCGTCACCGTCGGTCCCGCCTCATTGATCTCCGTCACATTCCCATCGTCGCCGACCACCTTTACGTTCGTTCTCGTCTCGCCGCTGATCAGCGTAAAGCAGCTTGGAACTTCCGTTTTATCCAAGGTCTCCCGTATGAATGCGCCCTGTCTGCCGCCCAAAAGTCCCATTGCAAGCGTTTCTCCGCCGAGCGCACAAACAGCGCGGGAGACATTGATACCCTTGCCCCCCGCGTCCTTAAGTGCCTCGCGGACACGATTCAATCCGCCGATATGCAGACTCTCCACCCGGACCGTCTTATCGACGGCAGGATTTAATGTTACCGTGATGATTCTCGCCATACGATGCTCCGTCGCCTGTCTGGACGCTTTCTTCCAGACTCAACACAGATTCCTTTTAGAATCCGTTTATTTGTCACATTATTTTGCCAACAGCATCATGATCTTATTGCTTCTTGCCACAAACTTTGTCATCGCCTCCGGCTCAAGCGGCGCTTGCTGGATGAGTGCCAGATCGTAAAGCTGCTCGCAGATCGTACTTACATTCTCGCCGTCCTTGTGCTCCAAAATATACTGAACCAGCTTATTATTTGCATTCAGGGTCAGCGTTAACCCTTCCTTGCCCATGCCCGGCATTCCCATTCCCGGCATCGCATACATTTTCATCATATCCTGCATGCGGCGCGTCTCCTCGGAGAGCGTTACCATGGAGGAAATGTCCTTATTTTTCAGCCGCTCAAGCTTGACTGTCACATTGTCTTTCTTGATCGCTTTCTTAAAGAGCTTATTTAACTCCTCAGACTGTGCCGCAAGCTCCTCCGCCGCCTTCTTGGATGTCTTTGCCTTCATGTCATCCGTGATGTCCGCGTCGATCCGCATGAAACGGATGCCCTCGTTTTTGGACTCGAGCTGCGTGATGAACGGCTGGTCGATATTATCCTTTAAGATCACGGCATCCATCTTCGCCTTGCGGAACATATTGATATACTGGCTCTGCTGCACTTCATCCGTGACGTAGTAGATGACCTTTTCTTTCTTCTCATCTGCTTCCGCATCTTCTTCGTCCGCATCGCCGTCCGTATCCTCTGTCACAACCTCTGTCTCGACCGCTTCTCCGGTCTCCACATCTGTTGCCGCGCCGGCATCCTGATCCTCTTCCGCCGTATCGATCGGCTTCACTTCCAGGCACTCCGGCAGCGTACGGTACTCGCCGTCAATATTCTTAAACAGGATATAATCCGTCATTTTTTCGCAGAACTTATCGTCTTTTAAGCAGCCGAATTTGATGAACGGACTGATGTCATCCCAGTATTTCTGATATTCCTCTTTCTCCGTTTTGCAAAGTCCCGCCAGCTTGTCGGCAACCTTTTTCGTGATGTAATCGGAAATCTTCTTCACAAAGCCGTCATTCTGCAGCGCGCTTCTCGATACATTGAGGGGCAGATCCGGACAGTCGATCACACCCTTTAAGAGCATCAAAAATTCAGGAATGACTTCCTTAATATTATCCGCAATGAACACCTGACTGTTATACAGCTTGATCGTTCCCTCGATGGACTCGTACTCCATGTTGATCTTCGGGAAATAAAGAATTCCCTTTAAGTTAAATGGATAGTCCATATTTAAGTGAATCCAGAACAGCGGCTCCTTGTAATCCTGAAATACCTTGCGGTAAAATTCAAGGTACTCCTCCTTTGTGCATTCAGACGGATTTTTCGCCCAAAGCGGCGTTGTATCATTTAACAGTTCCGGACGCTTTGCGATCTTTAATTTTTCGGGATCGCCCTCTTTCTCCGGTGCGATCGTTTCGATCACGGTATCGGTATCAAGCTTCTCCTCCGCCTTGATCGTCTGCGTCGCCGTCGAATTCGCCACGGACAGATAGATCTCATACGGCATAAAAGAACAATATTTCTTTATGACCTCACGCGCCTTATACTCATTACAGAATTCCAGACAATCTTCATTTAAGTAGAGCGTGATCTCGGTACCGACCTCGTCCCGGCTGCCCTCGGTCATATCAAATTCTGTACCGCCGTCGCATTCCCAATGTACCGGAGCTGCACCTTCCTTAAAGGAAAGCGTGTCGATATGCACCGCATCGGCAACCATGAATGCCGAGTAAAAACCGAGTCCGAAATGACCGATGATCTGGTCGTCGTTCGTCTTGTCCTTATATTTTTCAATGAAATCCGTTGCACCGGAAAATGCGATCTGGTTAATATATTCCTCCACCTCGTCGGCGGTCATGCCAAGTCCGGTATCAATGAATTTCAGCGTTTTTTCCTCAGGATTACAGATGACCTGAATTTGGTTCTTGAAATCATCGGGGTAAGTATATTCTCCCATCATCTCCAGCTTTTTCAGCTTCGTGATCGCGTCACAGCCATTCGAGATCAGCTCCCGGTAAAAAATATCATGGTCGGAATAGAGCCATTTCTTGATGATTGGAAAAATATTGTCGCTGTTAATGGATAAGTTGCCGTGTTTCTGTTCCATAAAAAATCACATTCCTTTCTTTGTCGCATTCGATTCTTATAACAGTTTAATTCGGTCGTTACAAAATGTCAAGAAAAAATTAGCACTCGTTTTGAACGAGTGCTAGTAATCCTTGTGAAACCGCTCTATTATGCCTGTGCAGGGAATTATAAACTTTTTATAAAAGCCTGTGAATCTGCATCCTTATTCCTCAAACGCAAACGTAACGTCCGCAAAACAACGGTTATACACATCAAAAAAATCGGTGGTTGTCAGCTCCGAATCATGAAGCAGCCGGACTTCTTCCCAAAGCTCCTCATTGAGATAACGTGTCAAAGCCGACACAAACGACTCATACTGTTCGCCGAACACCTGCTCGCGCTGCGCCCTGACGATCTCCACCTTATTTTTATCGGTCTGCTCCCTGTCAAAGGTGCTGACGCATTTTAAGATCTCGTAACCCTGCGGCGTCTCGACAATTCCGCTGACCTGACCGTTCTCAAGCGAAAACGCCACATCCTCAAACGTCTCGTCCATGTCTCCATGCCGCACAAACAGCGTATTTTCATCCGCCTCGTTATAGAGCTCCATCAGGCTTTCAAAATCCTCTCCCGCCTCTAAACGTTCGCTCAGTTCGACCGCCAGCGCATAGCGCTCACCCTTCTCCTCCTCACTCATCGCATAACCGCCGTCCGCGCCGACTGCCGTCGTTGTTTTCAATAAAATATGCTGAATGGTGATCGTGCGCGCTTCATCATCGCTGATCTCCGGGTTAATGTCTCGAATGATATAATGATAGACCTTGTCCGCCAGCGCATAATCCTGATACATGCCGTTGATCTGCTCCTGTGTGATCTCCAGAAGCTCCCTCTCCCGATCGGAAAGTGAAGAAAAATAGGTTTCTGCCGCCCGCGTACACAGCGCCTGCTCCTCCTCGGAAAGCGAAACATTCATCTCCTGTGCGAGCAGCGTCATGGATTTCACACGCGCGATACGCGCGAGCACGGTTTCTTTCACATTTTCCTCCAAAGTCACACCGTTAAAATCCTGCTGCCATATTTCTTCCCCGAACACATTCTCATACTGATTCTGCGTGTTTGTCAAATATACCATCAGCTCGCTTTTCATGCAGGAAACCGATCCGATGCGAAAAATCTCACCGCGCGCAAACCCCGTCGTCAGAATGAGTTTCGTATTATTCTCGCTCGTCTCCTTCTGTCCGCAGGCGCAGACCCCGGACAGAAACGTCAGCACCAACATGAGCGCCGCCATCCGCCGCATGGCGTTTCCGAACTTTCGCACAGTGTTTTTCTTTTTTTCCATTTCGCTATTACTACTCCCTCAACACAACTAAATCATTCCCAGACTTCATTCCCGTCCAGCAGCACATACGGGTAGTCCGCGCGGTCAACGCCCCGCATGGACTTCAGTAACCTCACATAATCATGCACATCCTGCAATTTCTGCGAACACGCAATGCCGCCAAACAGCAGATCCGTGCTATGAATGTCCGACCCTGCCGTCATCGGCAGCCCGCAGCGCTGTGCGTATTCCCGCGCCCGCACGTCAAACTCCGGATTGTTGTGACCCTTACTTTTGTGACTGGCATGCGTCGCATTGACGCCCTCCACCGCATCCGTGAAATCCGGAAAGATGCGGACTGCCGGAATATACGGCTCATCGCGGTACGGATGACAGTGCACCACCAGACCGCCTGCGGCATTCACCATCCGATATTGTTCCTCAATCGTTGCATCCTTGATCTCAGGATGCGCCAAGAGCCACTCTTTGTCTAATCCGTAAATCAAAAATTCCGTTCCGTTATCATTTGCCTCCCAGCCGAAGAACACCTGAAGCCCGATGCGGTCTCCCTCCGCCTTCGCATCCTCATAACCCGCACAGAAGCGTTCCACCCACTCATGCCAGGGCAGCGACCTGTCGATACAACTGTTTCCGTAAAAAAAATGATCCGTTACCATGATTCCCGTATAGCCCGCCTCAAAACAGGCGCGCGCCATCTGTGCGCCGCTTGCTTTTGCGCAGGCGGATGCCTGCGACGTATGCAGATGTGTCTCATACACATAAGGATACCTGCTGTCAATCTTTAATATTTCTCCCGTCTGTCCCATTGTTCCCACACTCCGCTGTTTTTAATATCCGATCACATACCATTTCCCATCGATTTTTGCGACTGTCAGTATCTCACCGTCACTGTACTCGCCCTCGCTGCCCTTATAGGTTATTTCGACTTCCACCTCATAACCGCTGTTGATGGAAACGTCATATTGAAAATCTTCCATAAGATCCTGCTCAAGATCCCGGATCTGATACTCCAAAAGCGGCTCTGCCTGTACGATCGTATAAGTCATTTTCACATGGTTACCGCAATCCCACTCTAAGTTTTCATTAAAGTCTTCCCACAATTCCCGCTCAGAGCCATAATCGCGTGTCAGCTCACGCCGCACATCCCCACGGAGCCGTTCGGGAAATGCCTCCAACATTTTCCCCATATCCTGTTTTTCCAAACCATTCATTAAAACGCCGACAGCCTGCTGATATGTTTTGTGACTGTTATCCCGCGCCAAAAGAACAATAAGCAGAACGAGCGCCACCGCCACGATGAGTCCGACGATCGTGCCGATGATCACAAGCGCCTTGCGGCTGCTCTGCGGCTGTACCGCGACTCCATACGGACTATACGGATTTCCTGCAAAATATCCGTCCTCGCCCGCATAGCCCGGCATGTTCGGGTAGGATTGCTCCCCGTTTCCATATATCTGCCCGTTTGCATACGGCAGCTCCCCATTCCCATACGGCTGTCCGTTCGCATACACCGGGCCCGCATTTCCATATAGCTGCCCGTTCGCATACACCGGGCCCGCATTTCCATATGGCTGCCCATTCGCATACACAGGTGCCACATTCTCATATGGCTGACCGCTTACATACGGCGGCTCTCCATTCCCATACGGCTGCCCGTTCGCATACACCGGGCCCGCATTCCCGTATGGTCGGTCCCCTATATACGCCGTCTCTCCGTTTCCAAGCGGCTGCATAGGTGTAAGGTCAATCTCCGTCGGTGTGCCGCATAATGCGCAAAACCGGGCGCCGCTTTGCAGCTCCGTCCCGCAATTCCTACAATAACTCATTGTCTGCTCCTCCGTCATGGATCATGCTGTTTTTTCTTTCGTACCGATAAAAAGTATACGGTATATCGAAATACGTATGTTCATCACTGTCCGCCGTGATCTCCCAATCCTGCGATTCATCCAAATTCGGAAAATAAGCATCCGCCGCATAGGTATGATCGATCTTCGTCACATGCACCGTATCGCAGTACGGCAGCATCAGACGATACACGCTCTCTCCGCCTACAATGAACACATCCCCATCGTCATATTTTTTTAACTCATCAAGCAGTTCATCTTCACTGTGAAACACCTGCGCCCCCTTCTTTGTGAAAGAAGGATTCGCGGAAAGAATCAGATTCGTCCTGCCCGTCAGTGGCTGCTCCTGCGGAAAGGTCATTAATGTTTTTCTGCCGTACACGATCACCTTTCCCGTCGTCATTTCACGGAACATTTTGTGGTCGTTCGGGATGCTCACCAACAGCTTTCCCTTATTGCCGATCGCCCAATTTGCGTCCACCGCCACGATCATATTCATCTATGTAATCTCCTCTTAGCCCATCGCTTCCGCCAGATCGGGCATTTCACACAAAATAAGTCTCCTCGGCAGTCCGTCATGCTCTGCATCAACGATCCCACTTATCCGCAAGCGAGCCGATCTGATCGGCGAATTTCGCCAAATCCTTGTTTGCAACGCCCTCGTTCTTGCGGATGACTGCGAGCAGGCGCTGTCCTGCCGCCAAAAGCCGTGAGAATACATCCGACTCGCTTCTCGCGCTCTTTTTCTTGAGCCGCACCGGAGCCGCCTCATAATCCACGCAGTTTTCAAGGAGATCATAACGCGTACCGCTGTAGGGCGCATAGACGTCATAGCCGTACTCGCCGCGCAGACATGCCGCAAACGCTTCCACGACACTGTCCTCGCCATGCACTAAAAATACCTTCGCAGGCTTCTCGGTAAAGCCGCCGAGCCAGCGGATCAGTCCGTTTTTGTCCGCGTGCCCGCTCATGCCTGCAAGTGCTTTAATCTGTGCACGCACCTCGATCGTCTCGCCGAACAGCTTTACCTCTTTCACACCCTCGACCAGCATGCGCCCGAGCGTTCCGACCGCCTGATAGCCGACGAACAGCACCGTGCATTCCTCCCTCCAGAGGTTATGTTTCAGATGATGCCTGATACGTCCTGCCTCGCACATGCCGGACGCCGATATGATGACCTTCGGCGTATCGTCAAAATTGATCAGCTTCGACTCATCACTCGTGATCGACAGCTTCAAGCCCGGAAATGAAATCGGATTAATTCCTTTTTTTACGAGCGCCATCGCTTCCTCATCAAAGCAGCTCTCTATGTTTTTATTGAAAATGCCGGTTGCCTCCACCGCAAGCGGGCTGTCCACATACACCGGGAAATCGGGATACCCCTCGACAAGCCCCTCCGCTTTGATCTGCCTGAAAAAATAAAGCATCTCCTGCGTACGTCCGACTGCAAAGGACGGGATGACAACGTTGCCTCCCTTGTCAAACGTCTCCTTTATGACCGCCGCAAGATCATGCACATAATCGGGATGCTCCGTGCTGTGCAGGCGGTCGCCGTAAGTCGATTCCATGATGACATAATCGGCATCGCTCGTATAGGCAGGATCTTTTAAGAGCGGCTGCTCAATATTGCCGATGTCCCCCGAAAACACAAGCTTCTTTTCATTGCCTCTTTCATTCACCCACACTTCAATGCTCGCTGAGCCGAGCAGATGCCCGATGTCCGTAAACCGGATGGAAATGCCTTCGCACAGCTCAATGCGCTTTTCATACCGGCACGGCACGATCAGCTTGATCACGCCGTCCGCATCCTCCATCGTGTAGAGCGGCTGTATCAGATCATTATTCGCGGAACGTTTTGCCTTGCGGTTTTTCCACTCCGCCTCCTGCATCTGGATATGCGCACAGTCTCTCAGCATAATGCTGCACAAGTCCGCCGTCGCCTCCGTCGTCAGAACCTGTCCTCTGAAGCCGCGCGCATACAAAAGCGGCAGCATTCCCGAATGATCCACATGCGCATGCGTCAAAAGCACATAATCAATGAGCGCCTCCTCCGCCGGAAGCTCGGCGTTTTCAAACACATTCACGCCCTGCTCCATACCGTAATCGACCAAGATCCGTTTTCCGCACGCCTCAAGATAATGACAGCTTCCCGTCACCTCATGAGCCGCTCCGATAAAAGTCAGCTTCATACCCGATCCCCCCACCTTATTCGTTTTTTATTCGCTTCCCGGCGTTCTCTTCACGCCTGCACCCCGATGCACTCCGAAACCGCTCCGGAAGCTAACATTTCCTTTGTCATAGACAGATACGGACAGTTTCTGAAACTGCTAAACAGCAGATCGACCGGTCCGAACTGCTCCTTTACCGCCTTACAGAAAATATCCATATCCGTCTCATCATAGATATTTCCGTGAAAAAAGAACACAGGAATGCGGTATTCCCGCTCCAGATCCTCCTTTAAGCGCATCCCCGCTTCCTTATCAATATCAATGATCGAAAGAGTGCGGCACTGCTTTGCATAATCCCGCGCATACGCGGCGCCGATCCCCTTTGCGGCTCCCAGCAGCATGCCATTCTTTTTTCTGCATAACGACTTGTTCATGAATATTCCTTTCACAAAAACCTCTCCTCCGGCGTTTGCGAAACGCAATGATTCGAAACCTCACTTTTGCCGTATACGTGTCCGATAAAGCCGATTGCTGAACGGATAGGTATAGCGCGCCGATCTTAAGTACGCATCCGCCGACAGGTAGTATCGTTCCCCCCATGAATACACCTCTAACATGGTTTCCTGCGACTCCTCATAAAGCCCCGTCACCGTGATAAAGTGGGCGGCGACATGTTCCTTTGCCGCCACCATACGGCCGTTCTGCAAACGATACAGCGTCACGCCCCGCCGCTTTTTATGGAAAAAGGGCGCAGACCCCAAGATCAGTATGACCGGACAATCCGCCAAAAGCTGTTCCCGCACGATTGTAAGCAGCCGTTCCTTACTTTTTTTGCCTGAAAAAAGAAAACTCACACCGCGAAGGCGCTCCGGCGCCCGATGCCATAACAGCATAACATTCAGAACACCCGTATACAGATACGCTGACATGCCGAATCCGGGGATCACGCGCAAAAAACGCCGTTCCAGCTTACGCACAAGGGACAGATAGGCCTCTCTGTCTCCCGGCGTATTCAAAACATGGCGGTAAATGCAATAATCCGCCGCCGCGATCACCCCGCACCCATAGCGCCTGAGTCTGCCGTCCTGTGAAAAAAAATTCTTTTTTTCAAACCATTGCTGACTGCCTGCCATATAGCTATGCGGAAGCGCCGCCTTTTTATTCATAACATAACCTCAATTCGTCCGCGCACGCGATCAATCCCTTCAACAGCTTCGGGTTGAAGCTGCCGCATTCCCCGTTGAGGATCATGTCCACCGCCTTCTCGTGGGTATACGCGGGCTTATATACGCGGGGACTCACAAGCGCATCATATACATCCACCAGACTGACGATCTGACCCCAGATCGGAATCTCATCACCGACCAGATGATCGGGATAGCCTCTGCCGTCATAGCGTTCGTGATGATAGCGACAGATTTCCCTGCAATAAGCGGAAAATTCATTATCCTGCCCCACCTCGATCGAGTTGAGAATATCATAGCCCCTCGTTGTGTGCGTCTTCATGACCTCGAACTCATCCGCAGTCAGTCTGCCCGGCTTATTTAAGATTGCGTCCGGAATGGATATTTTACCGACGTCATGCATTGATGCCGCCATCGTGATCTTTTCTATTTTTTCCGGCGTCAGATCATACTCCGGCTCCTGCTCTGCAAGATAGGTTGCCACAATTTTTGTGAGCTGCTTTGTCCGCATGATATGTTCCCCGGAGTCGCTGTCCCTGAACTCCACGAGCGCGCCGAGCGAATCAATGATTTTTTCACTAAATCTCTGATATTTGACCTGTTCGTCATACTTTTGCTTCAAAAGCTCCTGTTTCTTGAGCTCGTCCACACATTTTGCCAGACAGATAAACTGGCCCTCGCCATGCTGTGCACGGCGGATCAGGATCGTATACCAATGATAATCCGGTCCTAAGCCGTCCCGCACCCGAATATCAAAATAAACCTCCTTGCGCCCTTTGGAAAACGCCGACGGCGACGACAGATACATCCGTTTTGCGCGGAAGTTGTCCAAATCGTCCGGATAAAT
The DNA here is from genome assembly GCA_014804425.1 of Lachnospiraceae bacterium. Lineage (GTDB taxonomy): Bacteria > Bacillota > Clostridia > Lachnospirales > Lachnospiraceae > DLAJ01. The sequence goes on from JAAUZV010000006.1 coordinate 82,851, forward strand.
GCGGGTCCGCTCATATGCCGCGACGATACGCGTTAATTTTCTCACGATCGGCCTATTCTGCGTCCGCTCGTCTCCAAGGCGGAATACCTGACAAATATCCTTTTGCAGGTCCACGACATACAGTCTTTGGAACGAATCCTGAAACATGAAGCCCATCTGCTCAAGAAGCTGCTCGTTCGTATTTTCCAGACTTTTTTCACGCGATATATCTTCAATGATACCTACAATATAGGTATGCCCGTCCGAATCGCCCATGTCCTTACATTTTACGCGATGCCAGGAATATTCCTGCGCTTCTCGACTTTTTATCCTGATCTCGACTGCCTCTCTGTTACCTCCCTTAAATACCGTGAGCAGCTTATCCACATCCTCAGGATGCACCTCGCCCCTTTTACCCATTTCCTCACAGCATTTCTCAATATGATACGGTACCAGCCTGCCCTGCTCATCCTTTGACAAACAATGCATGGTCAGCACGTCGCTCCTTATGTCATATTCAAAGCGGATATTGCCGGTCGCACCCATCGCAAGATCGGAGCGCACCTGCTCCTCCGTCAAATGAATCTGTGCGTTTTTCAGCTCCGTAATATCCATACGGATACCGAGATATACCGGTTTACCGTCACGCTCCTCCAGCTTCACACCGCTCATTTGTACCCAGCGGAGCCGCCTGCTCCGCCCCATGCGGATCCGGTAGATCACGTCAAACGGCTCACCCGTTTTCGCCTTTTCCAAAATAACCCTGCACACCTCCGCACGGTCCGCAGGCAGCACATGAGCGATATAGCCGCCCTGATAGTCCTCTTTCTTTTTTTCCGCCAGCTTGTAGAACTCCTCGTTCACATGCACGATCGTTAATTGCTCATCTGCAACAAACTGCACAACGCCGCCCGGAATCGCCGCATATGCAGCATCCAGTGTTGTCTGGAGCTTCTGCTGCAGGCTCATGCGAAAATCGATATTTCTCATCAGACCTACGCAGGAAACACGCGCCAGATCCGCCGTATACACCCGCACAAACCGAAGCGCCATCCAATGATAGTCACCGTCCGGCTCCTTCATCCGAAACTCGATATGCACCTCATCCCCGTCTTTTGCAAGCTGTTCCAGCAGATAGCAAAGATCCGTTTTCTTTGTAAATTCCTCGCGATAATCAGGATGAACCCCTTCGCCAAGCATCTGCATCGCCTTTATGAAATTTCCGTGATCGCCTTTCTGAAACGCGGTCTTTCCATCCGCCGCCAGTACCATATGCGCGTTACCTGTCAGATTAACGGCAGTCACAACAGAGTACACGGACGAGAGCGTATCTCCCATGATCTTGGACAGCTCCGACTTAAACTTCTCCGCCTCGTCCAAATAAGTCAGCATAAAATATACCACATACGCAGGCGTTCCGTCCCAGCTGAACTCGTCAAACCACACATCGGTCTCCCCACCGAAATCCGGCAGATACAGCCGGTAGCGCTCATCCGTTTCCTTTCCGTCTGCATGCCGGCGTAACGCCCTTAATATTCGTTTTGCATTACTATCTTCTTCAAAAACGGGCTGAATGCCTGTTCCCGCTTCCGCCGCCGGATACGCTCGGCGAAACGTCTCATTTGCATATAAAACGATATGCTCGTCCCGCGACAATACAACGATGCCGACATTGGACATATGCTCCAATATTTTCTCAAACCGCTCCATGCCGCTCCTCCTTCCGTTCCATGGCATTTCCGCCTGCGCATAAGCATCCCCGACTCGTTCTCTCGGGGCTTCCCTCCCGCCTGCGCTTATGCGGATCATCTTTCCGGACCGCCCACGCGATCAATATTGAATTTATTATAGCATATTTTTCCTTGTATCAAAAGTCGTTCCTATGAAAAAAATTGTGATGAAAGGTTATCATATTTCACGAAAATAAATATCGCGCAAAAAAGTAATTGACAAGTGCGGCCGCATCATGTATATTGTTAGTTGTCCGTATGAATTACGGTATGCGCGAGTGGCTCAGTTGGTGGAGCGCGACCTTGCCAAGGTCGAGGCCGCGGGTTCGAGTCCCGTCTCGCGCTCTTATAAAAGACTCTCGCTGATGCGGGAGTCTTTTTTCGTATCACAGCCAAAAGGGGAGCACGCTTTCTATGCGTCTCCCCTTTATTGATCGATTATTTATTCGCCCTCCGGCAGAAGACTTCCGTTGTCTTCTCCGTTTTCTTCTCCTTCACCTCCTTCCGCACCGTCGCCCGCTCCCGGGTCCTCAGTGCCGCCCGCACTATCCGCAGGCACGCCTCCCGGCACATCGGCAAGCGTCATACCCGCACACTTCACACGATAGATACGCATCAGAGACTCCTCAATCCGCTCGATCGAGATCTCGCCGTTGTTGACCGCGTCCAGCACGCCCTGATAAGCCTCCTTGAAATTATCCGGCTTCAGGATCATGTCACAGCCCGCATTGATCGCATCCACCGCCGCCTGTGCAGACGTATAATAAGTCGTGATCGCGCCCATGTCCATGGCGTCCGTGATGATGATGCCCTCATAGCCAAGCTGCATGCGCAGGATTCTCGTGACAACGTCAGAGCTCATGGACGCCGGCGTGTAATCCCATGTGATACCCGGAACCGAGATATGGCTTACCATAATAAAATCCGGGTTGGCCTGTATCGCCATTTGGAACGGAATGATCTCCGTCGCGAGCAGATTCGCTTCCGTCATTTCATTCGTTGCCCGCCCGTTATGGGAATCGGCATCCGTGCTTCCATGCCCCGGAAAATGCTTCACGCACGCGCTGACTCCGTTTTCCTGTAAGCCCATGACCGCCTGTGAAACAAGCATGGCGACCGTATCCGCCTCTGTGCCGAACGAACGCTCCGCAAACATACTGTTTTGCCCGTCATAAATATCGGCAACCGGAGCAAAATTCACATTAAATCCGTATTTAGCCAGATACTGTCCGATCTCGGCATAGGCGATATAGACCGATCCGCCGTCTCCTGATGCGCCAAGTTCCCGCGCGCTGCCGACATTACTAACCTCGCTTAAGGAATCCGCCACTCTTGAGACGCTTCCGCCTTCCTCGTCCACGCCGAAAAACAGCGGGTACTTACTCATTTCCCGTGTTCCGGCAAGCATTTCCGTGATCTGATCCGCACTTTGGATATTCGAACCAAAATAAATCAGTCCTCCGACCGCATATTGATCCAACGCTTCCTGCGTCTTTGCGCCCGCTCTCACCGCCTGCGTCACGTTCTCCATCATGGATTCGGGTGTCACAAAAAACAATCCCGCAACCTTTTCCTCAGTCGTCATCTGCGCGATATAATACCTCGCCACCTCATCAACGGGATTTACCACCGGTTCGGGTTCCGGTTCCGGTGTCGTCGTGGGTGAATTGACCGCGATCACCTCCGGCGGCGGCACATCTTCCTCCACGGGCTCAGCAGCCCGTCTCTCATCAATAAACCGGATCAGCTGTTTCCCTGCAAACAGCGCACCGCAGGCAAGTCCCGCTACGATCATCAGCAGCACAATATACGCAATGATCTGATTGCGTATCCTTCGTTTTCTTCTGATCACGCGCTTTGCAGATCGCTCCTCTGAATAATCTCCGTTTTCCGCATCTTCTTCGACATAAGATTCTTCCAAGCCGTCCTCATCAGAGGCAGCTTCATCGGCATACGCCTCTGCATCATCCTCGTAGGCTTCTTCCGTGTCGTCCTCCGCCTCGTCCTCATAAATCTCTTCCGCGCCGTCTTCCATCTCGTCCTCGTAAATCTCTTCCGCGCCGTCTTCTTGCTCTATTTCATCGAACTCTTCTTCGTATTGCTCGTCCTCGTAAAGCTCCATGTTTTTCTTCTTAAACATATCCGTACCTCGCATCATAAATATTGTATCTCAATGTGATATTTACTCTTTTACTATACATGATTTTGTGCTATATTTCTACCTATTTATGAAAAAAGCGACACAAAATATTTCCAATTTCATTCTATTTACGCCTGCACACTCTATCACCGTTTCTATTTTCAGGCAAACAGAAGGGAGTATAAACATCTCGTTTATACTCCCCTCTACTCTTCGTACTCCACTTGGGTGTACCTCCATTGTTTTTTTCGTATTCGTTCCACTATTCTCATTGTACCCGTCGTACCGTAACCTCTGTTGCTTCTGTTACCTCATTCAGTGTACTTGTCTACGATGTGCTACTCATTTCTTTCAATATCATAATGCTGCTTTGGTGGACTATACCTTCCTTTCATTAGGATATCTATGTAAATGTGTAACTTGTAAGTATAATATAATACATGTCAGCTATTTTGTCAATACATTTTTTGAAAATTTTTTAAGTTTTTTGTTGATTTGTTTATATTGTTATAATTTTGTATTCAATTAATTATTTTTAATTCAATTTTCAGTTATTTTCAGACAACTTCTTCTTTTTGTTTGCTTTTTTGCTCTCTTTTCGTTCAATTTCATCTCAAAAAAATGAAAACAGGAAAATAACAGCGCCCAGCACAACAAGCACAATTCCCGTCGCCCGATTTAACGTTTTCGGCGCTGCTTTATTTGCAAAACGCGCCGCAATCTGTGCCCACAATAAGGTAAAGATTACACAGAGCACAAGCGTCAGCATATCGGGCGCGCCTCCGATCGCGAAATGGGACGCCGCTCCCGTCAGTGCCGTAAAGCTCATAATAAATACACTTGTTCCGACCGCAGTCTTTAGCTCATAGCCAAGCACGGTGGTCAACACCAGCAGCAGCATCATACCGCCTCCCGCACCGACAAATCCACAGATAAAACCAATGAGCACACCACACACAATCGACTGTACCAGACGTTTTTTTGCAGATACTGCCTGCATGGACTCCTTTGTCGTCATGACCGGCTTTACAATAAATTTAATACCAAGCAGGAATGTCATGCATACAGAAAAGCTTCCCATCGTTCCGGATGGCACAAGACTAGAAATATAGCTTCCCACCATCGTAAACAACAGAACGGTGCCCATCATCACAAGTCCGTTCTTCACGTCCAGATTTTTATTCTTTCCATAGGTATACGCCGACACTGCACTGGCAAGTACATCGGATGCAAGCGCAATTCCCACTGCCAGATACGGCTCCATGCCAAGAAACGTAATGAGCATGGGGGAGATCACCGCAGCCGCACTCATTCCAGCAAATCCTGTGCCGAGCCCCGCCCCCATTCCGGCAAAAAACGTCACAACCGTAGTTATCAATATTTCCATAAAATCCTCCTCTTTCAAGCAGACCACAGGTTTGCGCACAAGCGCAAATTCTCGCGATAGAAAATCTCCTCCGAATTAGACTATTCTAATTCCGGAGGAGATTAAAATCAATAAAGTATTTATGAAATTTATATTATTCATTTCTAATCGCGGCGAGCGGGCTTAATCTCATTGCACGAAGGGACGGGAAGAATCCCGCGATCGTACCTACCACGACTGCAAAACCGATACCGAGCAGGATCAGCCATGGCGGAATATAGGACATCTCACCCCGCATGCCCATAAATCCGCTCTCCGAATTCATGGCAAGCTTATTCAAAACTGCGGATGCGCCATAGCTTATGCCAACGCCGAATATGCCGCCGATAAAGCCGATGAATGCCGCTTCAAGCAGGAACATGCCCTGGATATTGTGCATGTTACAGCCAAGCACCTTCATGACACCAATCTCCTTGGTACGCTCGTAAATGGACATCATCATCGTATTGGCAATACCGATCGCCGCCACAAACAGCGAGACAGCGCCGATGCCGCCGAGTACCGCCTGCACCATTTCGTACTGCTTCTGCGCATACTCCACCCATTCCATATTGCTGTTCGCCTGATAGCCCAAATTCTGAATCTGCTCCTGCACCTCGGTCACATGATCCGTACTGTCCACGTTCACAACAACATGATTATAATAAAAGTCCTTATAGGGTTTTCCCGCTCTCGTTGTCGGCTGACCCGGAATCGCTTTATTCTTGAATACCTGCTTCAGCTTCGTGATCAATTGCTCAATGTCACAGAACGCTGCGTAATTCCAACGCTGATATTCCTCCGACTCCGCACGCTCGAAGCCGACCGCCGGTACGATATACTTTTTCGGTTTTGCAACCGAAGAATCCCACTGAGAACTATAGAAAGCGTCCGTGTCAAAAGTAATAAAGATATTCCCGTTCATAAAATCAAGATCTTCAAATTGGCTCGGATCCTCCCAATAGTAAGTATAGTTCTTGGCAATGTAAAAATTACTGATCACATTATTTCCGTAAAAGAGCGTCAGTTCCGTATCATCCGCCGACGGCAGCCGTCCCTGTTCCGGCTCCATTCCCTCTGCCTCCAGTGCTTCCAAGGACATCCCCTGAATATTAAGCCAGCCGCGGTACTTTCCCGACTGCGCAATTGCACTGATCTCCAAAATCGGAGACGCATAGGTAACATGGTCAATCCCCTCAAACAGCTCCACAGTTGAATCACTCAAGTAACCTTCGGTCGGATCGGTGGAGCTGCTGGATGAGCTATAATAATTACCGTAGGAATACACATCGATCGCCGTCATGCTCCCGTACGACTCCATCTGCTCCATGGTTGCTTTGTCGAGTCCAAGTCCTATGGAAATCATGACGACTATGGATGCCGTACCGATCACAACACCAAGGATTGTCAGGATTGTCCGGATTTTTCTTTTCCACAAATTGCCGGCGCTCATGCGCAGCATATCCACAAAACGCATATTATCCGTCCTTCCCCAAGCTTAGAGTATCTCATCCGTGCTCGAATCCTCAAGCTCCTTCAGCATTTTCTTTTTCTTTTTCGTCTTTACTACAATGATCACGATCACAATGATCACAACGACTGCTGCTGCGATCCCTGCCGCAATATAGATCCATGTATTGCTCTTTTCATCGAGTTCGGCATCGCCCATCGTATCCATATCCATACCCGGGTCCCACGCGCCGAAATCTTCATAGCTCATTTCATAAATGAAAAGATCGATCTCTTTTTCTACCGTCGTTACATTGCCGCTCTCATCCTCATAGGATATGTAAGCAGTTACGGTTCCATCATTCGGGGCGATCGCTGTTACCATCGTATCAACGTTTCCTGTTCCGCCCGATTCGAGCTTACCGACAAACACATCGCCGCCGCTTACATAGTTTTGATCGAATTTTACCTGCACGTTATACAGCGTTGTCTTACCGGTATTATAGATGCTGAACATAACGTTGGATTCTTCACCCGTTCCGCAGGAGCTCGGCCATAAGTCCACGGAGCTGATGTCGTATTTCGACTCCTGATAGATCGGAATGGACACATTTGCTGTCTGAGTATACGGATTCGCCTTATCATCCTCATAATCCATATTGACATTCAGCACATACGGCTTCTGTGAGAGATCCGCCCGAGCCGTCATCTCGATCGCCAGATCCAGACTTCCGCCCGGAGAGATCGAATTTTGGAAAATCGTGCTCGATCCCGAAGTCGGCAAAAACGGCGCAACGCCGGCAACGGAATTTCCCTGTCCGTCCGTGCTGGAAGCCGCCTCAAGATCAAAAAGGATATTAGTAACCGTCGTATCCACCGAGGTATTCTGCACATGCAGTGTAAGTGTGAATGTATCGCCCGCAAATATCTGTGCAGGATTCGTCTCGAAACCGGTTACGATAATACGCGGTGTGGAGGTTCTGCCGCCCTCATTGTCATTATCCACTTCCGGCGAGCCCTGTACATAGACATAGGTAACAAGCTCCGTCGTCTCCATCTGATTGTTCCGATCGTAACGCACGGTAAACTTCATTTCATAATAGCCGGTTGCAACGTCATCCCTTGTCTGGAATATCCAGCTGACCTCCTGCCTGTGGTCATAGAGTGTCTCCGTATTGTCATTTCCCGCAAGTGAAAGAATGATGCGGCTGTAATCGGTCTGCTCAATCTCAAACGGCCATGCCTTGGAATCCGCGGAAATCTGCGGAGTCACAACGACCTCGTTCAAATATTCCTCACAGTAATTGATGACCGGAAGCACGACCTGACAGGACTTCCCGTAAACCGCCGTCGGTATCTCCCAGTTACTGTAGAGACCGATATATTCGCTTGTAGAAGCACGCGGGATTTCCTCCATACCGTACTTTGCAGCGAACTGTTCCATCTGACTCATGATCTGACTGACATAGCTCATGCGCTCCGCCGAGTCCATGCCGGGGTTCGATTCCAAAAATTGTTTGGCATTATTGCATATGGTACTGAGCTTTGCCGCATTTTCCACGGTAAAAATGTAAATGGTCTTCAGATTGGAACAATAATTATCCAGCTTTGCCTTTGAATAAGAAACCGTGTATTCGAACACGTCATCTTCTTCTATTATGATCGGCGAATCTGTCGAGCCGCCACCCACATCATAGACTACCGGGGCGGATACCGGAACGTCATCTTCATCATCAGCGGGGGTCGGTGTAACTCCCGAATCCGAATCCGTGTCGCCACCGGACGTTCCTTCCCCCTCAGTGCCATCACCGTCGGTATCTGGAGTATTCTTGTCATCGGACGTTTCTTCGCCGCCACTTTCACCTTCATCCGCCATTACAACACCCAGGCCGTCCCCTCCTATTCCATAGGTTCCTGACAAGTCCGCGAGCAGCATCGCCGCTATCGTTCCTGTCAGCATGATCAGGTTTCTTATTTTTCTTCTCATGACTCTCCCTCTTTCCGTTTATTGACTTTCTGTTCACTCTCTATTCATTCGCGCCGATTGACCCGTTATCCTTTAGCCCGTTCCGCTGTTTGCCCCGTTGTCTGCCTGAGCATCTGTCTGACCGAATTCGTTTTCTGCCTGCCCGCTGATATTCTGCGCCTGTGCATTTTCCGCCGATTCGTTCTGTGTATGCGCGTTTTGTGCAGATTCATTCTGTACCGGCGTATCCTCTTTCGACGCTTCGCCGCCGTTTGCGAGAATCCCCTGCGGATTATGGTTCTCCTCTACTTTTACGATTTTTCCGTCCATAATATGTATGATCCGGTCGGCAAAGCCTGCCAGATAATTGTCATGCGTTACCATAACCAGCGTCTGATTTCGTTTTCTTACAATCTTCTGCATCAGCTCCATCACTTCACGCGATGTTTTGGAGTCTAAGTTTCCCGTCGGCTCATCGGCAAAGATGATCTCCGGCTGCATCACAAGCGCCCTCGCCACACCGACACGCTGCTGCTGTCCGCCGGACATCTGCGTAGGTCTGTGCTTCATATATTTTTGAAGTCCGACCAGCTTGAGCGCCTTCTCGGCTTTTTTACGCCTGAGCGTGCGATTCATTCCCTGAAAGTTGAGCGGAAGCGCCACATTCTCAATCGCGTTCATTGTGCTCATCAGATTAAAAGACTGGAAAATAAATCCGATATGTTCCCGCCTGAACCGGACAAGCTGGTTTTCTCTTTTTTTCTCGATATGCTCTCCCGCGATGACGATCTCGCCCTTTGTCGGCTTCTCTAAACCCGCGAGCATGTTAAGCAGGGTCGATTTTCCGGAACCGGAGGCTCCCACAATGGAACAGAACTCTCCTTTTTTAATTTCAAAATCAACTCCGTTTAACGCCCGCACCGTCTCTTCTCCGACGCGGTATAGCTTATAAAGTCCTTTCACCTTGATTGCTGCTTCTTCTGCCATATCCATCCCCTTGGCTTTCATTTTCCGCTATGCCGCTTCGCAGGCGCTGACAGTTGCCGTTCTCTTTCGCACCGTTTCCGAACCTTCATAGCATATCTATGCATTAGACGCCTGAAATAAACAAAAAGTCGGCGTTATCAGTTGAACTTAAAGATTTTCCTGCACACATTGTAACCCGTCTTGGAGATCGCACGCCCCATTTTCCCCGGCAGATTCATGGAAATGCCAAGAATGCCGTTTCGCAGGTTACGGTAAATATAACGATCCTTCGCCTTCATATATTCCCACAGCTCTTTTTCCTGTGCAAGCGACTCCTCCGTATCCATCTTGATCAGCATGATGGAAGAAACTGTGGTGATGATCGCCAGATAATTAAACATATAATTTGCCAGTTTTTTATTGAGACTCTTGGGATTTTTCTCCGCAAAAAAATCAATCATCATCTTATTGACCCGAATCTGCTGATCAATTCTGCTCATCATGACCGATTCATGCACGGACTGGTCTTCCCTGCCGATAAAATAACGATAGAAATTCACGTCGAGATAATACATGTTTTTTACCCACGGAAGCGGCTGGAACACAAAGAGATTATCCACATAGAATGTGTGCTCCGGCAGCTCTAAACCGCAGTCTCTTAACAGCTTTGTACGGAAAATGACCGAGTGCATCAAAATATACTGCCCTTTATTAAAATGGTGCACATCTTTCCATGTAAACATTGTATCCGTCGGCAGTGCATGGCGGTACGCCATCACCTTATGGCGCTTTTCTCCGACTTTTTCATACACAAAATTGCTGACAAGCATATCCAGCACATTCTCTCCGCCGATCAGACTGCGCAGCGTATCCAGGATCATGCGGTATGCGCTTTCTTTCACCCAGTCGTCCGAATCCACGACCTTAAAGAAAATGCCTGACGCCTGCGCAATGCCGGTATTCACCGCCGATCCGTGTCCGCCGTTTTCCTTATTGATCAGGCGTACGATCGTCGGATATTTTTTTTCATATTCTTCGCCGATCTTCTGCGTATCATCCGTGGAACCGTCATTGACGATCAGAATTTCCACATCCTCACCGCCGATCAGCAGCGAATCAATGCACTTATTCATGTATTCCTGTGAATTATAGCATGGTACCGTAAATGTGATCAGCTTCATTCCTGTTTTCCTCTTTTTCTATTCTGATCCGTCCTGTTGAAATCGAATCGACCGATAAACACTGTTTCCTCATAATAAAAACACATTTTTCTTAAGAAAAAATGAATTTTTATGTAAAAAATTATGAATCCTGTTCTATGAAAAACGCTCGTTTCCCAGACGGATATGCAAATATCTTGTATAAGCACAAAAAGCCGCAGGCATGGGATATTTTTCTTCGGTCTCCCCTGCCCTGGCAAACAATAGCTGCGTATCGGGTGCTTTTTCCAGCTCGTCAACCCGGATCGCATAGCCCGCCATATGCCATTCCTTGTGCGTAAAAATATGCCTGCTCCGCTCAAGCTCCCGCACATAAATGGGCGCATAGCCCATTGCTTTTACAACGCGGATGACTTCCTCCTTTGTACGGATGCCTTCCACCCACGGAAATTCATACATTCCTGCAAGCAGTCCCTTTTCGGGGCGCTTACGGATCGCCGTCTGATCCTCGTCCTGAAGGATCAGGATCGTGTACTCCTCAACGGTTCTTGTTTTTTTCGGCTTTTTTATCGGATATGCCGTTTCCATGCCGCCCTCATGCGCCTTGCAGAGCTTCTCCCACGGGCATTCCGCACAGTGCGGCGCGCCGTTCGGCACACAGACTGTCGCGCCGAGCTCCATCAACGCCTGATTAAACGCTCCGACCCGCTGATGCGGAATCACTTCTTTAAGCTGCTGCTCCATCTCCCTCTTGGCAGATGCGGACAATACATCCGCCTCGTAACGGCATGCCCGCGCGATCACTCGCAGTACATTGCCGTCCACAGCGGGATAGGGTAATCCGAACGCGATTGATGCGATCGCTCCCGCCGTGTAGCTGCCGATTCCCGGCAGCGAAAGAATTTGGTCATAAGAAGCCGGCATTTCTCCGCCGTACTGCTCCATGAGCATGACCGCCGCCTTCTTTAGGTTGCGCGCCCGGTTATAATACCCCAGCCCCTCCCAGAGCTTCAGCAATTCATCGTCGCCGACCTCGGAAAGACTTCGAATATCGGGCAGCCTTCTCATGAAACGCTCATAATACGGCTTCACAGCCTCCACGCGCGTCTGTTGAAGCATGATCTCCGATACCCATACGCGATAGGGCGTCGGCTGCTCTCTCCATGGCAGCACCCTTGCATGCTTATCATACCATTGTAGCAGGGGTTGCACAAGACTTTTTAATGCGTTTTTCATGATGATACCCCCGCATATCGCAAGCTTTTCCCGCGATACGCATCAATTTAAGAAGCTTTTCCGATCGCTTCTTGCTCCATCGTACTTTTTTCGCTAAAGAATACACTTCACTCAACCGCCATTCTTTAAGCGGAATTTCTGTATGGCACACGCGCCGTCGGCACGACTGCCGCCGCCTGCAGCGTATGCGTCTGCTGATCGTCAAAGAATATCTGCGCGCCGAATGCCTTGAGCACATCCTTTTTGGCGATCCCTCCCAAAAAAAACGCCTCGTCAATCCGTACGTTCCATGCACGAAGCGTACGGATCACCCTTTCATGCGCGGGCGCGCTCCTCGATGTGACGAGCGCCGTCCTGATGGGCGCACACTCCGGCGGAAACTCTCTTTGCAAATCCGAGAGTGCTTTCAAAAAACGGGCAAACGGACCCTCTCCCATTGGTTTAGACGCATTGGCAAGCTCATTTTGTTCAAACGCCTGCAAACCTTTTTCCTGAAAGATACGTTCCGACGCATCCGAAAAAAGCACGGCATCCCCGTCAAACGCAATCCGAATACAGTCCGGCAGCCGACTCTCCTCATAAGTATGTACACCATCCGCACATACAATTCCTGCCGCAATGCCTGAATCAATCGCCTTCTGCACATCATTTTCATCCGCAGACAGGAACAGATCGGTCTCAAACGCCTCCAAGTACGGCGCAAGGGACGCTCCGCTCGCCAGTACCGCTCTCGTGATGTTCAGTCCGTATTCATGAATCGAGTGAAACACCCGCAAAGAGGTGTCCGCGCTGTTGCGCGACATAATGATGACCTCAACGCGGTTTTCAAAACCGGGCAGATGATTGACATTGAGCAGCGCCCGAATGAGTCCGAATCCCGGTCCCGGTTTCAGTATATCATATTCATGCTCCAGTTGATACTTACAAAATGCGGCAACACCCTCCCGCTCAAATAACGCATCCTCAAAGCTTAAGTCAAACAGCGCCCTCGTCGAAACGCCGATGACAAGCTTTCCGTTTAGTTCATACGCCATATCCGCCCGCTCCTTTCCGTTTTCGAACACTTGTTCCGAATGTACGTTCTATTTTAGGACATTTATGACGAAAATGCAAGGCATTCTTTTGATACAGGTACGAAAAAACGATTAAGCGCTGCCGGGTTCCGCATCAGCGCAGCCGGTTACACTCATATCTCTGAAAGGTCATCAGACAATTCTGAATCTGCCGGTATCGCTCCTCCAAATCTCCCGAATCGACCTCGATATCGAGCGCCGCCGCGATCGTATTGAGCATATCCTGCGTCACTTTATCACGCATCGCAGAAAAAATATTCAGCTTCTGCTCATAAGTGTCGGCATCCAGAAACGCAAGCACATTCTCATCAATCGCCCACTCCGCACCTACTTCCTCCTCGGCCTGACCCTGCGCGGTTTTCTCCGCTGTCTGTTCAAGCATGGTTTCCGCCGTTACGAACTCATCGATTTCCTCCGCCGCGCTCCCGGACGTCTCTGTTTCGGGAACCGATCCCGCCGCTTCCATCCGCGCCTCCGGCAAAGATTCTTCATCGGATATCAGTTCAAAGCGATAGCGCTGCGTGGCTGACGGATATTTCTCACGGTCAACCTCACTCATAAACAGGGAAAGCGGCCTTACATAAATCGTAAACGGCGGATATAACGCCTGATAAACCACCTGCTCGGTCGCATCCTCGGCGTGTTTGGCGATTGCGAGTATCTGATAACAATTCCCCTTAAAATGTCTGTATCTCTCGTAAGCTTTCGGAATATGACGCATGACGGATTCTCCTTTTCACGATATTTATATCCTATCCCATCATACTCCATTCATACCTGCTTGTCATGTCCTATTTCACATGTTCTGACTATCCTATTCCATTCATCATATTAATATACAACCCCTTAGAAGCTCAGCCGAACGATAACCGTGCTCTTTTCATCCGGAAAGCTTAAAATTTCCAAGCCTTCCTGCAGGGATTCACGCTCCGTCCCCGTCAGTCGGGCAATTCCCGCATGATGCACCTCAAGCCTGTATTCCCTAACGCCGTCGGGCTGCGTGATCTTGGTCAGATTCATACCGCTGTTGTGCAGTCCGTAATCCATGAGCAGCCCGTGAACCTCCGTGCAATATACCTTTTCCCATTCATCGTACGCTGCTTCGTCATAGCCGCTCCCGTGCGCCTCGTTTCCCTGCACACACATCGTCACGCAGAACAGGCCGATCAGTAATAACAGCAGCAGGATCAAAGCGTCTGCCCCGCGTCCTTCTTTCTTCTGTTCGTCTCTGCGCCGTCCCGCCGCACGCCTGTTTCGCCTTTGTTCTTCCGACCTTGAATAAAGTTCCATTCTTCTTCCCATCGTTATCGCCCTCCCGTAATCGCTACACGGCATTGATCCGATTCCCCGGCAGCGCATCCCATGTCCCGCTGTCCTTGTTCTTCCCGGTGATCAAATAATTCCCGCCGTTCGTTTGCTCTGTGCCAATTTATAACCACAGCATACCAGCTCAAGAGAGAAATAAAACGGACTTTATCATTGCCTCTTATCTTATTACCGGATAAAGAATGTTCTGTCGAACAGGAAGTAACGATGTTAGAAAAATGCAAATTTACTATAGTAAAGTGCGTTTACTCCTGCCAAAAATTTTCTGTCATCATTGCGATCAAATAATACCTTACACGGATGGTAAAAAGTGAAATACTCCCCCGACAAACCATTCCAAAAAGATTGACATATTGAACACCGTTCAATATACTGATAGTAATAAGGGGAGGCATCCGTCATGGCACAGAGCAGCGCAGTAAAAGAACATATCATTGCAGTCACTACCGACCTGATCCTGCAATACGAGGGCGACATCAACCGCATTACCGCGCGCATGATCGCAGGGCAGGCGGACATCGCCCTGGGGCTGATCAATTATCATTTCGGAAGCAAGGAAAAGCTCATCACCGAATGCGTCCAACGCATTATCGGAAAGGTTGTTTCCTCGTTTCAGATGACGCAGACGTTTGAGACGGACAAGGAGCGCCTGAGAGCATGGGCGACTTCCGTGTTTGATTTTCTTTATGAGCATTCCGCTATGTCTCATATTTCCATTTTGGAGGATCTTCAAAATT
The DNA here is from genome assembly GCA_014804425.1 of Lachnospiraceae bacterium. GTDB lineage: Bacteria > Bacillota > Clostridia > Lachnospirales > Lachnospiraceae > DLAJ01. Next base: position 98,018 of record JAAUZV010000006.1, read on the forward strand.
ATACGACGCGCTGCAATTCCGTACTCACACAGCGCGGCTTTCTCTTTGCGCTAAAAAATGACGTTGCGGACGAGGATCGGGCTATTTTAGCCTTCACCCTGCTCTCCGCCATGCAGACCGCTTTTCTCGGAAATGAGACGGTAAAGCTGCTGCTCGGCTATGACTTTAGCAGGCAGGAAGAACGCGCCGCCTATATCAAAAAGCTGGTGGACATTCTTTTTGACGGGGCAGAGCCCTTGTAAATTCGTTTTCTATGGAGGATTTCCATGAATCAAATCGTTGAAGATGCAGTCAGAAAAATACAGGAGTTAAACCAACAGGTGCCGGAAGGAAAGCATATCATTACCGGAGATATCAGGAGGCTGTCGGCTAAATTATTTCGGCAGATCCCCGATCGGGATATTGCAGCTGTTTTTTCTTTGTGCGAAGATCTATTGGAACAACATGATTGGGCTTTGGGCGTCATCGCTTTTGATTGGGCATACCGGATGAAAAGCCAATATTCCGAAAGCACCTATGACATCTTCTATCGCTGGCTCAAAAAGTACGTCCGGGGCTGGGGCGACTGTGATGATTTTTGTACACACGCATTCGGCGAATTGCTGAGACAATACCCATCGCTTTTTCCCAAAATAACGGAGTGGACAAAGGACGGAGATTTTTGGGTCCGCCGCGCATCAGCGGTTATCCTGATTCCCTCCATTCTGCGTGATGATTACAAAGAACTCTCTCCTTTCATCATCTCCGACGCTCTGATGTCGGACGAGCATGATCTGGTGCAAAAAGGGTATGGCTGGATGTTAAAAAGTCTCTCGCAGATTGACATGCCTTCCGTAAAAAAATATTTGATCGCAAATCATGGTAACATGCCGCGAACGGCATATCGCTATGCATTGGAAAAATTTGATAAAAAGACGCGAGACGAATTAATGAGTCTGTAACGTCAACGGGTTGATTCCTTGGATTACTATTTTTGATATCTGTCTATGTGCCGCTCAAAAAAGAGAGGTATCATATCACTTTCCGATATGCCCCTCTCTTTCTATTGGCACCGCCATGACTGCTTCAACGCCTGATGATGATATTACGAAGGTGTCAATTTGATCCGCATTTCCTTAGAGAATATAATCCGTGATGCAATCATACCAATGCACATAGGTAATACCGTTGATCATGAGTTGTTCGTTTTCCGGAAGCTGCTCGCTCCATCTTTTCTTATAATAGTCGATTGCCCAATCATCCCGGTTGAACCGCCGCCATAGGATCGTCTTGCCGTTTTGATCTAAGAATTGCTCTGATACCACCCCGCAATTGTAGGTTTCCATGTCCATCACACAGACAGTGTCATAGCTCTTTCCATCGATCGTAACGGTATATCTGCCAACAATATCCAGCATAAATTCTTTGTCTGCGCTCGTAATGACCGTTCCGTTTCTTACGATATCACCCTTTGGAGAGAGGTTCGTTTCATTTCCGCAGTTGTCTTCTCCAAACCCCCAGTTCAGCATAAATTCATCGCCATCGAGGAATGTAATATAGTTTCTGATATCTCCGTCATTTGTAAGCGCTGCCAGATAGCGGCAGTGCGTGTCCGTAAGCTGTGCCACAAATGTGCGATCTATCACTTCGATCTTATCAGAATATGAACTTTCCCTCGCCGTCAATTCCACTCCCTCAATGCCGTGTACCTTCGCTTTTCCGATAACCTCCATATCATACACATGACTACACTTACGCGAAGGCATATCATATATCCCCCAGGAAAGTTTTTCCCCAAGTTTTGGAACAAGCAGCCATCCCATCAATTCTTCCCATTTCACTGCAAACGGACTTTCAGAGCTTTCCTCTATTTTGTATTCCGGAAGCCATTCAGGTAATTTTTTCATACTAATCCCTCCATTCTTATAAAACCCGCTTGTGAAGGAACTTTGTTCCCTCGCATTTTCTCCCTTCGATCTGCCGGTGCGATACGGATATTTGCTTTTGAATTCCTGCTTTGCCGTATGAAGTCTGCTTTTCACGGTCCCTACAGGAATGTCCAGCCGTTTTGCAATTTCTGCCTGAGACATTTCCTTCCAAAAGTACAGATAAAGAATCTGCTTGTCTTTGTCACCCAGCAGTTCCCATGTATCTCTTACGGTATACACCTCCGAAACACCGTGCCTGCCATCCGAAAATCCTTGCTCTGCCAGTCCATCAATCGGAATCTCAAACTGAATTGCCCTCTTACGAAAATAATCGTTACATTTATTTCTGGCGATACTCAGTATCCAGGCTTTAAATGAATCTTTCTTTTTTAACTGATTAAATCTTTGATAAGCCGTAAGATATACCTCCTGCAGTACATCATCCGCATCTGCTTTTGCATTCAACCGAAATCGCACAAAACGTTCTACAGATACTCGCACGGCAGCGAGCATTATTTCAAAATCATCCACACCGTCACCTCCTTACTTTTTTTGATCAAAACCGGTTTCAATTATATAGACGAATCCCGATACCCGGAGGTTCATTTTTCAGCATAATTCGTGTTAATAGAGACTGGAAAAAAAGTCAATCATGAAGTATGATATCTCATATAAAACAAGAAAAGTGGAGGAATATCTGTATGAAAAGATTTAGAATCTATGCCTCTATACTGACCTGCCTATTGATTTTCAGCGGGTGCGGTAAGACTCAGCAATCACCTGCTTTGTTTTCTGACACTTCGCTTTCTTCCGATGATGTGCTTTCTTCCGATGATACAGCTTCCTCCGACGATACCCTTTCTCCTGACGATGCAGCTCCCTCCGACGATACCCTTTCTCCTGACGATGCAGCTCCCTCCGACGAGCTGCTTCCCTCAGAGGAACCCCTTTCTCCTTCGGAGCTTGCAATGGCGGCCTATTCCTCCTTTCTGTCAGGTGACATCTCCCTGTTTGACAGTGAGCAGTTATACACATGGCATCTGGAAGGTTGGGCGGATTTTATTCAATCCGATCTGACATATGAATATACTTATTTGGATTTGGACGGGGACGGCATTGAGGAACTGCTTATTCAGATGGAAGACGCTCCGCTCTGCTACAACGCCGTATTCCATTATGCCGACGGCGCACTGTTCTGTTGGAATCAGGATATGGTGGAAATGACATCCGGGGATTATCCTCTGCAGGATGGCACCATGGTGTCGCAGTATGATTATAATGACACCAGTTCTTATACGGTATTCCGCTATCTGCCTGACGGAGAACGGGAGACGCTTTCCCAACTGTATGCCAGAGAGTCGATAGACGAAGACAGCGATCTTCCCTGTCCCTATTATGAGGTAGGCGGCGTCGAGGTCGATCATAGCGTATTCGTGGAACAACTGGAGGAATTGATCACAAAGCAGCTGCTGCCGCGCTCGGCCTGGACTTCTATCGACAGGATGGATTAGGTTCGCTTTGTTTGGTAAAAATTCTATAATCCCAAACTACTAATAAAGAGCTGAGTATCCATATGATCGGTTCACAGATACAGATTCCGAAATATCCAAGCGCCGGTGCAAGTACAGCAGCGGCAACAATTTTTAACACGAGTTCCACGACACTTCCGCAAATGGGCACGATTTTTCTCCCCACTCCCTGCAGTCCGTTGCGGAGTACAAGGAGAATACTAAGTACAAAAAAGAACGGAACATTCCAGCACATATATTTTAAAGCAGTATGAATTACCTCGGGATCGATCGTACCCGTCAGTACTTGAATCATCCAGCGGCCGAACAGCAAAACAACGATCAGCGCAAACGCACTCCATGCAAATGAGATAAGGATACCATAACGTATTCCTTTTTTTACTCTATCGCTTTTTCCTGCACCGTAATTCTGGCTTGCAAAAGTCGAGGTTGCCATCGCGATCGTACCAAGCGGCAGCGTGAATACATCGTTTATCTTTCTTGCCGAGGTATGCGCGGCAATCGTAGCAGTTCCGAAGGAATTTACTGCGCCCTGCATGATGATGGAGCCTACATAAACGATGGCCTCCATAAGTCCCAGCGCAAAACCCGTGTTGATCAGCTCCAGCAGCAGCGGCTTGTCAAACGCAAGCTCTTTTATGCCGAAAATCAGCTCAGGACATTTTTTGATACAGTATATAAAGCATAATATGACTGAGATTCCCTGTGAGATGACCGTGGCGTATGCCGCACCTGCAACTCCCATTGAGAAGCCTTTCACAAAAAGAATATCCAGTCCGATATTTACGAATGACGAAACCATCAAAAAATACAAGGGCACCCTGCTATTACCTATCGCTCTCATCATACCTGCCAGCATATTGTAAGTAACGGTAACGACTATGGCCAGAAGAATGATCATCATATAGCGCCTTGTGTCGCCGATGATCTTTTCAGGCGTTTTCAGCAGATGAAGAAGCGGATTGAGTGCGATCACGCTGATCAGTGTCAGTACTACTGCGATCATCGCGGAAAGAATATAGGTCAGCGAGACCGATCTTCTCATGGTCTGTTTGTCTCCGGCGCCGAAAAAACGGGCTATAATAACTGCAAATCCGTTCGTGATACCTTCGGTTAAATTTATCATAAGTGCATATACCGGGGCTGCCGCGCCTATGGAAGCCAATGCGTCATCACCCAAAACATTGCCTATAATCGCCGTATCCACTATGTTATACATCTGCTGAAAGATATTGCCAATCAGAACGGGCACCGCAAACCCTGCCAGATTTTTGATGATACTTCCCTGCGTCATGTTCATGGATGAATTTTTTCATGATATGATCTCCTCTCATGTGCGTTTCGACCTGTTGTTGGTAATATATCACTCACCGAAAGAAGAATAAAACATTTATATTGTTTTTTCGTCATTTTTATTATTGTTTTTTAAGTTGGGGAAATGAGGAAGCAGCATGAAAGAGAATATCACAAAAAAACTCGCCTATCTTGAATTTCTGAATCGAGAGAATGGTTTTCGCCACCATAAATACGATGAAAAAATGCAGCAGTATGAATACCTGAAAAACGGCGATATGAGATCGATTGACGAGAGCGTAAAGCGGATACGTGCATCCGATGTCGGGCATTTATCTGACAATCCGGTAAAAAATCTGCTATACCTATGCATTTGTAACATCACGTTAGTAACACGTTTTTCAATAGAAGGCAGTATGGATTCCGAAAAAGCCTATACCGCAAGTGATCTGTATATCCAGAAATATGACAGGGCCAAAACGGTCGAAGAATTGTACGAGCTTCAGCGGGAGATGATAACCTATTTTACAAAGGCTGTTGCAGATGCAAAAAAAGAATCTGTCTTTTCAAAGCCGGTCATTCTCTGTATGGACTATGTTCATTATCATCTTCACGAGGATATCAAATGTTCTGTCCTTGCAGAAAAAGTGAAACTGAATCAGTCCTATTTATCGGTTCTTTTCAAACGTGAAACGGGCGTAAGCATCACCGAGTATGTGATACTCAAACGGATGGAAGCCGCAGAAAATATGCTGAAATATTCCGACTATTCTCTCACCGAGATCGCCGACCTGCTTAACTTTTCCAGTTACAGCCATTTTGCAAAAACATTCAGAAAGTATTATCATTCAAGTCCAAAAGAGTTTCGAAACAAAGAGTTTCGACATATCGAGTGGGGCAAATAATCTGCAAAACAAATTCGCACAAATACATACTTCACGGTCATGTATTTGTGCGAATATTCTGTCAAATGCGGGAACTCTCACGTTTATTCCCCGCTCTCCTCACCGCGGAAGGTGACAAGACGCAGGTCCACGGTCAGCGCCGGACGCACACCGAAGCCTTCCAGACCCGCATTTTCCTGCCTGATCACCCTTTCGGTATAACCGTTGTCCACCAGATAGCACAGACTTGCCGCTTCCGTCTCCGGTTCACGGAGCCACCAGCTCAGGCACTCGGCTCCGTACGTATTATAATCCAGAATATACCAGAGGCTTTGATCCTGTTCGATCGCCGCGTCCGTGGGCGACGCGAACTTTCTCATGCCCGCATCGTCAAACCATGAAAGCTCCTCCAAAGATAACAGCCACACTCTGTCATAAGTCGTCACGTTCTCTGTCTCCGAAAGCGCATTCCCCTTCGTCACAAGCTCCGTTTCCACGATCGCATCGCGTTCTTCCTGTGTAAATCCGTAAAGAAAACCCGCTTCATTCTGATAGCCGTTTTTCTTTTCCGCCATTGCTGCCGCCACCGGCGGCTGATCGGTATAATTGACAACTTCAGTATCGGCGTTCAGCCATGTCCTCAGATTTGAAGCGCTCCAATCGCTGTTGCCGCGCACCCTTATCTGAAGCGCCATATCGGTATCCGCCTCGGACTCCCTTGTCCAGTAATCCTTGTCCCCGTCATAATTATAGCGTCCGCTCTCCGCCGTGTCATACGCCTTCATCGTCAGAATGTGGGAAGCGATCAGAACCGCCTGCGTTCCATCCTCGGAAATGCGCAGCACACGCCACTCAATATCCTCGTCTAAATAGCTCCCGAACAGCACCGTCTCGCCCACCTGAACCGAGACCGGTTCCGGCTCGTTCTTCTCTGCTGCGGTCTGCCCCGCTTCAGGCTTTCGCATGGCAAAAAAAGCAATCGCCGCAATCGCAAGCACGGCGACCGCCGCCACCGCAAAAATTCCGGCTTTCCGCTTTGCGGCATCTTTGGGTTTCTGATCCGCCGCATTTCCGACCGCTTTGGTTTTCTGACCCGCCGCATTTCCGGCTGCTTTTGGTTCCTGATCCGCTGCATTTCCGACCGCTTCTGTTCTGTCCGGCTCCGCATTCTCTTTTTCTGCAAGATCCTGCGCAAACGCCACAATATCGGCATAATCCTCCTGCGGCTTCGAGCTGACCCACTGATGCGTCATCAGGAAATATTCCATGGATTTGGAAAGCGCCACGTCCTCAATCTTATATACCAGAATCGGCGTGCCGCCGCTGACCGCATGCTCCACCTCCCGCAAAACATGAGGAGAGCTGTTTGCATTCTCAGACATCAGCAAAACCACTGCCGCCGACTCGTCAATGCCGTTGATGATCTCCTCCGCATATTCTTTTCCCGGTCGGATGTTCCTCGGCGCGATAAAGCATTGGATGCCGTTTTTCTCAAGCTGCTCACAAATCTGCTCCGCGATCGCGGCATCCTTGGAGGAATGTGATAAAAAAATCTGCATGATATGTTTCTCCTTAACGTAATCTTTTCGTCAGTGCCGCTCAATATATAACGTTTTCCTGCGACATTTCCACCATTCTTTTCAGCGCGTCCTGCTATGCCCTATGGCAAGAAAAAACCATGATCATATAACAGCGACTCAATGCCCGCGCTTGGTTCAAACCTGATTCCACGCTATTCTTCATATCCGCCGGTCACTTCTATCGGATTTCCGTCGGGGTCCATGAAGGTAAAATACCAATAAGGCGAAAAAACCTGAATAAACCGGATAGGAGTCAGCTCCGCCGCGATCCCCAAGCCCTTGATCCTTTCATATTCCGCCTTGAGATCTTCCGCTCCCAGGTTAATGAATACTTTACGCGTATTCGGATGATCCGCGATTTTGCTCTGATCGTCATAGATCTCCCAATACTCCCCTTTTGTGATCACCTGGTCTGCGTTTTCCTTATCAAAATAACCATTCATCAGACAGAGATTGAGCCCGTCAATCTGAAACATTGCAAACCGCTTCCCATTTACCGCGCTCACTTTTTTATCCAATACTTTTTCATAAAAAGAAATCGACCGTTCAAAATCTTTCACGATCAAATATACGGAACCGTACCGCATCGTTATTCCTCCCTCAAACCGTCCGATATTGCAGGCATGCATATGTCAGGCGTCCGGCAAATAACGCCCCTTGAGATGCTCCTCCATATACGCTATGTACGGTCTTCTTTCCACCTCATCTGCGTGCTGTTCATACCAGATAAACGCTTCCCGCAGACCATCCTGCAGATTCCTCGTATCTTTCATCCATTCGCATTGTCCGGAGACATCCAGCACATATTCATAATCAGAAAAACAAAAATATTTCCGCTGTTCGATCTCCTTTGGCACATGGACAAACCGCGCCTGCTTACCGACGACCCGATAGCAGAGCGCAGCCCACTCGCGAACAGAAACCTCATTGGGATTTCCGACATTAAAAATATGCTGCTCCGGCTTTTTCTGTAAGATCACATCAATGAACCTGCATAGATCGTGCACATGGAAAAACTGCAATTTCATCTCTCCGTCTCCGGGCAGATAGAACGGCCTGTCCTGCAACGCGCAGTCAAAAACAAGCGCCTCCCGATACACATCGTTCATCGGTCCGTATAAGTACGGCGGCCTAAGAATGTAGGCGCCCGGCTTTCTTTTTTGCAGGGTCTCCTCCGCTTCGATCTTATCCGTGCCGTATTTTCCCCAAAACCGGTTCACACCCAACGGCTCATCCTCCGCAAACGGCTGTTTTCCCGTTTCCGGATAAACGGCGCTTGAACTGATCAGGATATACTCGTCACAGCCGCCAAGCGCATCCAGTAACTGTGCAACATCCTGAGACGTATATGCGGTATCGATCACAACATCAAAATGATAAGGCCGAAGAATCTCTCCCAGATCATGTCTGTCCGCCTGTATGAGCGTAACGCCCTCAGACTGTGTGCGGCTGTTTCTGTTTAATACATAAACGTCCCATCCCTTTGCGACAAAATATTCCGCAACAGCACGGCTCACAAACACCGTGCCGCCGGTCACCAGTATTTTTTTCATACGATTCCACCATTTTACCAAGCCTGAAAATTTGATTTTTACATACTGCTCTTTTCTAACATTTTCTCTTTCTCTGCCCCTGTAACAAGCATCACGATAGAGACCGCAAGCATCACGATCTGCATGATTTCAAAGCACCCGTTCAGATTCATGAACAGCGCGGTGTCCTTCCATTGCACATATCCGGCAAGATTGGCAAAGATATCATACACAAAATGCAGGATCATGGGAAGTATGAGATTTCTTGATCGCAGATAAATCGCTGCGAAAGCAAACCCGATCATTCCGGTCGATAAAAATCTCCACAGATCCCATCCCGTTACGACATGGATCGCGCCAAATAACAGAAAACTGATCCCGGCGTACAGCAGCCTGACCTGCCATGTCCTCCGATCCTGATGAAAATATCCCTCCAGCACAAGTCCGCGAAAAACCAATTCCTCATAAAATCCGGTCGTCAGCTGCTGCAAAAAGATCCGTGAAATGACAAGCCCCAGCGAAAGCCCGGCAATCTGCCCAAAACCGACCGCATATAGGATCAGATAGTAAAAAAAGAAGATTCCGAATCCGGCTCCTGCCCGAAAAGCCGCTTTATTTTGTCTTGGCGCAAGAATTTCTGTTCCCCTGCGTTCATATGTTTTGCACATCAGCATGAGCGCCAGCACGCCAAAAGAAAGCCGGAGCAGACTGCTGAACAAATACCATGTCGTCCCGGAAAGCCACTCCATAACAAGGAGCGAAATTGTGATAAATACTGCCGCGACCGCAACGGCATAGACAATGCCGATCCAGGCTTTTTTATTTTTCATCGTTCTTCTCTCCATATTGCAAAAATGTATAAGACATTATAACACAAAACACTAAGAAATGATAAACGAATTATCCTCTTTCGCAGCCTTAATTACGATTTGCAGGTACCCCATATCAGGAAATACTATTTCTCAATTTCGTAAAAAGAGGATGAACGGCATTGCACTGCCTTCACCCTCTTTTTTGATCATACGAAGCCGCCTGAGAGGCGATCACCGTTTCTTCTTACTTCTTTTTCTTTTTTACGATTGCAAATGCAACGCCGCCGATCACCACAACTACTGCCGCTACGATCCCGACAATCACGCCTACATTTACAGAACTCTCCTTCACTTCTTCGGAAGCCACAGGTTCTACCGTATCTATCACCGTATCCTCCGGCGTCGGTGTCGCCTCAGGCGTTACCTCCACCTCTGCTGCGTCTCCGGTCTTTACAAGCACCATTGCGGAGATCGGGGATACCGTAACCTCACTGCCCGTCACCGTCTCGATCGCTTCGGTTCCGGCCTTCTCACCGTTGATATACACATCCCATGTACCGCTCGGCAGTGTCACGGTCGTCTCTGCATTGTTCGCATTAAAGATCACGAACAGACCGTCGGATACTTCGCCGTTTGCACCGCCCTCGATGCTGAACGCCACTACATTGTCATCCAAGCCGTCCATAGCGGTGATATTGTTCTTTACATCATCTGCATCGCTCATGCGAAGTGCTGCATGCTCCTTGCGGAACGCGATCAGTCCCTTGTAATACTGGTATACATTCCAATAGGTCTCGTCATCCAGCGTATCCCATTTTATGCTGTTGACCGAGTCAGGTGAAGCATAGCTGTTCTCGTTGAAGCTGCCGTCCTCATTGACCTTGGAGCGAAGCATCTCCTCACCCGCCTGCATGAACGGAATACCCTGAGAGGTAAGGACAATCGCTGCCGCCAGATTATTCATGCGCACCTGCTCCTCAAACGTTGTGCCTCTCGCCGAGGTTGCGATCCTGTCGATCAGCGCAAGATTATCATGGCAGGACGCATAGTTGACGCTCTGAGAAGGACTCGGACACCATGACGGCATTCCCATAAAGCAATCTTCAATCAGACTCTCTCTGTCCCTTGCACCGGAGACAAAGCCCACCTCATCATTGTTGAACACATTACCTCTTATTCCGTCTCTGATCGTATCGCTGAAGAACGCAAACTCCGGTGTTTGATCCGCATGCGTCTGCGTTGTGAGCGTATAGCCTTCCTTGGTCAGCGTCGTGGACATCGTCCAGCCCTCGCCGTAAAAGATCACGTTCGGATGATCTTTGTGTACTTCCGCGATCACTTCGTTGATCGTCTCATTATCGATCAGTCCGACCAGATCGAAACGGAAACCGTCGATATGGTACTCATCCGCCCAATAGCATACGGAATCCACAATATACTTCTTTACCATGCTCCGCTCGGAAGCTGTATCATTGCCGCAGCCGGAACCGTTGGAGTACTTTCCGTCCGCATCGATTCTTGAAAAATATCCCGGCACGATCTGGTTGAAGCAGAAATTACCGGCATTATAAACATGGTTGTATACCACGTCCATGACAACGCTGATGCCGTTATCATGAAGCGCTTTCACCATCTCTTTCATCTCTTTGACTCTGACTTCTCCGTTATAGGGATCCGTTGAGTAAGAGCCTTCCGGCACATTATAGTTGACCGGATCGTAACCCCAGTTAAACTGCGGTGTATCAAGCTTTGTCTCATCTACTGAGCCGTAATCATAAACCGGGAGCAGATGAAGGTGCGTGATACCTAAGTCCTTAATATGATCAAGTCCTGTCGGGATTCCCGATGCGGTAGTTGTACCCGTCTCGGTCAATCCTAAGTATTTTCCCGTATTGGTGATGCCCGATGAGGAATCGGAAGATAAATCCCTCACATGAAGCTCATACAATACCACATCATTAACTGACAGATCGGCATTGGGATTTGTATCAGCATCCCATCCCGCCGGATTCGTAGAATCCAGATCAATGACCATCGCGCGGTTTCCGTTTACGCCCGTGGTGCGCGCATAAGGATCGCACGCCTCGTTTTCGTTTCCGCCCACCGTCACCGAATAGGTATAATAAGTTCCGTTCAGATCGCCCTCTTTTTCAACGACCCATGTTCCGTTTGCATCCTCGGTCATCGGAAGCTGCTCGATCAGATCGTCCTCTCCCGCCGTACCGGACTCGTACAGGTTAACTGCCACAGATGCTGCTGTCGGCGCCCATACGCGGAACGTTGTCTTTTCCGGTGTCCATACTGCACCGAGATCGTCTCCGTCATAAGTATATTCGTCTTCAAATTCTGCCGTTGAAAAAATATCCGGCATCGTGATCGGATAATCGCTTCCGTCATATGTAATGGTGTAGCTTCCTGCTATATCCAATGTGTCGGAAAGTGTGATCACATATTCTTTATCCGCAGATGATGTCACGTCCGCAACGGAAACTGCTCCATCCGAACCCGTTACTTTGAATGCGCTCACTAAATCCCCCTCAATGTTTCCTGTCATCTTGACAAATATGGTTTCAGCGCCGTCATAGCCCGCACTGATGAGCTTAATACCGCTAACACTGTCCTCTCCTAATTCCATCGTATAACCTTCCACTCCGGATTCCACATATACATGAACCGTTCCGGATACCACGTCACCCAGCTCAATGAACTGATCCATATCGACATCCTTTGCCCAGTCCTGTGTGCGGACAATAAATCCTACCGAAGTAACGCCCGGTGCGATGATCTTGGTAGCGACCATCTCGCCGTCTTCTTCCACGAACTCGTAACCGGCTCCATCGGAACCCGAGTCCCACATCCACACATCCCATCCGTCGTAATTACCATCCTCGCGATGATAGTGCAGCTTCAAGGTCAGATCTTCGGCGGCCGCCGCAGGCATCACATTCAGAAATGCCGTAAGTACCGTCGTGAGAAACATGACCAACGCCATAGAAAACGTTTTCAGCCTCTTGTACATGTTATCTTGCCCTCCTTGCAATTACCGTTTTTAGGTCATTGTGAAACACCATGCCTAACTGTTCTTCTCTATCTCATACGGTAATGCATACGGCACTTTTTGTCAATATCCTTTTCGAAAATATTCGAAAATATACGTTTTGCACAAATTTTCCGTCTTTTTTTCTACGTCCTGCCCCTTGTGCTGCTCCTATCTGCGGCGGGCACTTTCCGATTCCTATCACAGCGTTTTCTCCGCCATCATATAGTAAATGCATATCTGATAGCCGGCATAACCATACATATGATCTAAGCCGCTATAAGTATAGCTCAGATAAACTTCCTTCATTCCCTTCTTTTCTAAGTACCCGTTCGCGGCAATGACAAGATTTACCGCAATGTGCCTGCCGCGAAATGCTGGTCTTACCGTTGTGCAGCCGACGCTGCCAAGTTTTTGCTTCTCATCCCCAATCGTTACGATCAAGGTTCCTACCACGTCTCCCCCTAATACCGCGATCAGTACCCTGGCCGGACTGTCCGCATGATACAAACCTTCCTGCCGGTAGTATTCCGTAAATGCGCTGTATGCGTCATCCGTGCAGGCGCACACTTGCTCCAGATCGTCCGAAACCGCCCATCGGTATGTCATCCCCTCCACGACATCCCCCACCTGCGGGCTGGCTTTCGTAAAATGTGTCAGGAGACATTTCATATCAAAGCAGTTGCATTCCCACGCATGGATATATCCCCTTTTTGTAAAAAAATCACTTGCCGTCTCATCAAGCCCTGGGGTGAGCGCCTCGTTTTCGGAATCAAACCAGCGTTTCGACGTAGGAACTCCCGGCGTGATATAATCAAAGCCTGCTCCGACGATCAGCCTTTCATATCCGCAATCCTTTACAAGCTGCTCCGCGCTCTCCAAAAGCCTGCTTCCGATCCCTCTGTTCCGATATTTTTCATCCACACAGAATAAGAGCAGCGCATCTTTATTTACAACGGCCGCCCCGATCAACTTATGCCGCGCATCTCTTTCTTCTATGATTCTGTTATTTTCGTCGCTCAAGATCCGCCGTACCGTGTTCTCATCTCTCACGATCAAAGGAAAATTCCTTTGATAGATTTCAAACAATTCTTCTTCCATATGTCCCGGTCCCTTTCTTCCTGTCAGGGCAAAATCCCTCTCATGCCACAGCTCATACGCTTGGCTTTCCAAAAAAAACGCACCGGACAACGCTCTGTCCGGTGCGTATGAATAGGCTATTGTCGGAAAACAGTGATTGCATCAATGCTTCCTTATTTCAGTACTTCGCCGACCAGTTTGTTGACAAGGCCGCCATCCGCGCGTCCTTTTACCTTCGGCATCAGCTCTTTCATAACTTTTCCTTTCTCTTTTGCCGAGGGATTCTCAATGCCGAGCGCTGTGATCGTCTCCGCAATGACAGCCCTAAGCTGTTCTTCGCTCATTTCCTCGGGCGCAAACTCGCTCAAGACCGCGATGCGTGCCTCACACTGCGCTTTAATATCGGTTCTGTCCGCAGGAGCAAGCTCCATTGTTTCCTTTGTCTGCTTTAACTCCTTCTTGACAACCTCAAATTCCTCTGCCTCAGTCAGATCCTCGCGCTTGTCGATCGCTTTATTCTTCAGCGCGGATAACAGCATCGATAAGGATTCCTTACGCTCCTTATCATGATTCTTCATTGCCGTTACCATCTCGGCTCTGACCTTGTCTATCATACTCATTGCCAATTTCCCTCTTTTCCGTTACGTCTGCAGCATTCCTGCCGCAGCAGTTCAGCCCTCGGCTTCCCTGTTATGCTGACCGGTCTGTTACACCTTATTTCATCAGCTTCGTCACAAGTGATTCTTCCTCCATCTGATTCCGAAGCATCATATTCTTATACTCTTCCAATACTTCATCCTTCTTCTTGTCGGAAATCGCCTGCGGCATATCAAGATCCTCGATGCGGCTCGTTGCACCGCTCAAGTTCTCGGCTGCGTTCATGTTGTAATTGTAGGCACCCTCCAGCGCATTCGCACTTGCGCCCATGCCGCTTCTCATGCTGCTGATCTGATCGATGGCTTTGTCCACGCGGCTCATATCAAAATTGCCGGTCACATTATACCCTTCCAGACCAAGCGCTTTAAGCGTTGCATTCGCCGTTTTGACATCCGGTCCCGTTCCGTCCGGATTCGTCGCCATGCCAAGCGCATTCTCACCGTCCAACAGATTCTTGGTATTATAGGTCGTATTGCTCACAATATCGGTGATCCCCTTTAAGTAACCGTCGATCTCTTTTTGGATCGCGCTCTTATCCGAGGCCGTGAGCAGTCCGCTCGATGCCTTCACGCTCGCGCTCTTGATGGACTGCAGATAATCATGAATACCGGAAAGCGCACCGTCACCGATCTTCGTTAAGTTGATGCCGTCTTTTGCGTTCTGTCCGCCGACCTGCATGCCGTTATCCTGGCTTTTCAGATTCTGTACCTGTGTTAAACCCGCCGCATCATCCGCAGCGCCGTTGATCCGCTTACCGCTTGCAATCGTCCCGTAATTCACATTGGTATATCCATTTACTCCTTCTACTCTCATTGTGATCCCCTGCCTTTCCGTTAAACCTCTGTCTCAAACATCATGCCCCTCATCGTATGCAGATGCTCGATCATCTTCTGTATTTCCTCACTTGGAATTTCCTTCACAATTTTCTGATCGTCCGCTTCCGTGATCGTGATCGTATAGCGCTCGATATCGTCATTGTACCCGAAGCGTACGTTATGCCTTAACGAGCGCATCCGCTCCTCGGCATTCTCCATCGCCTTCTCCGCCATGACCTTCTCATAGTAGCTGTCCTGCTCCGCAGGCTCCTTCTTTTCTTCCTGTTGTCTGCTGATCCGCCGTCCGTCCTGCGCGGGCATTCTGTTTATACGATTTGTCCCCTGCGGTCTTGAAACCCGTTCTCCGCTTACGCTGCCTTCCGCGTCCTTCCCGGTTCTTACAGCCGTTTGCGTCTGTGCCTTAGGCTGCATGACATCCGACGTCATAACAGATGGCGTCACAGAAACATTTGCCGCTGCAGCTCCCGCCCCGCTCGGCGTTACGGCCTGCGGTGCCGGGCTTGGAGCCGATGCCTTGGGCGGCATCTTGACTTCTGTCTTTGGTACGCGCTGCGGTGCCGGGCTTGATACCTGGGGCATCTCTACGCGGATGGGCTTTGCGCCTCCTGCGGTCACATCAGTTATCCCCATATCCATCCCTGTCCTTTCACTGATCGACTTGCCGAAATCCGTTTCCTGCTCATATCTATTTCCATTATATTCCCATTCTGCAAAAAAAACAAGAGATTGGTTGGGCGTTTTGTGCTGTTTTTTCTGTCTTTTTCGGCTTTTGCCGCGGCCCCGGCCAATATCCTCACCGCGCCAGGTGATAGGTTTCCCTCACACGGTTTTTGTATTTCCCAAATAATGATTCCGCTCTGCTCAATTGTTCCTCAATCTCTTTGAGACCGGTCACCTGATAAAACGGCTCCAGCTCACGGACGATCTCTAAAGGCAGGTGTTCGGAAATATGGCACAGTCCATAATCAAAATGCCTCGGCGTATATAGAAGCCGTACTGTCTCAACCAGCGCGTTCACAACGTTTTCCATATACTTCATATATGCCTCTAAATATTGACCTCTCTTTATGTATTTCATCACCCTGCTCATCTGCCGCACCCTGTTTTCATTCTGTACAAGCACACGGCTGATCTCACCTTTATCTATTTCATATTCATAAAAAGAAATGATGTTCCCTTTATCAAAAAGAACGAAGGGCGCCTCCGCGATATCCCCTTTCGCATAGCAGGTTGCCGCCTTCCCTCTGATCTCATGCGACTGCACACAAATATCAAGCGTCAGGTACTCGGATGTATGTGCCAAATGTACATTGCTCTGCGCGATTTCCGGTCTGATCTCATCCACTCTCGAATCAATATCCGCCAGTTCCCCCAATTTCGCGATACACTCAGACAAAAAGGATTCCTGATGGGATTTTTCCACATCAAACCAAAAATCAATATCGGAATATTCATCAACCCGGCCGATCCCGTCCGCGCCCTCCAGCCACATGGCATTGACATATGGCTTCTCTATGCTGAATTTTTTCAGATATTCTATGATCTGCTCCCGATTCATCGTACGTCATCCTTTCTAAACGGCTGCTTTTTTAGCCGTAAACAGATACCGCGCCATTTTCCCGCGGAACACCTCAAACGGCTCCAAAGCGCACTCCGTCTGCATGAGCAGCATCCGGTACCAGTCCTCCTCACCTGCCTGCAGGAATGCTTTTTTCAGAGAATCTGCTGCCTCACGCTTCCGTTTCAGCAGTTCATAACATTCTGCGGTAATATCCTCCACCATAAAATCGATGTTATTTTTTCTGAATGCTTCCGCAAGCTTTGTCGTATCCACATTGTCCGTTTTGGGCATGACATCGCCCTCCTGATAGGCACAAAAGAATACGCCGCCCGGACGCAGCCACCGAAAAAGCTGTCCGACAAACGCCGCCATGTCATCGGCAAAATACATCGTATCCATTGATACGATCAGATCAAACGCGGCTTCGGGATATGCGATCCTGCCGATGACGCCCCGCCGGAAATCCGACTGCTGCGGATATTGCTGCTTTGCCGTCTGTATTGCCTGCTCGGAATAATCAAACCCGTGGATAAACGCCCCTGTTTTTCTCTGCAGATAGCCCAGCATTTTTCCGTTCCCGCAGCCGATGTCCAAGATGTTCGCCTGCCTATTTTGCGGTACATATGCTAAGATCCTGTCTATCTGGCGAATATCGCTGAATCCGTCTTGCGAGAAATCTTCGCCGAACGCTTTTTTGCAGAATTCCCCGAATACACCCGACTTTGCCGCCATCGAGTAAAACGCTTCATATTCATGAAAAAATAATAAGTCCTGCGTGTCCTTTTCCATTTCAGTCTCTCCTAGGCAAGCCGCTCTCTGAAATACGCGATCGTTTTTTCAAGGCCTTCCTCAAGCGCGATCGTCGGCTCCCAATCCAGTTCTTTTTTTGCAAGCTCGATCACCGGCTTTCTCTGCTTCGGATCGTCCTGCGGCAGCGGCTGGAACACAAGCTTCGACTTCGAACCGGTCATGCGGATCACCAGATTGGCAAGCTCGAGCATCGTAAATTCGCCCGGATTTCCCAGATTCACCGGTCCGGTAAAGCCGTCCCTGCTGTTCATCATGCGGATCATGCCCTCCACCAGATCGTCCACATAGCAGAAGCTTCTCGTCTGAGAGCCGTCCCCATAGATGGTAATGTCCTCCCCTTTCAGCGCCTGTACGATAAAATTCGACACGACTCTGCCGTCATTGACTGCCATGCGCGGTCCGTAGGTATTAAAAATACGGATGACCTTAATGTCCACGCCATGTTGTCTGTGATAATCAAAAAATAATGTTTCCGCCATGCGTTTTCCCTCGTCATAGCAGGAACGCGTGCCGATCGGATTCACACAGCCGCGGTAATCCTCCGGCTGCGGATGGATCTCCGGATCTCCGTACACCTCGCTGGTGCTCGCCTGCAATACCCTTGCATGGCAGCGCTTTGCAAGTCCAAGGCTGTGCAGCGCGCCCATGACGCTTGTCTTCCCCGTCTTGATCGGGTCATACTGATAATGGATCGGGCTTGCCGGGCAGGCAAGGTTATAGATCTGATCCACCTCCACATAATAAGGCTCAATAATATCATAGCGCATAAACTCAAAATACGGATGATCCATCAAATGGCGGATATTATCTTTTCTCCCCGTAAACAGATTGTCCACGCAGACAACATCATTTTCCTGCTCTAACAGTCTCTCGCAAAGGTGCGAGCCGATAAAACCGGCCCCTCCGGTCACTACAATTCTCTTTTTCTCCATCTTGACCTTCCTCTCATTCTGCGGCGGACGACGCCCGCTGCCCAATTATTTTTCTTCGGATCATTCTACTTATTCTCATTATTTCTATGTTTTTGCGCGCTATACTTGATGATCAGAATTTCCACGCTCATCACATCATTCATTTTTCCCGTTTTCACTTTCTCCTCGTAGGAAACGCATTCCTCCAGCGCCGCACGCAGCTCCGCCGCCGTAAAACCCGCCGCCTGCGCCACATATTTGCCCGCAATAAAGGGCGGCAGCCCCACTTTTGCGCCGATCTGCTTATTGTCCGCTCCCTTGCGCTTCAATTCCTTCACCTGCAGCAGCAGGTTAAACTGTCTGGCGATCAAAAACAAGATCCGCATCGGCGGCTCCTTTAACGTCAAAAGATCATAGTAAAGATCCAGCGCTTTTTTCTGCTTTCGCTCGGCGATCGCACCGATCATGTCAAAAATCCGGCTTGTCACCCTTGTCGTGCAGACCGCCTCAACGTCCTCGTCCGTGATCACATCGCGCCCCATCGTATAGCAGACGAGCTTCTCTAACTCCCGTGCGATATTTTCCATGTCCGTTCCGGTCTTTTCCATGAAAAGAAGAAGCGTCTGCCTCGTAATGCTGCGGTTTTCTTTTTTCAACAGGGACAGAATCCACTTCGTCAGCGTTTCCTCATCCTGCTGCGCAAATTCGACCGCGCGCCCTTTCTCCTTT
Source organism: Lachnospiraceae bacterium (assembly GCA_014804425.1). Classification (GTDB taxonomy): domain Bacteria; phylum Bacillota; class Clostridia; order Lachnospirales; family Lachnospiraceae; genus DLAJ01. Next base: position 117,176 of record JAAUZV010000006.1, read on the forward strand.
GCCGCCTTGTACAGCTTGCTGCGCTTATCGACCTCCTGCTCGGTAAAGATCATGACTGTGCTCTCCGGCATTCCCGGCAGATAGCCCGCAAGCTCCTCGCCGTTTTTTTTGAACAGTCCGCTGCCGTTTATCACGATTACCCTGTGCTCGGCAAAAAACGGCATGGTCTCCGCGAGATCAATGATCTCCCTGACGGGCACGTCCGCGTTTTCATAAACGTTCACGTTGACGGTATCCCCCTCCGGAAGCAGCGCATCCAAAAGCTTATGCCGATACTGGTTTTTCAGATAGGCTTCCTCGCCGAATAACAGATAAACCGATTTGAAATTTTGTGTCTTGATGTCTTCTAAGATCGTGCGCATGCCGACAGTCCCCGTTGGTTTATTAGATGATAAGACTATAGCATCTGCCGCAAGCCTGCGCAAGTGGTTTTTCGACATATAGGACACATGCCGCCTTGCTTCCCTGTTTCCTTAATTCTCTCCGCAAAGAAATGTCTTCACCCGCATTCCCTTCCCGTCTACCCGGATTGTGATCGCGCCGCACTCCGGCGTCTGAAAGCTGTCGCATCCCTGCTCATAAAGACGCGCAAGCGTCTCCTCATGCGGATGTCCGTAGGAATTATCCACGCCCGCCGATATGAGGGCGATACGCGGGCTGACAAGCTTCAGGAATTCCTCCGATGTGGAATATCTTGAACCGTGGTGCGCCGCCTTCAACAGCTCGATCGTATCCTGCGGCATATCGGCATCCATGACACGAATGGCCGCAAGAGACGCCTGCACGTCGGCATCCCCCATGAACAATGCCTGAAAGTCCCCGTAATCCAGCCGGAGGATGAGGGAGCACGCGTTTCGATCCCCCGTCCTTCCCGTCTCATCCGACGGTCCAAGGCATGTCAGACGGCAGTCACCCCATGCGTAAACCTCCCCCGTCCGCATAAAATACAACGGCACCCGCGCCTCCTCCGCCGCCGCAAGCAGTTTTTCATACGCTTCATCCCGCGGGATCTCCTGCCCGACTACGATCTGTCCCACTTTGATGTGTTCCGTCCCCATTGCCTCCAGCAAATCGTAAACCGCGCTGACATGGTCATTGTCAAGGTGTGACAGAAAAACCGCATCCAGCTCGTAAATCCCCCGATACTTTAAGAACGGCATCAGCCTGTTTTCAAACAGACCTCTCTGATCGCTGCTCCCGCAGTCCACCAAAATCGCGTGGCCCGGGCTCTGTTCCATGCAGATGCCGTCTCCCTGTCCCACATCGAGCATCGTGATCGTCAGTCCCCGTTTTACGGGGACAAGCAGCAGAAACAACGCCAGCACAAGCCATCCCATGCCGAGAAAACCGCGCAGCCGCGTCCCGCAGCCGTTCCCCTTCCGCGCGCCCCTCGTTTTTCCTCCGACATTCTCCTTTCGAACGCCGCCGGCTTTTTGTCTGCCACCCGCTTTTCTCCGTCCTTCTGTCTTCCTCCTGCACAGCTCCACCCAGCCAATGAGTCCGACGAGCATCGCCGCATACGCCGCGAGCCGAATATTCTGCGGTCTGCCGCGCAGCAGATTCCCCGGAATGGTACTGATCAGCCTGCTGCCGCGCTCATAAAAGGAAAGAATCATCCTGCAGCAACATGCTGCCGCATATGCCGCTGCATTCGCAATACCGCCCACAAACCGAAGCACGCTTTCCGCCGCTGCAAGCAGCATACCCCCGACCGTCTCCCCCGCCGAAGCACCCGCCGCTGACAAGAGCTGTACGCCCATCGCGCATCCGTCCGCCGCCATAGCGGAAAACACCAAAAGAAAGCCCGCGGGAAGCAGCACGGACACGCTCGGCAGCACGAGCAGATTCAAAAACACTCCGTACACCGCATACTCATATTGATGGACAAGCAGGATCGGTAACGTCGTAAACGAAACGGCAAGACAGGAAAGAAATGCCCTGACAGGTTTAGGAATCCTGCTCCTTTTCCATGACAGGCAGTAGGTACAGAGCTCTATGAGCGCGGGCGCTAACCATGCGATTCCCGCGACGGCGCCGAAAGAGAGCTGAAAAGCGGCGGTCACGATCAGACGCGGATTTCTAAGGAGCTGCACCGCCATGGAAACGGCGAGCGCCGTTTTCATATCATTGGTACGTCTGACGCGCTCCGCATTGATGCCGATCATAAACATGACGGACGCGCGCAGCGTGGATGTGCCCATGCCCGTCATCACACCGTAGCTTATTAAAAAAGCACAGCACAGCGCCATGGAGACGCGAAGCGGCATTCCCACCCGTTTCAACACCCGGTACAGCAATGCGCCCAGCAGGGAAATGTGCAGTCCCGAGATCGCAAGGATATGCGCAATCCCGCTTTGCCCGTACAAGCTGCGGATTCCGTCATCCAGAGAGGTCTTATCGCCGAGCAGCATGGCGATAAGTACTCCGGCCTCCCGCTCGGGCACATAGTTTGCGAGCAATGCACCCGCATACTGCCGCAGCCCAAAAAGCGCCGCCTGAAACGGCGTACGGCTCTTTGATGCAGAAAGCAGCCGTGCGTTTTTCAGACAAAACGTAACGCCCTGTGTCCAATAATAGCGCGCAGCGTCAAATTCTCCGGGATTACGTGCGGAAGAAAAAGCATCGGCCGTTCCCTCCACGCAGACCACGCTCCCGATCTGCGGAACCGTCGTTTTTTCACAATAACAGATACAGAAATCTTTCAGGGTACTTCCGGGCAGAACAGTCCCGGTTTCCGTGCCGGATACGGCGATCTTTTTGAGCCACAGTACCGTCTGATCTTCATCACTGCGGCATTGGTATACCTGCCCCGATAAGCGCACGCGCTCCCCGCGCACCGCCGCGCCCTGCGATGTTCCCGTCTCCGGTAAAGACAGGTGCACGCATAGCGCGACTGCTGCCGCAAACAGCAGGCATACCATACATAATGGTCTTTTCATAAGCAGATCGTTATTTTTCGATCAGCTCCAAATTTCTCTCAAACAGGGTGTTCAGACTGATTTTTTCGCGATACATCAGATCCGTCTCTCCCTCCACCATGAGCTGCACCTGGTTGATGCCCCCGATCTCAACCAGAGAATTGATGATGGAATAAATCGTGACCTCGGAGGTCACATTGTAGACCTGAGTCAGAAAGTTTTGGTCTAGGTTTACATAACATATTCCATCCTTGATGGAAACGGAGATGATCCCCGTCTCGGGATTCACGGTCGGACATACATCTCTTTTTTGCGGCCCCGCCAAAATCTGATCGACGACAATGCGCTCCAGCGCAATATTGCTGTTATACTCAACCTCACGCTTCTCGGAAACGAGCATGTCCCCCGCCTCGTTCGCAAAGTACAGCGTCAGCGTTGTCGTCTCATAGGCATTGATCTCCGTGCCCGCATTGTCCACAAACATATCCGCCGTCAAAATGCCGAGCGGATTTCCCGCGGAATCGGTCAGCGGCTGTCCGTTGATCTGAAAGCTGACGCATGTCACGCCTTCTACCTGTGTCAGCGTTCGCACGATTGCCGCGCGGATCAACACCGCCGTCGTCGGTTTCATGTCAAGATAACGCTCATCAAAATTGACGATGACCTGCTCTCCGCTCAAAACAACGGAATTTACGCCAAAGTCATAGTCGAGCGCCGCATGCATGGAAACATCTTCCGGCTTTTTCTGCATCATCGCGATCAGTCCCGACAGCTCATCCCTAATTTCTCCCTGCGTCACGGCAGTCTCCACCGCAAGCACCTTTGTCTCCTCACTATTCAAAAAATAAACGCCGTACACGATCATATTTTCGTCGATTTCGGCATCCCGCCTGCCGCAGCCGCCCCCAAACAATAACACGAGGACAAGCGCTGCCGCCACAAGCCTTTTTCCCGTCATAGCTACCCCCTGTTAATCCTCCATACTGCCAACAGCAAAACGAACTAGTTCGTTTTAGCTCCGTTATTTTACATATATTAACGGTATCTTTACCGTAAATGTCGTTCCCTCGCCGACGGTGCTGACTGCCTTGATCGTCCCGCGATGCATCAGGACCGCGCTCCTTGTGATGGCAAGTCCTAAGCCCGTTCCGCCGATCTCCCGCGAATGCGACTTATCCACCCGGTAAAAGCGTTCATAAATATGATCCATGGACTCCTCGGGAATGCCGATGCCGGAATCCGAAACCTCCACGGTAAAATACTGGTGATCCGCATCTAACAGCACCTTGACCCAGCCATGCTCGTTATTATATTTCACGGCATTTTCGACCAGATTCGAAATCGCCAGCGTCAGCTTGACCTCATCCACCTCGGCAATGACCGGACGGATGCATTCAAGCGTCATTTCCACATCCCGCTTGATGGCGATCGGACGCAGCCTCTTTAAGATCAATTCCAGCAGCGCATTGATGTCCGTCTGCGAAATATTTAAGTCCGCCTTCGTTTTATCCATTTTGACAAGTGAGAGAAGATCGTTGATGATCTTATTTTCCCGGTCGATCTCATCCGCAATGTCCACCATAAATTCCCGGTACAGCTCCGCCGGCACGTCCTCCTGCATCAGGAGGGAATCCGCCAGCACCTTCATAGACGCCATCGGCGTTTTCAATTCATGGGACACATTGGACACAAACTCGTCTCGTGACTCATCCAGTACGCGGATTCTGGCGTACAACTCGTTAAACGCATCGGAAATGCGCTCCGTCTCCAGGTACTCCGGCACAGAGATCTTCTCGTTGAAATGCCCCGCCTGCAGCTTTTGAATCTCGCTCGTCACATGGTGGAACGGCCTTGTCACCAGATACGCGATGCCGCCCGCGACCCCGACGATCAGGATAAAAAGAGCAAGCTCGATCAGGACCGCATTCCGATTGAGAAGCTGCCACGTCGTATGATTGCTCTCCGTCGATACGCTGATCAAAATGACGCCCTGTACCGTCTGCTGCGTGCCGGGCAGATCGGAATTTGTCTGCTCAACCGGAGCCGCGATCGGAATCGTCATTTCAATATAGTGATTTTTTTCATCATAATTGGTTGTGTTCTCGCCGTTGAAGCATTTGATGATTTCCTCGGAGATCATGATCTTTCCGACACTGAGTCCGTAGGTGTCCTTGATCACCTTAAAGTTCTGATCAACGATCAACACCCTTCCGTTATAGACCTCCGCTAACTGGGAAAGCTCCGCATTGATGACCTCGGACGTGGAATCCTGAAGATATTTATAGGTCAGCAGATGGTTGGCCAGAATCCTCCCCTGCGTCTGCACATCAGAAATGCGCAGGGAGACCGCCCGCTCCGTATAGGTCGCCAATATCCCGTAGCGTAGAAACAGACTGGGCAGACTGCCCACTAAAACAATGATCACAAATATACGCACCAAAAAGCTGCGCAATGGTTTGATTCCTGAAAGAAAGCTCTTGATTTTTTGAAGCATACCCCCGCCTTATCCTTTGAAAAAATAACCGACGCCCCACTTGGTATGCACATATTTCGGCTCGCTCGGATTCGTCTCGATCTTTTCCCGCAGCCTTCGGATATGAACGTCCACCGTGCGCACATCCCCCGGATAATCGGCGCCCCATACGATCTTTAAGAGATTCTCGCGGCTGTATACCTTGTTCGGATTTAAGACGAGCAGCTCCAGCACGTCAAACTCCTTTGCCGTCAGGTTCATCTCCCTGCCCGCAATATATACGCGCCTTGATTCACAGTCAAGATTTAGCTCCCCGTATTCCACCGTTTTTGCCGTCTTCTCCTTCGCGCCCATGCGACGCATGATCGCCTTGATGCGCGCTTTCACCTCCAGGATATTGAACGGCTTTGTGATATAATCATCCGCGCCGTACTCCAGCCCTAAGATCTTATCCATGTCGTCGCCCTTTGCCGTCAGCATGACGATCGGCACATTGGAAAAATCTCTGATCTGCTGGCAGACCTCAAAGCCGGTCAGCTTCGGCAGCATCACATCCAGCAAAATCATATCATATTGTCCCGCGCGCGCCTTCTCTAACGCTTCCTCCCCGTCAAACGCGCTGTCTACCTCCATACCGTCCTGCTCTAAGCTAAAGCGGATCCCTTTCACGATCAGCTTTTCATCATCGACAACCAACACTTTCTTTCCCATATGCCCTACACCTTTATCATTTCTTTCAAACGGTCATAGACACCCTGCTTGATGCCGCTGACCTCCATCAATTCCTCAATTGTCTCAAATCCGCCGTGCGTCTCGCGATAAGCGATGATCGCCTGCGCCCTCGTCTCACCGACGCCCGGAAGCGTCATGAGCTGTTCTTTTGTCGCACGGTTTAAGTCAATGCGTGTATCCCGGTTTTCCGGCTCTCCTCCGGTCTGGCCTTCCGTTCCGAAAGAAGGATTCTCCCCCGAAATACCGTCCTGCGCTTCCTGTACGGTCGGGATGTAGACCTGCATCCCGTCATCCACTGTCTGCGCCTGATTCACCAGATGATCACAAGCGTCTGCACGCAGACCGCCCGCAAGCACGATCACCTCATAGAGCCTGCTTCCCTCGGGCACTTCATAGACGCCCGGATAACGCACGGCGCCGCAAATATGTACATAGCATGACGTTTTCGCGGTGTCATATGCCCCTGCATCCGCACCGGATTCCGAATCCTTATCCGTTTTCCCATCCGCGGTAATCCCCAATCCGCCGTTTTTCTCAAGATCCGCCGCATCACCCGGACTTATGACATCTCCCGCCTCCGCATCCCGTGCCGTTTCATAAAAAATCCCGTCCTGCCTGCCGCAGCCCGGAAGCGCCCACACATACAGGAACGCCAGCACAAGCAACCATCCGATCGATTCTTTTTTCCGCATAAACTCATCACATATGATAACCGTGTAACTATTGTATGCTATCTGATTTTGAAAAACAAGAGCGATTTTTGCATTTCGAAAACTTTTGATCGTAGCGGCGCACGACTTACTTGGATTTCCACTCAAACAGGATCATCCCCGCGATCACGACGAGCAGGCCAAGGAGCTTTCGCAGCTCAAACTCCGCTTTTTCCATGCCGAACAGACCGAACACCTCGATCAGATACGCCACCGCAACCTGCGTCGTCACAATGAGCATCGCCGCAAAAGCGGGCCCTAACGCCGCCATGCTCTTGATCACGGTCAGTGTGATCAGCGCGCCGAGCACGCCGCCAAGCAGCATGTACTTCGGTTCCACTTTCAGCAGCGCGCCGAACGAACCTCGCTCCGTGATTCCCCATGCCGCAAGGCAGACGAGAAAGGCGGTGAACTGCACGAACGCATTCGTCGTCCATGTTCCCGCCGCCTTGGATACCTGTGTATTAAAAACGCCCTGCACGCTCATGAGCGCGCCGGAAAACATTGCAATCAAAAATCCGATCATATCAAACTCCTTTTTGTCTCAAAAAAGTATCTGCCCTTTTTGAAAAGGATGTCCGCTGATCGGATTTTTTATTCATGCATTTCTCTATTCGCTCTCTGTCCCGGCATCCATGCCCTCGTCCTCGTAGGTCTCCTCTTCCTCCTCTTCCTCCTCGACGATCTCGATATATTCCTCCGCAAAATCTTCGCCCGTCACCTGCTTCTTAATCTGCTCCGAGAGCTTTTTTAACGTAAGGTTCGCATCATCCCCAAGCCAGATATTCGTAAAGCACATCTCCAGCTCTACCCAGAAATTGCTTGACTCCACGACCTTCGGCATCGGCACGGAAAGCGCATATGCCTGATCGATCGTGTAGAAAACGGGATCCTCGTCATGCGGCGTATAGCTGCACGCGGATGCCTTGCCCGTTCTTGCATACAGGGAATCGGAATAGGTCGCGCAGATGTAACGCGCAAAGACGCATGCCGCTTCTTTTTTATCACTGTATCCGTTGATCGCGACACAGTTCGTCACCGATACCTCTTTCGCCGCCAGCTCATCGGTCAGATCCGGGATCAGCCCGACGCCGTACTCATAGGCAAAACGTTCTTCCTCCTTCGCATTCTCCAGCATTGCGACCGCATCGGTCGTCGCGAGCGTAAAAATGATCTTTCCGTCAATGAATTCCTGCATGACGCTTGCGTAGGTCGTCGCATCCGCTTCGATGGAAAAGAACTGGTTCAGGTCCTGGTAAATGTTCAGGCATCGGATCGTATTCTCGTTATAAATGTCAATCACGTTCGGATCATCCCCTGCCGGTCCGCCGATCTGAATAGAATCTCCCGCGAAAAAATAATTGTAAAAAATATCCGAAACATCCCACTTAAAAATAGAATCTACATTTTCCGGCGCATCGTATTCGTCCGCAAAATTCAGGATTTCTTCGATGCTCTCCGGCACAAGCTTCAGGATGCGCGCCTCCACGCGCTGCGCAAATTCAGGGCTTGCAAGAAATTCCTCCTCCGTTAGAAGCAGGCTCTCCGCCCAGCTTTCCGCATCCGTGTCATCGCCCGCGTCGGCATCGTTTTCCGCACCGTCCGCATCCGTTCCTGTTTCCGCACCGTCTGCATTTTCCACACCGTCCGCATCCCCTGCATCAGCCGCGTCATCGCCTGCCGATTCCGCATCCTCTTTTGCCTCATACCACTCCGCTAACACTTCCGTCCGCGCGATCTGCTCTAAGTACGTCCTGTTATATAACAGATAGCTCGTTTCATAATACATCGGAAAAGCGACATAGCGCCCGTTATAAGTGACCGCGTTCAACGCTGTTTCGCAGTAATAGCTATCCGTCAGCACATGCTCCGTGTCCTTGATCTCACTTGCCAGTCCCGAAAGATATGCCTTGCCGAGCGAATCATTTCCGACAATGAACATATCGGGATACTCATCATTGTATATGCTGTTATAATTGATCGTCTCCAGATATTCCACTCCCGAAACAAGCTTCAGCTCCACATGAATATCGGTGCTTTCATAATACGTCAGCGCAACGCTGCTCAAATAATCCGTCAGCGCCTCATCCGTATACCAGAGCGTGATCGTATCTTTCGCCACATATTCCACGTCATCCCCGCGCTCCCGCTCCTCGGTATCGATCGCGCCGGCATAAATCTCCAGCGCCAGCGCACAGACGATCAGCAGCACGACTGCGAGTCTCATTTTCAAATTCATATTATATTACGCCTCCTGTGCCAGACACGCCTCCAAAATGCCGATCATCTCGTCCACCTGCTCCTCGCCGATCACGAGCGCCGGAAGAAAACGGATGATGTTCGATCCTGCATTGATCAGGATCAGACCTTTTTCCAGCGCGGCATTGATGTAGGGACCTACCGGCGTATCAAACTCCAAGCCCTGCATGAGTCCGCAGCCGCGCCGCTCTTTTACCTGATCATAAGTCTGAACAAGCTGATCAAGCCGCTGCTCTAAATATGCACCCACACGCCCGACATTCGCAAGCACGTCATTCTTTTCAAAAAGCTCCAGCACCTTACAGATTGCCGCGCATGCGAACGGATTTCCGCCGTAGGTCGTACCGTGGTCGCCCGCCGCGAGCGAATGCGCGCCGACCTTTTCCGTCAGCAAAAACGCGCCGACCGGAACGCCGCAGCCGAGCGCCTTCGCGCTCACCATGATGTCCGGCTTAATGCCGTAACGCTGCCACGCATAGTAATGCCCCGTCCGCCCCATGCCGCACTGGATCTCGTCCAAGATCAAAAGAATGTCTTTTTCCTCGCAGAGCGCTTTTACTTCGCGCATAAATTCCTCTGTCGCCGGATAAATTCCGCCTTCGCCCTGCACGGTCTCAAACAGAATGGCACAGGTTTTGTCCGTGACCTGACTGCGTACGCTGTCAAAATCATTCAGCTCAGCAAATCGGATATTTCCGATGCCCGGCTCAAACGCCTCCCGATATTTCGGCGTGCCCGTCACCGAGAGCGCTCCCATCGTCCTTCCGTGGAACGAATGGTTCATGGCAATGATCTCGTGATCCGTCCTGCCGTCCTTTAAGTAGGCGTACTTGCGCGCCGCCTTGATGGCTCCCTCGACTGCCTCCGCGCCCGAATTCGTAAAAAAGATACGGTCCATGCCGGAAATCTCTTTTAATTTTTTGGCCGCTTCGATCGCCGGAACATTATAATAGTAATTCGACGTATGCAGGAGCTTGTCGATCTGCGCTTTTAATGCGTCACCATACTCCTTGTTGTGGTAGCCGAGCGCAAATACCGCAATGCCGGATGCAAAATCCAGATACCGCTTTCCCTCAATATCATAAAGATATACGCCGTCTCCCTTATCCAATACGACGGGATAACGGTTGTACGTGTGAAGCAGAACCGACTCCGCCTCATCAATGTATTCCTTCATGTCCATGTCATGACCCCTTTCATGGTTGATAATCATAACTCATCAAATTCCTGTCCTCATCGCGCATGATCATCGTGCCGACACCGGAATTCGTAAAGATCTCCAAAAGCAGACAGTGCGCGATCCGACCGTCCAAGATGTGGACGCGGTTGACGCCCGCACGGATGGCATCCGTACAGTTTTTCAGTTTCGGCAGCATGCCGCCGCCGATATAGCCGTCCGCGATCAGCGCATCCGCATCGCTTGCGGTCAGTCTCGATATGAAGCTCGATTTATCGTCCACATCCTTATACAAGCCTTCGATATCGGTTAAAAAAGCAAGCTTTTTTGCGCCGACCGCACGGGCGATCGCGCACGCCGCATCATCGGCGTTGATATTGTAAGTGTCAAAATTCTCGTCCAGGCCGATCGGCGCCACGATCGGGAGAAAATCCTTTTCCAAAAGATCAAACAGGATCTTCGGCTCCACGCCGACGATGTTCCCGACATAACCGATGTCCCTGCCGTCCACCGTCTTTTTTTCCACCTTGAGCAGCCCGCCGTCCTTGCCCGTCACGCCGATCGCCTTGCTGCCGAGCGCCTGCACCATCGTGACAAGACGCTTATTGACTTTATTTAACACCATCTCGGCAATTTCCATCGTCTCTGCATCCGTCACGCGCAGTCCGTTCACAAATTCCGCCTCTTTGCCGACCTTGCCGACCCACTTGCTGATCTCCTTGCCGCCGCCGTGCACAATGATCGGCTTAAATCCGACAAGCTTTAGAAGCGTTACGTCCTGAATCACGCTTTTTTGCAGCGCCTCGTCCACCATCGCGCTTCCGCCGTACTTGACCACAATGATGTTCCTGTTAAATTTCTGTATGTAGGGGAGCGCCTCGATCAATACCTCCGCCTTATTCATAACCTCTGTAATCTCTTTTTGATTCATTTCTTTTGATACCCTTTCACTGATTGAATGCGATAATATTCGCTTCATTGAGCGTAAAATCATAATAATTCAAATCCATGCGCCTTGTCCAGCCGATCCGGTTCCAAAACGCATTGCCGACGTCGTTGACCGTAAATGCGATGAGCGACACCTTGCTGATTCCTTCCTCCTTGAGCGCCTCCATCGCAAACGTCACCATCTGCCTGCCGATGCCGCGCATGCGATACTCCTCGCGCACACACACATGGTACAGACAGCCGCGTCTGCCGTCGTGCCCGCACAGGATCGCGCCGACGACCTTACCATCCTCCACGGCAACCACGCTCGTTGCCGGATTTCTTTTTAGGAAACGGGCGACGCCCTCCTTTGAATCATCCACGCTGCGGATGGCGAAGCCCTTGATGCTCATCCAAAGCGCATAGACGCCGTCATAATCCTCAATTTGCATGGTTCTGACTGTCATGACTGCCTCCGTTCCCGCCCTTTGCCTTCGCCGCACGCGCCGAGTGCTCCATTTTCTGTTTGAACAGTGAGCGCATCAGTTCCTCGGGAAACACGATATTTTCTCCGAACGGATTGATGACAAAGCCTGCCAGTCCTCCTTTGGAACCGAACACATACTGCGCATACACATCGAAATTCATCACCATATTTTTGACCGGATCAGTCATTTTTGTGCGTTCCTTCCACTCATTCATCTGAATCGTATCCGTAAACGCCGGCAGGAACTTCTTGCCGTCCTTCGTATGGATGACCTTAAAGCTGACATGAATCGGCGTTCGGATTCCTTTCTCCTGATTCTGCCGTACCTTCTCCTCCACCTCGGGGGAGACGATGGCGGGCGAAATAAAGTTCGTCCGCATCATTTCGGAAATCATTTTGCTGCGGTTCGCCGGCGTATTCTCGTCCTGCATTTTGCGCATTGCAACGATAAACTCCAAATTCTGAATCTTCTTATTAATATCGTCCATGATCAGTTAAACTGCTCCTTCCTTCTAAGTCATTTTCTTTTACGGGAACATCGGCACCATGGCAAGCCCTTCGTCCTCCGGCAGTCCGAACAACAGGTTCATGTTCTGCACCGCCTGTCCTGCCGCGCCCTTGACAAGATTGTCAAGCGCTCCCATCATGACCACTCTGCCTGTCCGCTCGTCCACGGTAAATCCGACATCCACATAATTGCTTCCCTCAACCCATTTCGTTTCAGGGCATACGCCCTCATCAAGCAGACGCACAAAGCGTTCCTTTTGATAATGACGTTCATAGGCCGCCCGGAGTTCTCCCGATGTCGGCAGCGTTCCGTCCTCTTTTCTTCTTAAAGAAGCATATGCCGTCACGAGAATCCCGCGGTTCATCGGCACTAAGTGCGGCGTAAAGCTGACCGTAAGCGCCCTGCCCGCCGCGTAGCCTAGCTGTTCCTCAATCTCCGGCGTATGCCTGTGCGTGGCAACGCCGTACGCCTTCATATTTTCATTGACCTCGCAGAACAGATTCGGCAGCTTGGCGCCCCTTCCCGCTCCGCTTGTGCCCGATTTTGCGTCTATGATCAGCGTGTCCGGCTCGATCAGTCCTTCTTTTACCAAAGGATACGCCGTTAAAATGGAGCAGGTCGTATAGCAGCCCGGATTCGCTATGAGTCTTGCCTCTTTTACCTGATCTCGATTCAATTCGCACAGACCGTAGACTGCCTCGTCAATAAACTGCGGGCTTTTGTGGGTTATGCCGTACCACTGTTCGTACACCTTCACGTCCTTGATACGGAAATCCGCGCTTAGATCCACGATCTTTACTCTGGAAAGAATCTCTTCATTTACCAAAGATGCGCAAAGTCCCTGCGGCGTCGCCGTAAAGATCACATCCACCTCTTTTGAGAGTGTTTCCATATTATCATCCATGCAGACTGCATCCACAATGCGGAACATATTCCGGTACACTTCATCATATCTTTGATCGATATAGCTTCTGGAACCATACCACTTGATCTCCGCGTCCTTGTGTCCCATTAAGATCCGCACAAGCTCGCCGCCGGCATAGCCTGTCGCACCGATAATTCCTACCTTTACCATGTTCATCCTCTTTTCTTTCACAATACACACTATTTCTATTTTACTTGAAACGCCGCATAAAAACAACCACAGAGTTTTCTGTTTCTATTTTTTGCATAATTATACATCTGTTTTTCCTATTATGCAATATTTTTCTTTGGTTTTGCATAATATTCATGAAAATATGCATTTTATTCATAAATTTCCTATTGCATTTGCGGGACGGATGTTGTATGATACCAAAAGAGTTTCACGAATTGAAAGAAAACGGAGGAGTACATCATGAAAGAAAAAGTCATCCTTGCCTATTCAGGCGGACTTGACACCACGGCGATCATCCCGTGGCTGAAAGAGAATTTTGATTACGAGGTCATCTGCGTATGCGCGGACTGCGGACAGGGTAACGAGTTGGACGGTCTTGAGGAGCGCGCAAAGGCGTGCGGCGCTTCCAAGCTTTATATTGAGGACATCACGGATATTTTCTGCGACGAATACATTGTTCCGTGCGTGCAGGCGCATGCCGTCTATGAGAATAAGTATCTGCTCGGCACGTCGATGGCGCGTCCGGCGATCGCAAAGCGTCTTGTGGAGATCGCACGCAAGGAGAATGCGACGGCAATCTGCCACGGCGCAACCGGAAAGGGCAACGATCAGATCCGTTTTGAGCTCGGTATCAAGGCGCTTGCTCCTGACTTAAAGATCATTGCTGCATGGAGAAATGAAAAATGGACAATGAACTCCCGCGAGGAGGAGATCGCATACTGCGAGGCACACGGCATCCATCTTCCGTTTTCCGCTGACAGCTCCTACAGCCGCGACCGCAACTTATGGCATATCAGCCATGAGGGCTTAGAGCTGGAGGACCCTGCGAACGAGCCGAATTATGAGCATCTTCTCGTACTCGGCACCACGCCGGAGAAAGCGCCGGATGAGGGCGAATATGTCACGCTCACCTTTGAACACGGCGTGCCGACGAGCGTGAACGGAAAACAGATGAAAGTATCCGATATTATCCGCGAGCTGAATACGCTCGGCGGAAAGCACGGCATCGGCATCATTGACATTGTGGAAAACCGCGTTGTCGGCATGAAGTCACGCGGCGTTTATGAGACGCCGGGTGGAACCATCCTCTATGAAGCGCACCAGCAGCTTGAGGAGCTGATCCTTGACCGCGACACCTACGCGTTAAAGACCGACCTCGGCAATAAGTTCGCGCAAGTCGTTTATGAGGGCAAGTGGTTCACACCGCTTCGCGAAGCGCTTCAGGCATTTATCGAGTCCACACAGCGGAATGTGACGGGCGAGGTGAAATTCAAGCTCTATAAGGGCAACATCATCAAGGCGGGAACGACTTCCCCGTATTCTCTCTACAACGAGAGCATCGCTTCCTTCACGACGGGCGATCTCTACGACCACCATGACGCGGAGGGCTTCATCAATCTGTTCGGCCTTGCGAGCAAGGTACGCGCAATGAAGCTTCAGGAGAGCGGCGTCGATCCGCTGACCGGAAAGAAGAATTAATCTAAAAAAATAGCAGCCGGGGAACACAAACCGTTCCCCGGCTGTTATTTTTTTGCGTCTTACTTATCCTGTTATGTTAATATACATAATCATCTCTCAGACACATATACTAATCGAGAGGTAATTTCTATGAGGCATCTGAAACGCTATACCATAATCGGAATCATTTTTGTCCTGATCGTTGGATCACTGTCCCACTTTCTCTATGACTGGTCGGGAAATAACAATATCGTCGGGCTTTTTACGCCCATTAACGAGTCCATATGGGAACACATGAAATTATTATTTTTCCCGATGTTATTATACGCGGTCTTTCTTATTTTCAAATTCAGGAAACGGTACCCGTGCATCACATCTTCCCTATGCTTCGGGATTGTAACAGGTACTTTACTGATTCCCATATTTTTTTATGCCTATATCGCTATTCTTGGTGAAGACCTTTTTATCTTAGATATCGGCATATTTATTTTGAGTATCCTCATTGCGTTTTGGCTTACCTACAAGCTTACCTTATCCTGCAGATTAGAGCCTTATACGTTTCTGTTGTGTTTCTTCGTATGTGTCCTTTTGATCTGCTTTGTATGGTTTACCTATCATGCTCCTGCGGCGCGCATCTTTGAAGACCCTGCCGTTTCCCAAAGCGCGGAAATCACGCTGTCCGATCAGCGCAATACCCATTTCCCGAACAGCGTCTTCTTAATCAGCCGATCCGGATAAATTTTTGATATATTCGACTAACGGCATGATATACGTTTTATCAGTCCAATCGCACTTCTGCCCCACAGCGGATAAGAGCGCTTTCATCCACGGCTCACAAGAGGCAGGGTCTTTCTTTGCGACCATCTTCTGCAGCATGCCGCACAGCATACGGTCTTTCCATGTCATGCTGCTCTCGTCCCATGCACCCCTGCCATAAAAAACAGGAATTTCCTGTAATTCTCCTTTGAGATTACGCGCTCTGATCTCCTCTAAGGCTTTCTCGTCATACGGCGACGCTCCCACGCAGAGAACCGCTAGCTTTTTTCCTTTCAGAAGCGGATAATTCTTCCGCAGGATGTCTAATCCGGCGATACCGCTCGCGTAGATCCCGCCCGCAAAAATGATCCAGTCGTATGCTTCCGTTCTGTATTCTTTGCCGCTCTTTGTATCACAGACATCACAGGGAAGTTCCTCCTCCAGCATCCGGACATATTTTTTCGTTGCGCCGTATTTCGACCGATATAAGATCAATCCTTTTTTCATGTTAATCCCTCATTCTTACTCAACCCGCCGTTTTTGACGCCGTCCTCTTTTCTAAGGAAATGCTGATGAATCAGCATTTCCTTAGAAACTCCGATGGATGCGCACGGATTTGCATTGGAATTTTGCTGCTTCGCAGCGCAAATCCGGCGCGGGAAACGCTTTAATCAGCGTTTCCCTAAGTTCTCAATTCCCGCATACAGCCTCGCCATCAGCGTAAATAACGTTTCGATCTCCTTGTCCGTATAAACAGAAAAAAGAACCTGCAATTGTTCCTGATAGATTGCGAAATCGTTTTGAAAAAAATCCTCCGCCTTCTGTGTGGGACAAATGCACATGGCCCTGACGTCATCGGGGCTTTGCGTGATCGTGATAAATCCTTTTTTTGATAATACCTCCGCCAGTTTTTTAATATTCTGTCTGGAACAGCCAAGCATGCTCCCCAACTGCGTCAAGGTCAGCGGTTCTTTCGATTGTCTGACGATCGAAAGCAGCATAAACTGTTTTAACGATACCTCGGGAATATGGTTGTCGAAAAGCGTCTGCAATTTGTTTCCGGCGATAAACAGCGTGCTGAAAATCGCCTTTCTTTGATTCTCCGTGGTGTCGGAAAACCGTTTTGTCAGTTCATCGAGTGTCATGTATGTTCCTCCTTCCCGTCCCTCCTCATGCCTCCGTATGCGCTTTCCAGTCAGATTCACAAGCGGGGCGTCGGCAAACGTTCGGTTGTCATTTTTGTTTTATTAGTAACTTGTTACCTTTGTTAGTATAGCAACAAGTTACCTATTTGTCAACAAAAAAATACCTGACGACCGCCCTTACAACATATTCCAACCATCTTTAAAAAGGCCATAATAATAGAGGTCCGCCCCATTTCCATCATTGTCTTTTGCCTGACTCCGCTGAATCCCTTCCAACTGCATACCGAATTTTTTCATCAAGCCAACTGACTTTACGGTATCAATGGATTCAGCAAATATCTTATGTGCGTCCAGTTCATTGAAGGCATAATCGATCACTGCTTTGCATGATTCATATGCATAACCCTGCCGCCAGAAGTTTTTGTTGAAAATCCAGCCAATTTCGTATACGCCTTCCTCAAACATATTGAACAGAATATATCCAATCATCTTACCGCTATCTTTATGAACCGCAGCGACAGCACCTCTTTTTCTAATACAAAACTCCGACAAGAAATTAGACGTTTTTTCAAGGCTATATGCAGGTTCACAATTTTTCATTACTTCAGCATCGCCAAAAATATCATGTAAATCTTTAACGTCATCCATTGTATAGTCCCGAATGATCATTCTTTCAGTTTCAATATACATCTGTATTACTCCTGCACATTCCGATTTTNGCAGTTCTACAANNTTGAAGTTATAGTAAATAACCTATAGCGATAAAAAGATAGCTATACAAGTATTTCCTATTTAATCTTAAATACATTACACCGCTAAGAACAGAAAATATCATAGTAGAAATTCCGTTCCATATTTCAAGTCCTACTCCTCTTGACACAAAATGAAACGCTCCCCATGTCATAGCCAATATAATACCGCCAAAAGGAATTGAACTTTCTTTTTTCAACAAGGTTTCAATCGCTTTTTGCCCATATATTATGATTAGAATAACAAGCATTACTTCAAATATATAGTATAAATACTGCGCACAAAATTGGAATACGGTTTTACCCTGTGCTTCTCCNANNAACTTTAATGTATGCCAATCAATGAAAGTCATAATTTTACAGCCAATGAGGCAAGCAAGTATTACTATCCAATTTTTCAAAGAAATTTTGTCACCTTTATTTCCTCTTGCTGGAAAATGATAATGTTTCCTTGAAAAAAGCAGGAGAACACCAATGAAAAACGCCCACATAAAAACCATTATGATACAATGAATGCTTCTTTGGTGCGTTGTATAATTCTGTATATCTACATGCAGAANTATAACTTCAATTCCAAATATTGACAGATATTCAAGCATAAATGCTCCAAATGAGAGTAAACTCAGCCATAAATATTTTGTCCATTTTTCTTCTCTGACCATTATCCTCTCCTTATGAAATTCCGATTTTTCACTTTTTGCAACTTCCCGACAAATTCCGATTTATCACTATCAACAACACTGAAATCATACCACACAACCAACTGAATCACAATGACCTTTGCGCTGTTCGTCATTGTAAATTCCCCCGTTTCCCGCTATACTAAAGCTACAGGTATCCCCCCTGCCATCTGTTTCATTGTAAATAATGCTCAGATCATAATGATCATTTCAAAATACAGTTCTCAAAAACGGGAGAAAAACAATGACTGTACGAATCAACGAGACCTTCNATGATGACTGGAAATTCTTAAAACTTACCCAAAAAGACGGCTTATCCGAACTTGCAATCGAAACCGCCGCTTTGGACGACAGCGGCTGGGAACGTGTCACCCTCCCCCANACGTGGAATGACAAGGACGGCTGCAGCGGCAGCACCGAGACGGANGAAGGNGGNGAACACTATTATCGCGGACTCGGCGGTTACCGGAAATNNTTTNATTTTTCAAAAAAGAAATTTTCCGGCAGGGAGATTTTTCTTGAATTTCATGGTGCAAACACNGTCACGGAGCTTTTTGTAAACGGTAGATCCGCCGGCGTTCACGAGGGCGGATACGCCGCTTTCCGCTTTGACATTACCGGACTTGTCAGGCTTGACGCGGATAATCTGATTGCGGTAAAAGTCAATAATGCGCCGACCGGTCACATCGCTCCCATCACGGATCAGGGCGACTTTACAAAAATGGGCGGCCTGTACCGCGGCATGAATCTGATCGCTGTCGAAAAAATCCATTTTGATCTTATGGATCACGGTTCTTCGGGAATCTATATTACACCAAAAAATATCACGGCAGAGAACGCAGATATCGGCCTGCTTATTAAAATCGCCAACCATTCCNCAGAAGACAGCGAGATCACCGTAAATACNAAACTGATGGACAGTGACGGAAATACCGCCGCGGCAGGCAGCACGGTCTGCCACATTGCCGCAGGACAAAATGCCGAAGCGAAAATGACTGTGAAGCTGCCGTATCCCNTTTTATGGAACGGGACGGAAAATCCGTATCTTTACCGCGCAAAAATAACGCTGCGGAAAAACGAAACCATTCTCGATGAAGCTACGCAGACTTTCGGCGTAAGAACTTATCGGATCGACCCCGACGATGGTTTTTTCCTGAACGGAAAGCATGTGGATCTGCACGGTGTAAACTATCATCAGGACAGCTTTGAAAACGGCTGGGCAATGACCGACGTGCAGCGNANGCGGGATTACGATATGATGCGGGAAATGGGCTGTAATACCGTNAGAATGGCTCATTATCAGCATGACGGCTATGAGTATGACTTATGTGATCAGATGGGTATTGCCGTATGGACTGAAATCGGGATCGTAAATAAAATNTCAGCGGATGAAACCGGNGNANTCGCCATTNCCGANGGTTTTGTGGAGAACGCCGGACAGCAGCTGATCGAACTGATCAGACAGAATTATAATCACCCGTCGATCATCGTATGGGGGCTTTCCAATGANCTCNATCAGATNTCNGATGANATNTACGATATTTATACCGNGCTTCANGCTCTGGCAAAATCNGAAGATGAGACGAGGCTTCTTACCTTTGCCGACAACCAGTTTTGGGGGCGATTTCTGGAGCTGCCCGCAGATGTTGTCGGTTACAACAGATATTTCGGCTGGTACAAAGATGCAGGCCCCGCAGAACAATTCGGCGCATGGCTGGACAGCTATCACGGCATAAAGGAGCACCGTCCCATATGCGTTTCCGAATACGGCGGCGGTGCGGCAATTTCCCAGCATAAGGATCACATTGACTGGGAGACGGAAATCGACCCATGGGGAGAGCGGCACTACGAAAATTATCAGTCCGCAATGCACGAAACAATATGGGCGCAGTTTGCCGAAAGGCGGTATCTGTGGGCAAAATATGTCTGGTGCATGTTTGATTTCGCTTCCTGCGGCAGGCGTGAGGGCGACACAAAAGGTCAAAACGACAAGGGGCTTGCCACCCGCAAACGCGAACCGAAGGATGCCTTTTATTTTTATCGATCCGTATGGAATGCCGCGCCGATGCTGCATATCACTGAAAAAAGGTTTGTCGAACGCCCTGCGCAGGTGCCGCAGGTCAAGGTATATTCCAATGCGGAACAAGTGGAATTATTTGTAAACGGCGTGTCTGCCGGCATCGTTTACAAAGATTCCCTTGCGCCCTTTTATTCCACCGTATTCACTTGGGAACACATTTCCCTGTCCGTTGACGTGCAAAATGAAATCAAAGCCACGGCTTATTTTGCAAACGGAAGCACTTTGGAAGATACGGTCTTTTGGGTGGGTGGTCAGTTATTCAAATAGCCCTGTAATTCTTCTTCCTTGGACCATATCCGCTCATAGCGCATCCCTCTGTCTGAAAAAATCTGATCCCAGACAGAGAACTGATGCATCTCCTCCATGCGCCCTCTGTTTTTCTGAATCCATGTAAGGAGATTGCTGTAAGTATCACCGGAAAATCTGATACACCAGTTTTTCTTGTAATCGCTGTTATGGTTATAAGACATTCCATCATAATGAACGGACAGAATGCCCCCTCCGCTTTGAACCGCAAGCCCCCTGATCTCCAAATCAGCCCAAATATACCCTGCTTTTTTATCATGTACCAGATTGGGATATTTTCGATAGTAAGTCTCCGCCAGCGCTTCATACTTTTGGATGTCCGCCTGACTCTGTAAGAGGACTTTTCCGCCCCTGCCTTCCTCGCCGTCCCGCAGCAGATACTGAATGCCCGTGCCGGAATGGGTCTTTAAGGTGAATCCCTGCAGTTCCACCGTTTCCAGCTTCCCATCGCCCATCACATTCTGCAGGGCATCTTTCAGCTCGCTGTCCATTATCATCGCTTCATAGCTCATGGTTCCATATTCCGAGATCAAAAACTCCTTCCCGGTCGCACTGTCCTGTCTGACCTTGATATCGGAATAGCTAAAAACGCCGAGCTTTTCACCCTGCTTATTGTAAATATCAAAATGTCCTGTCTCATTGTCTGGCACAATTTTATAATTCGCTGACTCGTATGTCTTATAGTCAGGTTTTTGATTATAGGTCTTCGACGCTGCCACCGCCATCCTGTCCGCAAAACCGGTTCCCGAACTGCGCTTTGCCCCCTTTCCTGTCGCTCCCCATGCGGGATAACCCGTCCCTACTCCATAAATCCCCATCTTCCCGATCCTCCATTGCTGTCAATGATTTTTGATGCGCCGGCTTCTGAATCCAGTGTACTGACACGTTCATTTTCAGCCAAATGACGCAGAATAAAGCTTGTTTGACAACGCAAGCTTTTTATTCTAATGAAGGTATCGGCAGATGCGCTTCTTTTTCCAATGCAGATCGCACCAAAAAACGATTTCCCTGCGCAAAAAGACTATGATCATATTGTTGCGGATCCCTTGCATAAATTCCCAAAAGAGAATATACTATTAGTAGGAAAGTAAGAAAATCCAACTTATCACGAAGAATAAAGGAGATCATACGATGTTAGCAGAATTGCGTCAAAAATCCCAAATTACGATTCCAAAAGAGATCATCACTCAGTTGGGACTCTCCGAGGGTGATAAACTTGACATTTCACTAAAAGACGGTTTCATTTGTATCATGCCAGTGACCGTCTATCCAAAGAAATATCTTGATGAACTTCGAGATGAGATTAGAGATGTGAAAGAAAAAATTGCATCCGGTGAGCAGCCTGTTTTTGACAGTGTGGATGCCCTGTTTGAAAAACTGGAGGCAGATTGATGGCATATGAATTGACTTTTACGCCCCGATTCCAAAAGCACTTTAAGGAATTGTCAACACAAGAGAAAAAGCAACTTAAAAACAAACTAGAACTTCTAGCCGAAAATCCGTCCCATCCCTCCCTGCGTACAAAACGCATTCAAGGAACCTCTGATCTTTTTGAGTGCAGTGTTAACATGGACATACGTATCATATGGTACTATGAAGGTGACCGAATCATTATCCTGGTAGATGTAGGGCATCACGACATCCTGAAGCAGTTCTAATCTCTCTTACCCCTCATGCATCTTTACATAGTGGTGCAGCCGCTTTACATGCTCCGTCTGCCAGAACGGAAACGAAAGCGTCTCCTGCGTGTCAAAAACAATCTTTCCGAAACGAATCTCGATCACATGCGTCAGATTGACGATACATGTTTTTTCTGTACGGAAAAAACGAGGATTATCCTCTAACGTGATGATCAGGTCCGTGACCCGTCCGAGTGTGGAATGCACCTTGCCCGAAGCGGTATGGATATGCATGGTATGATGGTACTCATTCGCATAAAGAATGTCGCGCTCATGAAGATAGAGCGTTTCTTTTTCGCCCTGAATGGTGATCGGGCGCTCGATATGGGTATGGATTTCAAGCGCCTCGTCAATGATGGCGGAAAGCGCATCCTTCTGGATTGGTTTTTTGATATGGAGGAGCAGCTCGGGAGCCGCGGAAAACGCCGTATAATCCGTCTCGCCGGAGCACATCACGATCGGCGCCGTAACGCCCGCCTTACGGAGCATACGCGCAACGTCCATACCGTTTTTGTCCCCGCTATGACAGTCGATAAAAAACAACTCATACTGCATGGGCGCATGTAACAGCGACTCAAAATTGCCGTGGCTGTCAATATAGAGGTTGCCCGTTGTCGGAATCCTTCGGTCGGATTCCCTGCCAAGCAGGCGCTCCAATTGTTTTCTGTCCGCAATATTATCATCAAAAACCGCAATATGCATACGGATACCCCCTTTACCGATTTCCCATTTCCGATACCGCACAAAACGCCACGCTTTCTCAGATCGTACCGATCTCAATAGGCGACAGAAAAAGCGCAATGACCGCGCCGATCTGCAGCAAAAGAATGACCGGCAGACCGTACACAAAATACCAATGCCTTGTTTTATGACGGAACAGGTACATTCCCACGATCGAACCGATACTCCCGCCGATCAGCGCGATCAAAAATAACGTCGCCTCCGGAATGCGCCACAGTTTTTTTCTCGCCTTTCGCTTGTCAAGATACATACTGAAGAAGCCGACAACATTGATCACCAGCACATACGCAGCAATCCATATATATACTCTCATATTCAAACTCCAAAGGATATTCATGCCCATCTATAAAAAAATTCCATATACAGGAAGTATAACACAGACAAAACGCTTTTTGAAGTACCCAAAAAAGACACCGCTCTCTCCACCGTTCGACTCTAGCGGCAGATATCGTAGATAAACTCCGCGTTCTTATCCATCGCCTCATACGCCGTCTTAAAAGGCGACATTTGAAACACATGCCACATGCCCTTAAATACATCCAGCTTCACGGATACATTTTGCTTGATCATCTTCTTATGAAGCTCCGTCGCGTCATTTAAGAGAATCTCGTTATCCCCCACCTGAATATAGGTCGGCGGAAAGCCCGCAAAATCACCGAACAGCGGCGAGATCAACGGGTTGGTAAGCGCATCTTCCCGGACATATGCGGCAATCGCCTTATCCAGATATTCCTTGTCCAAAACAGGGTCGAGCGCGGCTCTCGTCTGGTGCGAACGGCCGCTTGACGTTAAATCCGTCCACGGCGACATTAACACAAGCCCTCTCGGAAGCAGGCGTCCTTCCTCCTTGAGCTTCAGTGTCAGAGAAAGCGCCATGTTGCCGCCCGCCGAATCTCCCGCAACGATCACGTCACGCGCGCCATAGCCCAAGAGCATCAGATAATTCCATGCGCGCATCGCGTCTTCCGCTGCCGCCGGATAGGGATGCTCCGGCGCAAGACGGTAGTCAAAGCAGAACACATCCATCGAAGTCGAGGTGGCAAGCTTCGTCGTCAGCGTCCGCGCATACAGGCAGCTTCCCGTCATATAGCCGCCGCCGTGACAGTACAGAATCACATATTTTTTCATATGCGCCCTGTCCACACTCACCCACTCGCCGTACATGCCGTCAATCTCAATCTCCCGGATGAGCGTATCCTTCCGATTACCAAGCACGGCGCCAAGACTGTTTTGGGACTGTCTATGCTTATCAATATCCTCCGCTTCCACCAAATTATGCACCTTGCGGATGACATTCATCAGATTTTGATTCGCCCTGCCGCCCCACGCCATGCTGCTTTCCTCCCGTGTATCGTGTATTTGACTCCCAAAGCTCCACGCTTTTGATAACATCGAATAATCTGATTATAATATAGGATGCCTTGAAATACAACATCGTATCCCGATTGTAATGCCGGACGCGATGTGATAAAATTTCTTATAGAAAAATGATCGGAAAGGAATGCGCATGCCATCGAAACGACTGCCGCCAAGCGAAAAACGACCAAAAAAAGACTGGTACAAGCTGGATTTATCTGCGATCGTCTATCCGACGCTCCAGCGGCGTGATTTTTCCGCCGTATACCGATTGAGCGTTACGCTGAAAGCCCCCATTGATCCGGAGCTTTTGCAGCGGGCGATCGATCTTTCCATGAAGCGCTTTCCCACCTACAAGGTTGCCATCCGGAAGGGTCTGTTTTGGCGCTATTTAGAGCCGAACCGGCGTCCGGGCCCCTATGCCAAGCCGGACATCAAAAATCCCTGTATGCCGATGGGCTTTCAGACAAACAATCGCTATCTCGTGCGTTTTTATTATTACGAAAACAGAATCTCAATGGAGGCGCACCACTGTCTCGGCGACGGCACGGGCGGCATGTGCGTGTTACAGACCGTGACTGCCGTTTATTTAGAGCTGCAGGGCTGTCCCATCACAAAAAAATATTTTGTGCGGGACGTGGACGAAGAACCTTCTCCGGGCGAGCTGGAGGATGCCTACATGCGCTATGCCGACGCGGGTGTCCATCCGCCGAGAGCGCACGAAAAAGCATACCGGGTACGCGGCACAAAGGAGCCGTTTTACACGCTGAATATCATTAACGGTACGCTCTCCGCCGCCGAGGCAAAGCAGGTCGCAAAAAAATACGGCGTCACCGTGACGGAATATTTTAACGCCGTGCTGCTTTATGCTCTTTTACAAAAACAGGAGAAGGAATGGCATTTGCGCCTTCGTCCGGTCAAGATCGCGATGCCCGTCAACCTGCGTCGCTTTTTCCCGTCGGAAACGCTGCGCAATTTCATCACGATGGTCTATCCGGGTATTGACCCGCGTCTCGGCGCTTACACCTTTGAGGAGATCGTAACGCAGACGCACAATTTCATGCGCTATTACATTAATGAGAAATTCCTCCGCGGCGACATCACGACGAACGCCGCGACACAGCGTAATCCGCTCATCCGTGTCGTTCCGCTCTTTTTGAAGGATTTTATCGTCAGCCGCTTTTACGCTGCGATCCAGGATAAAAATTCCTCGGCAGGTCTTACGAACATGGGGCTTTGTCAGGTGCCGGAGGATATGAAGCCCCACATCGAGCGCTTTGATATTTATATGGGACAGCCGTTTTCGAGCCGGACGAACTGCGCCATCATCACCTACGAAGATACGCTCACGATCAATTTTGCGAGCAGCATCATAGAAGCGGATGTCGAACGTCTTTTTTTCCGGAAGCTGGTGCAGGACGGTATTCACGTCAAGATCGCGAGCAATCGGGAATCTGTTTGAAAAAAGAAAGGATGGTATTTCCCCATGTCTTATTGCGTCAACTGCGGCGTCGAATTAGATGCCTCCCATAAAAGCTGCCCTCTGTGCAACACACCCGTCATCAATCCGAAACAGCTTGAGCAGCTGATCGCTGTTCCGCCGTTTCCGAGCGAAAAGGGTCAGGTCGAGCTTGTAAAAAGAAAGGACGCTGCGCTCCTGTTAAGCGTCGTCCTGCTCTCGACGGCAGTCACATGCGGACTCCTTAATGTTTTCGTCTACAAAGCAAGCCTATGGTCGCTCTCCATCATCGGCGCCTGCTGCGTATTATGGGTCTTTATGATCCCGCTTGTCATCTACACGAAGCTGTCTGCGTACGCGTCGCTTTTATTGGACGGTGTCGTTGTCTGTGTCTATCTTTTTATGCTGACATGGCTGACGAAGCAAAACACATGGTTTTGGGGCATTGGCCTGCCCATCACGCTCCTCGTGACAGCGCTTGCCGAGATCATGACGTTTCTGCTTCGCAGATTCCGGTTTTCCTTTTTGGTGACGGCGACCGTCAGCTTTGCGGAGATTGCCGTGCTGTGCGTCGGCATCGAGCTCATTCTCAACCGTTATCTGCATCAAAGATTCTTTTTATCATGGTCAGGGATCGTGCTGACGATCTGTTCCATCATCACGATCGCCCTCATCACGATCCTGTCAAAAAAGCGCCTGCGCAACGCAGTGCGCAGGCGGCTTCATTTTTAAGTTCCCATTCAGATGCATTACACCGCCACGATCACGCCGCCGTCGTTGGCGTACATGCTGCTGACTCCCGCCGTATCCTCAATGAGAATTTCCTTAAAACGGAAATATCCCA
Source organism: Lachnospiraceae bacterium (assembly GCA_014804425.1). GTDB lineage: Bacteria > Bacillota > Clostridia > Lachnospirales > Lachnospiraceae > DLAJ01. The sequence goes on from JAAUZV010000006.1 coordinate 143,716, forward strand.
TCAACAGCTTTTTTAACAGCTCCGCCCGATCGAGGGCATTACAGTGCGTAATGATCACGCGCTTCTTTTCCGGATCGCAGACCTCTTTGCATAAAGTTTCAGCCAGCTTATGCAGCGCTTTCTTAAAACCAATGCACTGATGGAGCTGGATGATGCTCCCCATATCCGCTCCCATGACCGGCTTGATATTTAAGGTCGATGCGATAAGCGCCTTGACGTTGGAAAGTCTTCCGTTCTTGCGCAGCGTCTCCAAATTATCCAAAATGAAATAGGTCTTCATTCCGTTGCGGTATGCGGTCAGCTTTTTACAGATGGTGTCATAGTCCAGTCCTTTTTCCTCTAATTCCATTGCAAGGAGCGCGATCTGCGTCTCCCCGCCCGATGCGGAACGGGAATCCACAATATAAATATCCTTTTCCCCATAGGTTTCTTCATATAACCGCTTGCCGAGCTCCGCGCTGTTATAGGAACCGGACAGTTTCGAGGACAGCGTCACCACATACACATGATCCGCATCGCAGTGATATGCCTCCATGAATTTTTGCGGCGACGGACAGGAAGACTTCGGACAGGTCGGACAGGCTGCAACCTTCTCCAAAAATACTTTTTGGTCAAATGCCTCATCATCCATGATGCAATAGTCGCCCACCTCCAGTCCGAGCGGCACCCGCTCAAACCGTGCATCATTCCTGAATTCCTTCGGCAGCTCTCCGCAACTGTCCAAAATAATCTTATAGCTCATGAAACCCTCCAAGCCACCCGCCAAACTGCTCGCGACATATCTCACGTTTTTGCAGGTCATCAAACATAGTTTTTATTACTACATAGAATATAGCATAGCTCTCCCCTGTTGTAAAGGAAAAAAGAAAATTTCCGCATCCGTTGTCATTTGTGTGATGAGTATGATATGATGTCGTAAGACATGTTCTCTATCTATTTACGGCCGCGGGACATGCGCTTCACACACACCTGCGAACTGTTTGAAAACGGAGGATTACTATGCGCAGCTTCACGATCTCCAATCATCGCACATTCATGGCGGCACTGTTCACCGGTACGCTGTTCGATTCGTTTCAGACCGAATCGATTCAGATCACGACCGCATGCACGCTGCGGATCGACGGCAGGACTGTTCCCGCCTTTTACACGGCAGATGAGCTTGCCGAAATGCCAACCGGACTTCCTGAATTTACGCCCTGGGCGAATCTTCGCAGCTTATGCTTCAGCGCGATCAAAGGGAAAAAGACGCCGCTCTTTTTTCAGATCACCTTCCACGCGGACAAAGAGATCGTCAACCGTCTTACCGCATCGGAGGACTGCACCGTTGACAGCTCCTTTGTACAGGCGTTTGTGCTCACGATCCGTTATGAATCGGGCATATGCCGTCTGACAACGGGAACGGCATATACAACATTTCTGCCCGACAAATCGCCGGATAAGCTGTGGGACGAGGAAATGCAGCGTTTTCTTTCGGATCACGAAGTGGAGGCATCGGTGTCGTAAGCCATGCGATCAAAACACCCCGCATTGGTACCATGAATCATTTTTCAAACAAAAAGGCAGCGCATTACTGCGCTGCCCTCTGAGAATCATATTTATGTAAAAGCTCATCTATATCGGCATCCTCTCTTATGATGCCGCTCCTTCCCAGATCATGTTTTTTCCCTTTCGACTCCAAAAACCGATAGGCGATCATAAAGCTTACGTCGTCAAAGGATGCATAAAACTTCTCGTTGACCGCCCGGATCTTTTCCGAAAGCGGCATATCAGAAAGGGAATCCGCATATAGGAATACCTCTTCAAACGCATAGACACAAATATTTTCCTGCTGCCGGATGTCCGATGTGACCTCCTGCACATGGAATACGCGCAGATACACGCGCAGCCATTTCGTATAGCTCTGATACCACTGGGAAAGCGTCTCGTATTTTTGGGTCATCGCCTCAATCTCTTTTTTCCATATTTCCGAAAAATAGGAGGCTTCCACGATTCCCTTGATCTGCTCCGGCGTCAGGTAGAGCTCGTACTTTTCATTAAAAGTCTCTACGATCTTTCTCCGCTTCTTTGCAGCTGCCGGAAGAATGCTGCTCTTGGTGCTCTTTTTCGTCTGTTCACGGTATTCCTGATAGACAGTGTCCTGTCTGTCATAGCCTTGATCCTGCCACCGCGAATCCTTTTGGGACTTCTTGTCCTTTTTCCCGTATTTATTGATCAGCCATCCAACGAGTATCACTCCGCCGACAAAACCAAACGGTGAAAAGAATATCGACGTAGCCGCGCCCAAAAAGCATAAGCCAAAGACGAGCTTAAAGATATCGCTTGCGAGCGCATCTCTGCCCTTTCCCTTAAACATCATAACAAGGAATATCAGAAAAAATATAGAACCCATTCGTTCTCCCCCAGTATCTTATGCATTAGCCGCTATGCGGGTATGCCGCTATGATAAAATCCATCTCCTAAGCCCTGTGTTTCGGGCAGATGCCGATTCCCGTCGCGTCAGGACCGACATGACAGCCGATGCTGAACGAAAGCGGGTCGTAAAAAATCTCAATGGTCGGAAAATGCTCTTTTACGAGCGCATACCATCTGTCGGCATCTTCCTTGTGCTGGAAGGTACCTGTCGCTCCGATACGCAGCTCCTCGTCCGGCACGTTACCGAACCGCCCTTCCCTGTCCGCCTTTACCGCCTGCAAAATACGATCCCAGCACTTTTTCATGCCGCGCACTTTTGCGAACGCATCGAGCTTTTCACCCTGAATCGTCAAAATCGGTTTGATATTGAGAATGGAGCCGATCGCCGCACCTGCCGGCGTGACTCTCCCGCCCTTTTTCAAATATTCCAGTGTATTGACCGCAATATAAATGCTGGCATCCAGCCCGTCCTTTTCAAGCTGCTCTCTGACTTCCTTTGCAGAAAGTCCCTGCGATGCAAGGTACTGCGCATCCAGCACTGCCTGACGCAGCGTAACGGAAATCCGGTGATTATCCGCCACCTGCACGCGTCCGCCGTATTCCTCCGCCAATCCGATGGCGGAATGACAGGAATTGCTGAGTCCGCTCGACATCGGGATATAGACAAGCCCGTCATAGCCTTCCGCAAGCACTTCGTCCCAAATCGCCATCACGTCGCCCGGCGAAGGCTGCGAGGTCGAAACATCGTCGCCCCCCTCCAGTCTGCTGTAGAATTCCTCCTGTGTCAGATTAACACCTTCATAGTAGGTTTCCTCGTTGATGATGACCGGCATCTTCATGACACGGATTCCGAGCTCTTTCCCTTCCTCGACGGTAATCCCGCTGTTCGTGTCGGTTATGATCGCTGTTCTCATGTTTTTTCTCCCCCATCCCTGCGTTTCCGCATACATTACCAGTATATCACGAGAACCCTCTATCGACAAGCGCGAACGGGAATTTCGGTGTGAGATTTAGAACTTCTTCATTCCCTTTTATCCCTTCATCTTCGGCTTGAACACCAGACTTGCGAGGTATGCAAAGACAAGCGCCGCCGCGCAGCCCGCTGCGCCCGATTTGAAACCGCCCAAAAACAATCCGATAAAACCCTGCTCATCGACCGCCTCTTTCACGCCTTTCATCAATATATTGCCGTAGCCTAAGAGCGGCACGCTTGCCCCCGCTCCGGCATACTCCTGAAACGGTTCATAGAGCTGAAAGATGCTGAGGACCGCTCCCGTACACACCAAAATCACCATAATCCTGCCGGGCAGCAGCTTTGTTTTTTCCATTAAGATCTGTACCAGCACGCAGATCAGTCCACCCACCCAAAACGCATTCAAATAATCCATACCTTGACTCCTTTCCTGTTGGTTCAGGCTGATATAACAATAAGCAGACAAAACGACCGGAGAAATTCTCCGGTCGTAGTATATGTCATATGATGATGATTATGCGCGCCGTTCAAAATCCGCTGCACCGTGCTTGCAGATCGGACAGACAAAATCTGCCGGGAGCGGATCGCCCTCATAGACATAGCCGCACACCTTACATACCCATGTCACCCCATCCGTCTGCTTCTTTGCTTCCGGCTTCGGCTTTATGCTGCTCTGATAATAGCTGTAGGTCGCCGTCGGCACATCGGAAAGCATGGCGCCGTCCATAACCTCCGCCACAAAAATCGTATGCGTCCCCATATCCATGACCTCACATACACGCGCCGATACATAAGCGTTTGTTCCCTTTGTAATGTACATGATGCCGTTCTCTGCGCGGGCACAATCCGGATAATCCGCAAATTTGTCCACGTTCTTTCCCGACTGGAATCCAAAGTGCTGAAACAACGAGAACGATGCGTCTTCTGCGATCATGGAAATATTAAATTTTCTCGACGCCAAGATCATATCATGCGTTCTGTTCTGCTTATTGACCGCGATCAGCACACGGCAGGGCGTTGACGTCACCTGAATTGCCGTATTGATGATGCAGCCGTTGTCCGTACCGTCCGCATTTGTCGTCAGCACATAGAGACCGTATCCAAATTGAAACATCACTTTTTGATCCATTATCCTGCCTGCACTTTCCCGCAGTCCGCATTACTCGTCTGCGCGTCATGAATTTTTATCTAATTATTCCCGCTTTTTGCCGTCTTATGCCGTTTTCTTTTCATTGACCGAGATAGGCAATGACCTCCACCTCGCAGAGCACATCTTTCGGGAGCTGCTTTACCGCAACGCAGCTTCTTGCCGGTTTTCCGGTAAAATATTTCTCGTACACCGCATTAAACGCCGCAAAATCAGACATTTCCGCCAAAAAGCAGGTCGTCTTGACCACCTTGGTATAATCTGTTCCCGCAGCCTCCAGAATAGCGCCGACATTTTTCATGACCTGCTCCGCCTGCACGTTAATATCGCCCTGCGCGATCTCTCCCGTCGCCGGAATGATCGGAATCTGACCCGACGCATACAACATGTCTCCTGCAAGAATTGCCTGCGAATACGGCCCGATTGCCGCAGGCGCTTTGTCCGTACTGATTGTTTTCATTTTTTATTCTCCTTTCCCTATAGCAAAAACTTCTTTGTATTACTATACCATATCCATCACCGTATCACACAGGGGGCTCGTCCTGAAATTCCACCGTTACATAAAAACCGCGCGGATTCTCTTTCACCTCTGAGACAATGCCCTCACGTGCCTTTAATTGTTCGCGGAACGGATAGTTTCCCGACATGGCAAGAGACGGATCGATCGTATAATAATAATTGCTCGGCAGTTTTCCCTCCGTAATGCTCACGCGGTCTCCCTCATGCAACAGTCCCGGCCGCTCCATCTTAAATTCCATTGTTCTCATCGCAAACGCCTCTTTTTCATTAACAGAATCATTATATTATAATCACTTCTTTTTTTCAATCATTGTTCCGAAAAGTCTCTTTTAAGATAATGGTTGCCGGGACAAAACTCCGGCAATTCCACCAATTCACATTGAATTTTCCAGAGGCTTATGGTAATATTCAGAACAGCAAATCGGAATTTACGGAGGAAATGATAGATGAACTGCGATGAAATTGTGGCGGAATTATTCCGTTTACAGGATAAGGAATATGCAGCCTTCCAGGCTAAGCTCATCCCGACGGCAGAAGCGGACAGGATAATAGGCGTCAGGACGCCGGAGCTTCGCTCTTTGGCCAAGAAACTGTTCAGGCACGAAGACACAGCTTCATTTCTGACGTCTCTTCCACACCGATACTTCGAGGAAGATCAGCTGCATGCATTTGTGATATCGCAGGAGAAAGATTTTGGCAAATGCATTGCGGAGGTTGAAGCATTTCTTCCGTTTATTGATAATTGGGCTACATGTGATCAGCTTTCTCCGAAGGTATTTAAAAAAGAGCCGGAGAAACTGCTGCCGTATATCTGCACATGGATCAAATCGGATAAGGTTTATACCGTCCGGTTTGCGATCGGTATGCTTATGCAGCATTTTCTGGACGCACGGTTCGATCCCAAGTATGCGGACATGGTAGCGGCCGTCAGATCGGAAGAATATTACATCAATATGATGATCGCATGGTTTTTTGCGACAGCTCTGGCAAAGCAGTACGCTTCCATACTTCCGTATCTGGAAGGAAAGAAGCTCGATGACTGGACACATAATAAAGCAATTCAGAAAAGCGTGGAGAGTTATAGGATAACAACGGAGCAGAAAGCCTATCTGAAAACACTGAAAGTCGGAAGATTTGCAAGTCGTTAAATTCCAGTTATAAGCTTTTTCCATAAGTTTCCACTATTTTCAAGGCTTAGCGCTATGCCAGCCTCAAAATATGTATCCTTTTCCCTTGTTTTTGCCCTCATGGGCAAGTTACAAGGGAAAGTTTTTCTTATTCAGTTTTTGTCCCTAATTCATTCCCACTACCTTATCCAAGAGTTTTGCTGAATCCCGCTTAGCCTCCCTTGTAGCGTGTGCATAGACATTCATGGTAGCGCTTACGTCCGAGTATCCTAAAAGTTCCTGCACATTCTTTCTGTACCAAGTTCCCGCTTGCATCTTCCACATAAAAGCGGTAGTACCATTTCTGTCTCCGCTTCGGTCCGCGCGAAACCGATGTCCACCGGACATCGTGCGCCCTTTTTTCCTTACAGAACCTTTTGCGATAACTGTTCTCCTTTCACAAACGCAACTTCGTTGCGTTGGGGCAATTGGAACTGATGAAATTACAGAAAAAAAAATAAATGAATCAGAAAGAAGCAGTTGAAAATTAGATGAACATGGTTTCATTTTTATGTTGACATTTCATATAATGCCAGATAAAATGAAACCATATTCATTTTTATGCACAAATACTTGAACGGTTTGCAGCTTTGACATTAAGGAGGAGTGATGTCATGCCAAAAGTAACGGACGAATACATACAGAACAAGAAATCCAAAATAATTGATGCCGCTTATACATTGTGCCTGAAAAAGACAGTGAGTACAGTCACGATGCAGGACATCATCAACGAAACAGGATTTAGCCAAGGCGGTATTTATCGGTTTTACAAAGACATTGACGATATTTTTAGCGATATGATTCTATATCTGCGAAAGAAAGAAAGTATAAAAGAAAAGACAGATGAGATTTTAGCCAAGGAGAATGAACTATCACCAAGCGAAATTACAGATTTGATTTTTGCTATGCTTACAGATTTTATGAAAAGAGAATTGATGGGGATTGAAAAAATAGATTTTGAACTGTCGGTACTTGCAATGAACGATCCGACGAGAGTCGATAAAATTCTGAGAAATATTCCAGACGCAGGAAATATGGAATACCTTACAATGCGTACCATGGAATTTTTTTCACAACAGGTATCGTTAGGCAGAATTCATCCACGGGTGAGTGTGAAAGAATTGCTGTCGTATATCGCATCTGCATACACAGGAATTCAGACAGAATGTATTGTGAACAACTGCTATAAGCATGAACAGAATCCTTTTACCGAATTGTTTCAGCCTGAGATTCAGCTTAAGACTCTTGCCAGAACGGTAAAATATCTGATCGGAGAGGAATAAAAGATGAAGAAAATAAAGAAATATGAAGAAGAGTATGTAAGGATCAACGGAATAGAACATTATCTTTTACATTATAAAGCAAGGAAGGAAGCGCCTGTTTTGCTTTTTATTCATGGAGGTCCGGGGCAGTCGGAAACTATGATGGCATACATTCTGGAGGAATACGAAGGCCGGAACTATAACATTGTCTATTATGACCAGCGGGGAGCAGGTAAGACCTATTTGAAAAATAAAAAGGAAAGACCTGACACGGAACTGTTAAAAAATGATTTATTGGAGATTGTGTTGTATTTGAAGAAGCTGTATCAGAAAGCAAAAATTGGCATCATCGGGCATTCATGGGGAAGCGTTTTAGGGAGCATATTTGCGTTGGAACATCCGGAGCATACATTGTGTTATATCGGATGCGGACAGGTAGTAGACCTTATCGAAAATGAGCGTACAGGGTTTGAAAAATTAAAAGCTGCGATAGAAGCGTCCGGCAGTAAAAGTGACAGAAGAAAGTTGATGAAAATCGGTGAGTATCCTGCCGCAGGAAAATTTGATATGAAGTATTACCGAAAAATGGGACAGGTTCGTAGGCTGCAGGGAAAGTATCATTTGGCAGTAGATATGGATAAGAATATGATAAAAATGTTTATACACTCTCCTGTTATGGGAATAGCGGATATTCTTCCGTTTCTTACGGGCATGGTCGTCAATATAAAGGTTATGGGTGAACTTATGTCATTTGACTTACGGGACAAAGGGACCGAATATCAGGTTCCGGTGTATTATGTACTTGGTGAGAATGACCAACAGACATCGGTTGAGATAGGCATTTCTTATTTTGAAGAAATTGCTGCCCCGGATAAAGGGCTGTATCTCATAAAAAATGCCGGTCATCTTACGATGCTTGACAATATGGACGACTACAGGGCTTCCATATGTGAAATAGTAAATAAATTAGAAAGATAAAATGAAGTTTATCGGAGCGTTATCCATTATGGATCGCTCTCCGTCCTGGCACCTTGACTAAAAATTACAGAAAATAGAGCATGAGCAGCCTTAATCTGAAAAGGGAGTCCCAAAATCACGCAACCCCGCAGTTCCATCTTGGCACTTGCAAAAAACAGGTAATCCAGCTATACTGATTTTGTAATAGACGAATGCGGCTGCATTCCTTGCCGCAGCACGAAAGCAGGAGGGATTCTTTATGAAAAAGAAACATCACGATGACGATTTACATATTCACACTCACTCCAATTCCGGCAGCTCCGATTCTTCTCTGTTAAAAGATCTTGGCATCTTTCTCGGCGGGCTTGCCATGCTGATCGCGGGATTGTTCTTTTTTTCACAGAAGGTACTCGTATATTCCAGCTTCTTTTCCACGGGCTTTGCCATTCGCGGCTTTCATGTGAAATCCGGCTTGGTCATTGTTCCGTTCATTATCGGAGTCGTATGGCTGTTTGCATCTCCCAAAAGCTTTGCAGCCAAAGTGTATATGGCAGCCGCGGCACTTATCATCGTCGCTTCCGTCATTATGACGACGGAATTCCATCTGCTAACGATGACGCTGTTTGACTGGATCCTGCTGCTTGTATTGATCTTCGGCGGACTCGGAATGATTTTCCGCGTATTACTTACCAATCATTGATTCATGCGGCAGCCGGACAAAACCGGCTGCTTTTCATTACCTTAACCAATCATAAAAAGGAGCTTATATGATGGATTTCAATCAGGACCGCATCGCAGATATGGACAGATTAATACGCTCGGAGATCGCACGCGATAATCTCGCCGGCGCGAATCTCCTGCTCTTAAAGGACGGTCGCACGCTTCATCGCGCATCCTATGGGATGGCGGATAAAGAAAAACAGATTCCCATGACAGACGATACGATCTTCCGTATTTTTTCCATGACCAAGCCGGTCATCTGCGCCGCCGCTATGCTGCTCATGGAGCGCGGCGTCATTGATCTTTCCGATCCGGTCGAGCATTATCTGCCCGGCTTTCACGGTCAACAGGTATTTCTTCCGGACAGTGAGCAGACGGTTCCCGCTTCGCGCGCGGTGCGTCTCTCCNACCTCTTAAACATGACGTCCGGCCTCGCCTATCCCGACGACTGCACAAGCGCCGGAAAGGCTGTCGCGGCGCTTTTTGATGAAATGACAGCGGCGCAGGATGCCGGCGTCTCTTTTCCGACGGTACAGCTTGCCAACCGTTTGGGTCAGATCCCGCTCGCTTTTCACCCCGGCGCGCACTGGATGTACGGCACATCCGCCGATGTGCTCGGCGCCGTCATCGAAGTAGCCTCGGGCATGCGCCTCAGCAGGTTTTTNAAGCAGGAATTGTTTGAGCCGCTCGACATGAAAGATACGGATTTTTATGTCCCTGATGAAAAAAAGAACCGCTTTGCCGAATTGTACCGCTGCTCGGAAATGCNGGATGCTTCCGCCTGCGTTGATACGGATAATGTGATGTCGCAACAAAAAGCAGACATTCCCGCATCGATCCCCCAAAAAGGCGGCGTTGTCGATACGCTTTCTTCTTTCTCCGTATATCAAAGCGACAAGCGCATGNACATTGCTCCGCAGCCCGGCAAAAATCTTGGCATGGAGGGCTACGACCATGCTCCCGCTTTTGAATCCGGCGGCGCCGGACTTGTGTCTACGATTGGGGATTACGCGCATTTTGCCACGATGCTTTTGCAGGGCGGCGTTTGGCAGGACCGTCGTATTCTCGGAAAAAACACGGTTTCTTTCCTGTGTTCCCCGCAGCTTTCGGACGCCTATGCCCCCGACTTAAACTGGGATTCCCTGCGCGGCTATCGGTACGGCAACCTGATGCGTCATTTGGCCGATCCTGCTGCCGCCGGAACGAATGCGGATGTGGGTGAATTCGGATGGGACGGCTGGTGCGGCACATATTTTACCGTTTCTCCGAAATCCAATTTCATTATGCTGTACTTCATCCAGCGCTGCGATGCAGGATGCAATGAGATCACACGACGCCTGCGGCACATCGCGTACTCGCTGGTNTGANTGCCTTANAANCTTCTCNTATCGTCAAAAAANAGAGTTCCACTTANGTGGAACTCTGAAAAGCGCTGTGTGTTCTTTTTTATCCTAATTAGGAACTTTCCGAAGCCCGGAAGAATCGCTTTAGCGATTCTTCGAAAGATTTGCGCGTAGCGCAAATCTTTTTTATGCCATTGCATTTACCTGCTTATACTTATAGAGCATCTCTGCATGATTCTGTTCCTCGATCTGAATGTCGGCAAGCAGCTTGCGCAGGGGAGAACTGCTGCAGCAAAAAATATGCTCATTATACTCGCCGGACACAAGCTTTTCCGTNCCGATGCAGTCCGTGGCAAGAAAACAGTCATGCTCCTTATCCGCCGCATTCGCNCCGTCGCGNTATGTCCCTTTCGGACTGTAATTTTTCCCCTGTGAATCATTGCAGTCACAAGCCGGAACATTACCGTTCAATGCCTGTCCGATGGACTGATAATGCTTCTGCTCATCCTGCTGTAACGTCTTAAACAGGCTTTGCAGNTCCGTATCCTTTGCCTCTGCGGCATATTTCTGATACTTTGTAATGCAGGACTTCTCCTGTGTGTACAGATCTTTTAATGCAGTTGTCTCTTTTTCTGTCAGCGTCATGGCCGATACTCCTTTCTTTCAGACGTTCCAGCAGCAGCCCCAANNCTTTCACGCANACGGCTGCACTCTCTGTCGNCTCTTATCTAAGGATTGCCNTTTACTGACAGATCTATTCAAACGTTTTGNATTCACAGTGCTTTTTGGGCAATGTCCCGATTTATTCCGTAAACTGCTCCAATGTATCACNGNGANATGCCTTTGTCCAGTGGTANGGCTGCAGTTCGCCTAACGGGACAAATNGCAAAGNATGATCGTTTGTGGTAACCGCCACCTGCACNTCNTCTCCCCAAAACCTNAAGCGCTCCTGACAGATTCCACACGGGGATAATACTTTATAGGGAGCGTTCTCGTCATCCCGAACAAGGCACATACAATGCGTAACCTTTTCGTTATACTTATGAGCCTCCAGCATTGCGCCTGTCTCTATACACANAACNGCCGAGGCATTGGCAGTATCTATGCTGACNCTGGTAAAATAATGCCCGTTCGCNGTNTGTACGACCCCCGCTCCGCCCCAGCCGACGGGATAGCGNNTTTCAATCAATTCGACNGCCCGGCGATACATCTCCTTTTCCACATCAAANTCTCTCATAAAAGAACCTCCCGTTACAAAAGTCAGTTCCGCTGACGCAAAACTGACTTTTGTTTAATCGTAATTTTCTCAATCCAGAAAGAGTTTTCCTGCGGAAACTCCTTTTTAGCGATAAACCAGTTCTCCAAGCATGAGATCCTTCTTGAAATCACGGATATTCGTGTTGGCATCGATNTAGACCGCTTCGATNCCCATCGCCGCAGCCCAGTCGCCCATCTGCTCCGCCGTCAGGTCATANGTGAATGCGGTATGATGTGCGCCGCCCGCAAGGATCCATGCCTCCGCACCCGTATACAGATCCGGCTCCGGTGTCCAGAAGTTNGTGGCAACCGGAAGCTTGGGCATCGGNTTTTCNGTCTTTTTGCAGTTTACATCGTTGATGATCANGCGGAATCGACTGCCAAGGTCAATCATGGATACCGCAATGCCTTTTCCTTCCTTGGAAGTAAATACGAGTCTCGCGGGGTCCTCTCTGTCTCCCATGGAAAGCGGCTGGCATTTGATACTGATNGGTCCNTCGGCAATGGAAGGACAGATCTCNAGCATATGCGCCTGCAAAATTCCCTCTTTTCCTTTGACAAAGTTATAGGTATAGTCCTCCAGCATGGACGTACCCTTTGCATCCGCCATATCCTGCGTCATCAGNTTCATGATGCGCACCATCGCGGCAACNTTCCAGTCGCCCTCCGCNCCAAAGCCATAGCCCTTCTGCATCAGTCGCTGGATCGCCAGTCCGGGGAGCTGCTTCAATGCGCCGAGGTCGCCGAAATGGGTGACGATCGCCTGATAATTTTTTTCTTCAAGGAANCGCTCAAAGCCCAGCTCAATCTGNGCCTGCACGGCNACATGACGNCGGAATTCATCGGCGTCCCTGCCCTCTAAGAGAATNTCATATTTGTCATAATATTCATCNACCAGCGCATTCGTATCCGATTCGGACACGGCATCGACCGACTCCGCAATCTCATTGACCGGATAGGTATCGACCTCCCAGCCGAATTTGAGCTGTGCCTCGACCTTGTCCCCCTCGGTCACGGCAACATTGCGCATATTGTCGGCAACGCGCATTACGCGTACATGGCTGGATTCCACAACGCCGACCGCCGTACGCATCCACGATGCAATACGGTCCTGCACGGTTTCGTCCGCCCAATGTCCGACCACGACCTTGCGCTCGATCCCCATCCTGGAAACAATATGCCCATACTCCCTGTCCCCGTGCGCCGACTGATTTTCATTCATGAAATCCATGTCGATCGCGTCGTACGGAATTTCCTCATTAAACTGCGTATGCAGATGGAGCAGCGGCTTGCGGTATTCCTGAAGGCCGATGATCCATGACTTTGCGGGAGAAAACGTATGCATCCATGTAATGACGCCCGCGCAGCGCTCATCCGTATTTGCCTCGTTAAAGGTTCTTCTGATCAGCTCATTGGTGATCAGCGTCGTTTTCCAGACAATTTCAAACGGCAGTTTTCCTGATTCGTTCAGCTTCTGTACAATGATTTTTGCATGCTCCGCCACATGGGCAAGGCATTCGTCCCCGTATAAATCCTGAGAACCTGTGCAAAACCAAAATTGATACTGTTTTCTTGTCAACATCGCGTATCCCCCTTATTGCTTTTTGAAGTTATTATAGCAAATTTATCCATCCAATTCAACGTGAAAAGAGGATGCATTTTACGCAAAGACGTGCTATACTTAAGTGCAATATGGCTGCACCTATTTTGGACGGCTGACGCAGGCTATTTCCTTTGGGAGAATTGATTATGTACAATCTTTTTGAGGCCGGAAACGCGCTGAATACCCCTTTTGAATGCTTCGTTTATGACGCCGGGACAAACCGTTTTCCGATCAGACCGCACTGGCATTATTTTGCGGAAATGATATTCATGCTGGAAGGAAGCGCCGAAATGCACACAGATGAACGCATCCATACCGCCAATGTCGGCGATATGGTCTTTTTTCATCCGCAGTCCGTTCATTCCATCTATGCCGCTGCTCCGGGGCCGCTGCGCTATATTGTGCTCAAATTTGACATCAACAGCATCCATATCACATCTTCCTACGCGCCGAAGCTGCGCAATATCGTAAAAAGCGCGTACAATAAGCAGATGCCGTTTTATTTTCCTGCGGAGACTGCTGAGAACATGGAATGCGGCCGCCTGTTTAGGGACTGTGTGGACGAACTGCAGAAACAGGAATACGGCTATGACAGGATCATTCAGACAAAGCTTTATCATCTTTTAATGAACATTATCCGCTGCTGGATGCGCGACGGCTTTTCGATCGATCACGATGTGTTTGCCGCCGACGCCCAATACGACATCGACAGCGTTACGGAATATATTGACTCCAACATCAAAGAAAATCTTCAGGTCGCCGACATTGCGTCAAAGTGCGGGCTCAGCTATTCCTGCTTTGCCAAGAAATTCAAGCAGCTTTATGGAAAAAGCTGCAAGACATATATTGAAGAAATGAAAATTTTTAAGGTGGAGGATTTTCTTCTTTTCACAAGCTTCGACCTCACCTATATCAGCCAGGAAACGGGATTTTCCGATTGCAGCCATATGATCAAAAGTTTCAAAAAATATCGCAGCTGCACGCCGAAGCAGTTTCGGATGAAGCACAAGATGGCGTAGGGGATTGTCTGTTTTGCGCAATTTTTTGGAGTGCGCTGATTTCAGTATACTTTGTTTCGCCTGCAATGCGCAGGTTAAAACCCTCCCGCCTGATATGCTCTTGCGATGACATAAGACGGTTCAAAGTACGCGCTGCAATTATAGTTATCAATCACATTACATATCTCATGATTATAAACTCTGAAAATCCCTTCCACATAATCCTCATCCTGTAATAAAGTATCTCTGATCAGTCTTTGATAGACTTTTCCCATTTGCACGGCAGTCGGCGTTTGTGATACTAATTCTTTATCCACATCAAATATATCAAAATTGCCACATTGAAGATCATAATTTTTTATCCAATCATCTTCCAAATCCAATGGGTTTTGTGCATGGAGCACATTTGCGACACTGATCAGATGATACATCGCATCTTTTCCGACCGCATTCACCACATATCGATTTCCCTGATGTAATTTTCTTGCGACACGCTCAATCATATAGCATATAAAAAACAAATCATTGCTACCAATCTCTTCATCTGCAAAATATCGGTTTTTCATATTTGATCACTTCCTTCAAAACATAATGTTTTCAATGCCGCTTCTGTGCAAAAAACAATTTGATGAGTCGGATATTTGAATTTAACCAATTCCCAAAATGCAGCCTCAGAAATATTTCCGTCCATGAAATCTTCCACATAATCCCATATCTGATCGTCCGCCATCGGACCTTCTACAATATCATATTGGTGCTCAATCCCCCTTCTGCAATCCACAACAAACTGCAGCCAATCTTGGGTCATTTGTTCAAAAATGCAAGACTTTAGGTTATCATTCTGTGTATAAACATAACGATTTACAACGGAGTCCCCTCGTTTCGTCAGCGCCCAGCGTTTTGCCTGCTTTTCTAATTTCGTACAATAAAATCCGTATCCAAAATCTTTGTAGTGACCATTTATCATGATCCGAGGTTTTTCCACGACCATGTTGCTTCCATGATAAATTCGATTTAAGTCCATATTTTTCCACCTTATTGATGCTCGTCACACTCAAACGCGCAATAAGTAACCTTTTGTTTCATATTCCTTTTCAGTATAGAGCCTTACACATTCATCGTCAAATACATTTTTATGCTTTTCTTTTGGTTGTATCTTTATAGAAAAAAATACGGCAGATAGTACCCATACTATCTGCCATACTAACTCTCGCCCCAAAAAGGACACTCCTATTTCACATATTCCCGCATCTCATCAGCTTTTCACCAAACCCCAAAGCATTTCCCGATCCAGTATCCAAAGCCCAGCACCCAGCTTGTCACGATGCCATAAAGAATGACCGGACCCGCAATCGTAAAGATTTTTGCGCCGATACCGAACACCTGGCCTTCCTTTTGATATTCAATCGCCGGAGACGCCACGGAGTTGGCAAAGCCCGTGATCGGCACGAGCGCCCCTGCTCCCGCAAACGCGCCAAGCTTTTGATACAGGTTAAATCCGGTCAAAAGCACGCTGATCAAAACAAGAATGACGGAGCACCACGTTCCCGCCGTCTCTTTATCCAGTCCGAACTGATTCATCGCAACATTTAGGATCACCTGCCCGAGCGTACAGATCAGTCCTCCGACAATGAATGCTTTCAACATCTGCCACCAAATATTCTTTTTGGGCGTCATCTGCTCAACATATTCCTGATAAACCTGCTTTTTCTGCTGCATACGACTCTGCTGATGCTTCTGCTCCTCATATGCCTTTTTCATATCCTTTGACTGATCTGCCATCGGCTGATTCCCCGCTTTCCGATTCTTTTTTCCGAAATAGGATGTGCGGTATATTCAAAAAATATGCGTCAGTTATTTTTTTGTTGTATTATAGTTTTCCATTCTGTCCTTCCGCTTTTGCCTTTCCTAAGAGATAGAGAAACACAATCGCCGGAACACGAAAAATGGGTGTAACAGTTCTATGCTATCGTTCTTTTGCACAGCTTACTAAAGGACTTATTCCCCGCTCGGACAGCTCACCTCAAACATCTCGTCAAGCGCACGGTGAAGAATCTGCGCCTGTGCATTTTCGGCAAGCTTATAGTAAACTTCCTTGCCGTCACGGCGGCTTACGATCAGACCGCTTTCCCGAAGAAGCCGTAAATGATGGGATACTGCCGGATCGCTCATTTCCATTGCCGCAGCGATATTGCTCACGCACTCTTCGCAGTGGCACAGCATCCATAAAATGCGCAGACGCGTACTGTCCCCGAGCTTATCAAACCACGATGCCACTTTCTGAAAAGAATCAATGTCCGGCATACGGTCAAGTACATGCTCAATATTCTGCCCATGATCATGCGGTAAATTATAATGTGCCATACGCTCCTCCATTTCAAATCTCAGCATGAGCTCCGGAAGTACTTCTCACACTATCATCTGTTTGATACCGCGAGCGCCCTCGTCGCGTTGAGCACGGCGAGCACCATGACGCCGACATCCGCAAAAATCGCCCACCACATGTTCGCAACACCCAGCGCACCGAGCACAAGGCAGGCAGCTTTTACCGCCAACGCAAACACGATATTTTCATAGACGATGCGAAGCGTCTTCCGCGCGATCCGCATCGCAAGCGCAATCTTTGACGGGTCATCATCCATCAGCACCACATCGGCTGCTTCAATGGCGGCATCCGAGCCGAGCGCTCCCATCGCGATGCCGACATCCGCACGGGATAAAACAGGCGCATCGTTGATGCCGTCTCCGACAAACACGAGTTTTTCTTTTTTACCGGTCTGTGCAAGCAGACGCTCGACCTCATCGACCTTATCCCCCGGCAGCAGTTCGCTTTTGACCTCGTCAGCAGAAAGCTCTGAAGCGATCGCCTCCGCAACCTTCTTCGCGTCGCCCGTCAGCATCACGGTCTTGCGGACGCCGTTTGCCTTCAGCGCGCGAACTGCCTCCGCCGCGGTCGGCTTTAACACATCCGCGATCAGGATTCTTCCGATATATTCGCCGTCAAGCGTCAGATGAACCTCCGTACCGATCCCGTCGCTTTCCGCACAGGCGATATTCATGCGTTCCATCAGCCTGCGGTTGCCCGCCGCAATTGTTTTCCCGTCTATCGTCGCTGTCACGCCATGCCCGCTGATCTCCTCCACGTCGCTCACCAGCGCCATGTCAACATTTTTTCCGTACGCCCTGCGCAGGCTCTCCGCGATCGGATGTGTGGAATAGCTCTCGGCATGCGCCGCGTAACGCAGCAGCGTTTCCTCACTCACCCCCACCGGGCTGATCTTTGTCACTTCAAAAACACCCTTTGTCATCGTTCCCGTTTTATCGAAAACAACGATACCCGCCGAGGCAAGCGCCTCCAAATAGTTGGAGCCTTTCACCAGAATGCCGCGTGCGGACGCTCCGCCGATACCGCCGAAAAAGCTTAGCGGTATTGAAATGACCAGCGCGCATGGGCAGCTGATGACTAAGAAGGTCAATGCCCGTGTAAACCATACAAGCCAGTCGGCACTGCCCCCCAAAAGCATCTGTACAAGCGGCGGAAGCACCGCTAACAGCACGGCTGCAAGGCAGACCGCAGGCGTATATACCTTTGCAAAACGGGTGATAAAATTCTCCGAACGTGATTTTTTCATGCTGGAGTTTTCCACCAGGTCTAAGATCTTCGATACGGTTGACTCGCCAAATTCCTTCGTCGTGCGCACCTTGATCAGTCCGCTTAAATTGACGCATCCGCTGATGACTTCATCGCCCTCTTTCGCTTCGCGCGGCACACTCTCTCCGGTCAATGCGCTCGTATTTAGGGTTGTTTCTCCCTCCGTGATCACGCCGTCGATCGGCAGCTTTTCTCCCGGCTTTACCACAATGACCGTGCCGGTCTCCACTTCATCGGGATCGATCTGCACGAGCTCCCCGTCCTGTTCAATATTGGCATAATCGGGGCGAATATCCATCAGTGCCGTAATATTTTTACGACTCTTACCGACGGCATAGCTCTGAAACAGTTCCCCGATCTGATAAAAAAGCATGACCGCCACGCCCTCTACCATCTCGCCGATCCCGATCGCACCGACAGTCGCGACCGCCATCAGAAAATTCTCATCAAATACCTGCCCGTGTATGATGCCCAAAGCCGCTTTCCGCAAAATATCATAGCCGATCACCAGATACGGGATCAGATACAGCGCCGTCTTTATTCTGCCGTCGATTGGCAAGACCGCAAGCAGAACCATCAGCGCTGCGGTAATGATGATACGCAGCAGCATCTTTTTTTGCTTTTTATTCATAATTGTTCCACGCCCTTTCTAACGCCGAATTTGCAGACGCAATCTCCTCAAATTACACAAGTCCACACCACTTTACAGTATGATCTCGCAGTCATCCTCGACTTTTTTACAAGCTTTCACAACCGCCTTCATCGTCGCCTGCTCGTCTGCGCCCTCGTCAAATTCCACTTTCATTTTCTGCGTCATAAAGGAAACCGTCGCGTCCTTCACGCCCTCGACCTTCTTCGTCGCCTCCTCCATCTTCAATGCGCATGCCGCGCAATCCACCTCGATCTGATATGTTTTTTTCATAGAAAACACCCTCCTCGTTCATTTTTGTAACAGATTGTTTCCGAAACATGCTCTCATCGCTGTTCACGATAAAATCGTCGGAACCGTTCTGTCTCTTGATATAAACATTTAAGCATATGTTTAATTGTTTGTCAAGACATATTTTATACTCATTACAATAAAAAACAAAATTTTTAACAGCTGCCAGCGCCATTTTGATGAGTTTACCACTCACGATCCTTTTTCTCAAAACTTTTACCCTGACGCATTGACTCTGAAAAATGCCGATGATAGAATTAAAATGTACAATGAATTTTGGGATATGCACAAATGGTAAAAACAGAACCTTATGGAGAATTTTCATGATCAGGGGTATCGCTGTCATTGGCTTAAACGGCGCAGGAAAATCGAGCATCGCGCACATATTGGCAAAAACGCTCGGGTATGCCGAAATGGATGTAGAGGATTATTATTTTCCTGAGCAAAAAGAATCAAGGCAAAAGGCGCTTGAGGGAGTCTATGTCCCACCCAACTATCTTGGCACGTTACCTTTTTCCGTATCGCGGACGAAGGAGGAAGTGCAATGCATGCTCCTTCACGATCTCTCACCGAACACCGGCTTTATCCTTTCCGGTGTCACAATGAACTGGTCCGAAGAAATACTTTCTAAAATTGATCTTGCATTTTGGGTGCAGGCACCTCTTGAAATCCGATTGCATAGAATACGCGCTCGTGAGGAAAAGCGCTTCGGCTCCATGGCTCTTCCCGGAGGAGCTATGTATGAGCAGCAACAGCAATTCCGTGAAGTGGTAGCAGACCGTGATCCCAAAACAGTAGAACAATCGATATCCAAACTGCATTGTCCCGTTCATATGCTTGACGGCACTTTGCCTGTAAAGGAAAATGTTGATTTGATTTCGCGATATGTTCATCATGAATGACACGCAGACAAATTTCTTCTTTTAGGGAAATGCTGATTTATCAGCATTTCCCTAGAAAATCCAATCATAAAAACACATCATTACACGTCAATGTCATTCGCCGCAAAGCTTATCAAGAACCACATTCCAACACTCCTTACGGCAGCCCATAATAAAAATAGCAAAGGGAGCCGACGAGCTTTGCGGCCGCAATGGAGAGAATAATAATGCCGAGCCCTTTGCGCAGATGTACCCTACGTGCAAATACGGGAATCCCGCCGAGCATCTCCTCAATCGCAAGCGCAAGGCATCCGACGAACATGCCCGTAAAAAATGCCCAGATAATCACAAATGCGATGCCTGCTGCCTTTAACAGCATGCCGCGCGTCTCCCATGAGGGCGTTGCCCACAGATGGGAATACACACCGAAAATGCCGCCGACGATCGCGCCCGCGACAATCCATTCCTCATACAATTCTATTTTATATGCCGTGTGAAATCGGGCGGCAAAGCGCGGGACGAGCGCCACAACGATGACGGTCGTGAACACGCCGCCCGCCGTAAATACGCCAAAGCTCAATCCGAGTACGATCAGAAGCAGTTGTTCCATCATGGTTCGCTCCTGCCTCCCGCATTCACGCTCTTTCCGTTCGTGTTTTCCCCACTTGCGTTCTCCCGGTTCGCATTCTCCCGATTCGCGTTCTCACGATTCGCGTTCTCCACGAGCGCCGTCACAACGTCCCCCTCATATTGACGCATCTGCACCTCAATCGGCGTCGGGTCTTTGGAGATACGCCTTGTCCCGATATGATTAAAAAAAACAATGATCCCCACAGCAAGTCCGATAGAATAAGAAATCTCCAACGCAGTAAAGCCGTCCGACTCCATCCCCGTGACAAGCAGGTACATCTTGGAAAAAATATCGTCGATACTAATATCATTATGAAACGCCATGATCGTAAATGCCGCGCCAAAAAAACAGAGCAGCGCGATCAGGACGATTTTTATTTTTTCCCATAGAGGATGCGGTTTCACCGTGTGGCATTCCACTAGCACGGCGTCCGCTCCGAGGCTCACGACCCGGCAGCCCGGATACCTTTTCTGTAAAAGAGCGATCAACTGCAATACGTCGATTACTGCGCGCCCCTCCTCGGAAAACCGATATACGATCATCTCCTGCGCTTTCTGCTGCACGCGGTCGTCCTCACACAAAACGCTTGCTACATCCGCAAGCCGTATTTCCTTATTTTCCAGTTCTACTTTTTCGTCCGCTTTCAAATAAAAAATCTGCACAGCCACGCCCCCTTTAGAACAGGCAGCGCCATGCTTTCCTGTTCTTTGGCAAGTAGTCTGTGCAGATTTCTGTTAATCATGCGAACATCCCGTTATGTCAGCTTTGCATACTTCCGTCTACGGAACACGTTTGCGCCCGCAAGCACTTTATTGTATATCCAATATCCTATGACGACGAGCTCCTCCACGGGCTTCTTCTGCTTCTTACGAACCTTATCCTCCCAATCCCCGTCAGCGACCATGGGTACACGCCAACGGACTGCGCGGATGAGATCGTCATTATTGCGGATATTCGCCTCGATCTCAGTGTATGCAGAGCCGATCACTTCGGGGCGGTGTGCATCCGAGCCGCCAAATTCCGGCTTGTGGTACTGTTCCGCCAGACGTTTCGCCAGTTTGTTTTGAAACGGCTTCACGCAGGCATTGAAACTCTCGACAAAGTCAAAGCTGTGCATCAGATGCTCATTTCTTTTTCCGAGGCGCGTATTCATGAGCGCAAAAAAACCATTTCCGTACGGATGCGCCGGTCCGATGATCCCGCCCAGCTCATGCACGCGCTTGATGAGCTGACGTCCCTTTAAGCCGCGCGCTTCTAACATCCGCGTGCGCACCCGCTCCGGCAGCACCACCAGCATATGCCCCGCATCCCTCGTATCATATTCAATCCCGCGCAGGACGACAAAGGGCCTTCCCGCTGTCTCTCCGATCTGCTTGCGCAGCCTTTCCCATTGATCGTGCCCCTTGTAAGAATTATGGTCGGTCACAAGCATGCCGTCATAGCCGAGAGACACCAGCTTTTTGACATATTTTTCGAGCTCCACCTTCGCGTCGATCGAGCCCTCCTTCGTATGGCAATGCATATCTAATTTCATAACCTGTCTCTCCTTGCCCCATGACACCTGCTGAAATGACGCAGTACGTCGTCTTTCATTCATGTCATCAGTGATATGCATTTATGAAAATCCTATTCAAAATGCTTCTCTATCAGAGTTTACCACATCTGATCATAAAAAGCTATACCTTCCCTTTCTCCCGCATGCGCAGCAGGATTCTTTTTTCCATACGGCTGACCTGTACCTGACTGATACGGAGCCGTTTCGCGACCTCCATCTGCGTCTTGTCCTGAAAATAGCGAAGCTCGATCAACTCCCGCTCTTTTTCATCCAGACCGTCAATGAGCTGTTCTAAGAGCATATGATTGAGCAGACGCTCCTTCTCGGGATCCTGTCCGTCCCCCATGCCGTAGCTGTCGATTCCCGAACCGCCCGCCGCCGTCTGCCCGATGCCGCCTTTTGCCCTGCCTCCCGCAACGACCTGATCGACCAGATAAATCTCATTGCCGTCGGACTGAAACACCGAGCGGTAAATGGATTCGACTTCAATATTTGCCTCCATCGCCATCACGATGTCCTCCGCGCTCAAACCCGTATCCTTGGAAAGCTCGTCCATCGTCGCCTCCCTGCCGAGCTTTTGCGACAGCCGTTCCATAGACTGGCGCACTTTCCAGCCGTTTTCTTTTAATGTCCGGCTGACCTTTACCATGCCGTCATCACGCAGAAACCGTTTGATTTCTCCTTGGATCATCGGTACGGCATACGTCGAAAAACGAACGTCATAGCTTAGATCAAATTTGTCGATCGCCTTCATGAGTCCGATGCTGCCGATCTGAAACAGATCCTCCGCATCAATGCCCCTGCCAAGAAACCGTTTTACAATATGATGTACAAGTCCTAAATTGTTTTCTACCAGTATCTCCCTTGCTTTTTTATCCCCTGCCTGTGAACGTGCGATCAATGCAGCGGTCTCATCCATTTACTTCCCCTTTTGCGCCGTCCAAGAAGCGTCTCCTATTTTTTTCATCATACAGATTCTGGTCCCCTCTCCCACACGGGACTCGACTTTGAGATCATCCATGAATGCCTCCATAAATGCAAATCCCATGCCCGAGCGCTCCAGCTCCGGTCGGGTCGTAAACAGCGGCATCATCGCCTGTCCGATGTCGGCGATCCCGGCGCCGCGATCCTCCACGCTAACCGTCAGCAGATTTCCTGTCACCAGACAATGCATTTTAATTTTTCCGCCCCGGCTGTCATAGCCGTGAATGATCGCATTTGTTACCGCCTCGGATACGGCTGTTTTTACATCGGCAAGCTCCTCCACGGTCGGGTTTAAGGGTGTGATGAACGCCGCGACCACAATGCGGGCAAAGCTTTCATTTAAGGATACCGCATCAAATTCCAGCAACATTTCGTTCACATACTCACGCCTTGCACCCACGCGTTCCTGTCCACCCGTTTTTCTGCCTAAGTCCGTCTGTTCCAAAACACCCTCCTGTCCCGTGGCACTCGTGCACTCCATTCTCTCCTCTGTCCTTGTCTCCATCTCTCCACTCCTTTGTTTCATGATCGTGATCGGCTTTTTGCAGCCTCCCCTACTCCATGATCGTGACTAATTTCTGCATGCCCGACACGGCAAGAAGCTGCTTGATACGCCTGCTTGTGTTAATGGCAAACACCTTTCCGCCGAAGCAGGATATTTTCTTGTATCTCCCCATGATCACGCCGATACCGGAGCTGTCCATAAACTTCGTGTCCTCGAAATCAAACACAATATTGACAACCTTGCTGTGCGCAATATAATCATCGGCCGTCCGGCTGATCAGTACCGCTCTGTGATGGTCAACCTCCTCCGGCATTCTGATCATCAGATAATTTTCGATAATTGCATAATTATCAACCATTGCTCTCTCCTTTCCCCTCTGCTTATCGCGCAATCAAAAAGAGAACATCTNTTTTGATGTTCTCTTTNGTGTCTTTCTGTTCTTATGATCGCAGCNCCGGCTTTCCGGAAATGTTTATTGCTGCTGCTCGATCGNATTTAAGCGTTTCCGTGCGTTGACCGCCGAGTTACGGCCCGGAAACAGTTCTATGACGCGGTTATAATAATATGCCGCATTCTCCAGATCGTCGCTGCGGTAATATGNTTCCGCCAATTGGTAGAGCGCCGCGGAATCCGCTTCNTTAAAGGAAACCGCCATCAGGAAATAGTTGACCGCTTCCGAGTAGTTCTGCACNTTATATTCCGCCATTCCCGTCTGATAATAGGATGCGGATACATCNGGACCGATCAGAACAAGCAGTTCATGATACACGCTTGCAAAATAGTCNGGNGCTTCTTCCTCNACATAGTTCTCATCAATCTTACCGAGNCTGTCGGCAACCGCCATCACNTCCGGNTCTTCCTGCATATAAAGGCTGACCGCCTCTANGAGCTGCTCGTATGCGGCGATCGTGCCGTCCGTTCCGGTATANGCNTCAAGCGCTTCCTGCGTTCTCGCAAGCTCCTGCCTTAAGTCCTCNATCTGAGCCTCCCGCTCCTGTATATCCGCTTCCCTGCGGGTCAGGAGTTCGCTGTAATCCTTCACCTGCTCATTGACCTTCGATACCTCNGTCTGAATCTGTGCGGGCAGGATCAGGAAAATCGCAACAGCCAGACCGATCAGGATACCGATGATGATATTAAAGATGGTGGAAAGCCCTCTGGAATCCTTATTATTGATCGGCTGGATCACCGTATCATTGCCGCTCTTATATTTCTTTGCGTTCTTTTGTTCCTTGTTNTTTTTCTTGGACTGGTTCCNNCCTTCTTCCTGACTGATCGCAAAGTCGATCTCTTTCATATACCGCATCGTCAGCGTATTGCTCGTGTCGATGCGCAGCGCTTTCTCGANNTCCTTCTCCGCCTTGTCCCACTCCTCCTGNCTCATATAGATCANTGCNAGAAGCTGGTGCGCCTGTAAATATTTCGGATTCATGGACAGCACCTTTTTGAGCTGAATGACCGCNAAGTCCACGCTGTCCTGCATACAATAATTCAACGCCTGATTATATTTTTTGACCGCCTGCGTCAGCGTATCAAGCTGCGTCGGGTTCGATCGAATATCCTCAATGTAATCGTCCGCGATATTTTTNAGCGGCTTGATGTTCTTACTCATCACCCACTCATTTAATGCGGAAACGACNTCTCCNGTCTCATANTANATCAANCCGAGAAGATTTCTCGCCTCCACATGGTTTTTATTTAANTTCAGACACTGTCTGAGNCTTTCCGCNGCCCCNGACAGNTCTCTGACACCTGCTCTCTCCAATCCGATATTGTAATAGCGGTTGGACGCCGAAATGATCTTCTTGTAAACCCGTACATCCGCTCCGCAGTTCGTACAAAANTCGTTTTCCGTCAGGAGACAGCCGCAATTAAAACANTCCATAGCGTCGCTCCTATTCTTCTTCCTTTGCCTCTTTGATCACATCTACCAATACGTCNGCCAANTCCGTCGTATCCTGACTGTATAACACATCCTCCGCTTCCTCTATCTCAACGCTGGGATGAAACTTCTTGAGTTCTTCCTCAAAGTTAATCATCAGAATTCCTCCCTAAATATGCCTTTATCCGCCCGATCAGGTACAGNGAACCGGCAACAAAAACGCGTTCGTCATCTTCGCGNTCNNAAAGNCAGCGCGAAAATGCCTGCTCCGGCTGTTCCTGTACCATACAATTTTTCTGTCCATNGCTTACTAACGCCCCGGCAAGCGCCNTTGGNGCAAGCGCTCTCTCCCCTCCCGCNGACGTTACATATACCCGCAAAAATAATCCGGAACGCGCAATGANNTCCGCCATCCGCTCATAGCGTTTATCCGCTACNATGGCAAGCACGAGCACATTTTTNCTGTCCGGTCCGGTNTGCTCCACCGNCGCAAGCAGCGCCCGAATCCCGTCCTCGTTNTGCGCACCGTCCAAATAGACATCCGGTAATACTTCTTCCATCCGCCCTTCCCAATGNGCCGCCGCAAGACCCTCGCGCAGCTCGTCCACTGTGGGATACATCCGAAGCGCTTCCATTGCCCGAAGCGCAAGCGCGGCATTCTCTGCCTGATAGCATGCCGTTGTGGAAAGTGAAAGGCTGATAGAATTATAATATACAGAATGAAAAGAAAAAGCAATGCTTTTATTGGCAATTCTTTCTATTTTGAAATCGCGCGAATCGACAAATTGGAGCGGCGCCTTACATTTTCTTGCACACGCTTCGATTTCTTCCGCGCTTTCCTTATCGGAACGAAGGCTGACGATTGGCGTCGAATCCCGAAAAATCCCCGCCTTTTCTCGCGCGATCTGCCCCACCGTCTCCCCGAGATATTCCGTATGGTCTAAAGCGATCCTCGTGATCACGCACAATGCTTTTTGGGGCATGCAGTTTGTAGCGTCCAGTCTGCCCCCGAGTCCCGTCTCCAGGATCACATAATCCGCATCGCTTGTTTTTTTGCACTGTAAGAACATAAAAAACAGCATTTCAAAAAAAGACGGATGATAGGGAAGCTCCCTCAGCGTCTCGATCGAAACGGGTTCTTTTTTTCCGTGATAAGCAAGAATCAGCTTCGCGACGGCCGTAAACGACCTGCAAAACGTCTCCTCTGAGACAGGAACGCCGTCAAACAAAAAACGCTCCCGCATAGTCACCAAATGCGGCGACACGAACAGCGCCGTATGATGACCGCAGCGCTCCAACATGCTCCGCAGATACGTGCACGTCGAGCCTTTTCCGTTCGTTCCGGCAACATGGATGATCTTTGCATCTACGCACGGCCTTCCCATATATTGATAAAATGCACACGTATCCTCCATCGTATGCTTTACCGTAAATTTGGGTATCGATAACAGATACGATGTCACTTCCTGATAAGTAATCTCTTCCATATGCCTGTTATATTCTGATGACGGTTCCCTGTATGATGCCCGAAATGCTCTTATACTGCATAAAGCAGGTATTGGCGGTAATCGCCTGCTGCGCGTTATTTACGCTGATGACAGACCCGGCAAAGAGCTTATCTTCCACGCGGATCGCGGACTGCCGTCCTTTCTCCATCTGATTTTGAAGCTTCTGTTTTTCCGCCTGCAGCTGCTTCGCGCGCTCCGTCAGTTTTTGCCGCTCTTGAAGCAGCTCGTTGCACTCGCGTATGAGCGTCTGATCCTTGGAACGGATCGCGAGCTGTTTGCGCAGTATCTCCGCACGTTCCTCCATCTCTTCCAGCTGCTCCATGATCTCCGCCTCTTCTCTGCGGTTTTCAACATTCTGCTCGTAAACCTTCTGCTCGCAGCCCGCATGGAGAATCGTTTTGATCTCCTTCTCACTTCCGACACACATCGCTTTTATGCCCTGAAAACCGTGGACATAGCCGCCGAGTATCATGCCGCGCTTTCCGGTTGCCGTCACTTCACCATCCGCGGCGACCTCGGAATTGAGGAAATAATTGGCCATGACATTGCCTCTGGCTTCTACCGTACAGTGCTCCAAAAAATCGGCGTACACGTTTCCCCTGGAACGGATCCGCCCCTTTTCATTGCCCTGCACGCCGCGGCGCAGAATAATATCGCCGCCTGCATAAATATCCGCAGACTCGACCGTGCCGCTGATCGTCAGACTCTTTCCCGCACGGATGATCGTTCCTGCAGCAACATTGCCGTCAATCACAACATCACCGAAAAACTCCACCTTACCGATCAGAATATCCACATCACCCTTGATCTCATGGACATTGCAGATCTCGATCTGATCGTCACGAAAGATCAGCTTTCCCTCTGTTTGTGCAATGTAGGTCGGCTCTTCGGCATCTTCCTTCAGTGCGATGCCCCTTCCTCTTAACGCAGGAAGCTCCCTGCACAGATCCGCACGCAGCCGTCTTCCCCGTACGTCCTCTCCGTCCGTTCCCTGCACGGCGGCATGATATACGGCAAGCACCTGCCCCTCCTGCACATTCTGCAAGAGATTCATGCTTTGGTAATCCACCGAACCGTCCTCACGGATACGCGGATGCTTTGTAAAGTCCTCCGTCTCGATCTCATAGGCATAATAGCCGGGCGTTCCCTGTACGGGCAGCACGCCCTCCGCCACAAGCACTTCCCTGTTATAAACTTTCTTTTTTGCCATTGCCGCTAAATTGGATTCGTGAAAGCCGCTGACAACACCCTCGGCGCGAAGATGCGCCTTCAGCTCTTCCCGGTCATAACGCTCCCCATTCGGCTTTGGCTGTAAAAAGAGAAATGCCTGCATGGAATCTTCGGAAATTGAGATATAATTCCCGGCAAGCGCCCAATCGTCCTGTACGGTTTCCTGCACCTCTGATTGTATTTCATAATCCATTTCCATACAGCGTTCCTCCTTTTATCTGCAAAAAATAATTGTTATTTTTCAAGCTGGCTTAAACGCTCTTTCACCTGCGCCATCATCTGTTCGTACTTCTCAAGCTTCGCGCGCTCCTCGGCAATTTTGGACGCCGGCGCTTTTCCCATAAAGCGTTCATTGGAGAGCATGCCGTTCACACGCGCAAGCTCGCCCGCAAGCCGGTTCTCTTCTTTTTTCAGACGCTCAATCTCCTTGCCGATATCCACAAGCTCCGCAAACGGTATATACAGCGTCGCATTCGGAATCACAACGGATACGGCGTCGTCGGCAATGCCGCTCTTATCCTTCTGCAACAACACATCGGACGCGTAAGCGAGCGTGGAAAAGAACAGCTTTCCTTCCTCGAAAATCTGCAGAAGCTCCTCCCTTTCGGACACCACATACACGAGCGCCTTGCGGCTCGGCACCACATTCATCTGCGCGCGCACATTGCGGATGCCGCGCACTGCCTCCTTGATCGTCTCGATCGCCTGCTCCTGCTTTTTGTACGCCTTTGCCTCATCATAGATCGGCCATGCGCTGACCATGATGGATTCCTCCTCAGACTGAAGCGTACAGAATATTTCTTCCGTGATAAACGGCATATACGGGTGCAGCAGCTTTAACGCGTCGATCAGCACCGTCTTCAAGGTATAAAGCGCCGCATTCTGACTTTCCCTGTCGTCGGTATTATACAGACGGGGCTTTACCATCTCGATATACCAGTCGCAGAATTCGTCCCAGATAAAATCATAAATCTTCTGCACGGCGATTCCGAGCTCATAATGCTCCATATTGTCAGTGACCTCGTGCACCACATCATTGAGCTTGGAGATGATCCATTCATCCACCGGCTGCAATGCACTGGAGGTGGGCTTTACGACCTCCTTGCCCTCCATATTCATCATAATGAAACGCGACGCGTTCCAGATCTTATTGCAGAAATTGCGGTTTGCCTCCACGCGCTCATAATAAAAACGCATATCATTACCGGGTGCATTGCCTGTGATGAGCGTTAAGCGCAGCGCGTCCGCGCCGTACTTTTCGATGATCTCAAGCGGATCAATGCCGTTTCCGAGTGATTTTGACATCTTGCGCCCCTCGGAATCCCGCACAAGTCCGTGGAATAATACGGTATGGAACGGACGCTCCCCCATCTGCTCATACCCCGAAAAGATCATACGGATGACCCAGAAAAAGATGATGTCATATCCGGTCACAAGCACATCCGTCGGATAAAAATAGGAAAGCTCCTTTGTTTTTTCCGGCCAGCCAAGCGTGGAAAACGGCCAGAGTGCCGAGGAAAACCACGTGTCAAGCGTATCCTCATCCTGTGTCAGATGTGTGCAGCCGCATTTCGGACATTTCTCCGGCGCCTGTGCCGCAACGACCGTCTCGCCGCATTCGTCGCAGTAATATGCCGGAATCCGGTGCCCCCACCAGAGCTGTCTGGAAATACACCAGTCGCGGATGTTGTCAGTCCAGTTGAAATACGTTTTTTTCATGCTCTCGGGAATGAGCTTCACCTCGCCGTCCTTTACGGCTTTCACGGCGGGCTTGATGAGCTCATCCATCTTCACGAACCACTGCTCTTTTACCATCGGCTCAATGGTCGTGCCGCAGCGGTCATGCGTCCCGACATTGTGGGAATAATCCTCAATGCGCACTAAGAGTCCGAGGGAATCCAGTTCTTCCACGATCCGTTTTCTCGCCTCATAGCGGTCCATTCCCTGATAATGCCCACCGTTTTCATTGATAGTCGCATCATCATTTAGGATATTCACGATAGCAAGTCCGTGCCTCTTTCCAACCTCAAAGTCGTTCGGATCATGCGCCGGTGTGATCTTGACAACGCCGGTTCCGAACTCCATATCCACATAGTCATCCTCCACAACGGGGATTGCCTTATTCACGATCGGCAGCCATACAAAGCGCCCGTGCAGATACGTATAGCGTTCGTCCTGCGGGTTCACGGCAACCGCCGTATCGCCGAGCATTGTTTCGGGACGTGTTGTCGCAAATTCCAAAAACTCCGTCTTGCTCGGCTGTCCGTTCTCATCCACAAGCGGATATTTGATATGCCAGAAGCATCCCTTCTGCTCCTCATATTCCACCTCCGCATCAGAGATGGACGTATTGCAGACAGGACACCAGTTGATCATACGGGCTCCCTTATAAATCCAGCCTTTTTCGTGCATCTTGACGAAGACCTCGGTCACGGCCTTATTACAGCCCTCGTCCATCGTAAAGCGCTCTCTGTCCCAATCGCAGGAGGAACCGAGCTTTTTAAGCTGGTTGATAATGCGCCCGCCGTATTCTTTTTTCCATTCCCACGCGCGCTCTAAAAATTTCTCCCTGCCGAGATCGTTCTTGTCGATCCCCTGTTCCTTCAGGGTCTCAATGATCTTGACCTCCGTCGCGATGCTCGCGTGATCCGTTCCCGGCTGCCAAAGGGTATTATAGCCCTGCATCCGCTTAAAACGAACCAGAATGTCCTGCATCGTCTCGTCCAGCGCATGCCCCATATGGAGCTGTCCGGTAATATTGGGAGGCGGTATCACAATGGTAAAGGGCTTTTTGGTCTCATCCACCTCCGCATGAAAATACTTGTTGTCCATCCATTTCTGATAGATTCGCTCCTCCAAGCCGCGAGGCTCATAGGTCTTTGCCAGTTCCTTACTCATTGTAAAACGCTCCTTCTTCTGATTTATAGCAAAAACACCCTTCGCAGATTGTCTGCAAAGGGTATTATTACGCGGTACCACCTTTGACTGTACTCTTGACCTTAACGCGGTGACACGGAAGAAACTACGCAATCCAAAGGGCATGCCGCCCTTTCCCGCACTGCAGGAATTATACCGCGGTTCGCCGTCAACCGACGATCACACACGAAATATCGTTCTTTACAGATGCCTTATGCGACCATTCCCATCGTCATGGAATACGCATCCAATGCATGACGCATCTTATATGACATCGCGTTATCCCGCGTTTCGTTCATGGGAGCCCCCGTCGCGCCGCTCTCCTCGTCTCCGATTGTTAGCGCCTGATCCGCAGCCTTTTTCTGTGCGTCCTGACCGGTCACAATGTCAGACACTGTCTGTGAAGCATCCTTACCGGTCGTCTCATCCTTCTGCACAGCGCTTGCCATAGCATCCTGTTCATTAGAAGCCGCAGGCTTTAACAGCATTGCTTTCTTCGTCTGGCTCATCGCCATCTGCGAGGACAAAATATCCATAAAATTCGCACTCTGCCCTCTGCCAAGCGGATTGACGTTTTCCTGCTCCTTCGTCAGTCCCTCAAAATCAGTGCGCCCCGCTGTCGCATCATTGGGAATCGCGCCGATCCGGTTCATGCTTGCCGCACTGACCGTATTCGTATTATACACATACGGCTGATATGCAATTGCTCCGATCCGCATACCGTATCTCCTTTCGAGCTCTTAACCGAACTGTCATTTCGGTACTTTTGATACATATAATAACTCTTATCTGTATTCTAACACGGTTCCCGGAATTTGTGTAGCCTCATTTTTCATTTTTTACAAATAAATGCTTCCTTTTTTCCGGCGGCGGGCATTGTGAAAAATTGCCATATCCATTTTCTTTTTCCAAATAGAAAGAACGTGCGGCAGATTGGGGGTCTGCCACACGTCCACAAAAATGATCTGATTACTGGCGCACAAGAGAAATATCGTCGAGATAGCCCCAAGAGCCCGCAACGCCGTCAATATCAATCCAGATCAGAACCTCGCCGGTGCTGACCGGGATATTTTCTAACGAAGTCATTACCCACTCCGGCCGGTTTTCCGATGCGGACCAGCGATCCGTATCATGCACCGTCACGGAATAAACTGCACTGCCGCTGGTGACATATACCACCACGCTCTTTGCATCATTGCTTCCATAAGAATATAACTGAAGCGTATAGTAACCGTTCGGCAGTCCGGTGACAGTCTGGGAAAGTCCCAGATCACAACCGTCAGAATCATAGTAATTGAACGCATAACTTCCGTTCGCCGTATGGTTCTGCTCTCCGTTTGCCCATGCCCGTTCCGGCCAGTCTCCGTTCACCTCAATGTCCCATGATCCCATGGACGGATAAGTGTCCGAGCCGGAGGTCGCTTCCCATTCAAAACCGCTGTTATTCACATAATTGCGCTCTGATACCACTGCCGTTTTGTTTGTATCCACAAACCGGAAATCATCCCAGGTTCCGTAGCCGTTTGCGCTGCCCGTTACCCGTCCGCCGACCGTCACCTGATCGACGTCCTGCGGAATCTGTATCCCTTTGATCTCAAACTGATTCCACCAGCTATAGTTTGCATTCAGCAGCTCAACGGTACCGAGTGTCACCTCTGTTCCGTCCGCCTTCGTATAGCGCACAAAGAAATAGCTTTGGTCATAATCAATATAATCCCATGTTCCCTGTGCCCATACGCTGAAATCATAACTGTGTCCCGGGATCACGTCAACTGTCTGAGACAGCTCGACGCAAAAATCATTGTCATCCCAATACTGGAAGCTTCCTGTCCCCGAATAAGCGTAACTGTCAACACCGTTTGTAATGATTCCCGCATCTCCTTTTATCACATTGACCTTCCAGTCAAGCGTGTTATCGCAGTCCTCAAAGCTTGGATTTCTGATCAGATTGCGCTGCACCGAAACCTCGAGCGTCGGCGATGCCAGCGTAACGCCGCTTAACGGGTCTGTGCCGTAAACGGTTCCCGTAAATGTGTAATCTCCCACCACTGACATATCCACCGAGCTCGCCCCGTTCCACGTCACCGGCAGCTTTTCAATGGTTCCGTTATACCGCAGCACATCCACCGTTGTGGGCAGCGCCTCCGTCAGATTATCACAGGAGTCAACCTGCACGATCATGTCATCCGGCGAATAAACAATGACATGCTTATTGTTGTTGGCGCTTGCTGTTGACGCATTAAATAAAAACGCATTGATGGAATCCAGCGCACGGTGGTTGGCATCAAACAGGATCTGATTATCCCACTCGTTCCCCTCTCCCTTCGTCACACCAACGCCGTCCACGGCAATCCACAGCGGCTCCCAATAAAACACGCCTAAGCCCTTCCCGTTATTAACGGTCGCAACTGTGTTGAAGGTCATTTCCGTCATCAGCCGCTGATTTGCAACGGTCGCCGGAAGTCCCGCAAGGTCCGTATCACTTTTTCCGATCTGATTTTCGGTAGAATCCGCGTCATAATAGGTAAATGGATAGGACGTCTCCGCCACTACGACCTCTTTGCCATAGCGGGAAACAATGTTGTTCATATTGTTCTTTAATTGCTGCAGCGAACCGTGCCAATAAGCATAATAGGACATGCCGATCACATCGAAATCCGTGACACCGTTTGCGATGATGCTGTCAAAAAAGTACTCGAACCGATCCTGATCGCCGCCCTCTGCAAGGTGGATCATGATCTTTGTGTACTGACCTATCGGAGTCGTTTCACGGACCGCACGAATACCGCTGTTGAGCAGCTCAGCAAGCTGCCCGGCATTGTCGATATACCCGTCCGGCCAAAGCATTCCGCCACTGATCTCGTTTCCGATCTGAACCATATCAGGATAGGCCCCGGCATCCTTTAAGTCATTTAAGACGTCGGCAGTAAAATCATATACCGCACTCACCAGCGCCGGGTAGCTTAAATTCTGCCATGCCGCCGGCTTCGTCTGGCTGGCGGGATCCGCCCATGAATCGGAATAATGGAAGTCTATTAGTAGTTTCATTCCAGCTGCTTTAATCCGCTTTGCCATCTCAACCGTATGCTCCGGGCTGCAATAATCGCCGGCGTCAAAGGATGTGGTGGGATTGTTCCACACGCGGAGACGAACGTAGTTTACCTGCTTTTCGTCCGCCAGATAACGCAAAACATCCTGAATGACATTCCCGTTTTCATCGTAAAACACCGCTCCGGAATCCAATACCGCCTCAAGAGACGACAGATCCATTCCCTTGATAAACTCGTTCTGAGCGGCTTGTACTTTGCTTGGATACGTCATGAACAGAACTGTCAGCATGAGGAGTAACCCACCCAATCCTTTCCAAAAACGTTTCTTCATAAGCACTCTCCTTCCTTTTACATGTATACTTATATTCTTTTTTCCTTTTACACTTGTTTTCTCTTAACTATGATTTCTCTTTTGTTCCTCTCTTTTCTTTATTTCTTC
This sequence comes from Lachnospiraceae bacterium, assembly GCA_014804425.1. Classification (GTDB taxonomy): domain Bacteria; phylum Bacillota; class Clostridia; order Lachnospirales; family Lachnospiraceae; genus DLAJ01. The sequence continues at coordinate 178,246 of JAAUZV010000006.1, forward strand.
CCTATCTTCTGTTTCTTCACGAAACTTCTGCCTCTTTTTCTCTTTTGCTCTCTTCTCTTTCCTTTTGTACCCTTTTCTTTTCTTCCGTTTCTCTTTTGTCTCCTGCTCTCTTTTTCCCATCCCCTCCTTCCCTTCGCTCTCTTTTCCTTCTATTTATTACATCTTAAGCAATCGCGGAACGCCCTTTTCATAACGTATGTTGCTGAATAGAATATTCTATTCTTTTCAAATTCATTATTACCGCATCCCGCAATTGCTTATGATCCTTCCTCTACTCCGCGCTTAAGCTAATGTCATCAATCGTACCCCATCCTCCGGCTTTTCCATGAATCACGATGCCCACCGTGATCGTCGCTCCGCCGTCAAGCTCCAATGCTTCCACCGCCGGGTTCTGCCATACATCCCATCCCCGGTTGGAAAAATCTACAGAGTCGATGACATTTCCGTTCTCATCCTCCGCATACAGCGTCATGTACGTATCCGTATCGGAGTCTCCCTGCGAATAAGCGCGCAGTGTATAGGTTCCTCCGCTTTCTATGGTCACCTTCTGCGAGATTGTGATCGTAAAATCGGAATCGTTCCAGTAATGGAAGCTGTAATCTCCCGAATGAGGATTCCCCTCACTGTCGTTTCTGACTGTACCGGCCCCGGTGCCTTCCCGTTTGATCGTCCAACCGTTATCCCCGCTTTCAAAGCTTGCGTTTTCAATGAGATTTGTTCCTGAAGCCGTCGAAAGGTTTTCTCCTTCCTGCCCGTCGTTTCCTTCTCCGTCTGCCGCATCCGTACCTTCCCCGTCTGCCTGCGGCTCGCCTGTATAGAACGTAAATTCATCCATCGTGCCCCAGTCGTCGCTTCCCGCATCGACAAGCACGCCGATACGCACAATGTCTCCTTCATTTAACTGCGCGGATACGATGGGATGCTGCCATTCATTCCAGCCCTGATTCCGAAATTCTGTGGATGCGATCAGATTGCCGTCCGCATCCGCAATATAAAGCGTCATCAAAAGATCCGTATCTCCGACTCCCTGTGACCATACCTGAAGGTGATACTGATCTGTCCGTGCAATCTCCACCTGCTGGTAAAGATTCATCGTAAAGGCATCCGCGTTCCAGTATTGGAAGCTCCACTCGCCGGAATGGGGATAGCTGGAGCTGTCATTGCGAATCTGCCCCGCACGTTTCTCATCCTCTAATACCCAGCCGGTGGCGCCCTCCTCAAAATCCAGATTGTTCAGGCTGTTCTTCGCTATCAGATCTGCTCCCAGCGAAACCGTGAAATCCAGAACCGTCCCCTTAAAAGCCACATGCGTATCCGTGATCGTCTTCATCGAGGAAATGTCCCATGTAACCTCCACCTCGCGGATACTTCCGTCCTGATACAGCACCCTCGCTGTTTCGGGAAGCTCCCCGATCAGTTCCTCCCCCGAAGCGTTCTCATCAATCTCAACGGAGTCAAACGGATATACATACAGCGCCACGTCATTGTCAAGACTTCCCGGTTCAAACGCAAATGCCCTCACCGCATCAAGCGCCTTCCCCTCAAAATCAAACAGGGTCTGATTCTCCCATTCGTTGCCGCTTCCCTTCGATACGCCGGCTCCTTCCACCGCAAGCCACGCCGGCTCCCAATAGAAGATTCCCAGACCGCCCTCGCACTCGGCTACGGCGTTCATGATCAGCTCCAGCACCCGTCTCTGGTTTTCCTCGCTTGCCTCAAAGCCCACGCCCTTAATGTCCGCTTCGGACACCATATTGGATTTACTGTCTGCATTATCATTGGTAAAAGGATATGCCGTCTCTGCAAGCACGGTCTGTTTTCCGAATTGTTCATAAATGTTATCGATATTTGCCTTCATGTCGGCAAACGTCCCCTGCCAGTACGGATAATAGGAAAGCCCCACCAGATCATAATCCGTCACACCGTTTGCCTCGATCGTCTCAAAAAATGTCTGCGTCGCACCGACGGAGCCCCCTGTCTGCACATGGATCATGATCAAGGTTTCCTGTCCCGCGGGTGTCGTGTCGCGAACCGCCTGAATACCGCTGTTTAAAAATTTTGCCAGCGTTTCCGGATGTTCCATGGAACCGTAATCCCAGAGCATGCCGTTTCCGATCTCATTTCCGATCTGTACCATGTCGGGATAGGCGTTCTCCTCCGCCAAGGCAGTCAGAACCTCCGCCGTATAGTCATAAACGGCAGCTGCGAGTTCTTCCTCACTCATTCCCTGCCACGCGGCCGGAACGGTCTGATTTTCCGGGTCCGCCCACCAGTCGGAATAATGAAAATCCAACAGATAGTTGATGCCCGCCTCCTTAATCCGTTTCGCCATCTCTATCGTATGTTCCAAATTACAATAATCGCCCGCGTCGAAGGATGCCGTGGGATTGTTCCAAATGCGAAGCCGGTAATAATTACAGCCGTTTTCCGCAAGGAATTTGATCACATCGACCTCGCTTCCGTCAAAGCCGTAAAATTTTCCACCGTAGTCTTCCACCGCTTCCAGCGAAGAAATATCCGCGCCCTTAATGATGTATTTTGTGTTTTCCGCAGGCGGCTGCTCCTCCTGCGCACCGTTTTCTGCCCCGCCCTGATCCTGTGTAACGTTTTCACTGTCCGCCGGTTCCTCCGCGCCTTTTCCGCAGCCTGCCGCTCCCACGACAAGCCCGGCACACAGAATCGCCGCCAATATTTTTTTTGCCAGCCTGTTCATCCTATTCCTCCCCTGCACCGAATCAGTGCTTTTTGATACCGCGCGCCCCCGATAGCGGAGGCGCGCGCTTTCTTTTTTATTGCAGGATCAATGTAATATCATCCAACGTTCCCCAGTCATCCGGCTGCCCGTTGATGACAACACCGACCGTTACCGTCTGTCCCGCTTCCAGCGCGATTTCGATCGCAGGTGTCTGCCATACGCTCCAGCCCGCATTCGCAAAGTCAACGGAATCCAGTATATTTCCGGCGTCATCTTTGATATATAAGGTCATGGAAGATCCGGTCGTATCGTCTCCCTGCGAATACAATGACAATACATAGTTTCCGCCATCCGTGATCGTTGCTGTCTGTGCCAGTTCGATCGTAAAGGCATCCGCATTCCAGTAATGGAAACTGAACTGACCCGATTTCGGGTATCCGTCACTGTCATTTCGGGAAATTCCCGCTTCCGTATTCTCCCTTGTAATATCCCAGTGCTCCACATCAAGCTCAAAACTGGAATTTAACAATACATTGCCGTCAAACTGAATATCCTTGACTGTCGTCTCACCCGTATTAATGTCGGATACCGCCGTCTCAATCTCGGAACGGTAGGTGTCTAACGCCGTCTGAGGCGTCATTTCCCCGTTTGCAATGGCGTCCATCATGGAATTCATGGCATTATTTAAGGTGCTGAAGCCGTTAATACAGTTGATCTTGGACAATCCCCTGCTGTAAATATAGGTCACATTTTCCATGGTATTCAGATCGTCGCACCAGTTTTCCAGCTGATCCTCTAACAGGTTATCCCACTCCTCATCTGAATCCGCAATGTCCGTGATCAGATCATAAACAAGCGCAACCTCCTCCGGATTATCCACACCGTTCAAGATGATACGGCATCCGTTCTCCTTACCGTAGCAGGAATATTCCTCTGCGGAAGCTCCCTTCGGGAAAGGCACCCATCCCCAGTCATCCGCCATTGCGGTTCCGTTCACAGGGCTTAAATACATATAGGAAATCCAGAATTCTTCCAGACACATCATGGAATTTCCGTTCACGAAGGACAGGATCAGGGAATCCCAATCATCGACCTCCCAGTTGATCGGTCTGTAATCAACGGTCGTGGTAAAGTCCTGATAAGCGGTCAGCGCCTCAATGATCCTGCTGTCATTTAAGTCCACCGTCATTCCCGTGTCCGTCTTAGCCGCGATATATGCTTCATTGGAATACAGATAGCACCAGCCCAAATCCGCTCTCGCGTTAAAGCCGTAAATGTCGATCGTTCCGTCATTGTCCTTATCCACGTTCGCCATCTGCGCGATTTCTTTGAACTTATCCCAATTCCACTCATCGTTCTCATACAGCTCATATAAATCCGGCAGTCCGTACTCATCAAAGAGCGTCTTATTCCAGAAAATACCGTACCGTATTTCGGGATCGTTGATGCCCAATGTGTAGTTCTTGCCCTTATAATAACCCGCTTCTACCACATCCTGACGCCATTTATAGCTGCTAAAATCAATCACGCCCAGATCGCTGATCGGATACGCAATGCCGCCGTCGATCAGCGTCGGCAGAACCGTGGTCGTAATGGCATATCCGACGTCGCAGACCGGATCTCCGGCAAGCACGCTGGTCGTGTAATCATCGACGTAATCCTCGCCCAGATCAACAAACTCGATCGTACAGTTATAATGCTCCTCCACATACGCGATCCGCTCGGACAATGCCGCATTGACCGCATTGGACTGCGGATCGGGCGTCATATCGTAATAGGAACCGATACGGAATACCCTTCCACCGAAATCATACTCCGCGTCTTCTTCGGAAGCGCCTCCCTGAGAATCGGCTGCGTTTCCGGCTCCGTCGTCCTGCGCATCCGTCTGATCGCCGCCCGCATTTTGATTACCGGTTTCCACATCTCCCTGGTTTCCGTTATCGTTGTCGCCGGAGCCTCCGCATCCCGCAACAGACAACACCATTGTTGCTGCCATGAGCACTGCCATGGCCTTCTTTCCCGCTACATTTTTCTTTCTCATATTGTTCCTCCTATCTCATCATGAAACTTTGACAATACAACCCTTTATATTAATACCGTTTTCGGTATCAATTTCATGTTGGGAATCCGTTTTTGACGCTTCCCTCATTTGCCATTAACCCACGATACCGGATCTCTCAATACCCTCCACAAAGGATTTCTGGCAGAACACATACAAAATGACGAGCGGAATGATCGCCAGGATCGTTCCCGTATTGTTGATCATGGACACAAAGCCGGGGCTGATGAAATTCATCGATCCTCCAAAGCCTTCATACTGCTGGTAAGCATTGACTGCCAGCGAGTTGAGCGCGGTGGATACCACCTTCACCTTGTTGAGATACAACGATGTATAGAACACGTCCGTCCACTGCCATACAAACCCGAACAGGAATACGGTCACCATCATCGGGATCGCGCTCGGCACCATGATCTGGGCAAAGGTTCTCAGCTTTCCGCAGCCATCCACAAAAGCCGCCTCCTCCAACTCCTTCGGCATTCCCTTGAAAAACTGCCGCAGCATGTAGATATACAGACCGTTCCGGATTCCCATGGTCGTCATGCTCTGAATGAAGAACGGCCAATAGGTGTCGATCAGGTTCACACTGTTTCCCGTCACGGCCTTGAAGATGCCGAACACATCAAAGAAGCGGTATTTCATAAACAGCGGAAGCATGATCACCTGCGGCGGCACGATCATCGTCACGATCACACACCCGAACAGCAGCTTCTTAAACGGAAAACGGAAGCGGGCGAAACCATACGCAGTCAACAGACATGCGATCAGCTGCACGAGCGATACCCCGATCGACAGCCAAAGGGTACGGATTGCCGTCCATCCGTAATCCATGACAGTCAGCGCCAGCTTATAATTGTTCCATGTAAAATGCTTCGCCACATATTTTACGCTCGCGTCATAGAGATCTCTTTCTTCCATCAAAGACACACTGATCTTTAAAAGGAGCGGCTGTAAGATCGTAAAACAGATTCCGATGATAATGACTCCCCTCACGATACTCCAAAGCAGACGTTCGGAACGGGCAAGCGTCATGCGTCTGTGCACTTTTGTTTTTTTCTTCCTACTCATGCTAACCTCCATCATCCCGCTTCGCGGAACCTCAAATCTTGATGAGAAATGCCATATTTTCAGGCGAATTGATTCGCCTTGCATTTCCCGGTGTGAGATTTAGAACTAGCGCTCATCATAATAGAAAACATGTTTTGAGATCACACCGCCGACCACTAAGAGAAGCACGGCGATACACGCAAAGTAAATCCATGCCATGGCGGAACCGAATCCGTAATCAACATCCGTGAATATCGTTCTTTTGATCTCGCGCATCATATCATTATTCTCGTTCGTAAACAGGTCGATCACCGTATATACGCTGTTTACCAGTATGAGCGGGCTGATCATCGGAAACGTGATCTTCCAGAAATTTTCCCACTGCGTTGCGCCCTCCATGCTGGACGCCTCATAAAGCGAGGGCGAGATCGACTGCAGCCCCGCTAAAAAGATCAAAATCTGAACGCCGGAAGCGATCACAATATCGTACAGTCCGTTGACCGCTCTGGACAACACGGAGATCACACTGTTCGGAAGCGAGGTGTATTCCGTTAAAAAACCCATGACGTTCAGATAGGAGGCCAGGTCCCCTCCGCTTATATCCGTTGTCGTGTTCAGTGTATTGACCAGCAGATCCGAGTTCTCTAATGCAATGACCACGCCGGACGAAATGATGACCGGCAGGAACATGATACTTCTGGCGACCGTTCTCCCGTGAAATTTCTGATTCAGCAGATTTGCCGCAAAAAAGCTAAAGATCAATACGAGCGGCACCTGTATCAGAATCTGCCCGATACCGGTCAGCAGCATCAGATTAAAATCAGGATCTATCGCAAATGCACGTATGTAATGATGAAACCCGCCATCCGACGTTTTCGTAAGCGTATATCCCTCTGTACCCACCTGCATATCGCTGAAGCTGAAGCGCAGGGATTCCACGATCAGCGGCAGAAAGATCAGGAAAAAACCGATTAAAAACGGCAGGATGAACAGCAATCCGGAAACCGCTTCCTTACCCGTCAGAGAAAGATGCCATTTACCATTTCTTTTTTTGAAATAATTCATACTAATCCTCCACGATTCCGCCTATGCAGAATCCTAAATCTGTGTGGAGAAATGCCGTATTTTCAGGCATTTCTCGGTGTGAGATCTAGTACTTCTTAGCGAAATGCCCATTGGCATGAGCTTTAGAAGTACTTCTCACACTATGCTCCTCTCCGTACGGCAAAATCCCTTGCGCCCACATCAATGCCATCCTCTGTCACGGCCTCATCCGTATAGTTCACATAGACGACGCTTCCGTCCGCATAGGTGATCTTTACAACATCTTTTCTGACAATTTCATGCGAGACCATCTCCACGTTAGAAAGGTATCCCATTTCCTCATTGACGCGCTGATACGTCGTAAGCGCCCGCTCAATCCACGCCTCATAATTCACGGAATACAGGTAGTCAAAATCTGTCTCTTTCACGATGGAGTTATTCTCATAGATCCACTTGAAATTAAGTCCTGCCCCGCTTTCCACACTTTTTAACACGGCGGTCTCATAATCATCGGCAAGATTTAAAGCGCTTCCCGCATACGGAATATATCCGTGTACGACCATCTCATAAAAAGGCACTTCCTCATCAATGATCATGTAATGGTTGGAGTATAACGGTACATTGAACAGCTCCCCGGCACAGCCCCATACATAAGCGTTCGCGTTGTCGCCCATCACGGAGAGCTCTCCGTCAAGCAGTGTCCCCATAGCGGCAGTATTATTTATCTTCGCCATCTGTCTGTCGGTATAATTGCGTTCTGACAGATCGGAATACAGCTCCCATGATAACGTTCCTAAGTTTACGCCCGGTACATGCTTTTTTGTCAGTGTGCCCCGTAGCTCCTCCGTGACATCCTCCACATAACAGGGACTGATCAGACTTGCCAGATTACCTTCTTTTACCCGGCTTGCCAGGCCATATTCGACCACCCTGATGTTCGTATTATCAAAATACCGCGGCGCATACTTCATGGCGCTGTAGCCGTCAAACCACTCATCCTTATAGACATACTGTAAATCCAGTGTCATGTAGAGGTCTGCGCCGATACTCTCCGCATAGTTCAGGAACGACGAATAATTCATGCCTCCCCCGGAAAGCTTTGAGACGATCTTGCAGGCTGTCGCCGCGGTTCCGTGAAGCCCTCCGTTCATCCAGCCGGAATAAACAATGTTCAGGTTCTGAACCCCGCCGTCATAAAGCAGCTGTGAGATTTCCTTCGCCTGCGCAAAAGTCGTTACCGCCTCCACCGCCGTGTACTTGACTCCGAGTATTGTTTTTGACTTATCGATCGCCCCGATGTACTCTGCATAAAACGGAAGATCCGTCTCTCCATGCTTCTCTGAGAGCACGCCCTGCCCGATCAGATATGTCCTGTAGCGCGCCGCCATGCCGGAGTAATCCGCATTCTCACCTGATAAAAAAGCATATCTCAGCGTAAAGCTTCCCTCAAATACCGGTTTGGAATACATATAATAGCTGTTGGCTCCCACCATATCGCTCAGAGATGCAGATCCGTACTGCAAATAGGAAAAGGACGCGTAGACATCGTTATAACCCGTCGTTTTTCCGGAAATCTCCGCATTGATCACGGCATTGGCATCGCCGTCCTCTATGATGGCAAGCATGGCACGGTCCCCGTCCTTTATGCCGAACACCGGCATTTTTACGGTGTTTACCGCATCAATCTGGCTCTCATAATAGGTCGTATAAATCATGGTACGATCCTGCCCGTACACCTGCGCTCCGTAGGAGGATACGGAGGTCTTTCCGTTGTGAAAGCGGATCAGCGCTCCGCTTCCGTCCGGCACGAACAGATACCCGTCTTCATGCAGGGACGCCCCGAAATACCGCAGCAGGTCGATTCCCACTAAATAATAGCCTTCGTCATGATAGGAGACTTCCTCGGGATCTATCTCTGCAACAAGCGTATCTCCCTCCAGCCTGTACGTGAGCGGAACCCGGAACCAGACGCTGCTGTCCTCCTCCCTTTCGCCGATATTTAACTCATCCAGATCAAAATCCGCCTGCGTATAGCCCGCTTCCTCGAAATACCCCGCAAGCTCCTCCTTGAGATAATCCTTCACGCCGCCGCGCAGTACATAGAGATTCTGTTCCCGGACAGCCGGATACTGCCTCGCAAGGTCATCCAGATCAGACTGCGTCATTTCCGAGGCCGCATACAGGATATAGTTGCGGTTGATCTTACGCTTCTGACTGTCGGACATCCGCTCCAAAAACTGCTCCATGCGCTCCTGTGTGATCGCTTCCGGCAGCAGCAGGAATGCCGTTGCCTCGCCGATGGTATAAGTGATCCTAATCCCATTCTCGATCGCTTCCGTCTCAAACTGTCCTTCCAGGATCGAATAATCGTAATTATTCATCGTGCTGATCTGCGTATTTTCATTGATATACGTTACGACGATCTGAGACTTTAATACCCTTTGATAGTATCCGCTCGAAACCGTGTCAAGCTCCGTATCCACAGGATTGGAAAACCAGACATTTCCCGACTGTTTCTCCCTGACCGCGACATCCGTCTCCGTCTCGTCAAAGTAGAGCTCCAGACTTTCCGTTTCCGCCACAAGCCGCATATCCCGCAACGCTTCCGCTTCGTAGTCTCTCTCTCCCGATGCGGACGAGAGCGCTTCCTCACCGCTCTCTCCCGATGCCGCGCCCTGCGCTTCCGCACCGTTCTCCTCCGCAGCCGCGCCCTGTGCTTCCTCATCAGACTCCTCCGCAGCCACCTCCTGTGCTCCGTCATCCGTCTCGCCCGCAGCAGGTTCTTCTTCGGCCCGCACCGTTCCCACGCCATCGGAGAGCAGCAGAATGCCTGTCAGAAGTAATGCCAGAATTCTTTTTTTCTTTTTCATCCGTCCCCTCCCCTTCATCGAAAACGCACTTCCTTATAAATGGTCGAAACAAACACAATAATCTCCGATATCACATTGAAAAACAGAAGCCCGATAAACAGGATGATCCCCATCCCCAGCACGGTGATGATGCAGGTAAACACGGTTTTCCCGAGAGAATACTCATGCGTCATCATGGTTCCCATGAAGATCAGGACCGCCGTCCATGCATAGGCGATAAATCCGAAAATATAGTAGAACGCCCCTTCCTCCGCCGTGATGCAAAAGCTTACCAGAACAAGCGGAAGCCGGATCAAAATGATCGGAAAAAGCGCATAACCGATCGCGGTAAAAATATCCTTCATCCGGCCTTTCCCGTCCATCAGCGAGGTCGTGCACCAGTTGGCGACACACCAGAGCGTGAATACCAGCAGGACAGTGATGACGTCCACCATGACGTTCACTTCCGAGATCCGGTTCTCATTAAACAAAAATGCCGTATCCAGTTTTTCGATTCCCAGCGTCAGCACCGTCAATGCAACGAATGTCAGCGCCGCTGACAAGCTGCCTCTTTTCTCCCGCTTTAAGTCCCAGAAGCCGTCCGCCGGATGAAAGATCACATAAAATACATACTTTAATTTTTCTGCATATAGCATCGAACCTCACCTACCCATCTTCTATAACGCCGGATTCTCCGGATCACCCAGATCACCAGAAACAGGACGGCAGCCGCAATGACCGCCTTGGTCAAATATGTCTCCATCACTTCCTTCCGGTAATAGGAAAATGCCTTGGAGTAATACTTCTTGCTGTTTCCGAGTTCAAAGCATTCCATTGCTTCTTTATAATTTCCTTCCGTCAAATACGTTTTTCCGAGTCCCGTATATGCCAGCTCGCTGTTGGAGTTTAATTTCAGCACCTCCTGCCACTCTCTTGTGGAACCCTCTGCGTCTCCCATATTATTCAGCCGGATTGCATCCAACAGATGACGTCCATAATCGGTGATCTGAAACACAAAGATGCGGTTTAACGTATTATCCAGCACATAGATCCGGCTCTCATCCCCGCTTAAACCGATGGAAACCGGCTTTTGAAAATTGCCTGCCCGGATGCCGTTTCGTCCGAACACAAACAGGGAAATGCCGTCATAATCATAGGCGAAGATTTTTCCGTCCGTCTCGTCCAATACGAAGTAACAGCCATAGTCCGTCGCCGCCACATCCACAAAGGAGGAGTAGTCATAGCCGAAGGTCGCGCCCTCCAGATCCCCTATGATCGGATACTGCCCCAGACGCCTTAAAATATCGGTTCCGGTCGGATTCAAGCGCCGGATCGCATCCGCGCCCGCCTCCCGGTCCTCACTTGACAGATTATTGATCGTGGCATAGATAAAGTTCTCGTTATCCACAAAAATATTGCTGTACTCCGTCGGGATAATGGTCTCCATCCGGTCCTGCTGCGCCTGTGTGGAAAAATAGTTTTTCCAGATATAGGTAAACATGCTGACGCTGACCTGCGTTGCGCCCATAAATCCCTGAAACTCGCCCTCGCTGTTGAATTCCACGAGTCCCATATTGATACCGTAGGCGATCACATAAATTCTCCCTGCGCCATCCACAACGACCCGGGTCGGGGAATATTCCTGCGTATCCGGGATCAGTGTGGTAACGGGACGTCCGATCTCGCGCACATAATTCCCCGCGCTGTCATACTCCACAATACGGCTGTTTCCGGTGTCCGCCACGTAGATATGCCCTTCCCCCGTCACAAACACACCCTGCGGACTCTTAAGCGGATCGGCTTCGTTTTTTGCAAATCCGATCTCCGTCTCGAGCGCGCCGTCCATGGAGAGCACCAAAACCCTTGAGTTTCCGGTATCTGCCACATATAGCCGCTGCTCGTCAACAAAGAGGTCCGAAGGGTAGCTCAAGTCCGTTCCGATCTCGTCTCCCGAGATCATGCCTGCGTATAAATAGGAATGCGGCTCCTTGACCTCCTCCCCCCAATAATTATAGGAATAGGTGTCATACGGCATATCGGCCCTTACCTCAAACGCGTCCAAAAACAGGATGGCTGCTGTAAACAACGCCGCCTTTCGGATTCTCACTGCAAAACGTCCCCGTTGATGCTTTTTTGTAAAAAACTTATCTTTTTTTCGTCCCATCCCGTTCCTCCTTAATCCTTGATACCGGAAGATGCCATCGTCTCAACGATATTGCTCTGGCAGAGAATAAATAAGATGATGGGAACCGTCATCATGATGACGGTCACGGCTGCGGATACACCGGCTCTTGAAATTCCCGCCGCCGATATTTGGCTGAGCGCATAGGGAAGCGTCTTTAATTTTTCACTGTAAATATAGGTAGCGCCCTGCATGTTCCACAAATCCTGAAAGCAGAAGATGACCAACGTCAGAAGCGCCGGCTTTACCTGCGGCAGCGCCACCCGGAAAAATACGGTAAATTCCCTTGCGCCGTCAATCCGCGCAGCCTCTAAGAGCGCATCCGGTATCTGTTCCATAAACTGCTTCATTAAGAACAGCCCCAAGGGTTTTGCCATCGCCGGAACGATTAGGGACGCATAGGTGTCCAGCCATCCGATCTTTGACATGATGAGGTAGTTTGGGATCGCGGTTACCTGCACGGAAAACATCAATGCGGTAACGATAATGCCGAAGATCAGCTTCGCGCCCGGAAATTTCCGTTTTGCCAGCGCGAACGCACACATGCTGGCGATCAGAAGGTGTCCTAACGTTCCTGCCACGGTGACAAAGATCGTGTTAAAGAAATATCTTGTAAACGGCACCCATGATTCGCTCATCAGCGTGAGCAAGTCCGTAAAGTTATCCGTGGTTGGATTTCTCACCAGAAATTTCGGCGGAAATACAAACAGCTCCTCCAGCGGTTTTAGGGAATTGGATACCGATAAAATGATCGGCAGCGCCATGAACAGTCCCATGACCGTGAGGATCAAAAAACTGACTGCGTTTCCGGCTGCGGAATGACTGGCATTCGCTCTTTTTTTATGCTTCAATATCGCTCTCACACTATTTACCAACCTTTCCCAGCAGTTTTTGGATCAATTTGTTGCACGCGATCATCACGACAAACAGCAGTGTTGCGATCGCGGACGCATAGCCCATCTCAAGTCTCACCGTTCCGTAATCCACCAGATGGGAGACTACCGTATGTACGCAGTATTTTACGCTCGGGAAGCCCGCCAGCGCCGCAAGCTGATCGTGGATCGCAAAGGAACTCGTGACCGTCATGACCGCGCCGAACAGAAGCTGTTCCTTCATGGATGGCAGGGTAATGTACCACAGTTCCTGAAAACGGTTCTTGACGCCGTCCATATATCCCGCCTCATAAAGCGAGCGGTCCACATTCTGTAATCCGGCGATAAAGGACAAGAATCCGGTTCCCATACTCATCCACAGGATCACGATGATGGAGATCGTCATACAGTAGGACGCGTCCTCGAACCAAAGGATCGGTTCGCTGATGATGCCGAGCCGCATCAGCCATCCGTTTGCGATGCCGTACAGGTCGCTCGAAAAAATGAATTTCCAGATGATATACGCCTGCCCGGATATGGTCGGTGCATAGAACAGCAGCGTCATGAACGCCCTGAGCTTTCTGTTCTTAATATCATTGATCATCCATGCGATGAACAATGCCATGAAATAACCGACCGGTCCGGTGATGATGGCAAAAATAAAGGTATTTTTTACTGCCGTCAAAAAAATATTATCCGCAAAGAACAGATCGATATAGTTGCGCAGTCCCACAAATTCCGGCGGCTCCAGCACGTTAAAATTCGTAAAGCTCAAGCCCACCGAAATACATACGGGAATCAGATAAAACAGCAGAAACAACAGGCAGTACGGCAGGATCATAAGATATGCCGATTTATTCTTTTTCATCTCCGTAAAAAGCTGTTTTCTTCTGATCTTCGCATAGGCAATCAACATCGGTACAAGCGGCTGTTCGTTTTCCCGCCCCGCGCTCTCAGGCAGCTCCTGCCTGACCTTCTTTTTTTGCATCGGTTTGCTATTCTCCGCTTTTTCCTTTCCCTGAATCATACTCATGAAGCCCCTCCTACCTTGTGGTCAGACCGAATTCCCGCCGTTTACTGGTGATCTCATCATTGATGGTAATGACCGTGTCCTGCAATACTTCTCTGGGATCTTCATTATCGTCATAGACCGTGTAAAACGCATTTTTAATGTTGCGCTCGAGATAATAGCTTCCGGGAATCTCCGGAATCGCCTTCACCCACTCAAGCTGCGCGCTGAGCTGCCGATAATCCGCGCTCGACCACGGAAGATTACCGAGCGCCTCTAAGTTCGCCGTGGCAACTCTTCCCGCAACACCCAGCACGTTCTCAATCTCGTTTCCGTAATCCGTCTGTGTATCGGCGCTCATCCACCATTTTAAGAACTCCCAGCCCTGTGCCTGTTTGTCGCTGGTCGCCATGATGATGGACGCGGTCTCCCATGCGGATACAGAGTGGTCGGTCTCCCCGTTTTCCTTCTCATAACCCGGAACCACGGTAAATCCCCACATTCCTTTGATCTCCGGCGCAAAGACGGACAAATAGTTATAATTGGTATAGTCCCCGATCGCGAGCGGCATCTCGCCCGTGCGGAACCGGTTGGCAAAATCATAGGTGATCGGCATTTTATAGTTGGAATAATTGCCCGACCACTGTTTGAATGCCGCGATCGCTTCCTCGCTGTCTAAGGCGCATGCGGTATCGTCCGCCGCATAATAATCCCCGCCGTACTGATATAGAAACATGGCGTAGGAAGTATAATCCGGAAGAATGCCCACGTTCATATTGCTTTTTTGTATGACTGCGAGCGCCTCATAAAATTCATCCCATGTCCGCGGGATTCCGATCCCCAGCTCCGTTAAAATATCCGCCCGGTAAAACAGGACATGGAAAGACATCGTCTGCGGAAGCGCGTACACGCCTCCGTTATAGGTAAACTGCGTCAGCGCGTCGTGATAAAACCACGATGCCACCTCCTCGTAATCGTCAAACTGCGTGAGATCGACCGCGGCATTTCTGAGCGCGTAGTTGACCGGCTCCTTCCCCGCTACATTTAACGCCACATCCGGTCCTTCGCCCGCAAGCGTCGCCGACAGCAGAACATCCTTGTTGACGAGCTTGACATTGACGGCAATCCCCGTTTCGGGCACAAAATAATTATCTACGAGATCTTTGATGACGATCGCCTGATCCCGTCCGCCGCCGGACTGACTCGTGATCGCGGTACTGTCCGCTAAGATCCATACCTCCAACGTCTCCCCGCCGTATACATTGCCGATGCTGTCATAGTCCTCCACAAAGCTTGCCGCAAACTTCTTGATCTCGAAGATCAGAGAGGAAATGAACCCCGCGTTGACCTTCGGCAGCTTCTCCCCCGGTTCCTCCACAAGCAGATAATCAATCTCTAACGGCTGCTCCTTCATCGACAGCTCCCAAGAGCTTAACGCGACGATATTTTCCTTAAACGCAGACCATTGCTTCGCAATCCTCTTGGGGTTCTCCGTCATGAGCCTAAGCTGGTTTGCCAGATTCTGGATCGTCGCCGTCTGGCTTCCTTTTGACCCCCTTGAATAGCTCTTGATCTTTTCTTCCAGCACCCGGACGAGAGCATATTGCTCCTCAAGTATGGACAGCGCCTCCGGCACCTTCAATTCCAGCTGGTAGTCACGCATGGTATCCGGCGATGTACCGATCACCATTAAAAGCTGTCTGTATGCCGCATTCAGCTGTGTCACGCACTCATCCGTCAAGCGCAGGATCTCTGCGAGCTCCTCATCCAGACCGACCATGAGTGTCAGCGTATGCGTTCCTTTCGACAGATAAAACTGATAGCTTTCTTCCCCGTTCCCCAATGCCGTGATCTTCCACGAATTGTTATAATAAAACTGCAGCTGGGAAGCCTCCGCAAACGGGATCTCGCCGTCTAAATAAAGCGCTCTGACGACCGTCACGCCCTGATTTTTATTCTGCCGATACTTCAACGCGATCTCATATAAGCCGTCCTCGGGAACTTCCACATTCCAGGTGATCCACTGACCGTTCAGACTCCAGTTACTTCCGCCCACCGTGTTAAGCCGCGTCTTTGCCGCATTCTGAGGCTCCGTGAGCGGCGAACTTCTGTCCGTGATCGGGTACAGCGTCGAATTGGATTTGTAGGAAGCGTCCTCCGCCTGAATTTTGATCGGTTCGACGCTTACCTGCGTATATCCCGCGCGCGCATTGGCGCTTTGATACTCCGCATAAGATATCGGGCGCTCCTCCTGTTCCAGTACGAGCTGTCCGATGATCATCGGCTCCTGCGTGGAGTCAAACGTGATCGTATTCACGCCCTTCTCCAGATAGAAATACATCGCATCCTGATAGAACCCTTCGCTGTCCTTACAATAAACCGAAATCCATGACGGCGCTTCCTCCTGCTTCGGTCTCACATCATTATCCCTTGCGTCCCTCACGATCTCGTCCGCATTCTGCCAGATTCTCGTAAACTCGAAATATTGCGCCTCATCATAGGGAATCTCTCCATTCACGGACACCGACCGTCCGATCTCATTGTTTTTTCCTTCCACCGGATAGTAAACGAGTCTCAGATTATAAAAGCCCGCCTGCTCCACCGCGACCTCATAGGTGATGCTTCCTTCTTCCAAGGTCAGCGCGCAGGCGTTGCCGAGCTCCGCATAATCCTCCAGCCGCGCAAAGCCTTCCGATGCGTCCGCAAAGTCCCCGCCATAGACGATGATCTGCGCGTCGGGATATGCCGCGCCCGCATGACTGCTTAAATAGCTCCCGTATGAGTCGCTGTCCTGTACGATGTCTAACAGCGCCTCATAGTCGATCTGATCGCTTTGATACGCCGCATGGCTGGTAGGTGCGGCCGCCGGTACTGTCGCCGCTGTCATGACCGCCGCCATGAGGATTCCGAGCACTCGTCCCGCTTTCTTTTTTAACCACATATTTTTCATCATCCTTATACCCCTGCCTATCGAATTCCCGTTGCGTGAACCGCCGGCATCCTTCCTGCTTTCGTGTCACAGTTCAAATGCCCGCAGGCTTTCAAGCGCTCTGCCGTTTACATCAAACATTGCCTGATTTTCCCATTCGTTTCCGCTTCCCTTTTCCATGCCGACGCCCTTTACGCAGTACCAGACCGGCTCCCAGTAAAAAACGCCGCAGCCGTTTTCCTCTTCCTTTACCAGACCGATGATCTCCTCCGTCACCCTGCGCTGATTCGCGACAGAAGGTTCTAGACCGGTCGTCTTAAGGGTAATCTCGCCGGTTACCACGTTCGGCATATCGTCATGGGATTCATCCGTATACGGGAACGCTGTTTCCACAATGATGACGCGTTTGTGAAACCGTTCTTTCAGGTTTCTGATATTTTCTCGCAGCTTCTCATAGCCGCCCGCCCAATACGGATAATAGGAAAGCCCGATCACGTCGTAATCCGTCGTGCCGTTCTTCTCCAGCGTCTGAAAAAAGCATTCGGTTCTCGGCGCATCACCGCCGCATTCCAGATGGATCATCACTTCCGTTTTATGTATGTCTCCGTCCGCTTCCCGGACGGCTTTCATCCCCTGATTCAGAAACAGCGCGATATTCTCCGGGTGGTTCAAGGTCCCGAAATCCCATAGCAGCCCGCAGCCGATCTCGTTTCCGATCTGTACCATATCCGGATATGCACCCGCTGCCTCCATCGCCTGTAAAACCTGTTTGGTATACGCATAAACGCTCCCGGCAATCTCATCCTTTCCCTGCCCGCTCCACTGTTTAGGGATCGTCTGCTTCTTCCAGTCCGCCCAGAAATCACTGTAATGAAAATCCAAAAGAAGCTTTAAGCCGGCGGCCTTGACCCGTTTTGCCATCGTCAGCGTCCCGTTCAGATCACAGTAATCCCCTCTGTCAAAGGACTTTTCGGGCTGATTCCATATCCGCAGCCTGATCGCATTCACTCCGTGCGCTTTTAAGATCTCGATCGCATCTTTCTCTTTCCCGTCAAGGTCATAGTATTTTGCCCCCTGATCC
The DNA here is from genome assembly GCA_014804425.1 of Lachnospiraceae bacterium. Lineage (GTDB taxonomy): Bacteria > Bacillota > Clostridia > Lachnospirales > Lachnospiraceae > DLAJ01. Next base: position 196,013 of record JAAUZV010000006.1, read on the forward strand.
TCCATCGCCTGCAGCGACGAAATATCGGCGCCCATCCAAAAACTCATGTTCGTACCTCCTGTATGCCGCGTCAGATTTTCGTTGATTCTTTAATTAAAATTTTATAACCCAGCATTTTTTTCTTTTCACACGGCTCGCCGTTCAAAAGCTGAATCAGCATTTCTCCCGCCAGCTTCCCCAGCTTTCGTATATCAAAGTCAAGGCTTGTGATATTTGAGTTCGTCTCCTCCAAAAGCATGCTGTTAAAAAACGACGCCACCCTGATGTCGCGCGGCACCACGATGCCCAGCTGTCTGAAATAATCCAAAACAGTGAGGCAGATTCCGTCGTCCCCGCATATCACGCATTCTACCTGTTCTTTCAAAATGTCCCTGACTGATTTTTCCAAAACGTTACTATCCGCCGCATCCTCCACGATCAGCTTATATTCGATCGGCAGATCGTTCTCCCGGATGGCGTCCAGATAGCCGTTTAACCTGTCCTTGGAGACGGTCAGCCTTAAGTCCGCACAGAACAGCGCCATCTTCCGGATTCCCTTTTTTAACAAAATATCCGTCAGTTCACGGCAGCCGCCCCTCTGGTCAACATCCGCCTGATAAACTTCGTCATCGTCAATGGAGCCGGTAACCACAAAGGGGATTCCCTTTTCCTTCAAGAAATGAATATCTTCACAGCTGTCCAGGATCCGCGTTAAAACCGCCCCGTCGATCTTATGCTTCTTCACAACGTCTTTTAAGGCTTCAATATCCCCGCCCTGCGTTCTGACGATCAGCACATGATAGCCGCTTACATAGAAAAAATCATAGAGCGCCATCAGAATTTTCGTGAAATACGGAAGCTGTGCATATTCATCCTCACCCGGAAGCACAACTGCGATATTCATACTTTTTTTGCTGCTGTAATTTGATCCGCGACTGCGCGGCACGATCTGATTCTGCTCGATATATGTAAGAATGAGTTCTTTCGTCTCCCTGCCTACTCTCCCGTTTCCCGAAATCGCTCTTGAGACCGTCGTCGGGGAAACCCCCAGACTCCGGGCGATTTCAAGAACAGGAACTTCTCTTTTTTCCGCCATACTCATACCCCCGGATCGAGATTTTCTTCTGAATGTTCTTCCTTCCATGTATGCCCCGACGAGTGCGCAATTGTGCACTCGTCAAGGGATCAAGGAATGGTTATTTGTTTATATTTATTATATCAAATAGGGATTTTGACAACAATTAGACATAGTCTATCAAGATTTTTTAGACGATTTGACAGATATTACAATTTTAACGCAAAAATGCCTGCGCAATTTGATTTGTTGCGCAGGCAGGTGTTTTTATGACCTTATGGGACAGATTGGCATTTACATGTTGTTCGGATTCTCTGTCCCTTGCTTTGCCGCCGTATGCCGTGTAAACCGTACAAGCCCTGCGCGGTTTAATGCGACCATGACGATCGGAATGAATACAAGCTGCAGCACAATGCCGGGGATGGCATTGAGAAACGCCCCCGCAAAAAACATTTGCCATGTAAAGCGATTCCCCCGGATTCCGAGCAGCAGCATTTGTACGATTCCCCAGACCACGCGTCCCGAAAGCATCGCTATGACCAGACTGCGGTACAGCGCGATCACGCACTTCCAGCGGGAACGGAAATAGAGCAGCCCTGCCACCGCCCCGTAGGTCGCAAGCTCAAACGCCATGGCGACCGCTGTCGGAAACAGCACCGGCATGGAAAAAAGGATACTGCGGAAGATCGGCAGAATGAGTCCAACGATCAGACCATATTGCCAGCCGCAGATGAAACCGCACAGCAGAACAGGTATGTGCATGGGCAGGAGCATCGTGCCGATCTGTTTGATCTGACCGGTCAAAAACGGGAGCACCATGCCGATTCCTAAAAACATAGCTGACAGAGTCAGGTTGATGATCGGGCTGTTCCGGGTTTCCTGCGGCTTATTTTTCATTGTTATCTCACTCATATCTCTTTCTCCTCTTTATCTTTTATTTTCTTTTCCATCATCACCGGAGAGCGGAATCATTCTGTTTCCGGTGATAACGGTCCGCAACGACTGCTTTCTGTCACGGACGATTGATTTTTGACAGCTTTACTATTATAATGAAAACATCGTAACCGACACACGGCATTGCACTAAAGGAACTTCTACAATGAAAAAAATTTCTTCTGTTTCCGTAAAAAAAATATTAAAAATCGTATGGGTGGTATATGCTTTTTTAAGCATCTGTTCCATCTTACTTGTGGTCAACCGATTATTCACCAAAGATTACGCGTCCATATCAAAGCAGCTAACGCTTAATGATGGCTGGAATATCACGATCAACAAAAATTCCTATCAAAATGTTTCCCTTGATCATTTCAGCTTCGACATCGCCGATAAAGGGGATGAGATCACGCTGCAGACAGTCCTGCCCGACAGCTTCGGTCTCACGGAAAGCGTACTGCGTCTGCCCATCAAACAGTCCGCAGTCAAAATCCACATTGAAGACGAACCGGTCTATGAATATGGCCATGACAGGATCGCAGAAAATAAATCCGTCGGCAGCGGCTTCCTGTTGATCAATTTTCCCGATGACTATGAGGGTAAAATGCTGACCATCCGCTTCACCGTATCCGAGAACAACGCTTTCACAAAGTTTGACCCCATTCGCATTTATGAATGGCAGAGTATTTACAAAACCATCATGACCGAGAACAGAATCCCGTTATTCTTAGGTTGTTTCCTGACAATTTTCGGACTGGTTATTTGTTTTATCACTGCCGTTGCGCTCCTATTTTCTGTAAAATACATACGGATCCTTTGTATTTCCACGTTTTCCGTGTGCATGGGGCTGTGGACATTATGCTATTATAATATTCCCATTATCTTCGCGATCCCGCTTTACTCAGCATCCCTGATCGAGTATGTCTCCCTCTTTCTTGCACCGATCCCGCTTGTCATTTACATGCGTGAGGATGTCATCACCTTGAACAGTAAATTCATGCATATGATTTACCGTGTACTCCTGACAGTACAGATTGCCGCCAGCACAATTACAATCGGCCTGCATTCTGTCGATCTTGTTCACTGCGCCACCACACTCAAATATATGCAGGGACTGATCATCTGCCATTTGACCTATTTTATCATTGTGGAACTCATCAATTTAAGGAAAAGCCGCCAACTCATCCACCGTTTTTTCCTGCTGGGTATCATCGCGCTTTCCTGCTGCATTGCCTATGATCTGGTCTACTATCAGGTGAATCGTTACTACGGCCGGTCTATCACGCCGGTTAAGGGTGTAACCTCTTTGGGTCTGATCATCTTTATATTCATCCTGCTCATTTCCTTTTATATTGACCTGACGCAAAAAATGATGCATGAGACAGAGCGGAATTTCCTGATCCAGAGCGCCTACACCGACGAGCTGACACAGATTCACAACCGCCGTTACTGTATGGAATATATGAATCAGATCAAGGAAACGAAAAAGCAGCGTTATACCGTCTTTTGTTTTGACCTGAATAATCTCAAGATCACAAACGATACCTATGGGCACGCCAAAGGGGACATTCTGATCAAAAGCGCTGCCAGCGTCATCGCGGAGACCTTCGGGGCACACGGGATCGTCGCAAGAATGGGCGGCGACGAATTCATTGCCATCACAGAAACCGACGACGCCAACCAGATTGCTTCCCTGCTTCATGATCTTCAATCCAATATAGACCGGAAAAACCGCAAGATCACGGACTTAAACATGTCAATCGCCTATGGCTACGCATCCGGCAGCGCGGAGGAAACCAGCATCGAAAAAGTATATCATCTCGCCGACAGCAATATGTATGAGAACAAACAAAAAAGCAAAGCCACCTGACTCTTTTAGACGATAAGAAGTTTCTCCATTAGGAAGAATTTCAAAGCAATCAAAGATTTCTTTGAAATTCTTCGAAGGATGGCAAAAGCAATCATTGATTGCTTTTGCCATCCTTTTTATCCGCAGGTATTTCCTTTCTGCGCTTCATCCGGGAGCACGTCAAATGCCTGCCCTTTCGCCCACGGGCTGCCAACATCGCACCTTCCTAAGTGGTACTGCTTTTCGCTTTTTCCCTGCTCGATCTCATCCGACATCACGATCTTAAAGCGACTTTCCTCTGACTTTCCGAAATTTTCCAGCATTTCGAGCACCGCATCGACATCCTCTTTTGCGACATCCTCATTCGCAGCCTCTCTGTTCCTCGCCTCTTCTGCCATCGGTTCTCCTCCTTCTGCAAAAAACGAATATCCACGCAAAAACGTACTTTGCTTTTTGCGACCGCTTGTTTTTTCTTTGCACCTATTACATCGTACAATGAATTCGTCATTTTTTCAATAGTTCTCCGTTCCTCTTGTACGTGATAAAAAGGAAAGAAAACGGCAAACGGTTCAAATCTCACTATTTGTACGAAGCATTCTCCCTATTTTTATATAGAATGCCGAACTTTTTGATCTTTTATTCCGTTTTTTCCCTCCTAATTCTTTGTGAAAAATGCATATTGCCACCATGCGCATGCTCTGCTACACTTGTCTTAACGATATTGTCCGTGACACGGACACACGGCTGTGGGTTCTCTCACATGCGGCTGCGCCGCATTCTTTTTTCACTTCTGTTTCTTTGTATATCATGCGCTCTGCCTTTCCCTTGATATGCAATA